>CAZGJN010000046.1:0-30172 GCA_964526645.1 uncultured Saprospiraceae bacterium
CTGCAGTCGCGGGAGAGTAGGTCGTCGCCAACTCTTTTTTTCGTTTTCGCTTCAGCCCTGAAACTTCACGTTGACATACATCACATTTCTCATTTGCATGAAAAAAAATTCACTACTTGTAAAATTTGAAATACTTTGGTGGATTTTTACTTTTATTTTACTCGTTGGCATCTTATATCCTATACTACCTTATTGGAATTCCTATTCCTTTCTTATTACAAATATTATTTACATTATCGTCTTTATTACAATCACACGCTATGTTTTTTTACTTCGTTATACTTTTTTAGCTCATAAACAAGTATTAAAACTTGTATTTATTTTCTTATCTGTCCCTTTTGTTTTTTATCTCATTCAAGCATTAAATAATTTCCAAACTTCCTTGGACAATTATGGCATCGCGGCAATGCTTGGCACGGCATCCGATGCAACAACAACTGAAAGTATTGGTAGCTATATTTATAGCGAAATGCTATTATTTGGAGTAGGTAGCATCGTGAGTGCTATTATTTTCCCTTTTCGATTAGCGCTGTCTATCTGGCGTATCAGAAATAGGGGAAGCGTTTGAACTGGCTTTTGTAATGCCTTTCGCGATACTATATTGTCCTGAAATATAGCTTATCATAATCATAAAACCGGAGAGTTTTTCGGAATCAAAAAGGGTTTTGAATTTTTCAATAGCCAGTATGCTATCGGAACAAAGAAAGAGCAAAACCCCCGCAAATAGCGATTGAAAGGCAGCTTTGGGAAGAAGCGATTGTAAATTGAGTGCTGTGATTGCCATTAAAATAATAACCATACTGTAAACCAATACTGGAATTTTTAGACCTACAGGAATATTATTGTATAAAAAAGAATTAAACAAAATTAAAAATAGTAGAAATGGTATAATGGAAATGACTTTCCTTTTCACGAACCCTTGCCGCGCCGCCGGATAGCTCAAAAAACCTGCGATATAGCAGCAATGGGCTAATAAAAAACTTATGAGGCCAAGCAGGAAAAAAATGGAAGCCTGGGCAGTGAACATCAAGAGGACATCGCCACATACAGAAAAAAGTAAACCGATAAAAACAAACTTAACCGTTTGGGAAAATGAGCGCTGATTCGTAAAATAAAACCAAATTGCCAGCAGGGAAATTAGCAGTGGCTTGGAGATGTAGAGCAATAACTGGTTGGCAGTCAGTTCACCGTACAAATTGAGAATCGCATCTATAAAAAACAGATACAAAAGAAGCCAGGCGCTTTGCCCTGTAGTCTTATCGTCTGGAAGAGGTGCTTTCCTCATCAGGTACATCGTAAATGTTGGATTCTTCTTCTGTCTGTTCTATGCTAATTCTTTCTATCTTATCCATTGCCTCCACGGAATGGTCCCAAAATTCAAGCAAAGAAGGCTTGATTTTTTTTAGCACCGCCCAAGTGGCAGTGGGGTATTCTTTTAGCAATGGATAGGTCATGGATTCTTCCATGGCTTCGTCTTTCACAATATGAGATTGAACCCCAAACCAAATCAGGGTGCTGTAAATGAGAATAAAAATGGCCGCCAACAAGGCACCGCCAGCTGCTTGGTTGAGGATATTGATATTGGCGGACTCTAATGCGCCCACAAAAAACCTGGATATGAGCCGCCAAAGCATGATCGTACCAAATAGAACAAGTAAAAAACCTGCTGCAAACATCATCGGGTGTTCACTGCCAAAGGCTGTTTCCAGAAAATTAGTCGCCGCCGGTGTAAGCTTGAATGCTGCTATCAGCCCAAATATGTAAGATATAATGGTGAAAACGGTCTGGATGATTCCTCTGGAAAAACCCATGTAAAAACCAAATCCTGCTACAATGATGAAAATGATATCAATAACCATAATACCCTCAAAATAAAGGTTTGCACTTAGATATTTCACTAATAATAGATGATCTCATCCAATGCCTCGATAAAAATACAATTAATTGCCTTTATTAGTTTGAAAACAAGCAATGAAATTTCCACCCTTTCGTTTATATTGAGACGTAAAAGTACCCGAAAAAGTTACAAAAAGAAAAAACTAAGTTTGCTTAGTACCTTATGAGTTTAGTTGTTTTGATAAAGATCTTGGAATCACATAAGTCTGGCATATTTTAAAAATGCACCAGAGGAACTCATGAAATTTAATTCGCAGTTAGTATAAGCTTATAAAAGCCATTTCTTAACTTTGTTCAAAGCCAAAAACCATGAATTATATCAAAATCACTACTTTGTTGCTCAGCCTTTTTTGTAAGACCCTCTCATTTGCGCAGGATGCTTCTAATGCGCTACCCAAAGTGTTTGAATTAGGAAAGTACGAAGAAGCCTACGAGCTTGCAAAACAAGACTATGCCCAAAACTTACTTAGCGCCTGCAATAACGACATGAAAGTCGCTTTCGATAATTGGCTGGGCATGATGAAAGAGTTGGAAAACTATGCTGGCAGAATTAACTTTGATTTGAAAGGAGTGAAAATGCGCCTCCATGTGTTTTGGAACGCAGATGGCGCAATTGATCATATAGGCTTCGTAGTGCGCCCCGATTCTCGCAATGCCCGTACGGAGGAACTTAGTGCTTTATTCTCCAGTTTTATGCGGCAGTACAAATTTCCGATAACAAGCACCCAGAAGTATGCTCACTATACACTTGCCAGCTTTCCTACTTTTTCAGAACCTACAAAATAGTAGCGCTGTCAAGATTTTTACAATTATTTCAGTCCTTTGCGATGGATTTAAGGGGTAAAAAACCTTTCTTTGCATTCAAATTTTGTGACCATCAAAAATAACTGGAATAATGATAAAAATTCTGGCTAATGACGGTATTCACCCTGATGGTTTGACGCTGCTCGAAGAAGCAGGGTATCAGGTTGATACGGAAAAAGTTGCGCAAGAAGATCTGTTGAAGGTGCTTCCTGATTACGATGTGATTATCGTACGCAGCGCTACCAAAGTACGCAAGGAATTGATTGATGCTTGTCCCAATTTGAAAATCATCGCTCGCGGAGGGGTGGGTTTGGATAATATTGATGCAGATTATGCGCGTAGTAAGGGCATTGAGGTGATTGCCACGCCCGCAGCTTCTTCGCAATCAGTGGCAGAATTAGCCTTTGCACATATTTTTTCGCTGGTTCGATTTTTGCACCAGTCCAATCGTGCGATGCCAATAAAAGGTGCTTCGGAATTCAAAAAACTCAAGGACATGTACTCAGAAGGTTTCCAATTGCGTGGCAAAACCTTGGGCATCATTGGCTTTGGTCGGATCGGGCAGGAAGCTGCTCGGATTGGATTAGCGCTAGGTATGAAGGTGATGCCTGCTGATATTGTAGTACATGAGGCTAACATTGAGTTGACCTTGTTTCACAGCGAAAATGTGAGCTTTTCAATCAACATGCAAACATACGACCGAGATGAAGTACTTCGTAGTGCAGATTTTCTTACGCTGCATGTGCCTTTCAGCGGTGGTACGCCATTGATTGGCAAAGAAGAATTTGCCAAAATGAAAGATGGTAGCTTCCTGGTCAATACTTCTCGTGGCGGTGTAGTGGATGAAGAAGCCATGCTCCATGCACTCAACAGTGGTAAATTGGCAGGCGTGGGCTTGGATGTATTTGATTTTGAACCAACGCCTCGCAAAGAAATATTAGAACACTCTAAAATTTCTATGACACCGCACATCGGCGCTTCTACGCAAGAGGCGCAGGCGCTTATTGGCTTGGAACTGGCGGATCGGATTCTTGCTTTTTTTGGAGATGATAAATAAGTATCAGCGCATTACCGGTGTTTGCAATTTTTTTAATGCTTATCGGGTTGTAAATTTAGTTTTTTAATATAGGTTTTTGAAGCCTACAAATCTGATACGTTTTAGAAATGCGCCAGACTTAATGATAAAATTCAATTTACCAGGCGCGCGCTTGTTGTCATCTTATGAAAAAGATAGCCTATCTGCTTGCTGTGCTAATGGTACTGATCCTTTCAACAGGATATACCCAAACCGATAAAGGCTCCTGGCTTATTGGTGGTACAGGGAAAATGAATATCCAGGATATTTCAGGCGATAACGCTGTTTTTAACCTTACATTGATACCAGATGCCGGATATTTTGTGATGAAAAACCTGGCAGTGGGAAGTAGCATAGACCTTACTTTTTCGAGTGGCGACGGATTTAGTGGTTCCGGCATTGGTATCGGCCCTTTTGTACGATATTATTTTAATCTTAGCAAACCTATGCTCAAGCCTCTGGCTACTGCGGGTATCTCTTTTTTTACTGCTTCGTTCAAGCCCGATGTGGGTGAAAAAAGCACAACTTATAGCACCGATTTTTTTGTAGGACCAGGCTTGGCTCTTTTTATCAATGAATACATCGCTGTAGAAGGGCTGTTGCTCTTTGAGCAGGATAAAAATAACTTCGAATTGGGGGGCGTAAAAGTGGATGATAAGCAATTGGACCTCTCTTTCAATGTAGGCTTACAAATTTATCTGCGCTAAAGCCCTGTACATTCAAATAAAAGAGAACAGGTTGCTTACTTAATCATTTTCATAAAAGTGCCGATAAACCAATTGGAGTCTGACTTAGTGAGGGAATCGAGCGTAGAATCGGCTTTGCTGGCAAAAAGCTTTACGTCTTTGATCACCTTGCTGAATTCCTCCGAATCAGTATTGGATATTTCTACATCGGAAAGCTCATCGAGCACCCGCAGCATGGGTTCCAGTTCTTTTTTCTTTCGTTGCAGAATAATATTTCGTACCACCTCCCACATGTCTTTTTCTGCTACAAAAAATTCTTTTCGTTCGCCAGGTTTAAGCTCTTTGTACACCAAATTCCAGTCCATTAAAGCCCGAAGGTTCATATTCGCATTGCCACGCGATATCTGGAGTTCCTCCATGATGTCATCTGCACTCAGAGAATGTGGTGAAATAAGCAACAAGGCATGGATTTGAGCCATTGTCCGATTGATTCCCCAATTAGTACCAAGTGCCCCCCAGGCTTGTATGAACCGTTCTTTGCCTTCCTGAAAAGTCATGCGTATAACTTTCAAAAGTTCCTGAAATTAAAATTCGTACAAGATAAATAAAAAATCTTCATTTTTGTTTAAAACAGGCACAGGCACTTATTTAAATTCAATCTTTGTACGGATTGCCCTACGCTCATTTTATTTCAAAAAAGGGAGCTTTACAACTTTGGCAGGCAATTTTTTACTGCCTATGGCAATCATGATTTCCGTATCCGGTGCTGCGTAGGCAGTTTGCACGTACCCCATGCCAATGGGTATGCCCAGCGAAGGCGATTGCGTGCCGGAGCTTACTTTGCCAATGACTGTACCGCTTGCATCTTCGATGGGATAATCGTGGCGAGGCACTCGGCGTTCCAGCATTTCAAAACCCACCAATTTGCGCGTTACTCCTGCTGTTTTTTGTTTTTTTAAAAACTCACAATCAATAAACTCGCCCTTTTGCAATTTGGTGATCCAGCCCAAGCCCGCCTCCAGCGGCGATGTCGTTTCATCAATGTCATTGCCATAGAGGCAGTAGCCCATTTCCAGCCGGAGCGTATCGCGTGCTCCCAAGCCAGCAGGTTGAACGCCAAAAGGCTTGCCCGCTTCAAAAATGGCATTCCAAAGGGGTTCTATTTTTTCGTTATCAGCGTATAATTCAAAGCCGCCCGCGCCAGTGTAACCGGTGGCAGAGATCAGCACATTGTCGAATCCTGCGAATGTGCCTTTTTGGAAAGTGTAATATTTCATACTGCTCAAATCAACCTCTGTGAGGCTTTGGAGTGCTTGCGCCGCCTTTGGGCCTTGAACCGCTAACAGCCCAGTTTGGTCAGAAATATTGATCAACCGGGTATCAAAAGTATTGTGGCTGCTGATCCAGTTCCAATCTTTTTCGATATTGGCAGCATTTACCACCAACAAAAACGCTTGCTCACCCTCCGAGCAATAGTCCTCCGGCAAACGATACACCAGCAAATCATCCACGATGCCGCCCTTGCCATTGGGCAGGCAGGAATACTGTGCTTCCCCAATTTGAAGCGTAGCAGCATTGTTGGAGGTTATCTTTTGTACCAAATCGAGGGCTTGCTTGCCCCGCACAATGAATTCTCCCATGTGCGATACATCGAATACGCCCAAGTGATTGCGCACGGCATGGTGCTCTTCGATGATCCCGGCGTAAGAAATAGGCATATTGTATCCTGCGAATGCTGCCATTTTTGCACCTAAAGCGATGTGGACAGCAGTGAGCGGCGTATTTTTCATTTTGTGTTTAGTTAGATAAAAACAATAAGCTAATATGCGGATTCACCAATAAGCTGATAATACTATAAGATGAGGACTTTATCAATGACATCACCTGCCCGAATCGCGTGCACGGCATCCATACCTTCGATCACTCGCCCGAAGATTGTATAATTGCCATCCAAATGCGGCGTAGGCGAATGAGTGATAAAAAACTGTGTTCCTTCGGTGTGATTGCCTGCTGAAGCCATGCCCACCAAGCCTTCCCGGTCGTAATAAATGGGTGGCAACTCAGATCGAATGCTATAATCCAGGCTACCATAGCCATCGCCGCGGGGGCAGCCGCCCTGAATGACAAAATTGGAAACTACCCGATGGAAGTTTTTGCCATCGTAAAAGCCTTCTTTCGCTAATTTCACAAAATTGACGACGGTACCAGGCGCGATTTCCGGCAAAAGCCGAATTTTGATCTCCCCACGCTTTGTCCGCAGCAGTACCGTTGGCTCAGCTATCAGCATATTGAAAGTTTTCCAATCAATCGGATGATTGAAAGCCACCGGTTGGGGTTCGCTATCCTTATTCCCTTTCAGGTAATCAATTGTTTTTTTCAACTCATTGTAAGTTTCAATTTCTTTTGGAAGTGCAAGCGAAGCCAAAGCCTTGTCCAAAAAACTCAGGCTATCCAATTGAGTTTTGAAATTGCGGTCGGGGTTGCGCAAAGCAATAGCTGCTGTCGCCATCATAGCTGGATCGCCGCTTTGGATTGCTTGTTTGAAATAAATAGCCAATTCTTTTGCAATGTTATTACTACTGCCAAAAAACTTCTGATAATTTCTTTTTTCGCAAAGGGCTGCCAATGCCTCCACGCTGGCCGTACGGATCGCCGGATGCGGAGCGCTGAAACCCTCGCGCTGGATAAATCGGAAATTCCAGCCCCATTCGCTCAACGCGCGCAGGGTCGCTGCTTTATGATAAGGCGAGTTTACCTGGGCAAAGCGCCTTCTCAATTCCAAATTGATTGCATCGCGGTATTGCCCCATTGTTGGTGGCAGGTGCCGCATAGCTGCCGCATAGAGTTCAATTTGCACTTGCCAGGGTAAGGAGTCTTTTGCCAACCGCCAGTAAGCGCCAGCATCTTCGGGGATTCCTTTCTCTACAAAAAACTGCCCAGCCGTAGCGGCCACATGAATTTGAGGATCCCGAAGAGCATTCATTGCGATTGTTTGTGTTTTGTCGTATTCAAAATTATGAAAAGCCCTTAGAATATTGCATTTGACACGATAGTCTGTTTCTTTTTGGTACAAATTGCTCAAAGCAGTGAATGCCGTAAGGGTTTTGGCTTTGCCAACTGCAATGGCAAGCGCCATTCGTATATTCGTATTTTCTTCATTTTCAACAGCTTCAATCAGTGGTTGTGCTATGAGGCTATCCAACTGTACACTTTTTGCGCGGGTAAAATAGTGAGCCGCAACCAAACGAACACTTTCAGGATATACTTTTTGTGAAGCCAATTCCACCATACGGAGCGTCCCTTCCGGCACGACCATTTCTCGGAGCGAATAGCGATAAAGCCCCAGGGCTTGCCCCTCGAGCAGTGCTGTGTCTTTGGGCTGATAAGTCGTAATCGTGCTAAGCAATTGGAGTGTTTCGGGCGAGCCACACTTGCCGAGGGCTTCCAAAATAGCGCGATTGGCTTTTTTGTAAGTGCCTGCTGTATCGGTTTGTTCAAAAGCCGCGATGAGGTGTTTTTCAGCCGCTATGTCTTTGATTTGCCCCAATGCAAAAGCGGCCGCTGCTCGTACTTCAGGGGAGGGGTCTTTCAGCAGCGGGGCAATTGTGTCAATGGTCGTTTTGCTTTTGATAGAACCAAATGCCGCTACAGCCAAGTACCGATAAACAGGATTCTCATTTTTGAAATAAGCATACAAGCTATCTACTTGCTGCCGATCTTGTAGGTCGCGGATTTTTTGGAAAACCGGATCTTTTGTATCAATTTTAATGTCGCTCAGTTGCTCTTCATTGGCAGAACGGCAGCTGAGCAAATGAATTGCAAGAAATAAAAAAGTGTATGTAAATAGCTTTCTCATGGGGAATGGGTTCATTTTCAGGCGCTAAAGATAGTTGCTTCCGGTACATATTTCCAAACAAAAAGACTTCCGAAGTGCATTCTTCGAAAGGCTTTTTGCAGAAAGACAAAACCATGGCTATCGCTGATCTTGTTCTTCATTTTCTGTTTGCTCATCGCCGAAAATATCTTCGGTGAACAGCTCTTCGTCAAACCCTTCGCGCGCAGGACGGGGCTTTTGGTACTCCGCACAATTCATTTCGATGCCGAGATCACCCGGCGGGCGGTAGAACCGGGCATTGGTATCCCATTTTAGATCAGGATCGGCTTCCAAACGTTTCATGAATTCTCGAAAAAAAGGCTTAGACATATAAGCTCCTTGCCCATGCGTGAGCGAGCGGAAGCTGATCCAGCGGTCTTCGCCGCCTGACCAAGTGCCCACTACGAGTTTGGGAGTGACCCCCATAAACCAGCCATCCGCATAATCATTGGTCGTACCTGTTTTACCACCTACTTCGCTTTTGATACCCCACAAGCCGGTGCCTGCATATTTAAGCATTTCCACCATTACATAATTAGCGTTGGGCG
The DNA here is from genome assembly GCA_964526645.1 of uncultured Saprospiraceae bacterium. Taxonomy (GTDB): domain Bacteria; phylum Bacteroidota; class Bacteroidia; order Chitinophagales; family Saprospiraceae; genus JADJNW01. Next base: position 8,884 of record CAZGJN010000046.1, read on the forward strand.
GAATAGCTGTTTTTTCTTGTTGCAATTCAGTATAGATCACCCTGCCATTGCGATCCTCAATGCGCGTGACAAAAATAGGTTTATTGTAAATACCATTATTGGCAAAAGTCGTGTAAGCGCCTGTCATCTCCATCACCGAAAGGTCCGTAGCACCCAGGCAAATTGCGGGGGTTTGGGGTACACGATAGCGACCATTGGGGTAGCGCATAGTGCTGTCAATACCCATTTGGTGTATCAAACCCCTTACAGGTTCTGTATCTGCCAATAATTTCATCAAGTGCACAGAGACCGTATTCACAGAATACCGAAGCCCTTCCTTTAGTGTCAATGTCCGATAAGAGTATCTGCCATCAGAGTTGTCGGGAGTCCAGGATTGCAACAAGCGGAAGTTTCCATCGCCAGGGCCGATTGTAATCGGCCGATCCTCCACCTGATAGCAAGGGGATAGGCCTTGCATTGCAATGGCAGTAGCATATACGAAAGGTTTGAAAGTAGAACCTACCTGGCGGTTGATATTGATGTGGTCAAATTGAAAATATTTATGGTTGATGCCACCTACCCATACTTTCACGTGCCCGGTGGTCGGTTCTACTGCCAGAATACCCGTTTGCAAAAACATGCGATGATACTTGATAGAATCCAGAGGACTCATTACCGTGTCCTTTTCCATTTTTGCATTATAGGCGAAGACAGTCATTTTTACTTTTTTATTAAATTCTTGCTGCGTTGCGTTTTGCAACTGCTCCCATTTGTTCAAAACTCCTTCAAATAAAGGGCTTTCCATTACTTTGCGATACTTGTTTGCCAGGCTCGGGCTGATCAGATTTCCTTTCACTAATTCGTCTATATACCCTGCCTTTTGGTATTCTCTTGCCATACGCTCGATCTCTCGGTCATCATCATTGAATTTAAAATCATCAAATTCTTTTTGAAGATTGTCCAGAATGTCACCCAGGTATTTGGCGCGTAAATTTTGATAGCGATCCGAGGCTCTGATCAATTTTTTCAGGCTCTCTTGGCGGAGCTCCAGCTTTACTTCAGTAGGGGAACCGCTTTTGTACTTCCAGGGGTCCAGGTTGCGCCACTCGCGGTCAAAGGTTTTTTGCACAGTAGCCATGTGTTGCACCATCACCTCTTCAGCTATTTGCTGCATTTTGGGATCAATGGTGGTATAAATTTTCAAGCCGTCTCGGTAAATGTTGTAGGGTGTACCGTCTGGTTTTTTTGGAGTTTCCGGGCGCGCCAGGATGGCTTTTACATACTTTGCCAATTCCATCCGGAAATAGGGCGCAAGGCCATCAATATGTGTTTGTTTTGTGTAGTCAAGGTCTAATGGCAGTTGGCTATAAGTATTGTAATCTTTTTGAGAGATTGCTCCATTTTTGAGCATTTGGCTCAGCACAACATTTCGGCGCGTAATGGCTCGCTCGGGGAAGCGCAGCGGATTGAATCGGTTAGGGTTTTTCAGCATCCCGATAAAAAGCGCTGCTTCATGCACATCCAGCGAATTTGGCGATTTGTTGAAATATATTTCTGAGGCGGCTTTTATCCCATAAGCTTCGTTGATGAAGTTAAATTTATTGAGATACATTGCGATGATTTCTTCTTTCGTGTATTTGCGCTCCAGCCTCACGGCGATGATCCATTCTCTAAATTTTTGGAAAACCCGCATGACTCCCGATGCTCTCTCGCCGGTGAATAATTGTTTTGCCAACTGCTGTGTGATGGTACTTGCTCCTCCAGAACTGCTTTGCCCCAAAATAAAGGTCTTCACAATAGCGCGTGCCAGGGCACGAAAATCAATGCCACTATGGGTGTAGTAGCGCTCATCTTCTGTAGAAATTAGTGCTTTCACGAGATTTGGAGAAAGTGAATCGTAGGGGACAGGCACCCTGTTTTCGGTATAATACCTGCCAATTACATCGCCACTATCCGTGAGCACTTCTGAGGCAAGTTCGCTTTTAGGGTTTTCCAATTGCTCCACTGAGGGGAGATTGGTAAATAAAAGAATGATAAACAGCAGGAATACGGCTATCATACCACCAAATGTGAGCCGCCACATCCACTTCACAATGTCTCGATAGATTGGTTTTTCACCGTTTTCTTGCATCAAATAATCCTGAATGTAATTTTTCATACCTTGATTTTTGGTACACAATACCCCGAAAGCCCTGTAAAGGTAAATAATTTGACGATACTTTTGGTACTTTTAAGCCCGGTAGGATTGGTACTTTAATAAAAACTCCCGTGCGATAAACGCTCCGGGAGGGTATAATCAAAAAACAGCAGGATAATATCTTTTTTTTTAACTTTTGTGTTATCTGAGCAAGATCTCCATCATAAAACCTTAGCCACAAAGCATCATATAAGCACCTGCCGGGTCTTGAATGAGGCAATAATGCCCCTGTTCTCCCATACCTTGCTTTTCGCCAATGATTTTGCCGCCTAATTGTACACATTTATGGAGACTTGCATCTAAGTTTTCAACAGTGATGTAGAGTAGCCACTGTGGCGGCAGGTGAGCATTCATACCTCGTGCATGGCAGATACCCGCTACCATATCCTGTGTGCCAGGGGCATTCATGCCATAGTCTTCATAGTCTTTCATATCTACGGCTTATTTTTCCCAACCTACTACAGCTTTGTAAAAAGCGCTTATTTCCGCTGCATTTTCTATTGTGAGGTCAAACCAGACAAGTCTGCCGATTTTGGCGTTTTCCATAGGTCATAGGTTTATATCGAATATGATAGCGGTTGAGCAGAAAGATTGAGTTTGCTCAATTTTCAAACAAAAGCCAATTTTTTGTTTCAACAAAGTACTATAAATCGCTGATACGGCGGATGACCTGGTACAATCGGGTGTATTCGTTTACTTCTTCTTCAAAAGGATCGTGTTCTAGATGATTCGCTGAAATCAGTTTGAGGTGAGTTACCCTGCCTTTTTTATCCACCAGGCGCTGTACATATTTCACCCAAAGGTGTCCATTGCTTTTGATGGCGTAGATTTTGTTGTCTTTTAATTCACTAACGCCACTTATTTCTTTGCAAATGACGATGTCTCCGTCCTGGATGACGGGCTCCATGCTATTCCCGTTGATGGGAAAGGCGACCAAGCCACTACCGGATAAGCCGGGTATACTGAAATAATCATTGTCTTCCACCTGAAAACCACCCGTTTCTACGGATGTACCGGCGAAAGCTTCCACCGTAGTAAACAATATATTGCTACTTCGCTTGCCGACATTGCTATCGTCTTTTTCTCTTGGCAAATCAAAGCCAAAAGGGGTACCGATGCCATCTATGAGGTATGTTTCATTCACGCCATACTCCTGGCAGAGGATGCGCGCCTGCCGGTAGTCAATACAACGCTTGTCATCAGGGTTCAGATAAGCGCGAATGATATGCCCATAGGCCCGATTGCCAAGGATTTTCTCAGCAAAATCGCCCATTCCTTTGCCATTTCGATCATTTTTGACGATAACACCTCGCTCTTCCAGTAATTCAAAAACCTTGATAAAGCGATCATTTAACTGCTGCCGGTCTTCCCGAATCATAAAGCACTGTTTTTTGTTTAAAACATTTTCTAATAATTTGGTTGCAAGATAAAACAAATTCGTTTTATCAACAAATTATTTTAAAAGTTTTTTTTGGAAAAAAATAATGGGAAAAATCGCTTGGATTAGAGCGCAGCATCCATCCGCCCCTTTTTCCATAACATCAATCAGTGCACTTTGGAATAGTAGCTTAGAAATATTAGTGCCATGGGCTGCCAAATTCGTTTTGATAGCACTCGGGTGCCGGCTTTGCACGGTATAAGTGCTGATGCCACAACGTTCTGAGCCTTTATCGAGGTTTTCTACACCAGGGTGGTGTAAAAGCCTTCGATTTCCGTGTGCACGGTTGCTTCTGATTCGTAGCCGCCGATTTCACTTTAGAGATAAAAACGTTGCGCGATAGCATCAACACCAGGCTGTGGTATCAAAGCTGCGCCAGCATTGTTGAAATGAATCCGATTTTTAAGGCCCGGTGTTTCGGAGCGGAAATGCTGGATTTGAATTGCATCCATAAAAAAATGATTAAAGGCGCGGTGCATGCCTTCTGCTATACCAACATTTCTTCCGCGCGGCGCTTTGCCATTTCTTCTTTCATCTTTCGCCAGTCATCGCCCATTATTTTATTCAAACCCCTATCCACTACATAATGCCGAGCAATATTGAGTAGCCCCTTGGCGCGGCGTACATAGGATTCATTGGCACGTAACGACATGGAGTAGCCCCCATCAGTATATTCGATATAATGCCAGTAGCCACTTGGCATAAAAATAGTTTCGCCGGGCTCAAGCATCGTTTCATAACCCACTACTTTGCGTAGCGCAGGGTATTTTTCATAATCGGGATTATTAACATCTACATAGCTTGCCACTGTAAAGGGATGTTGATAAATATATTTTGACTGATCTGGCGCAAATAGCACTATCCGCTTGCGGCCATGAAACTGGTTTAGGAAAACGTGCGATAGGTCAATGTCATAATGAAGTGCGACTTTAGAACTCTTGCCACCAAAAAACATAAACGGAAACTCCCGAATGAAGCCATCCATGATAGACGGGATAAAAAAATCTTGGCGCAACTCAGGCGCGTGTACAAAGATATTGAATAAAAATAATCGCAAATCGGTTGGTCCTTGTTCAATCTTTTCAAGGTATTCTCGGAGCGGAACAACCATGTCGGGGGTCATATAACCCTTACCGGGTTTTGAGTAATTGTTAGAGACTACGGGGACTTCTATGTGCCCATACTTGTCTTTAAAAAACTCGATAGACCATTTTGTCTTGGCAGGCCAGGCATCGATTAAATCTTTAAATACTACTGGCTTAGCTGGCAGCAGGTATTCATTGGCGAAAGTTTCGCGTGTCAATCCTGACCTTTTATCAACAGGCTTTAATTGTAGCATAAAAGCAACTGTTTTTTGTTGTTAGATAGTTGTTTGCTTTACAAACCAACAAAGTTAAGTTGTAATCGAAAGGCAAAAATAGGAACATTCGCGTATTTGTGAAATAGGTTAAATCTTACAGGGGGGATAATATTTTTTGGGTAGGGATACCTAAGCTTAGGGATATAGGGCAAATTGGTACTTGCGGGTGGGTGGTTTTAACCCAAAATACCCTGCCGGCAAGCTTATCCTTTTTTTAATAATGGGCAAAAAACTTCCTTTTGCAGAAATGTTCCCTTTTTTCGATATTTAATACCTATTTTTGTAAAAACAAATTGTTCTCGTTTAAGCGCTGTTCGTTTTGGGGGCAAAGAATCAAGTGCCTGCATTGCTTTTAATTGGGAGCAAAAAAATGGTGATACCGCGAGCATGGCTGCAAAAAGAAAGACAAACCTCAAACAACTTTCTCTGAAATTAGGATTGAATGACGAGCGAATTCCCAAGCTAATCGGCATTCTGTTTCTGTTTTTTGCCTTATATCTTTTCATTGCATTTTTTTCATACCTCTTCACCTGGCAAATAGACCAGGACAAGGTGCTTCGGTTTTCGTGGGTAGAGCTACTCGCCGGCGAATTTGAGGTAGGTAACTGGCTTGGGCGGCTGGGGGCAGTTATTTCCAATATGTTTATTTACTATGGCTTTGGCTTGTCTTCTTTTTTGCTGATTTATGTTCTCATCCAGTTTGGCTTTGGCATGATCTGGCGCACGCCCTTGCGCATTTACTACCCACGCGTGCGAAAAGCACTTGTTTGGATGCTTTTGCTCAGTGTTTCTTTTGAATTTATTTTCCGAAACGGGCCATTTCCCTGGGGCGGCGCAGTCGGTAAAGCAATTAATGAGTGGATTATCAATTTTGTTGGCACTTTAGGTTTGATTGTACTGATCGTTTTTGCCATAGCCGCTATTGTTGTTTGGTCTTTTAATCCCAACTTCAGAGATATGACGGCGCAGCAGGCTTTTGAAGAATCGCGCAATTATATTTTGGACTGGATCACGGGGCGCTTGCCCTGGCGGCGCAAACGGACTGCCGCAACGCCCATCTCAGTCAATGCACCAACAACCAATAAAAAAGCTACCGATATTGCAGAAGAGAAGGAAGCCCTTAAGCCAACCCCGCAATTGGCGCTCAATTTAGCGGGTGGCAATGCCAGTCAGCCTTTGAAAGCAGGGGAAGCAGAATTAGAAATTGAAAGGCCATTTGAGGAAATCAAACCTCAGGAAACACCGCTTTCGGGTGCATCTATGGCATCACGCCAGCCCATTTTGCAGGCAACTGAAGAAAATAAGGATCATAGCGAACCTTATGACCCTACCCTGGAGCTTTCTTCTTATGAACACCCTATTGTACAATTGCTGGAGGATTATTCGGATCAAAAAGTGGAAGTGGATCGCGCAGAATTGGAAGCCAACAAAGATCAGATCATCGAAACGCTTTTGCATTATAAAATCGAAATCACCAAAATCCGTGCTACAATTGGCCCCACCGTTACGCTTTACGAGATCGTGCCCGCGCCAGGGGTTCGGATTTCTCGGATTAAAAACCTGGAAGATGATATCGCGTTAAGCCTTGCTGCACTGGGCATTCGTATTATCGCGCCTATGCCCGGCAAAGGAACGATAGGCATAGAAGTACCCAATAAAAGCAAGCAGGTGGTTTCGATGAAGGAAGTGCTGGCTTCGCCAAAGTTCAAACAGGCGAAAATGGATTTGCCGATCGGTTTGGGGAAAACGATTTCCAATGAAGTTTTTGTAGCAGACCTCGCCAAGATGCCGCACTTGCTCATAGCAGGGGCCACAGGGCAGGGTAAGTCGGTGGGTATCAATGCCGTACTCATGTCTTTGTTGTACAAAAAACATCCTTCCCAGCTGAAATTGGTATTGATTGACCCCAAAAAAGTGGAGTTATTTCCCTATTCCAAGATAGAAAACCATTTTCTGAGCTTTCTGCCTGGGCAGGAAGAGCCAATTACTACCGAAACGAGCAAGGTAATTCATACCCTCAATTCGCTTTGTATCGAGATGGATACCCGCTACGATCTGCTCAAAAAAGCCTCGGCGCGCAACATCCGGGAATATAACGAAAAATTTGTACAGCGCATGCTTAGCCCGCTCAAGGGGCACCGGTTTTTACCATTTATTGTGCTGGTGATTGATGAGTTTGCGGATCTGATTATGACAGCCGGCAAGGAAATCGAGCTGCCCATCGGTCGCCTGGCGCAGTTGGCCCGTGCCGTGGGCATTCATTTGATTATAGCTACGCAACGCCCCTCGGTGAATATTATCACCGGTGTGATTAAAGCCAATTTCCCTGCCCGGATTGCCTACAAAGTTGCTTCCAAGGTGGACTCCCGTACGATTCTGGATGCCGGCGGCGCAGAGCAGTTGATCGGTCGGGGGGATATGCTGCTATCGGTGGGAGGTGATATGATTCGCCTGCAATCGGCTTTTGTAGATACGCCCGAAGTAGAACGAGTGATTGACTTCATTGCGGGGCAACCTGGCTATCCGGAGCCTTATCTGTTGCCCGAATTTCATGGCGATGACGATATTCAGGGAACGATACCGCTTCGATACGCTGATTTGGATGACATGTTTGAGGATGCAGCCCGATTGATCGTACAAAACCAACATGGTTCTACTTCCATGATCCAGCGTCGCCTCAAGCTGGGCTACAATCGCGCCGGGCGCATCATGGATCAACTCGAAGCCATGGGCATCGTAGGTCCCAGCGAGGGCAGCAAAGTCCGCGAAGTCCTTATTTATGATGAGGTGGAATTGGAAAAACACCTGGAGGTATTGCGAAATAAAATGTAAGGCAATTTTGATTTTTTTCTAACCATAATATTCACCAAAACCCTCTTTCTTATGCAAAAAGCACTCATTGGTATTCTAATCGTATCAACCTTAGCTTGGAGCTGCCGAAAGGCAGAACAAGCGGATACCGCTCGCGATGTGAAGCAATATACCATCGAACAGTTTATGAATACCGAAAGCGTAGGCGGTGGTACTTTTTCCGGCGATGATAAGCGCATCCTCATTACCAGCAACAAGTCGGGCATTTTTAATGCTTATGAAATTCCAACCTCCGGCGGAGAAGCCAAAGCCTTGACGAATTCGACCGGCACCTCGGTCTTTGCGATTTCCTTTTTTCCCAATGACGACCGCATGCTGTATAGTCAGGATAATAATGGCAATGAAATTGATCACCTCTTTGTGCGAAATACGGATGGCAGTACACAGGAGCTTACACCCGATAGCATGGCGCGGGCAGACTTCTACGGCTGGGCACACGATGGCAAAAGTTTCTTTTTTGGCTATACCAAGCGCGATCCGCGTTTCGCCGATGTGTATGAAATGGACCTTGCTACTTTGAAATACAAAATGATTTATCAAAATGACAATGCCTACGATTTTGGCGGTATCAGTAGTGACAAACGCTACATGGCACTCACCAAGGCAATCAATACCAATGACAGCGACTTGTTTTTGTACGATTTTCAAACCAAACAACTCAAAAAAATTTCTCAAAACCAGGCAGCGCATAGCCCCGCGGATTTCAGCCCGGATGGCAAAATGCTCTATTATTTGACGGATGACGGAAAAGAGTTTCGATATTTAGTGCGTTATGATATTGCCAGCGGGCAGCGCCAAACGGCACACCAGGAAAACTGGGATATCGTTTTTGCTAATTTTTCGCACCAGGGCAAATATCAGGTGATCGGGATAAATGATGATGGCAAGAATGTGATCAAAATTATAGATACCCAGAGTGGAAAACAGCTTGATTTTCCTCAATTTGGCAATGGCGATATTATTGGGGTCAACATCTCCCGCAGTGAAAAACTGATGACTTTTTTTGTGGGCAGTTCGGCTTCGCCCAGCAATTTATTTGTATATGATTTTGAAAGTGGCAAGTACAAACAGCTGACCAACACCTTAAATCCTGAAATCGCAGCAGCGGATTTGGTGGAGGCGAGCGTGGTGCGCTATCCTTCTTTTGATGGGGTGGAAATACCTGCTATTTATTACAGGCCGCATCAGGCTTCCGCCAAAAATAAAGTCCCTGCGCTGGTGTGGGTACATGGTGGCCCGGGTGGGCAATCTCGCCAAACTTACAATGCGCTCATTCAATACTTAGTCAATCATGGTTATGCGGTGCTGGCAGTCAATAACCGAGGGAGCAGCGGCTATGGCAAAACTTTTTTTAAAATGGATGATCGGAACCACGGCGAAAAGGACTTGCAGGACTGCGTGGAGGGGAAAAATTGGCTGTCAGAACAAACATACATTGATTCCTCCAAAATTGGTATCATCGGGGGCTCTTACGGCGGCTTTATGGTGATGGCCGCCCTGGTGCACCAACCAGAAGCTTTTGATGTGGGGGTCAATTTATTTGGCGTGACCAACTGGCTTCGCACCCTAAAAAGTATTCCGCCCTGGTGGGAATCTTTCAAAGATGCGCTTTATTTAGAAATGGGCGATCCTTACAGTGTGGAGGACTCTGCCCGATTGCATCGCATCTCACCTTTGTTCCACCCTGAAAAAATTGTCAAACCTGTGATGGTACTCCAGGGCGCACAGGATCCGCGGGTCTTGCAGGTAGAATCGGATGAAATTGTAGCCGCAGCCAAGAAGAATGGCGTACCGGTAGAGTATGTGCTTTTTTCGGATGAAGGGCACGGTTTTGTAAAAAAGGAAAACCAGATTGAAGCGAACAGTAAGATTCTACAGTTTTTGGATAAATACCTGAAGAAAAAAGAAGAACTGAAGGGTTAACTTTGAGCAAATGCTGGCGATTGCAATAGCTGTACAAACTTTGAAGTCGGAACTTGGAGATGCTTCTATGCTCCGACTTCAAAACCCAGTTTTTGCAGATCTTCCCAGAAGTCTGGGTAGGATTTTTCTACTACCTGGGGTTCTTCAATTTGTATATCGCCAAACATAGCCAAGGGCGCGACTGCCATGGCCATGCGGTGGTCTTCGTAGGTAGCGAAAGAGGGGAGCTTGTCAACAACTGCCTTGCCTTCGATCAGGAAGTGTTGTTTGCCCGATTTTTGAGCAAATCTTGTTGGTAAAGCAGATAAATGTACCTGTACTTTTGCCAATTCTTTTTGCAAAGCCGCAATTCGGTCAGTTTCTTTGATTCGCAAGGTTTCCAAGCCCGTGAAAATGCCTTGCACACCGGTACCTGCACACACCACAGCGAGTGTTTGCGCCAGGTCGGGGCACTCGATAAAATCCCATTCAAATAACTTAGGCAACGCCTCCGTAGTTTTGGTGAGTCGAATCCCTTGTTCGTTAAATTCGGTTTTGATACCAAATTTTTCCATCATCGGGGCTAAAACGGCATCGCCCTGGGCACTATCTTTAAATAAACCATCCAACTGTAAGTTCAATTCATCCGCAAAAACAGCCATTGCATAGTAATATGAAGCAGCCGACCAATCGGCTTCCACGGTGAACGCTTTTGGTTGGTAATCCTGGGGCGCGATTTTGATCACATTTCCGTCCCAGCGGCTTTGCACACCGAAGTAACGCATTTGCGCCAGTGTCATTTCGATGTAAGGTCGGGATACGATTTCGCCTTCCAGGGTCAATTCCAAGCCTTTCGGCAAAATGGGCGCGATCATCAGCAAAGCTGAAATATACTGGCTGCTGGTATTGGCAGCGATACTGAGGCGATAGGTTTTACCCAAGCCTGTTGGCTCACCAATTTTTAAAGGCGGGTAGCCTTCCTTTTCCAAATATTCAATATCCGCACCCAGTCGGCGTAGGGCTTCTACCAAAACCCCGATTGGGCGCTGCTTCATGCGCTCGGTGCCTGTGAGGATTTGCGTATCGGGCTGCAAAGACAAGTAGGCAGTCAGAAAGCGGAAGGTAGTACCCGCCGCTCCTGCATCCCGAATGATTTTGTCGCTGCTGAGCAGGTTTTGTAGCAATTGAGTATCTTTCGCATTTGCCAGGCGGTGAATGGGAAAATCCGCTCCCGATAAAGCGCTCATAATCAGGGCTCGATTGCTAATGCTTTTGGATCCGGCGAGTGTTATGACTCCGATGATGCGGCGATTAGGCTTAGTAAGGGTATAAGTCATATTCAATTGGTACGAATCTTGATGTCACAATCAGAAAACAAGGCAAGTACTAATCTACCAAATCCCGATATTCCTCTGCCAAATCTCGCGGTGATTTTTCTCTGGTTTTGTGCCAAAGAGGGAGGGTTTGCTTCGATTTTTCGTCGTTATCTTCCAACAAGCCAAAATCAAGAACTACCTCTAAGCTTTGCCAGGCTTTGAGAAGTTGCAGGAATTCCTGCTCTTTTGAAGGGTTAATGATCACTCGATATTCCATAGAGCTTCCTTTTACCTAAGTTTATGAGTACTCAAACAGTTTTACGACTAATAACCGGAAAGCGTGCAAAATCAAGCCATGCGACTTCTATAAAAAGACGAGGTAATATGCTTTCTCATTCTTCTTCTCCTACACCATCTGGTTCTATGCCTGCTTCCATTTGTTTTTTGCGCCGCATTTCCGCATCCGATTTTTCATATACTTTGATGATCTCTTTTACCAAACGATGGCGCACCACATCCTCCGCATCGAGATGTACTACAGAAATGCCATCCAAATGCCCGAGCAAGCCAATCGCCCTTCGCAGCCCCGATTTTTGATGGAAAGGCAAATCAATTTGAGATAAATCACCCGTAACAATACATTTTGCCGATGGCCCCAAGCGCGTTAGAAACATTTTGAGTTGCATCGTTGAGCAGTTTTGCGCTTCATCCAGGATGATAAACGCATTATCAAGTGTGCGGCCGCGCATGAAAGCCAGGGGAGCTACCTCAATAATACCGGTAGCCATGAATTGTTGTAGCTTTTCTCCGGGCAGCATATCATTCAGGGCATCGTAAAGAGGGCGCAAGTAGGGGTCTATCTTTTCTTTCAGATCACCTGGCAAAAAGCCCAAGCTCTCTCCTGCTTCCACTGCTGGGCGTGTAAGGATTATTTTTTTCACCAAGCGATTTTTCAAAGCGCGCACTGCCAAAGCTACAGCAGTGTAAGTCTTGCCCGTACCGGCGGGTCCGACTGCAAAGACAATATCGTCCCGCTCAGAGCGTTCGATCATTTTTCTTTGGTTGCGCGTTCTGGCTTTTATTTGTTTCCCTTCCGTACCGTACACCAGCGTCCGATTGTCGTCGCCATTACTGAGGTGCGTATCGAAAGGATTGCTGCCATTGAGCAAATCTTCCACCATTTGTAACGATAATTGCCGTTGCTCTTTGAGCATGCGCACCATCATTTCAAATTTGGCTTTTACTTTTTGGGTGTCTTTTTTGTCGCCAGCAAGCCGAAGATTACTACCTCTTGAAGTAATGGTAACATCGGGGAATGCTTTTCGCAACAAATTGAGTTTTGTATTGTTTTCGCCGTACAACTCGATGGGATCAATGCCCTCCACAGTCAAAATAATTTCGCTCAATATGCCTCCTTTTGTAGTTCTTTGTTTGTGAATATATGCTTCAATACTGTTGTCATTCGCGAAATTCAGATTTAAAAATAACAAGTTGCTGCTGGATTTCAGTACTGTTATCCGTACTCAATTTAAGTAATCTAAGCGAAAATCAAAGGAAATCAGAAATACTGAAAGCTTAAAATTTTGACTTCTTGCCTCATCTGCGTTCAACTCTCTCTGAAATGCTTATTTTTGCATAAAGTTACACAATTAAAAAGCACTACTCAACTTTCTGAGGGGTCAAAAAAATACAATTTGCAAATTAGTTACTGCTGATGATTGTTACCTTCACTTCCGATTTTGGGCTACAGGATTACTACGTTGCTGCCGTCAAAGGTGCGATACTATGCCGCAATCAGCAAATAAAGCTGATAGACATCACGCACAACATCAAAAACTACGATATAGTTCAAGCTGCTTTTATTTTTAGCAATGCCTGGCGCAATTTTCCTACCGGTACAGTTCACCTCTTGAGTATCAATGATTTCGATAGCGAACAAAGAAGATTTATAGCTATTCGACACGAAGGGCATTATTTTATCGGTCCCGACAATGGTGTCTTTTGGTTAGTTTTAGGAAAAATGCCTGAGGAGGCCTACGAACTCCCCTCTGGGCAGGAAACCCAACTGAAAGACATCTACGCCGAAGCAGTGGGGCATATTTTTAGTAAAAAACCGTTTGCTAAAATTGGTAAACCGCTCGAGGAAATTTTACAACGTATTGCTTTACAGCCTGTTATTGGGCAATCGCAAATTAGGGGGTCGGTTATTCATATTGATAATTATGACAATGTAATTCTGAATATCTCTCGGCAGTTGTTTGAGAAAGTAGGGCAGGGGCGTACTTTTTCGCTTTATTTCAAGCGGCACGAACCCATCAAAAAACTATCGGAGCATTACTATGACGTGCCGGTGGGCGAAATTCTTTGCCGGTTTAATTCGGCGAACAACCTTGAAATAGCAATCAATATGGGCAGCGCATCAAGTCTGCTGGGTTTGAATGTAGAAGATGTTGTACAAATTGATTTTCAAAACAGGGGCGGCGATTGATGCCGGAATGCAACGGATAAGCAACCCTCACAATGCCCAAAAATCGCGCTATCAACAATTGTCAAAAAAAAGAAAAAATGCTTAGAAGACTTGTAAAAATGACCTTTCTGCCAGACAAAGTGGATGATTTTATCGCTGTTTTTGAAGAAAGCAAGCAAAAAATCAGGGCGATGCCAGGGTGCAGGCACCTGGAATTGTGGCGAAATGGCACCATTTTTTTTACTTACAGCATCTGGGAAACGGAAGAAGCGCTGAATCATTACCGTTTTTCGGAATTATTCAAAACAACCTGGGCAAAGACCAAAGTGCTATTTGCTGAAAAAGCCGAAGCCTGGAGCCTGGAGGTACAAAGCACAACGGATGAAGGGCTGGAATAAAATTTATGCCAAGTACTAATTTCGCAGTATGGAAATCCTTGAGTTATCAGATTACAATATCTATATCGGAGCGATTGAAAACAGCCTGCCTCAATTTCTGAGCAGCAAAAGCTACGCTCGGGTGGTAGTGATCTGCGATGAACACACGGCGGAGTTTTGCTTGCCGGTGCTGCAAAAAGCCTTGGCACAGCCTTTGTTTGCTATTATTAAAATCCTTTCGGGGGAACAGCACAAAAATATTGATACCTGTCAGTTGATCTGGCAACAAATGATGAACTTCGGCGTGGATCGCAAGGCGTTGATCATCAACCTCGGCGGTGGGGTGATTGGAGATATGGGCGGCTTTTGTGCGGCTACCTTCAAGCGTGGCGTAGATTTTATACAGATTCCCACTACTTTGCTGGCACAGGTGGATGCCTCCATTGGCGGTAAGCTGGGTATTGATTTTGCGCAGGTGAAGAATAGTGTTGGCGTTTTTCAAAACCCCAAAGCGGTACTGATTGATCCTGTTTTCCTGAAAACGTTGCCCTTTCGGGAAATTCGGAGCGGCTTTGCCGAAATTATCAAACATAGCCTGATCGCGGACGCACCACAATGGGCTGATATTCAAAAGAATGAAGACCTGCGAGCAGTTAATTGGGCTGCCTTGATCCTACCTTCCCTGAAAATAAAGCAGCATATCGTAGCTGCCGACCCTTTCGAGCAAGGGCTGCGCAAGGCGCTAAACTTTGGGCATACTATCGGGCATGCAGTAGAGAGCCTTTTTTTAGAAACAGCACACCCCAGGCTGCACGGCGAAGCCATAGCGGTAGGCATGATCTGCGAGGCTTATTTGGCACACAAGTTATTGGATTTACCCGAAGTGGATTTACATACAATCAGTCACTTCCTCATAAAAACGTACGGTCATCAGGCTATTGAAGAACATGATTTTGAGACTTTGCTACAATTCATGCAAAATGACAAAAAAAACGAGCATTTCCAGACCAACTTCAGTCTGATAAACCCCATCGGGCGGGCAGTCATCAATCAAACCACAGACAGCGCAACGATTATCGAGAGTTTTCGATATTACAATAACTTGGGGGGGATTAGCATTCAATCCGAATAGCGTGAAAATTGGTGCAGCCCCTCACTGTCGCATTCGCTGCCGCATAGCTTCGTAGAGGATAATGCCTGCTGCCACAGAAACATTGAAGGAATCCATTTTGCCTACCTGTGGAATAACGAACAATTCATTCGATTTCTTTTCTAATGCCGGGCTAATGCCTTCGCCCTCGGCACCTACGATGATCGCACTGGGTTGTGTCAAATCCAATTCAAAAACTTTTTTTTGAGCTTGCAGGCTACTTGCAATAACCTGGATACCAGATTGTTGCAGATAATCAATCGCATTGACCATACTATTCACTCGGCACACGGGTACCCTCGCCAGGGCACCGGCGGATGCTTTCATCGCCTCCGGATTGATTTGAGCGCTGCCCTTGCGCGGCACCACCAATGCGTGAGCGCCTACACACTCAGCGGATCGAGCGATAGCCCCCAGATTGCGTACATCCGTTATGCCATCGAGCAGCAGGAGGAGCGGCGTTTCCGATTTTTCAAAGATGCCGGGAAGCACATCTTCCAATTGGTAATACGCAATCATTGCCAGAAAACCGACAATTCCCTGATGATTCGCTTTCGTGAAGCGATTCAGTTTTTCCTTCGGTACCACTTGCAGCGGAATATCGTGCGCTTTGCTCAGCTGCCGAATTTCCTTTTCAAAATCGCCCCGAGTACCCTGCTGCAAATACAACTTATCAATCGCTTGCCCCGATTGGATAGCATCTACCACCGGATGGCGACCGTAAATCAGGTAACTTTGTTTTTCTTCCATAAGTGCATTTAAAAAAAAATAGTTCTGCGTGATTTTACGTGCAAGTTAGGCGAAATGTCATAGTGAGCCAAATCGGTTATTTTACTTTTCAGATTTCACATTTCAAATACTTTAAGACTATTGACTACTTAACAGAAGTGCGTTGTAAGTGCCTGCAAAGCTTGCATCCTTCAATGGCGGAGTCAATTCATCGCGAACTCAAAAAACCATTATTTGTCGTGTAGTATAGACAATCCACTGCTTCTTTTTTTTACCAATACCAATTTTTTAAATATTTTTGAAAGCTTAAAAAGATACAAAATGACAAATTTTACAGTAAAAGTTAAAGTGTTGCTGGTAATGATGAGTTTTACCTGCAATGTTATGATAGCCCAGAAACAAACCAGCTTAGACATTGCCCTGCGGTATGTGGAGCAAAACTTCAGTCGCTGGAATTTGGACAAAACCGATGTGGCGGATCTGGCGGTAAACAACCAGTACGATACCAAACACAACGGCGCTACGCACATTTATTTCCTCCAGCGATTTCAGGGAATTCCCGTACACAATGGCGTGATGGGGGTGCATGTTGCCAAAGGGAAAGTCATCTTTGCGACGAGCCGGTTCATACCAAACTTGGTGACTAAAGTGAATACCACCGAGCCGGGTATTTCGCCAGAAGCCGCTATTTTTAGAGCTGCGGCGCAGTTGGAGTTGCCAGGCAAAGCCGCGCCTGTATTCCGCCAAAAAACAGAAAAAGGGGAATGGGTTTTTGAGGATAGTGGCATTTCCAGGTCACCTATCAAAGTGAAATTGATGTACCAACGACTGGATGACGAAACCGTCCGATTGGCTTGGGATTTAGCGATCCAGCAACTGAATACGTCCGATTACTGGAGCGTGCGGATAGATGCGCTGGATGGCAAGCTCTTGTCGAAACACAACTGGACTGTTTATTGCAACCTGCCACAACATCATCTGCACCGCCACGATGAAGCTTGTCTGGAAAAAAATGACTTTAACACCAACGTTTTCAAACCTGTGCGAGAAGCATTAACAACCCTGAACCTTCTGGATAATGCACAGTACAATGTATTCCCTATTCCGCTGGAAAACCCAGTGCAAGGCGAGCGCCAAGTGCTCCAAAATCCAGCCGATCCGACGGCATCGCCCTATGGATGGCATGATACCAATGGCATATCGGGATCGGAATATACGATCACCCGTGGCAATAACGCCCATGCTTTTTCGGATGTGGAAGCTACCAATAGCTCTAAAAATGACGAACCAAATGGCGGTGCACCTCTTATTTTTGATTTTCCTTTTGATCCAAATGGAGAGCCAGATTTCAATAAAAATGCAGCTACAACACAGTTATTTTACATGAACAATGTTGTGCACGATTTTGCTTATCACTACGGATTCGATGAGCCAGCCGGAAATTTTCAGCAAAATAACTATGGTAAAGGTGCAGATGGCAATGATTATGTGCTCGCACAATCGCAGGATGGGGCAGGCTTAAACAATGCCAACTTCAGTACGCCACCAGACGGAGCGAATGGCGCGATGCAAATGTTTCTGTGGAGCAGACCCATTGATGCCAACTTTTTTGTAAATGCACCAGCGGCGATAGCGAGAGAATACGAAATCGGCAATGCTAGCTTCGGCTTGAGATTTTCTGAAACCCCCATCAGCGGGCAGGTAGTACAAGCCTTAGATAATTCGACTAATCCTAAGCTGGCTTGTAATGCCATCGTGAATACAAACGAAGTAGCCGGAAAAATTGCTATGATTGATCGCGGCGAATGTTTTTTCAAGCGGAAGGTCTGGAATGCGCAGCAAGCAGGTGCCATTGGCGTGATTATTTGCAATTATGATGATGTAGTAATTGGAATGGGCGACGTACAAGAAGTTCCTAATCCCAGTATCCCTTCCGTTTCTTTAAAATCAAGCGATTGTATCCTGCTGCGACAGAACCTCGACAAAGGAGTCACCGTTACCTTTCAATTACCGCAATCCACTGGACCAAGCCAATTGGATGGTTCTTTTGATAATGGCATTATCGCGCATGAATACGGGCATGGGATTTCCAATCGCCTCACGGGGGGACCTGCCCTGGCAGATTGTCTTTTCAACTCAGAGCAAATGGGGGAAGGCTGGAGTGATTTTTTTGCTTATGTAATGACTATCAAAGCCGGTGACGATGGGGCTACACCTCGTGGAATAGGTAATTACGTCACTCGTACACCCTCCACAGACAAAAGCTTCCGCAATTATCCCTACTCCACGGATATGAGCATCAATCCGCTGACTTATGATGGGATCATCACTACCAACGTGCCACATGGCTTGGGCGAGGTATGGGCAGTTACACTCTGGGATTTGTACTGGAAATTCGTAGAAATCTACGGCTGGGATCCAGACCTTTATTTCGGAACAGGTGGCAACAACATGGTGATCCGGTTGGTGATGGATGGCATGAAGCTCCAGGCTTGTCAGCCGGGCTTTTTGGATGGCAGGGATGCGATTCTCGCCGCTGATGCCTTGAATTATGATGGGGTGCACGAGTGCTTGATTTGGGAAGTTTTTGCGCGCAGGGGCTTGGGTTGGCAGGCAGATCAGGGAAGCTCTTTTAGTAGGGAAGATGGCTTTCAGGATTTTTCTCTACTGCCAGAGTGTACGAAGGAATTGAAAATTACTAAAACGGTAACTGATTTGATAGATCCAGGTGAACAGATCACGGCTATCCTGCGGGTGACCAACCACAAGGAGACTGCTGTAACCGGCGTGGTAGTAACGGATTTATTGCCGGAAGGTACCTCTTTTGTGCCCAATTCTGCTACCGGCGGCGCGCAGGTGAGCTCACAAAACGGGCAAGTCATTTTTGAAGTGGGCGATATGCAGCCAGGAGATGAACGCATTTTTACTTACAAAATGAATACCGATCCCGCAAGTGCTTCTATTCGCTTGTTTTTTGACGATGTAGAACAGCCGAATGATTTCTGGTCGCCGTATTTTATCAAAGGTTTGGACGTGTGGGACATCAGCGACAGAAATGCTTTCAGCGGTAGCAAGGCTTGGTTTGTACCCGATACGACTGATGCTAATGACCAGGTTTTGCAACTGGCAAATCCCATTTTGGTTGCAGGTAATCAGCCTGTACTTCGGTTCTACCACTTTTATGAAACAGAACCCGTGACGGATGCGGGCTTTGTACAAATTTCAACGGATGCCGGCAATACCTGGCAAGATCTGGCACCCCATATTTTTAAAAATGGTTATCGGGGCAAGGTTGCTGCTAATACTTTTCAATTACTCAACCAAAATGCTTTTTGGGGGAATAGCAAGGATTTTGTTGATACTTACATTGATTTGAGTAGCTACATCGGGCAGGAAATCCTTTTCAGGTTTCGTTTTGGATCGGATGCGGAATCGGATAACGAAGATGCGTTGGGTTGGTTTGTAGATGATATTGAAGTAATGGATATGGTCAATTATAATGCAGAGGCTTGCGTTACTTCTGAAGAGGGCGACCAGGCTTGCGCAGTGGCTGCTTCACGCGGCACGATTGTTCAATCAGATAATTTTACATCTTCCGAAGAGCCTGAACAGAATGGAGTCGCCTTTCAGCTTTATCCCAACCCCGCCAAAAATATCGTCAACATAAGCATCACAAGCCCGGAGAATGGGCAGGCGGTGATCAGCATATTGAGTCCTGATGGAAAAAGAATGTTGCAGCAACAAGCAAACTTCATTACAGGGAATCAAGTTTTGCCACTCTCTCTTGCCAATTTGCCAAGCGGTTTTTATTTCGTGGAAATCAAGGCTAAAAATGCGATTCGTACTCAAAAGCTTATTATAAAATAGGGTGATGGCTCAAATGGCTGGATGTAATGTCGTACATTTTTGAAATCTAACCAGTTGCTAAAAATAGTTTGCATCAAGATGGGTGTTGTTGGGTAGTTCAAAGGCTCAACAGCACCTTTTTAGTAAAAATCCAACCCTTCTCGTGCCATCCGCCGCAGCAGCGGGCTGCAACGATAGCGATCTTCATGATAATTGCGATACAGCGCGTCCATCATTTCTACACAGCTTGGGATGCCCCACTCGTCTGCCCATTTCAGCAAGCCTTTCGGATAATTTGTACCCAGCGTCATCGCCAAATCAATGTCTTCTTTCGTCGCAATATTCCAAAGAACGGCATCAGCAGCTTCGTTGATGAGCATCACTACGATGCGTCGCATGATTTGCTCGCCAATTGATTCATTCTCAACAGGTTTTGGTGTTTCTGTGTTTTCAGCATACTGGTAAAAACCGCGTCCCGATTTTCGCCCTAAATAACCGGCTTCTACCAAACGCTTTTGCGAAAAAGAAGGTTTGTAACGCGGATCGTAGAAAAATTCCCGAAAAACCGTTTCTGTGACAG
The DNA here is from genome assembly GCA_964526645.1 of uncultured Saprospiraceae bacterium. Taxonomy (GTDB): domain Bacteria; phylum Bacteroidota; class Bacteroidia; order Chitinophagales; family Saprospiraceae; genus JADJNW01. The sequence continues at coordinate 29,096 of CAZGJN010000046.1, forward strand.
TGTAATTCACGTCATGCCCAATAAAATCCATGAGTTCAAAGGGTCCCATTCGAAAACCGCCGATTTCCTTTATCGCCCAGTCAATTGTTGCAATATCGGCGATCCCTTCTTCGTAAATGCGCAGCGCTTCGCCGTAAAATGGTCGCGCCACGCGATTGACAATAAAGCCCGGCGTATCTTTGGCTAAAACAGTCGTTTTGCCCCAGCTTTCGATGAGTTTTCGTGCTTTTTCTACTACCGTTGTATCGGTTTGTATCGCAGGAATAATTTCTACCAGCTTCATCAAAGGCGCAGGATTAAAAAAATGGATGCCAATGATGCGCTCCGGTTTTTCACAAGCTGCTGCAATGGATGTCACAGAGAGCGAAGAAGTATTGGTTGCCAAAATGCAGTCCTTGTCAACTACCTCCTGCAATTCATAAAACAAGGCTTTTTTCACGTCCAGCTTTTCAACAATCGCTTCTATCACCAAGCTACAATCTTTGAGCAAATCCAGTTTTTTTTCCAAAAAATGAAAGCGATGGAAAATCGTCTTCGCCTGTTCCTCCCTGATTTTGCCTTTCTGAGCCAGTGTTTCCAGCGTTTTAAGGAGCTGTTGGGCAGTGCGTTGGAGCGCTTCGGAATTTGCATCGTACACATACACTTCATGCCCGGCGGTAGCTGCCACTTGCGCAATGCCCGTACCCATCGCGCCCGCACCCACAATTCCAATTTTCATCATTTCGGAAGATTATTTGGTTGTCGCAACAAAATAAACAAGACTTCGGAATTTTTGAAAACTCCTGCAGATTTGTTTTTTCTGCATAACGTTTCTTCGCTCATTTTTTTGTGTGTCTAAAATCTATTATGAAAAAAGTTCATTGAAATAAGAGGCGTGTAAAAGAAACAAGTATCAGCGAAGGATCAATTTTTTTGGAAATTTAGGGGCTCTTTGATGCAATCGAGCTAATTTGGATCGAACACCCACCCGTGTGATTCATTTCAAAAAAAAACAAACCATAGAGATTGTGCTCGATTTCGGCTAACAGGCAGCAAATGACCAGAAAGTACATTCTGATCAAGAATAAATGCTGCTGA
>CAZGJN010000047.1:0-29312 GCA_964526645.1 uncultured Saprospiraceae bacterium
CGCATCCTGTAAAGTTATTACTTTTTTTTGCTTTATTTAGTGCGTAACTCCTGCTTTATACTAAAACATGAATATAACTAAAAGAACAAATTATGCTTCGGGTGCCAAATGGGAAGACATCGTAGGCTATGCTCGTGCTGTAAAAATCGGTAATGTGATAGAGGTTTCGGGCACTACGGCAGTAGAAAATGGCGAACTCATCGGCAAAGGTAATGCCTATTTGCAAACAAAAACTATTTTAAAAAAAATAGAAGCCGTCCTCCAACAAGCGGGTGCAAGCCTCGAACATGTGGTGCGCACACGCATTTATGTCACCGACATCAGCCGCTGGGAAGAAGTAGGGCGCGCGCATGGGGAGTTCTTTCGGGACATCAAACCCGCTACTACTATGGTGGAGGTGTCTGCGCTGATTGAGCCGGATATGCTGGTGGAAATTGAAGTAAGCGCTGTGGTATAATGTGCTTTTTTAAGCCCATTGCGTGTGGAAGTTCCCCTCTCGGTCGGTGCGCCGATATGCATGCGCCCCAAAAAAATCTCGCTGCGCTTGAATCAGATTGGCAGGCAGCCAGTCCCTGCGCAAGGCATCGAAATAAGCTAAAGTAGCCATGGCAGCGGGCATTGGAATCCCGGCATCTATTCCGATTTTGACAACTGCGCGGAAAGACGACTCCACCTGGTTTAGCTTTCGTGCAAATAAATCATTGAGCAGTAGATTTTCCAAATTTGGATTTTGTGCAAAAGCCATTCGAATATCTTCCAGCAAAGCCGCCCGAATGATACAACCACCCCGCCAGATTTTAGCTACAGTTTCCAGCTTTAGCCCATATTGATGAGCGTCTGAAGCTTTTTTAAGCAAAGCCATGCCTTGAGCATAAGCTATCATCATAGAAAAATAAAGGGCATTTTCTGCTTGTGCCAACAGCGCCGTTTTGTCAGGGTTTGCAGCAGGTGTCATTTTTTTTAGTTTTTGGGAAGCCAGCAAGCGAAGTGCCTTGTTGGCCGACAAATCCCGCATGGATACTGCCGCATCAATAGCTGTGACAGGCGCGTGCAAAGCCATCGCATGTTGGGAAGTCCACATCCCTGTTCCTTTTTGATCGGCGCTATCTAAGATCATATCCACCAAATAATGAGCCGTCCACTCATCTTTTTTAGCCAAAATGGCGGCCGTTATTTCGATAAGAAAAGATCGCAATACCCCTTCATTCCATTTTGAAAAAACAGCATGTAATGCTTCATTATTCAAGCCGCCTACTTCTTTTAGCAAATGGTAAAATTCCGAAATCAACTGCATGACGGCATATTCGATGCCATTGTGCACCATTTTTACATAGTGCCCGGCTGAACCAGCGCCCAAATAAGCTACGCATGGCTCGCCGCTAACCTTAGCAGATACCGCTTCCAGCATGGGGGCTACTCGCGCAAAAACTTCCGCTGCTCCTCCTGGCATGATGCTTGGTCCGCTTCGAGCGCCCGCTTCACCGCCAGAAATCCCGACACCTATGAGGTCAATTCCCTGTTTCAAAAGATAATTCATACGCCTATCGGTATCTTCAAAGTAGGAATTGCCGGCATCCACCAATAAATCCCCTTTTGATAACAGTGGCAACAATTCATCAATCACAGCATCTACTGCAGCACCAGCGGGCACGAGCAGTAAAATCACCCTGGGTTCTTTTAGCACAGCTACGAAATCCTGCAAATCCGTAGCGCCATACAATTGGCGATTCGCCGCTGCTTGCTCCAACAATACCACCTGGTGCGGATTTTTGTCAAAACCAGCCACTGAAAACCCCTGATCGCTCATATTTAAGACTAAGTTGCGACCCATTGTGCCTAAGCCAATCATGCCATAATCATAGCGTGTCGTAGTCATTTTGCTTATTTTTGTGTGCCGGCAATAGCGAGAAAGGTACCCTTGCCAGCATTTGTAAATTTGCCATCAAAATACGGGCTCAAAAACAATCCACTTGTCTTTTTTTAAACAAATAGGCAATTTTAAACGTACTTTTGTTTGACAATAGCTAAGAGATGACAAGAATAGTTGACCGCTTCGTCATACAAAGTTTTATACCACCGTTTATCGTTACTTTCTCGATTGCGGTTTTTTTCTTTTTGATGCAAACGCTTTGGTTTTATATTGAAGACATTGCAGGCAAAGGACTGGGTATATTTTTTATCATCGAAATCTTGGCGTACAAATGCGTAGGACTGATCCCGATGGCGCTTCCTTTGGCGACGCTGATCTCCTCCGTGATGGTGATGGGGAACATGGCAGAACACTACGAATTGTCGAGTTTTAAATCGGCTGGTGTTTCTTTGATTCGCATCATGCGCCCTTTAGTACTCATTGCGATTGCATCCACTTTGCTGTCCTATTACTGCTCTGCCACGCTGATCCCCATGGCTAATTTGAAGTTTGGTGCTCGGCTTTATGATATCAAACAACAAAAACCGGCGCTTTCGCTCGACGAAGGGGTTTTCAATGATGATTTTCAGGGCTATTCCATCCACATTGGTAATAAAAGCAGCAATGGCAAAACAATAAAAGATGTGCTAATCTACGATCACAGCGCCGCTGCAAAAGGAGAATTCAGCCAGATTGTAGCCGAATCCGGGGAAATGTACACCACGGAAGATCAACGATTTTTTGTGATGCGCCTCATCAATGGCAACCAGTACATCGAAATTAATGCCTCCGGCAGTAAGGATGATTTTCCGTTTGTGAGAACAGCATTTAAGGAGTGGATCAAGGTATTTGATCTGAGTCAGTTTGAATTGACCCGCACAAACGAAGAGTTGTTCAAATCGAACCGTACGATGATGAGTATCCCAGAATTAAGCGCAGCCGTAGATTCTATGCAAATTCGAATAGAAGAGCGAAAAGAAATGCTGACCGAGCAACTGAAGAGCTATTTCTCAAAATTTCCTGCTGATAGTACTTCTTACGATAGCCTTTTTGCCAAAAAAGCACTGACCGTCGTCTCTCACAAAAATGAGCCTTCAAAAGATTCGATCCCTGCAAACAACACAGCATCGGAAGAAGTACCTCTTGTGATAGACCCCCAGACCGGGCAGCCAGTTGATCCGAGCAAAGCTAAAGGCTTCCAGGCGTATCTTCAAAAACGAAAATTGAATATTCCTAAAATAACAGCTGTTTCCGTCAAACAAGATAGCGTTATCAACCTGAAAGCGCTGAGTAGTATCCTGGAGACGTTTGAAAAGAAAGACCAAAAAACCTTTCTTGACAATGCCCGAACCTACGCTCTGAGTGTCCAGAATATGGCAGAATCAGCTGAGCATTCTATAGCCAACATGCAAGAACAGCGCGTGAAGCTCATCTATGAAAAATATACAAAATACAGTATTGCGCTCGTTTGCATCATTTTTGTCTTCATCGGTGCGCCAATGGGCGCTATTGTGCGCAAAGGCGGCTTTGGTTATCCTATTTTGATCTCTATCATATTTTTTATGGTATTTATCATTATGACCATTTTTTGTCGGAAAATAGCCGAAACATTCATTTTGCCAGCCGTAGCAGCCGCTTGGGTGCCGTCTATCGTTTTGTTTCCGATTGGGTTGGTGCTGACTTTCAAGGCTATGAACGACTCCGAATTAGGCATTATGGAAGGGATTAAACGCTTAGCAGGTAAACTTACCAAAAGAAAAGCAATGACTACATGAGACATCGCAACACCCTTCTCCTATTTTGGTCTGAGAACGCTTTTTTTCTCTGGGGTTTCCTCTTATTTTTCACAGCAGGCATGCTTTGGCTTTTCAACATCCAGCAGGGCGACGAGATTTTATATTTCAGCAATCGGCGCAGCGCTTTTGGCGACTTTTTTTTCAAATATTTTACCCGCATGGGCGAGGGCATTTTATTCTTATTTGCCTTTCTGGCGTTTCTGCTGATTCGCTACCGCACTGCTATTTACATTCCGCTGCTGGGTATTGCTGTCATGCTCCTTTCTGCCTTGTTTAAAAATTGGTTCGCACAACCCCGCCCCTACAAGTACTTCGAAGAATTAAATCGGCTTGATCAGCTTACGTTTGTAGAAGGTGCTTATGTGAATAAAGGCCTTAGCAGTTTTCCTTCCGGGCATACAATGGCAGCATTTGCATTATATGCCTTCTTGGCGTTTGTAGCACCATCCAAAAAAGGCCTTGCCCTGCTTTTACTTCTGATCGCTGTATTAGTGGGCATTTCCAGGATTTATTTAGTGCAGCACTTTCTGCAAGATGTCCTTTCCGGAGGCTTTTTGGGTGTGTTGTTGGCGATTTTTTGCTACTATTTACACCAGCGCTATCCGAGCCAAACCTGGGCAGACCAGTCCCTCCTACACAGTGGCAACCGTGTTTAGGTGAATAAATTTTAAGACGACACTTCCAAATCTTTTTACTTCCAATTTTTTATTTTCAATTATATTTGGAGGTGTCTTACAGCCAAAATATTGATTACCATTGCAAGCAAACCATAGCGATCAGGTGCTTTTAGCTTTATTGAAGGAGGATGCTGACAAAGCCATAGAACTCCTGTTCCGTCAATATTATAGCTATCTGTGCAAGACAATTTATCGAATCTTACCCGACTCCAATGTAGCAGAAGACCTGGCGCAGGATGTTTTTTTAGAAATATGGCGCAGAAAGGACAAGCTGAACATCACCACTTCGCTGGCTTCTTATTTGCGCAAAGCAGCTTTGAATAAAACACTCAATTACTTGCGGGATCGAAAAATAAAATGGGAGGACGACAGCCAGTTGCCTCTTTTGGAAAGCCCCATAGAGGGTGTCAATCAGCAGTTGGAGGAAGCAGAATTGCAAAAGGTGTTTGATGCGGCTGTTGATCAATTGCCGGAAAAATGTAGGATCGTTTTTTTGCTAAGCCGAGTGGAGGAATTATCGCATCAGGAAATTGCAGATCAACTGGGGATTTCAACCAAAACCGTAGAAAATCAAATTTCAAAAGCATTAAAGTATCTAAGAAATGTTTTGGTACAGTATCTGACAATTTGGGTATTGTTGTTTAATTTCTATTTATGTTAATAGGGGAAAAAGCCGAATTTAGTGTCTTGCATTCAAAATAAAGTGTATTATGCTCTTATACCGGCAATTAACTGTCAACAAAAAAAAACATTAGAACAAACAGAAAGAACGACTAAATATATGGCATTAGAAAAAGATATAACTCGAATATGGAAAATGAGTCAATCGTACCGGCAAGATTATGAGCCGGACGTAGAAAAAGGTTGGGAGCAGCTAAAAGCAAAAATGGCAGCGACACAAACCACCGGCGCCCGGCAGCGTACGCTTTCTAAAAATTGGATGCGCCTGGCGGCGGTGTTATTGTTATTAGTAGCAATAACCTTTTTATTACGCAACATCTTGATCAATAGGGATCAAAGCATTGTATATCAAACAAATGCCGCCGAAGAAAAAAATATCACCCTATCCGATGGTTCTACCATTGTACTCAATGAGCACGCCAACTTACTGATACCTGCCAATTTTGACAAGGCAGCAACCCGAACGGTCGTGTTATCCGGGGAAGCTTATTTTGACATAGCAGCAGATGCGAAACGCCCTTTTGTGATTCGCACTGATCAAAGTACGATTACAGTAATCGGAACAGCTTTTAATGTGCGAGCTTACCCCACTGAAAATTTTACGGAAATAGAAGTAGCCGAAGGCGTGGTGCGCTTTGCAGCAGGAGAACAACAAATAGAACTGAAAGCAGCAGAAAAAGGGGTTTTCACCAAATCCAAAGGGCTGATTAAAAAAGAAGCGAAAGAGCTAAACGCACAATCCTGGCGCACAAAGTCCTTGAAATTTCGCCGAACGCCGGTAGCGGATGTCCTTCAATCGCTGGAACGCTACTACAAAATTAAAATTGAATTAAAAAATGCTAGTATCGAAAATTGTAAGTTCGTAGGTGATTTTAATAACACCCAGCTTTCCACTGTCTTAAAGACACTGGCGGAAACGTACCGAGCAGAGATAAAAGAGGTAGCACAAAACCAATATCTAATAGAAGGCGGAGAATGCCCCAAATAAAAGCTAAAATCGGTTAAGCACCTTCAAATTTTAAAACACCCCCCTTTCTTTACTCAATAATTACCATTAATTTTGTTTAAGAGAAATTCTGAAAACTACCCAAAAAGTAACCAGTTATCGAATAATTCTAACATAGGACAAATGAAAAGGTGCATCTTGGCACTATGTTTGGGAATTCTTTTTTGCTGGGGTAAAAATCTACAGGCGCAGCATCTACTGGAGCAAAAAGTCAGTATCCAGGTTGAAAATGTTTTGCTTGAGGAAGCCTTGTTTCAACTCATGGACCGCCATGCAGTGCAACTTTCCTTCAGTTCAGAAATCTTACCCCAAAAAACAATCACCCTCGCCCTTAAAAATGAACAACTACGCACGGTACTGGAACTACTACTAAGAAACACAAGTATTTCTTATAAGCTGATCGAAAACCAAATTGTGCTGTACAAACTTCCGCCACCAGAGCGCAAATTCACGATCAGCGGCTTTGTGGAAGACAAAGAAAGCGGCGAAAAGCTGATAGCTGCTACGATCATAGAAAAAAAAAGCGGAAAAGGCGTAGTAACCAATGAGTATGGTTTTTTCAGTATCACACTGCCTGCCGGAGAAGCGACATTAACCGCACTATACCTGGGGTACGAAGCGCAAGACTACACTTTCAACCTAAACAGTAACCAACGCCTGGCTATTAGCTTGCAATCCTCCCTAACCTTGCCGCTGATTGAAGTAATCGCAAGAGACTCCATCACAAAAGGATTAAAATCCGGTATCAGTACTGATTTTGTCAACCTGAAAGATATAAAAAAATTGCCAACACTGGGCGGCGAGCCTGATATTATTCGCCTCACGCATTTAATGCCAGGTATTCAAACAGGAACTGACGGCATTGGTGGCATCCATGTGCGCGGCGGCAATTCAGAACACAATTTGGTATTGATAGATGGTGTGCCCGTGTACAATATCTCTCATGCAGCCGGTTTATTTTCGATTTTCAATACGAGCGCTATCCGAAGTGCCCAATTGCTCAAAAGCGGCTTTCCCGCTCGTTATGGCGGTCGGCTGGCATCTGTACTCGATATTCAAACGAAAGAAGGCAATCTTCATCAATTTAATGGCGAATTAGAGGGTGGACTGCTCACTGGGCGTATCTTACTGGAGGGGCCTATTATAAGCGAAAAAAGCTCGTTTTTGGTGTCCGCCAGACATTCTTTTCTCGACTGGTATATCCAGCCCTTCTCCAGAAAACAGAAACTTGATAAAGGACAACAAGGCGAAACAAGCTATCGCTTTTATGATATTAATGCCAAACTTCATTATATTTTTTCTGAAAAAGATAAAGTTTATCTAAGCCTTTACCACGGCGACGATTCATTTTCAAATGATGGATTTCGTGCCGATAGTATCGCTGTTTATAGTACCTACCGGGAGGATACCCTTTGGTACCGCTATGATCAGGCGTATGAGGAAACTTTCAATTGGGGAAATACCGTAGCGGCATTCAGATGGAATCATCTTTTTGGGCATAAACTTTTTGCTAACACAACATTCACCTATAGTAAATTAAGTACAGGAATATCATTTGGCAGAGTAGATTCTTTAGTGCTGCTGAATAACTTGCAAACCATCGGAAAAGCTTTAGATTTTGGGAGCTACCGCTCCAGCATCGAAGATATAGGCGCTAAAGTTGATTTCGACTGGTTGCTATCTCCTGTGCATAGTATCCAATTTGGGGCAGGGCTGACAAGGCATCAATTCAATCCTGGTGCCCTCAACTATGATGAGTCATTTCCAAATTTTAATACAGGCGGTACGCAATCAAATGATCCGATTGCTTCTTTAGAATATAATACCTATCTGGAAGATAATATCACGATTGCCAATGCTTTATCTATTAATGTAGGGCTCCATGCAGCGCAACTATGGGTACAAAATAAACAATATAACTCTTTGCAGCCGCGGTTTTCACTTTATTGGTCGGCGAGCAAAAAGGTAGGAATCAGAGCCTCCTATGGCAAAATGGTTCAGTTTCTTCACCTGCTATCCAATTCCAGTATCGGATTGCCTACAGATCTCTGGGTGCCTGCCACTGCCAATGTGAAGCCTCAAAGCGCCTGGCAAACTTCTTTGGGTTTTGATTTTAATACAAAAAAAATGGACTTTGGCGTAGAGGCTTATTACAAAAAAATGGAAAACTTGCTGAATTATTCAGAAGGCGCTTTGTTTCTAAACGATTGGGAGGAAAACGTGACATCGGGCGAGGGCGAGGCGTATGGGATAGAGTTTTTGATGAAAAAAAACATTGGCAAAACCACAGGCTGGCTGGCTTATACCCTTTCCTGGTCAAATCGCCAGTTTGATTTGGTCAACCTTGGCAATCCTTTTCCTTTCCGATTTGATCGTCGGCATGATTTAAAAATTGTATTTCAACACGCCATTTTTGATTGGTGGCGTATTTCTGCCAACTGGATTTTAAGTTCGGGGTTTGCTTATAGCCTCCCACAAGAGGAATTTATTTACCCAAGCAGTAGTGGCGGTACACCGGTTATCAATTTTGGTGCTAAAAATAGCTTCCGAATGCCGTACTACCACCGGTTTGATTTGAATATGAATTTTAGCTTCGAATCATACAGCTTGCTACACACTTTTAATATTGGGGTGTATAATATTTATAATCGCGCAAATCCATTATATTATGATATACGCACTAATTTTATAAATGATAATGATACATTAAAAGAAGTAAGAGAATATGTACAAGTAACCCTATTGCCCATTTTGCCATCAGTGAACTATTCCATTCGTTTTTGATTATACTAAAAAGTAGCGATGAAACTTTATTTTTGGTTTGTTTTCTGCTTGCTCATTTTTGCAATCGCTTGTGAGCGCCCCGTTGATCTCAACATCGAAGCGCCCAGCCAAAAGCTGGTGGTCATCAGCAATTTTAGCCCAACCCAGGCATTGCAGGTGGAAGTGTCGCAAGCACGCTCTGTGCTCAATACAGAACAGCCCAATTACATCAAAAACGCAGTGGTAGATGTGTATGAAAACGCGGAGTTTATGGAGCGACTTCAATTAATTAATACCGATCCGGAGTCTCCACCTTATTACGCGTCCAAATATTTTGTACCAAAAGAAAAAACACTGTACACCATTCAAGTAGAAGCACCTGGTTTTGAGTCCGTTAGGGCAGAAAGTAGCATCCCACAGCGAATTGATATTGAGCGGCTCACGATTTCAGAAGTAAATGCTTTCTTTGAAAAAAATAATCATCTAATTTATACTTTTAGGGTAGCCATTAACTTTAAAGACCCAAAAGAAGAGGAAAATTATTATCACTTAAATTTTTATCAGCAAGTATTGAAATATGAAGTGACTCAAAATGATACTCTGATCACCGGAAGCTACTTCAGGAGGGTGGAATTCAGCCCAGAAACTGACAATAACTCTTTTATTGCTTATTTTGATGGGGGAACACTCTTTGAAGATAAGCCTTTCAATGGAAAGTTTATTACTTATTCATTCCAATCAAAAAGCTATATTTATACAGATAAAGAGTTATTAGGTGATATGTTTGTTGAATTACGCACTACTTCCAAAGAATACTATTTATTTCACAATTCCCTCAGCCGCCAACAAACCAGTCCTAGTGGTCCATTCACAGAACCTGTCATTATTTTTAACAATATCCAGAATGGCAGTGGTATTTTTGCAGGGTACAACTTTACCGTCAGTTCTGCACCAGTGCGTCGTTAAAATGTTAAGTTAGTATTCCAACCTTCCACGACACAGCCGCCGTCTATTGTTTCGAAGCCTTTATGCGACTTTTTTTGGGTTGTGCTTTAAAATGTTTTTTAGATAGAAGATATACAATTTTTTTTCAAAAAAAATCGCGCCTGGAATAGGGGCTACACCAATAGTTGGTGTCTTTATCTATGTCTTACAAAACGGGAAACTAAAAGGCCTTTAAAAATCAAACTATTATTTTAAGAATAAGATCGAAAACAATCTATTCACTTATTAAAAAAATATCACTTATGACAGGAGAAGCAAAGGCATCGTTTTTGTCCCAATTCCCACTCTTCAGCCCATTGAGAGACGAAGAAAAAGCCCAATTATCTGGAATGATAGAATACAAAACGAAGCCGCGTTATAGTTTTATTTATTTGCCTGACGAACCATCTGATACCATTTTTTTCTTAGCAAAAGGACTTGTAAAAATCGGTACACACTCCAGCGATGGCAAAGAGGTGATCAAAGCACTCATGCACCCAATGGCGATGTTTGGTGAGCTTGGCTTGGTAGGTGAAACCAATCGCCAGGAGTTTGCTCAGGCTCTGAGGGAAGACGTACATCTGTACACACTGAAAGTGGAAGCTTTCAAAGTTTTTATGCAAACTAATTTTGAACTTTGTAGTAATATTATCCACTTATTTGGTAAAAGACTCATTAAAGCAGAAAATAAGCTGGAATCTCTAATTTTCAAAGATGCTCGCACGCGTATTATCGAGTTCATAAAAGAAGCCGTAGATAAGCAAGGCCGGCGCATCGGCTATGAAATGTTGCTCAAACACTCCCTTACCCATCAAGATATTGCCAATATCACTTGTACTTCACGCCAAACTGTGACTTTGGTACTCAACGAATTAAAAAAATCGGATTTGATTTATTTTAACAGGGGTAAAATTTTGGTGCGCGATATGGCAAAATTGGAATAATATCATTTTAAATTGATAGTATCTTATCACTGTTTATTCATTTTTTTAATCGGAGTTAATGAAATTTTTCGGAATTCAACTATCGTACCCTCTGCTTGCAGTCCAATTTGACCTTCATTAGCCGTGCAATTAAAACCATAATTAACTAAATCGCCATTTAGCCAAACTTTAATTTCCGTATTAAAACATTCAATTATCATCGTATTCCATGCTCCGATGGGTTTTTCAGCCTTATCGGTCAGCTTGACAATCCGGCGCTCTTTTCCTTCTGTGATGCCCCAGTTTTCTTTCAGCCCACGCCTTTTCTCCATGTCTGGCACAGCAATATCCTCTGCTATACACCAAAAATCACCCGCATTTCCATGCATGAGCTGTACTTCTAGCGATTTTGGAAACATACTGTACAAGGCACGCGGCGTGGATGCATGCACCAGTACGCCACCATTGCCTGGTTGGCCAGGGAAACGATATTCTACCTCCAAGCGATAGTTTTGATAAATGGCATCCGTTATTATATGTCCTTGAGGTACACCGAGGCTGACTAAAAGGTTATTCTTTACAATAAAAGGGCTGGGTGCATGGGTATCCTTATCCATCTCGGGTACATCCACATGCCAGCCACTCAGATCTTTGCCATTAAAAAGGCTTTGTGACTTAGTAAAAAACAGAAAATTTGATTTGCAGGCTGTAATAACTAACCCAATCGTCAATAAAACAGCAATTTTTTTCATTCTGTATTATATTTTATGGTTCAACCCTTTGCGATGAGGTAATATTTTTCAACTTTATATCTTTTACCAAAACATTATTAAGGTGGCTCTCTATCCATGTAGGAATATCAAGGTAAATTAAAGCTTTCTGCTCATAAGAACTCCCTGAAACACTGCCAATTTGGGTTTTAAATTTTTCAAAGGCAACTTTTATTTTATCTGGTGTAAGTGGGAGCAATTTTTTAATAAAATTCAATGTCATTTTTTGTACCTGACTTACATCCTTAGCCTTTGCAAAAGCACGTTGCAAGGAAGGAATACGATAGGATAGCAAATCGTAGTTGCCCATTTCATAATGGCAAATAAGGTATAACAACTGTGCATTATGATGCAGATCCTCCCTTAAATAGCTGTGTTTGAGTAAAATGATCTGGTTGAGATACTCCAATGCTTTATCAAATTGACCGCAGCCAAAGTACAAATAAGCAAATTTGTAATAAAATAGTAATACTCTGTGAATATCAGAATATTTTTTGTACTTGGGTATAGATTTCTGTATATCTTTACTATAAATAATTCCACTTTTGTAATCACCCGTCAGCAAGAAAAAATTGAGCCGCGAAAGAGACAAATAAACAAAAGCGACAGTTTGAGAGTTGGTATTCAATTGGCTACGAATCGAATATTCAAAGGCTTCAAATGTTTTTAAATAATGAACATACAAATCTGTATTTTTTGTAAAATAAAGAAAAACAAGTAAATAGTATAAACCTCTCATATATAAATCTGGATCTTTTTCTTTCATTTGAGGCGATTCTTCGAATAAATCAATCCACTTCATCGAATAAGTGCAGCAAGCTTCAAAATCTAATAGAATATAATAATACCACATGTAAGATTGAAAAAGATTGGAACGCTCAAAAAAGGTAAGCGTAGGTTGAAGTTCCAATTGTATAGGAGGCATATTGCTTTCAAAAAAAGCAGTAGCTGCGGCCGCATCTTGTTCGTTGCGTGCATGCCCTCGCTCAATATAATAACCGTGTACTTCTATATTAAAATTAAACAATAGACTACTGGAAAGTGTAATGTAGCTACGTCTTTTTGATTCTGCCAGGAGGTTTTCCATTTTGCCCTTTATGCGGCGGCTACGCGTGATATGGCGTGCTTCGATGAGTTTTTCAAACTCCAAAATTTCCAGATGCAAAATATCTTGATGGTGCTCAATGGCGATTAGTTTAATGCGTTCCAGCATGCGCAGCGCCTGCATGTACATCCCTTTTCCGTACAAAATTCGGGCAAAATCGAGTTGCTCCCGGATCTCTATATCTATATTTTTTTGGATATAAATAAGCCGCAGACTAATTAAAATTTGCTTGTGCAAATGACGCTTAAGATTTGCCAAATGCTGTTTTTGCACGCCCCGTAGCTTTTCTAACAATATTTTTTCGTCATATTCAGCTAATTTGTCCAATGCATCAAATAGCTGCAAGAATTTTTTCAACTCACCGCTACTCGATGAACGATTGGCATATAAGCGAAAATTGCGTTTTTCGGCTTTTGTCAAAGATTTTATGAGAGAATGTAACTGGTCTTTTTGTATGTTAGCCATAACAAAGGTGATTATCGAAAAGCATTAATAATCAATATTTTAAGTTATTTTTTCGCATTTTGAATATCACACCATCGAATAAACTTAAGTATTGACGGATTACTAAATACGCCTACTTTTGTCTGCAAGACAGCAAGAGACTTAATAAGACAACTATTGATGTATTTGGTACCAATATTTTTCAATTTCAAGTTCATTATCAAAATTAGTAAAAATGAAGAAGATAGAAGCGATAATTCGGCTCTCTCGATTTGAGAAAGTACGCGACGCGCTGGCTGAAATTGGTGTCAACTTCTTTACACTCACGGATGTGAAAGGATTTGGCCTACAAAAAGGAGAAAAGCTGGTGTACCGTGGCAGTTCGTATGACACGGACTTCATTGCGAGATTACAATTAGATATTCTGACGACAACAGACCGTGTAGATGACATTATTGCCGCTATTACAAAATCCGGTAGAACCGGCGAAATCGGTGATGGTAAAATCATCGTGTATGATGTCGAAAATGTTGTACGCATTCGCACTGGTCAGGTTGGTTCAGAGGCTATTTAATTATTAAACATTTTAATTTGATTAAAGAGACACTATTTAATATTTTTATTAAACAAACAAAGGCATCCAAGATGCCAATAGGGATTCTCCCACATTATTTTGTAGAAATAGTTCTCGCCTTAACCATTTTCCAAGTTATTTGCTCAATTATAAATTCTATTTCTCTTCGGGCACAGCGACTTGATCAGAAGTATATGGTTTCATTCAAAAACGGAAAATACAATGAACGAAGCATTATTTACTGCAAATAACATCTGGATGCTTTTAGCAACAGCACTGGTGTTTATTATGCACTTGGGCTTTGCCACCTTGGAATCAGGTTTAGCTCAAAAAAAGAATACAGTCAACATACTTTTTAAAAATGTAATGATTGTTTGCATTGGATTACTCACTTATTGGATTATAGGTTTCAACTTAATGTATCCTGGTAGTGACTATGCCGGCGAATTTTTTGGTTTTGCTGGGTTTGGTATTTCTTTTCCAGATGATGTAGCGGCCGCTTACACCGAGGGCAAATTCGATGCGTATGCAGCCGGCGGCTATACTTATTGGACAGATTTTATATTCCAGGCGATGTTCGCTGCTACCTGCGCTACCATTGTATCGGGAGCGGTTGCAGAACGTATTAAACTAAATTCTTTCTTGATTTTTGCTACGCTTTTTGTGGCGATCAGCTACCCCATCACTGGTATGTGGAAATGGGGCGGCGGCTGGCTCAATAGCGCTGGATTTTATGACTTCGCAGGCTCCACGCTGGTGCATGCTGCAGGTGGTTTTGCAGCATTGGCTTGTGTTTTGTTATTGGGGGCGCGCCGTGGCAAATATACCAAAGATGGAGCAAAGCCTATCCCCGGGCACAGTATGCCATTAGCCACGGTAGGTGTGCTATTGCTGTGGTTTGGCTGGTTCGGTTTCAATGGAGGTTCTGTACTTTCGGCGAATCCCGTAGCTATTTCCTTAGTATTTGTTACCACATCGTTGGCAGCAGCAGCAGGAGCGATTGGTGCCTTTTTCACTTCTTATGCTTTATTTAAATCGCACGATCTCTCGATGGTACTCAATGGTATCTTGGGCGGTTTAGTGGGTATTACCGCTGGTGCAGACCAGATGACGCCGATGGATGCGGTCTTGATTGGAGCAATCGCAGGAGTGATTATTCCTTTTGCAGTCTTGTTTTTTGATAGAATGAAGATTGATGATCCGGTAGGCGCTACCTCGGTACACTTGGTTTGCGGCGTGTGGGGTACACTGGCAGTGGGTATTTTTGGTGCAAAAGCAGGCTTGACACAGTTGTGGGTACAACTATATGGCACTTTAGCGATTGGCTTATTCAGCTTTGCTTTTGCCTATATCGTCATGTTCATTCTGAAGAAAACAATAGGTATCCGTGTCAGTGAAACAGAGGAAATGGAAGGATTGGATATTGGCGAACACGAAATGCAGGCTTACGCCGAAAATACCACTGAACAAGGAGCATTCAGTGTGGCAAATTGAATAGACAATTGATTAATGCGTGTTTTTAATGTTTAAATCTTTAATAATCATTCATTAATAAGAAAAAACAAGCCCCTGTTGTGCGGCAACACCCAGGGGCCATCTCAAGAACACGGTAAACCGAATTCTCAAAGGAATTACAAATATACAACGGAGCTGTCATTTTGCCAAACATTTTGAAGCGCCAGGTCAGGTTTACCGTTTTTTCAAGCACTAACCGGCTAAAACAGATTGCGTAAATCTTATTTCCTGACTTTCAAAATTTGGCATTATGAAAAAAGCTTTGTTACAAACAACAGCAGTAGCAGTATTGCTTGTATTAACGCTCTGTGCAATGGCTCAAGAGCAATTGGCAACAAACACGACTCTTCCTCCTGTCAGCACCAATGAAACGACTGCCGCAGAAGAATCGAAATTGCCGTTTGACATTTCCGGTTTTGTGGATGTGTACTACCAGTACAGTTTTATCGAATCGCCTGCTCCGACCAGTTTTACTAATACACAGAATGCTTTTACTTTGGGAATGGCTAATCTGGCTTTTTCCAAGGAATTGGATAAAGTAGGTTTTATGATTGACCTGGGAGTTGGCCCGCGTGCAGAGGCCGCCAATGGTTTTACCGGCACTACGCTTTCTGCGATCAAACAATTATTTATTACCTATACGCCAACCGAGTGGCTAAAACTGACTGCCGGTAATTTTGCAACTTATGTAGGCTATGAATTGATTGATGCGCCATTAAACGTCAATTATTCCATGTCTTATATGTTTTCGTATGGACCGTTTTATCACACTGGCGTGAAGGTGAATTTGACCTTTTCGGAATCTTTTGGTGCAATGATTGGCATTTTTAATGATACCGACAGTAAGTTTGATTTCACAGATGGCAAGCATATTGGGGCGCAGTTATCTTTTACCAAAGGTGATTTCACGGCTTACCTTAATTATCTCGGCGGTAAAAACGTAGAAGCAGACTCTATTTTCCCAAGCATTACAGGGCATCAGGTGGATTTAACCACTGCTTACCAATTGACCGAAAAATTCGGCTTGGGTTTGAATACGACCTTGCGTTCCAATGACCATAATGAGGGGGACGGTACGAGTTGGTTTGGAGCGGCTTTATACGCCAAATATGCTTTCAGCGATAAGTTCACCTTTGGTTTCCGGGGGGAGTATTTGGGTGATGAGGATGGATTGATACTGGGCACCACTGATAACAGCGTCCTGGCTTTGACCTTTTCTGGCAATCTGGAAGCGGGTCCAGTAACCTTCATTCCTGAATTTAGAATTGACTTAGCTGATAAAGAAGTATTTACGGATGTATCCAACGGTGGTAAGCTCACAAAGACAACGCCGGCATTGTTGCTTGCAGCAGTATATGATTTTTGAAAACAATTTCAAATTCTATTTAATAACGTAAAATACTGTATAACAATGGCTAAGTTTAAGTTAGAGTACATTTGGCTGGATGGCTATAAGCCGATACAAAGCTTGCGCAGCAAGACGAAAATTGTGAAGGATTTCAGTGGTAAACTCGAAGATGTACCGATGTGGTCTTTCGATGGTAGTTCTACCGAACAAGCACCAGGCAATTCTTCCGATTGCTTGCTGAAGCCAGTGGCTTTGTTCCCTGACCCAGGCCGTAAAAATGCATACTTAGTAATGAACGAAGTATTGAATGCCGATGGAACACCGCATGAATCCAACGGTCGTGCTATGATTGATGATGATGATAATGATTTCTGGTTTGGTTTTGAACAGGAATATTTCCTTTGGGATCCAGCAATTAACAAACCGCTGGGTTTCCCCGAAAATGGCTATCCTGCGCCACAAGGTCCCTACTATTGCTCCGTGGGTTATGGCAAAGCATTTGGACGCGAGATCGTAGAGGAGCACTTGGACCTCTGCCTGGAGGCCGGCTTGAATGTAGAAGGCATCAATGCGGAAGTCGCTACCGGACAGTGGGAATTCCAAATTTTTGCAAAAGGGGCTAAAGCCGCCGGTGACCAAATATGGGTGGCTCGTTACTTGCTCGAACGTACTGCCGAAAAATATGGTATTGCGATCAATTGGCATTGCAAGCCTGTACTGGGCGACTGGAATGGGTCAGGTATGCATGCTAATTTCTCCAACTCGCTCCTGCGCGAAGCCGGTAGCCGAGAAGTATACGAGGAAGTACTGGAAGCCTTCCGTCCTGTTATTGCAGAACACATTGCAGCATATGGGCCGGACAATCATTTACGCCTGACGGGTAAGCACGAAACGCAATCTATTGATAAATTCAGCTATGGCATATCAGATCGAGGTGCTTCTATAAGAATTCCAATTGCCACAGTAGAACGTGGCTGGAAAGGCTATTTGGAAGATCGCCGTCCAAATTCAGCAGCTGATCCATACAAAGTGGCTGGTCGTATTGTAAAAACAGTAAAATCAGCACTTATAACGGCACAGGTTTAATTTTTCATATTCTCATTCTCACAGAGAGGATTGTAGCATATGCTGCTACTGTCCTCTTTTTTATTAAATGAGGATTGCTCCGTTTTGGCATTTTAATGCTTGATCGCAACGCCTAATTTCAAACAGCCACCGGCGCTTTGATGTGCGGGTGCGGATCATAATTCAACAATTCAAAATCTTCGAATCGAAAAGCAAAAATATCCTTGACAGTGGGGTTGATTTTCATATGTGGCAATGCCCTTGGCTCCCGTGAAAGCTGTAATTTAGCTTGTTCTAAATGATTATTGTACAAATGCACATCCCCGAAAGTATGTACGAAATCGCCCAATTTCAGGTCGCACACTTGTGCCATCATCATCGTGAGCAAAGCATAGGAAGCAATATTGAAAGGTACACCCAAAAACACATCTGCTGAACGCTGGTACATTTGACAACTCAATTTCCCATCCGCCACATAAAATTGGAATAAGGTATGACAAGGCAGCAAAGCCATTTGTGATAAATCCGCCACATTCCAGGCGCTCACCAGAATGCGTCGCGAATCAGGATTCGTCTTCAATTGCTGCACTGCCTGTTCGATTTGGTTGATCGTTTCGCCATTTGCACCCGTCCAACTCACCCATTGCTTGCCATACACTGGTCCCAAATCCCCCTTTTCATCTGCCCATTCATCCCAGATCCGAACGCCATTTTCATTCAAATAACTAATATTCGTATCGCCTTTCAAAAACCAAAGCAATTCATAAATAATAGACTTTAAGTGTAATTTCTTGGTTGTCAGTAATGGAAAACCTTGGCTCAAATCAAAGCGCATCTGATAGCCAAAAACACTGAGTGTACCCGTACCTGTTCGGTCTGATTTTTGATTGCCCGTTTCGAGGATATATTTTAATAAATCATGATATTGTTTCATTGTAAGTTTAGTTACTCATGATCCTTGATTCTCCTTCGAATCTTCTTTAAGATAAATAAGGTCTGCGTCCTTTTATCTTTCCCTAATCTTTAGCTTCCTATATAAATTATTTACAAAAAATATTTTCGTTTTTTTACCTATTATTTAGTAACTTCCCATTGAAAAGCACTTAACTCAATATATCGGTATGGATCTATATAAGTTGATGGTTGAATCACAAATTTATATGCTGACTTTCAAATTTTTATCATCCTTGTAAAATTTAAATATTCTTTCAAAACCCCAACACCTCTCTCATTGTGAAAAAGCCTCGTTTTCCGATAATCCACTCCGCGGCTTTCAACGCTCCCAGCGCAAATCCATCACGAGAATGCGCTTCATGACTGATTTTAATAGTGTCAATCGCCGAGTTGTAGGTCACTTCATGCATACCAGGTGCCGGGTCAATGCGTCTGGAAATAATTGGTAACTCACTCAGCATATTTGTATCATGATTAACCCATTTTGTTTTACGTTCTACTTCATCCAAAATATCATTTGCAATACGAATAGCCGTACCACTGGGAGCGTCCAGTTTTTGTTTATGATGAACTTCTTCAATTTTTACATCATATTGTGATTGTTCATTCATTATTTTTGCTAAAAAACGATTCAAAGCAAAAAATAAATTTACGCCGATGCTAAAATTTGTTGACTGAATCATTGCACCGTCGGTCTGTTTACAGATAGCTTTGGCTTGCTCCAATTTATCCAACCAACCTGTCGTACCCACGATTACTGGCACACCTATTTCCAGGCATTTTTTCAAATTTTCAAGTGCACTTTCTGGTTGAGAAAACTCAATGGCGACATCGGCTTTTTTCAAGTTTTCCGACGTAAAATCTTGTGGATTATTTTTATCAATAATCAAAACAATATCATGCCCCTGTACCCGCGCGAGTCGTTCAATCGTTTTGCCCATCTTACCGTAGCCAATCAAGACGATTTTCATATGTGTTTTAATTATGAAGTATTTGATGTTTTTAAAGTTTAATTTAATTTATTAATAAATGCTTCAATTCATTTAATTTCATCATACACTCAATTGGTGTTAGTGCATTTAAATCCAATTTCATTAACTCTTCTTTCAAACGCTGTGCGACGGGGTCATCCGTTTCAAAAATCTTTAACTGAATAGATTCAGAAATATGCTGGATATTAGGTTTTTTAACCTTTACATTCCCATTATTTTCAATCACTTTTTGTTCTAATTGCACCAGAATTTGCCCAGCTCGCTCTACAATCGTTTTGGGCATGCCCGCCATTTTTGCCACATGAATACCAAAACTATGCTGACTACCACCGGGTACTAATTTTCGTAAAAATATCACTTTTTGACCAACTTCTTTCGTAGCAATATTATAATTTCGGATGCGCGGAAATTTTTCTGCCAATTCATTAAGTTCATGATAATGCGTGGCAAATAATGTTTTGGGGCGTGCAATACCGTTATTATGCAGATACTCTGCAATTGACCAGGCGATAGAAATTCCATCATAGGTGCTCGTACCGCGTCCAATTTCATCTAATAGTATCAAGCTGCGATCCGAAATATTATTCATAATGCTGGCGGTTTCATTCATTTCTACCATAAAAGTGGACTCGCCAGAGGAAATATTGTCAGAAGCGCCTACACGCGTAAAAACTTTATCCAATAATCCAATTTTTGCACTCGCAGCAGGAACAAAGCTTCCCATTTGTGCCAATAGACAAATTAAAGCCGTTTGCCGTAATACAGCCGATTTTCCCGACATATTCGGTCCTGTAATCATCAAAATTTGCTGATCTTCACTATCCAGATATACATCATTTGGCACATAACTTTCACCCAATTCCAGCTGCTGTTCGATCACCGGATGCCGCCCTGCTTTAATATCAATAATCAAGGAATCGTTTATTTCTGGACGACAATAATCATATTTTTCGGCTATTTTTGCAAAAGCTATTTGACAATCGAGCCGAGCTATTAAATTGGCATTATGTTGGATGGGTTGAATATAATCAGAAATAGTTAATATCAATTGCTCAAACAACTCCGCTTCCAACTCTAAAATGCGCTCCTCTGCGCCCAAAATCTTGGTTTCCACTTTTTTAAGCTCATCCGTGATATAGCGTTCGCCATTCGTCAGGGTTTGTTTGCGCATCCATTCTGGTGGTACCTGATTTTTATATTTATTGGTAACTTCTAAATAATAACCAAACACTGTATTATATCCAATTTTCAAGGTGGAAATACCGGTTCGTTCAATTTCTTTTGTCTGTATGTCCAATAATAAATCTTTAGCATGTGCGACCACATTTCGCAGATCATCCAGTTCTTCATTAAATCCATATGCAATAGCGCCGCCTTTAGTCAAATTCACAGGTGCATCCTCTGCCAGTTGTCGCTCAATCTGCTCTCGCAAAACTTTACATAGATTTAAACCTTCTGCAAATTTAATTAAAAATAAATTATTACTTTCGTATAGTAATTGTCTTACAGGGTCTAAGGCAAATAATGCTTTTTTTAATTGTATGACTTCTCTCGGACTCAGCTTACCCATTGGCGCCTTTGAAATCAGGCGCTCCAGGTCGCCCATCTGCCGGATGTAAGGCTCCAATTCTGCTCTGGTTACTGGATTTTTTAATAACCAATCAGTGATATCCAGCCGCTCTTCGATTGCTTTTTGCGATTTTAAGGGCAATACCACCCATTTTTTCAACAGGCGCGCGCCCATCGGCGAAATGGTTTTATCTAGAATGCGAATGAGCGGAACGCCCGTTTCATGGGGGCTGTGGGTCAATTCTAGATTGCGAATCGTGAAGCGATCCAACCACACATAACGATCAGGTTGAATACGACTGATCGAGGAAACGTGTTTTAGATTTTTGTTCTCTGTAGCCGCTAAATAATGTAAAGTTGCCCCCGCAGCCACCTGCGCCAGCGCCAGTTCCTCAATTCCGAAGCCCTTTAGGTTTTGTACTTCAAATTGCCCTAGCAATTTTTCACGGGCGAAATCTTCTGTAAATACCCATTCTTCGAGCGGATAGGTATAAAATTTATCGCCCAGCCATTGCTCTAATAACTTTTTTTTATCTTTTGGGTAAATGATTTCTGCCGGATTAAAACTTTGTAATAACTTATCAATATAGCTCTGTTCGCCCTCACTTACTAAAAATTCGCCCGTAGAAATATCAAGAAAAGCAGCACCAACAGTATCTTTATTAAAACAAAGCGCTGCTAAATAATTATTTGTTTTATGATCCAAAAGTTTATCGTCCACCGCCACACCTGGGGTGATTACTTCGGTCACTTCGCGCCTTACAATTTTCTTTTGCGGACTCGGTTTTTCCATTTGCTCACAGATCGCCACGCGGTAGCCTGCCCGCACCAGGCGCGGTAAGTATAAGTCCATCGAATGATGCGGAAAGCCCGCCAATTCCGTATCATTGCCGCCGTTATTGCGACTGGTAAGCACAATCCCTAACACACGCGACGCTGTCACGGCATCTTCGCCAAAAGTTTCATAAAAATCGCCCACCCGAAACAGCAAAATTGCATCGGGGTACTTCGCTTTCACCTGATAGTATTGCGCCATCAGGGGGGTTGCATTCGCTGCGTCTGGTGTTTTTGTATTATTTTTTTTTACCATATCAAAATAGCAACTGCGAATTTTGAGATGCCCGCCCTTACATTGATTATCTTTTAGGATGACAAAGATAGCGAAAATTTGTGTGGCGGAGGATTCGTTTTTCCAAGAAAAGTGAAACAAAAAATTTTGACTTGAAACAAAAATGACAAAAATCATTTATTTTTAGTGAGAAAACAATGTTATCTTACTTTTGAAATCAATGACCCTTTTTTACCTAACAAATAAAATAAACGGAAAGCCGAGAAAAGTGTTTTTTTGTGAATATCAACAAGATTTTGACTTCATCTTTATGCAGCACTAAATGAATACAAGTACAACATTAATAAAAATCGCGCCTGTGATACCCTCCGCTGACATAACCAGAGATGTAGCGTGGTACCAGGAAAAAACAGGCTTCGAGACCATCTTTTCTGATAAGCGCTACGCGGTGCTGCGCCGCGACCAGCTTGAGTTGCATTTGCAATAGCAAGCCGCGATACATCGGATGATCCTTTATTGGGTGGTTCGGCCATTCGGATTTTTGTAAAGAATATCCAGCCGCTTTTTTTTGTGCAAAAAGGTACCGTCAGCGCTGATAAATTCCGCGCCAATACACCCTCGAGTACCAATGAATTTGGCTTTTGGGATTTGAATCAAAACGCGATTTTTATAGTGGAGGATGCGGGGTGATTGAAGTACCTTTTGCTTTAAATTTTGCACTATCAACTTTCTCACCCAAAACATCTCCGCATTCCAAAAAATTTGTTCCTTTGTACAAACGACTTTCATTCGCTAATAAAGCGATTTGGCAGCTGTGGCAGTCAAAACTAACTACACCTAAAGCAAAACAAAATGAATTTAGCGACTTTAGATTGGGCGATCATCGCCGCATTTTTTGTGCTTTCCCTTTTCATTGGGATTATTGTATCCAAACGATCGGGCAAGAACTCGTCCGAGTTTTTCCTGTCGGGGCGGAGTATGCCCTGGTGGTTGCTGGGTTTTTCGATGGTAGCGACCACCTTTTCAGCGGATACGCCAAACCTGGTAACAGACATGGTGCGCAAAAATGGCGTGGCAGGTAATTGGGAATGGTGGGCGTTTTTACTGACAGGGATGCTCACGGTTTTCGTGTACGCAAAACTCTGGCGGCGAAGCGGCATACTGACAGATGTGGAGTTTTATGAAATTCGCTACAGCGGCAAAATGGCAGCTTTTCTAAGGGGATTCAGAGCGATATATCTGGGCGTATTTTTTAATGTGATGATCATGGCAACAGTTTGTCTGGCAGGCATCAAAATTGGTGGCGTGATGCTGGGTCTATCACCCACGCAGACGCTGCTGCTGGCCACCTCAATCACGGTGGTTTACTCAGTAATTGGTGGCTTTGCAGGGGTAATCTGGACAGATTTTTTCCAGTTTGTCATTGCCATGATTGGCTCCTTGGTGGCGGCTATTTTTATCGTGAATTTGCCACAGGTGGGCGGATTGGACAATTTATTGGCTCACCCGATTGTCAGTACCAAACTTAATGTTTTACCGGATTTTAATAATCGAGAAGTATTTATTCCTTTATTTTTAATGCCTTTAGCGATACAGTGGTGGAGTGTGTGGTATCCTGGTTCGGAGCCGGGGGGCGGTGGTTACATTGCTCAAAGAATGTTAGCAGCTAAAAATGAGAACCACGCGATGGGCGCTACGCTCTTCTTTAACATCACACATTATGCTTTACGCCCGTGGCCCTGGATTTTGGTAGCTTTAGCCTCCGTCATTATTTTCCCCGATTTTGCTTCTTTACAAAAAGCATTTCCAGATGTAAATTCAAATGTAATAAATGATGATTTGGCTTATCCTGCTATGATGACCCTTTTGCCAAGTGGTTTATTAGGACTTGTTATTGCCTCCCTGGTTGCGGCATTTATGTCCACGATTGCTACCCATTTAAATTGGGGCTCTTCTTATGTAGTGAATGATTGGTACAAACGATTTATAAAGCCGGAAGCCTCTGATAAACAATTGGTTACAATTGGACGTATTTCCACAATCATACTGATGACGTTGGCGGCATTGCTGGCCTTGGCACTGACAAATGCGTTGCAAGCCTTCAAAATATTATTACAAATCGGAGCAGGCACAGGCTTATTATTTATTCTACGCTGGTTTTGGTGGCGGATCAACGCTTACAGCGAGTTGGCAGCTATGGGCATTTCGTTTTTAGTGGCTTTGTATTTTGAATTTTTACATACAAAAGCGTTTGGCTTTACCCCAATACTGGAGTATCAAAAGTTATTAATCGGTGTCGGTATTACTACAATCGGTTGGCTATCAGTGGCATTACTTACCCCTCCAGCGGATCATAAGGTATTGGTCAATTTTTATAAATTAGTAAAACCGGCGAGTATCGGCTGGCGCCCCGTAATTGACAAAGCGCTGGCAAATGGTGAATTGAAAACTTCAGATGTGACAACGGGTAAGCTTCCTCTGGAAATCGGAGGTATGCTGATTGGCGCAATCGCTGTGTACGCAGCTTTATTTGCAACGGGATTCTGGATTTATGGGAATGTTTCGGCAGGAGCAATTGCAACGGTAATAGCTGCAGTTGGAGGTTTTTTGATTTTCCGAATTTGGAAAAAGGCTCAATGATTAATGTTTGGGAATTTCATCATGTAAATAAAGATGCGAATTGAAACTATAAAAGCTAAAAAATAAAACTGTAATTCAGCTGCCATTTATTGAAAAAGCGCCATTTGATAAAAACAGAATAGCCTTTCAAAATATTATCATTAGATTTAAATAAAAAACAGAAGGTTGAAAATCATCGTCAAAACTATGCAGGGCTTGGAAGGGGTACTCGCCGAGGAAATCCGTCAACTGGGCGGAAAGGAGATCAAAGAACTCAAGCGAGCCGTAGAATTTGAAGGAGATAAGTCGCTGCTTTACCGAGCCAACTTAGAGCTGCGCACCGCCCTGCGCGTACTGGTGCACCTTCAGGATTTTGTGGCTAAAAGCCCTGAAGCACTTTATAAAAATGTAAAACGCATTGAATGGCAGGATTATCTGACCGTGGATAAAACCTTTGCGATTGATGCAACCGCCAATTCTTCGATTTTTACACATTCTAAATACGCTGCGCTCAAAACAAAAGATGCCATTGCTGATTATTTTCGGGATAAAACGGGTAAACGCCCCGATGTGAACGTTGATTTTCCTTACCTCCGCGTGAATTTGCACATCAACGAGGATAAATGCACCCTCTCACTCGATAGCTCTGGCGATTCGCTTCATAAACGGGGCTACCGCGCCAATACGCTCGAAGCGCCCATTAATGAAGTATTGGCAGCTGGAATGGTTTTGCTATCGGGATGGGATGGAAAGACGACTTTTGTGGATCCGATGTGTGGCTCTGGCACCTTGCTGATCGAAGCTGCTTTATTTGCAAGCCATACGCCGCCCCAACTGCATCGGGAAACTTTTGGCTTCATGAAATGGCGCGATTTTGATGGCAAATGCTGGGAAAACATAGTGGAAAAAGCGAAGTCCGGCATCCAGGCGCTGCATTGTCAAGTGCTCGGTTTCGACAAAGACATGCGCGCCGTGCGCGTGAGTGCCCAAAATATTTTTTCTGCACACCTTGAGGGCAAAGGCATTCAGGTGGAAAAATTAGCATTTGAAAAATTAGTACCTCCTCCCCCACCCGGCATCCTTATCACCAATCCGCCTTATGATGAAAGATTGAAAGAAGCTGAAATTGCTGCATTTTATAAAATGATAGGCGATCGCTTAAAGCAGGTATTCAGTGGTTATGAAGCCTGGTTAATTTCTTCCAATCAGGAAGCTTTAAAACACATTGGCTTGCGACCATCCCAAAAAATGACTTTATTTAATGGCGCATTGGAGTGTAAATTTCAAAAATATGAATTGTACGAAGGCAAGCGGTAGCGCGATTATTTTTATTCAAAACATTATTTTTTCATTTTAAACTATATCAAAAATGAAAAATATAAAAAAAATTAAAATTTTCCTGACGCTTATTTTTATAAGTACTTTCTTTAATACACATGCCCAAATAGCAGGAAAATCTATCATAGCGCTACGGCAGGAAAAGCCTTATACACCTTCTTTAATAAATGCCTTCTCCATTAATTATACTGTATCCATTACTCATTTTTTACAAAACCGAATTAATATTTCTCCTCTCGCCCATCGGCAATCAGATATTCCCAATTTTCATCGCTACGAATATTTACCTTTTTTTTGCAAAATTGAAGTAAAACTGGAACAAACCATCAGGCTTCCCTTTAAATTTCGATTGGGAGAAGTGGGTTATGTGGATCGCCTGGAAGGTAAAAGAGGTGAATACTAAGTGAAAAAAATAATTATTTCTTTCGAGCGCTTTCTATTTCAGACAAGCTTTGTCGAATATTTTTTTATTGCTTTATGCTATTGACCAGAACAGGCTGCGGTGCGCTTTCATTTACTTGGTTTAAATAAGACTTAAAAAAGCCCGTTACTACATCAAGTCCCATCTCAAAATGATGATTATTATTAATTACCAGATCAGCGTCATCCATGTAGGGTCGAATATATTTTTCAAAAGTAGGCAGTACATGGTGCTGATACCGATACAGAACATCATCAAGCGGGTAGTTTCGCTCGGTTTGGTCACGCAGAATGCGCCGAATCACCTTCAGATTCTCTTTTGCATGCAGAAATATTTTTATGTCTAAAAGCTTGCGCACCTTTCTAAAATGAAAAACAAAAATTCCCTCAATGATCAAAATTGGCGCTGGCTGAAAAACAAGGTGGCGAGTACTGGCTTGATGATTATTAAAGGTGTATTCTTCCCGTACAACTGTGTTTCCCTCGATGAGTTGCTGAATATCCCGAATGAAGGCTTTTTTATCAATAGACTTGGGTAGATCAAAATTGTGGATACCATGTTCATCGCATTCTTGCTCGTGGCGTGGGCGATAATAATCATCCTGCGAAATAATACAAATCTCGTTTCGTTCAAACCGCTCGTTCAACTTTCGGATAAAAGAAGTCTTACCAGAGCCACTTCCTCCGGTAATCCCAACGATTAAAGGCTTCATCAAAGTTGCTTGATTTTTTACAAATGTAGCAATTTGCCCCAAACTAACAGGATAAAAATAAAGCTGCAAAAATTACTTTCCGTAAATTTTTCTACATTTGGCATATTTTGTTCTTTTCTAAAAATCATACAAACTGACAGCATGGAAATTGTTTGGAGTGTTTTGCGCGGTATGCTTGGACTTGGCGTGCTCATTGGGATATGCTATTTGCTGAGTAATAACCGCAAAGCCATAGACTGGAAATTGGTTGGGATGGGCTTCACCCTTCAGTTTATTCTCGCCATTGCGATTTTAAAAATAGAGGTAATCCGAACCGTATTTGATTTTGTTTCCAGCTTTTTTGTGGTGCTACTTAATTTTACAGAAGAAGGTGCCAATTTTGTGCTGGGCAAATGGCCACAGTCGGCACAATTGATTGATGGCAATACCAATACGATTTTTGAAGTAGGCTATGTTTTTGCGTTCAAGGTGCTCCCTACGATCATTTTCTTTTCGGCTTTGTCTTCGCTTTTATATTACCTCAGTATTTTGCAATTGATTATCAAAGGGTTTGCCTGGGTGATGAATCGTACGATGCGGATCACAGGTGCAGAAAGTCTTGCTGCTGCCGCGAATATTTTTATCGGACAAACAGAAGCTCCGCTGGTTATAAAACCATATTTGGAAAAAATGTCGCGCTCGGAAATACTTTGCTTGATGACGGGCGGCATGGCTACGATCGCGGGAGGGGTTTTTGCTGCTTACGTTGGCTTTTTGGGTGGTACGGATCCTGTTGCAAAACAAATGTTTGCTACGCACCTGCTCACGGCCTCCATCATGTCGGCACCGGCAGCGATTATTGCAGCAAAGATACTGTACCCGGAAGTAGAAAAAACCGACCTGGCACACCAAAACCTGGACATTCCTCGGCAAGATGTGGGCAACAACGTACTGGATGCCATTTCTAGAGGTACGACGGATGGGCTCAAGCTCGCTGTCAATGTCGGTGCTATGCTCTTAGTTTTTACTGCTTTTATTGCTATGCTGAATTACATTTTTATCAACTTCATAGGTGGCTGGACAGGGCTAAATCATTGGGTGGCAGATTTTACAAATAATCGCTTCACGGGGTTTAATATCCAATTTATACTTGGTATGGCTTTTGCGCCAATCGCCTGGCTGCTGGGCGTGCCTGCACAAGATATGCTTGAAATAGGGCAACTCCTGGGGTTGAAAACTACGCTGAATGAGTTTTTTGCATACGCTGCCTTAGAAGATGTGAAAGGGCATATTTCCCAAAAATCTGTCATTATTGCTACTTATGCCTTGTGTGGTTTTTCCAATTTTGCATCCATTGGTATTCAGATCGGAGGCATTGGCGCTATTGCTCCTGGGCAGCGCAAAAATCTTACAGAACTGGGACTTAAGTCATTAATCGGTGGTACGATAGCTTGCTTTTTCACGGCGGTTATCGCGGGTATGCTGATATCAGGATAGCCGCTTCAGTGTTCGATTTATTTGCAGGAGGTGGCGATCAAAGTGCCCTTCAAAAAACCAGAGCATGCCATCCAAGCCAAGCTTGCCGGCAAGGGGGTGTTTGTATATCTCTTTCTCAAAAAGTTCATCTGGCAAGGTTTCCAGATAGCGCTTTAGCTGTGCTCTTTGAGCAAGCCATTGCTGCGCTGTTTCTTCGAGGCTTGTCTGGTCGGGGAGATTCTCTCGGCTCACGTTTTGAGGGGCTTTCAGCCTGATCGGGAGCGTGTTATAAGTTTTTAGTTTAAAAACTCTCCATTTCGTAAGCCAACTTTTGTTTTTCAATTCGGGTTTAAAACTCAACTTTTTGTACACATATTTTGCCGACAGGTCTTCTGCCAGCATTAAATGGTGCATCACCTGCAAAACAGACCAACTGTGCGCATCGGGTTTGCTGTTCAATAACTGATCCGAATGAGGCTTCAAATCGCTTATGAGTTTTTCTAACTTGGCTTCAAGCGCCTTAAACTGGTTTTCTATTTTTATATTCATATCAAAAATAAGCTAATGTAATAGACTTGTTCGGAAATAATATATTTGCATAAAAAAAGTGCAATTTCGAGACG
>CAZGJN010000048.1:0-24428 GCA_964526645.1 uncultured Saprospiraceae bacterium
AAGACCCGCCACGAACCACTCGCGCATTTTGACTGCCGCCAGTCAGCCAGGCGCTACCGTCTTTTGGTGCGCCTTTGTAGTCATCGTGCCAGACATCGGCGCACCACTCCCATACGTTGCCGCTCATATCGTATAAGCCCAGTTCATTGGGCAGCTTCAAGCCGACCGGCTTGGTTTCGCCGTGACTGTTGGCGCTATACCAGCCTACTTCTTTCAGTTTGTTGCTGCCGGAAAAAGCCCCTCCCCGCCCCTCTCCCAAGGGGAGGGAGCGCGCGCCACCCCGTGCGGCGTATTCCCATTCTGCCTCGCTGGGTAGGCGATAGGTCTTGCCGCTTATTTTATTTAGTTTTTCCAAAAAAACTTGCGCGTCGTCCCAACTTACTTGCTCTACGGGGCGGTTGGCGCCTTTGAAGTAGGAAGGGTTGTCACCCATTACCGCTTGCCACAAGCCTTGCGTGACGGGGTACTTGCAGAGGTAGAAATCGGCTATTTTCACCTGGCGTTCCAGTTTTTTATTACTACCCCAATTCTCGCTTTTCATCTGGAAGTTGTTATTCCCTTCGATGAAGATCATGTCCTGGGCTAATTGCTCGATGTAATCCATTTTTACGGTGCTGGCTATCATTTTAATATGATGGTTGTGGCATGTTTGCGGTTGTGATTGTACCAATAAAGGTAGGTATTTAGGAAAGATGTACAAAAAAATAAATTCATTGGTTGGTAGTGACCGGGAGACTCGAAGTCACCCGGCCACTGCGGAAAGACATTTTTAATTGGAAATCTCCGCAATGTATTAGCTTTGTACGAGCATACTTTTAATAATCCTCTAAACCACAAACAAATACGATGCGAATAACTACTTTTTTACTGGCATTAGTGATGCTTGGCTTTGGCACGAGCATCCAGGCTCAAATCACGATCACTAATGCTACTTTCCCTGCTCTGGGCGATACGCTGCATTTTGCTTTTGATACGAGCCCTGATGTGTTCGTTTTTACGCCTCCGGGTGGTAATCAGAACTGGGATTTCAGCAGTTTGACGGCAGATTTTGCGCAGCAGCAAATTTTTAAGAGTCCGGCTACGGGTACTGCCATTGCGGCTTTTCCGGGGGCTACTGTATTGTATCTCAACAATAATCTTGAAAATTATTTGAGTGTATCTAACCAGGCGGTGGCATTCCTGGGCTACTATGGCGCGGATCCTATCGGGCTTGGCTTTAATGCTGCGATAAAATATAACCCGCCGATTGTGGAGCGCCGCTCGCCCGTCAATTTTTTTGACATCAATCAAATATCGTCGGGGCTTTTATTGCCTGTATCCGCAGCAGATGTACCGGGTACGATTGTGAATCAACTCCCCGTCAGACCCGATTCCCTGCGTATCAGAATTGCGATCAATCGCTTGGATGTGGTGGATGCCTGGGGCAATGTGACGATTCCTGGTGGCACGTATCCGGTTTTACGCGAAAAACGCACTCAATTCCGGGAGTTTCGCTTAGATGCGAAGGTGCCGCCGCTGGGTTGGTTAGACGTGACCGATGTGGCGATTCAGTCTTTAGGATTGACTACTTTAGGTGTGGATACGATTGTTACTTACAATTTTTATAATAATATCTCCAAAGAACCGATCGCCGTGGTGACGCTCGCCAATGATCAGGCAACGCCAGTGCTGGTGCAATATAAATCGAATGCGCTGACGACCGATGTGACCGAGTTAGCATCTGAAATGCTGCAGGTGTCTGCTTTTCCGAATCCGGCAGCGGGCAATGTGCGGCTGCGCTTTAGCAATATGAAATCGGGGCAGTACGTGCTCAAAATGTATAATGTACTTGGGATGGAGGTCTTGAGCGAAACTTATCAAATTCCTGGAAAGCAATTTGAAGCGGAGGTGGATGTGTCTAAGCTGGGGGCAGGTACGTATTGGTATAGCTTATTGGATGATCGAGGTGTTGCGTTGGGTGCGAAGCAATTGGTGATTGGGGGGTGATGAGGTGATTTGATGATGTGCAGATTTGATGATGGGGTTATTTTTGTAATAAGTCTTTTAAAGCCATCAACTCTTTGATTTGATAGGTGGGTTGCACGTTGAGGTCGTTTTCTAACTGTTGCGGATTGTACCAGCAGGTGTGAATGCCGTAGTCCAGTCCGCCGCGAATATCCGCGTGGAGGTTATCGCCGATGATCATCACTTCCTGTTTGGGGGGTTGCCGCATTTGCTGAAAAGCATAATCGAAAAAACCGGCGTGGGGCTTGGCGTGACCGATTTCGTCGGAAACAACTACTATATCGAAATATTCCTGAATGCCCGATTTTGCTAAGCGCGGGCGCTGTACTTCCGTCAAGCCATTGGTGACCAAACCCAGCTTGAACTCCTGGTGCAAGGATTCCAACAGCACGTCCGCACCGTCTATCAGAAAAGTGATTTGCGAAAGCAGAAAGAGATATTCGGCGGCAAAGCGTTCGGTATCGAGTTCAATTTGGATGGCTTCAAAAAACAGCTCAAAGCGTCGGGTACGGAGTTCGGCTTTGCTGATTTTGCCATGCTCAAAGTCGCTCCAGCACTGGGTATTGATCGCTTCGTATATTGGGTGAAAGTCTTGACGAAAGGTTATACCGGCTGCCTCCATCGCATCCTGCAAGGCTTGTCGCATACTGCGATCAAAGTCAAATAAGGTATTGTCTGCATCGAATAAAAGCCAGTGGTAGGGCATGGAATGAAGGGTTAATTGGTGTAATTGGGTTGGGTTATCGGGGGAATCCCTTGAGAATTTCGATTTTTACTTCGGCAGGCAGAAAAGGCGTGGCATCTCCACCACCGATGATGATTTCTCTTACGATTGTAGAACTGATATGCGAGTAATGTGGTTCGCTGATGAGAAAAATTGTGTCAATGCCGTTTCCAACAATGCTGTTCAGTTGGGAAATCGTTTTTTCATAATCAAAATCAGAAGCATTGCGCAAGCCCCGGATCAGGTACTTCGCGCCGATGCGCAGGCAGTAGTGTGCAGTCAGGTTTTCAAAATGATCGACGATGACCTTTGGTTCGTTGCCAAAAACCGTTTTGAGCCATTCGATGCGTTGCTCCAGGCTGAACAAATATTTTTTTTGCGAATTGACACCAATGGCAACGTAGATTTGATCGAATAAGGGCAGCGCTCGTTTCACAATCTCTACATGACCAATGGTGATCGGATCGAAAGAACCAGGGAATACAGCAATTCTGGGTGTCATCAGGGAACTACGATTTGGGTTCGGTTGCAAAAGTAATACAAATCCTTTGCAAATCCGACTTCCCATTTCTGACTTCGCCTTTCGGGACGCTTAAAAAAATCCTTTTGCAACCAGCCCCTTACCGTCGCCGCCGATGGCGTAGTTAAAGCCAAGAGACAAAGAAATATGGTGCTGGCTGCGTTTATTTTCTTTGTTCCCTTTTTCGTTCGCTAAGTCCATCAAATCGTAGAAGCCCTGCCCGCTGGCAAAAAGTTGCCCATGTTTCAGGATTTTTTTGGAAATTCGTCCCCCGATGAGCGGTCCGATGTGAAAAGCCCTCCCGCCCACATCTTCAGGAAGCAACACTTTACTGGCTTCCGCCATTTCTTCCAGGCGGATTAATTCTGCTGCCGTAAATTCGTTTTCGTTTGCAATGCGTTTGATTTCACTGCTCAGATGCGAGAAAAAGCCCGCTTCGCCTTCTGATCTGCCAAAACTCCAGTCAAAACCCATTCTGCCGCCTACAAATACTTCGTGGTCAATTGAGCGAGCGATGCTATTGCCGCCAGCGCCGTAATTCGTTTTAAAAACATTCATCAGGTAGTCCAAGTGAATATTCATTCCTTTATTGCCTTCTTTAAAAAAGCCAGGGCTGATGCCGAATTCAAAAAAATGCGTCTGAATAGCCAAATCGGAAGCGCCACCAAAGCCATAGCGCAGAAAGAACATCAGAACGGTTTTGTTATAACCATTTTGACCATATTTTTTACTCAAATCAATATCATTCAGGGGTTCATCCCGTCCTTGCAGTAGCGCCTCAAGGGTAGCGCCCAATTTGATTAAATTCCACATGGCCTTGAAGTGCGGATTGGAATAGAGGCTGGCTCTATCATCCAATGCAAAAATGGTCGCTGTTTTTAGTCCTACGTCTAATTGTGCATCGTTAAGGCTGAGTAAATAAACGGAATTTCTTTTGGAGGTGTAATAAGGATTTTGTTGAGCCTTTGTAAAAAAAGGTGATAGCAGAAAAATAGCTGCAATAAGTAGATGTAATTTATTCATAGTAGTTTGGTTAAATTATGATATAAAAATCACATTGAATGTACCCTCTATTTCGTGTAACGTTATTTTTTATCATTTCCTAAAACAAGCCATCTGATACCGGCAAATCCGTAAATTGAGTACATTGGTTTGGTACCCTTTATAGCCGTATGTTGTTGCATGCTCAGTTCTCCGCCCGCCACTAAGGAGAAGCGTCCTCCGAAATTGACGGGCAATTCACCGCGCAAAAACCAGCCAAAGGAAGGCACCACCCGTGGATCGCGAAACTTCCCAAACGTAACATTCTGAATCGCCTCGGCTATTTTGTCTGTTTTACTTTCTACCGGCGCAAGGATACCCCCTTCGAGTAAGTCATCAATTTCATCCCTTACAAAAAGGATGTCCCCCAACTCCAGTATCGGAGAAGGATCAGCTGTGAAACGGATGCCGGCTGTTACATCAAAAGTGATATTGTTTTTGTCCCTGCTACCCCACTCTACTATGACGTAGTCTCCCAAGAAAAGTCTCTTTAAATGTGCATAAATTTCTAAATCGTATCGTTTTGCAAAAAAAGGCTTTACGCGCGTTTCGTCGGCGATTGCCATCAGCGCCAGGTGGCTTGCCAAGCCCTCCGCATCGCCCGCCAGCGATAACCGAATGGCTTTCAGCTGGTTTTTTAGCTTCCGAGATTCCTGCTGGGTGGCCAAGCGCGGGTCGGAGATGGTGAGGCTGCCGCCAATAAATTCGTACCGCACAAAAAAACGAACAGCGCGAATCGGACGCGACAATTGCTTGCTGATTTCATCTGCTACTTCAATTCTCAAGCCTGGAAATACTTCCTTGATCCAGCGCGGTGCACTCAAATCGAACTGAGCAAAGGCAGTATCTACATCTGCTGTCGTAATCTCAAGCTCTGAAAAGCCGACCATTTTTGACAAATCTCCTTTGAAAGAAGTATGCGCCGAGCCAATGCTGGTCTCTACTCCTACCTCAAATTTTTGGGCAATGGCAGCTATGTTTAGTAAAAAAAAGAAAAAAAGTATGACAAAAGCTCTCATGCAAAGCATCGTTTTATCGCATTAGCAAAACATCTCCCCTTATTTCTTTTCGTACATTATTTCCAAATCGGATCACGGCATGGTAAGCAAAAATGCCAGCTTGCAATAACTTTCCATTGTGTGTACCATCCCAACCCAGTTGTTCATCGTTCAAGGGGATTTCTTGTTTTTCAAAAACCAGGGCTCCCCAGCGGTTAAAAACTTTCAAAGACTCTATGATTTCGCCGGAGCTATTGTCGCTGTACAAAGTGAATCGCTCGTTGATACCATCGTCATTGGGCGAAAAAACATTAGGGCTGAAGATTTCCCCTAATACAATTTTCAAAAAAAAGCCATCCGTAGCGCGACAGCCGCGGTCATCTTCCACAATGAGGCGTACATTCAAATCGCTTTGAGCCACAAAAGCCGTAGTAGCGCTGCCGCTATCAATTTCTTTTGGCAGCCACTGGTACAAACGGATATTCCCAATCGTGGAGGCATTGAGTACAATATCGGCATTGGGGCGCACTTCGAGGGAATCGAGGTTGAGGCTCACGCCCATAGAATCAGGCGCGACGATCGTTGCCTCCAGCTCCTGCACGCAGCCTAAGTCATCTTGTACCACAATTTTGTAATTACCGTAAGGTAAATCCTCAAAATCAGACTCAAGCGAGTAGGTTTCGCCTCCGTCTTTAGAAAAAATGAGTGGACGGTCGGGGTCTTCTGCTATCACCTGGATGTAACCCAAATCTCCCGGGCAAAACGGCTGCCTTATCTCCAACGCAATATTGGGCCCATCGGGCTGAGGTATTTCCACCTGGCTGACAGATGCGCAGCCATTGAGATCCGTGACCGTTACCTGGTAATTTCCTCCAGTGTTCGTAGTAAAAACAGCGCCTCGATCGCCCGATTCCCACTGGTATTCGTAGGTTTCAGGGAATAGATAGACCTTCGCGCTATCGCAGGTTTCTTCAATCTGAAAAGTCAACTCAGGAGGCTGATTGCCATTGATCGCTACGATTGTTGTATTGCTACAGCCAAAAGCATCTGTCCCGACAACCGAATACATTCCGGCATTTTCAGCTTGAAAATTGCTGATCAAAGGCGGGTTTAAAGGAAGTCCATCTGGGTTTTGCCACTGGATGGAAGCAAAAGCGCTATCATTCAAAACCGCCAACAACAGGGAATCGCCCAGGCAGGGTGGCTGGAAATCCGCCAAAGGCTCAGGAGGTGCATAAATTGTGATGCGCAAGGTATCCGTATCTTCACAGTTGTTCTCATCAAAAGCATGAAAAGTATAAACGCCTCCATCTTGAAGTGCTGCTTCGTTAATCACCCAGATAGCACCCTCCACGAGTGAGCCATCGGGCTTTACCCAAAAAGGACTCAAGCCTCCCTGCCCAGCAAGGACAATATTTTCTTTTTCACAAGCAGCTACATTTGCACCAGCCTCTGCAAATGGTGGAATATCTACTAAAGTGGAATCCATGCGTTCGCAGCCTCCATCTTGTATGGTCAGATAATACACCCCTAAGTTATCCGAAAGCGAAAGCGAAGCGGAGGAGGCTGTTGATGCCCAACCCTTTGCATTCGACCAGCGCACTTGTGCCTGATCAGAAAAGCATTCATTTGGTAAAACAGCACGCAAAAAAATACTATCTTGTTGGCAATCAAAGGTTATATCTTGAGTGATAGGGCAGCTTGCTATCACCTGCGGACAAAGGATATAAGTTGAAAATTCGGTAGAAGTGTTATTAGGTGAGCTAAACACGCTATACTGCACCTGCCAGCCAATAGCACAAAAGGGGATACGCCCGCTGATACGCCCCACACCTCGCAGGGTTTGCAAGTTGTTAATCAGCTGGAAAGGCGGTTGATTGAAGGCTTGGAGCCACATTTCCATGGTTTGGATACTCGATACATTTTGTACTTGCAGTGTATTGTCGTGCACCAAAGCAAAACCCTCCACACATTCCGGGCAGGTACCAAAAGCAATAGCTCCTAAAAGCCGCAGCGTACTATCCGGCAAAATAGCATAAACCTTCACCCGATCTACCTGTTGCCCCCCAAAAGCATTTACATCCACATAAAAAGCTTTTAAGAGGGTATCTTCCTGAAAATAAGCCGTGTAAACCATTGAATCTCTGGCGGGAACAGCATTCGGAATAGCATCCTGGGGATCAATGTAAGGAAAATCACAACGATCAAGCACAACGATGGACTGTGCCGAGCCATAGATACCAATAGCAAGCAACAGCAATAAGAGCAGCTGCCTTGCCAAAAGCCGCCACGCACTACCCCCCTCCGTAGCATGCAAATGACTCAGATTCGGTATCGTAAAGCATTTCCGTTCTCTCATACACGTTTGTAGGTTTCAATGTACCTTTAGCGCATTTCTATTCATAAAATGACACCGGTCATCTTTCTGCAATCAAATCTTTGAATATGGATTCCGCTACGCGGAAAGCAAGGCAATTGTTTTATTCAATGCAGGCAATCAGGAGATTATGAAGTAAAGCGATGTAAAAGTAAAATTTTTAATTGTTCTGTCCCAAGATTTAACTTTATTTTTAAATTAAAATTTAAACTTATGTGATAATTGCGCCAATGGATGACAGACTGTTAAAAATAGTTATTTTTTGTATTTTTACTTGAGAATTGTATTATTTTTGTGGTGCAAAAGCAGGACTCGCAATAGCAATTCAGCAAGTCAATTGTTCTTTTTGTTGACTGCCATCTCTTCAACCAATTGCATTTTAGACCTAATTCCCTTTGAATACTTTAACAGCTTTGTAACGTGCAAGCCTCAAGGGTTTTCAAAATTTTTTGAAGGCAGCACCTGATCAAATAGCAGACTATCACCAACGGGTGAAAATCGTTGTTACTATTTTTAAAATTTGAATTATACAACTGATTGAGGCTCGTTTACACTTAAAAACAATCATACATGAAAAACTTACATCTTCTCTTTTTGCTATTCATAGCCAATCTCCTACCCTGTTTTTCTGTTGCACAAATCAAAGGTCTATTTGATAAAGAAGAACCGCTTTTCAACGCTACAATTCTGCCCACCGATGAAGAGGGCACTGTACTGCTCGTTTTTTATTTCACGCACAGCAAAGCAAGCAGCATCGAGGCTTCTGTCTGGCTGAAAGATCAGGGCACCAGCCTGAGCAGTGAGGGCAGCCCGCGATTGATTAGAGGTTTGCAGGAAACAAATAACCGCCAGCAGGACACCGTTCTGATCAGGGGTTTGCAAAAACAACATTTTTATACCATTGGCTTGGATTACAAAACGGCTAATCTTCTATCTTCAAAATTTGAAACTAAGGTACTTCGGCAAGGCTATCGCTACGAATGGGAAAACCCAAAAGAAGCCGTAACAAAAACCGAAAAACCAATAGAAAATACCCAAGCCGCCCCCTGCCAAAATCCTGATTTATTCGTTCAAATCGAGCCAAATGGCTACTGTGGCGAAGAAAACCGGCCCGCTATATTGGTGCAATGTATGAATTGCCAGGGCAAAAAATGGGAATTTAACGTAGAATACCGCACGGCTGCTGGGGCTTGGGAATCCCTGAAAGCTGATGGCAAACCCCAGCCTGCGTTCGGCAACGCGATTCGGACAGAGCCCTTGTGCAATATGCTCGCCGGAGCTTACTTTGTACGCGTGATCGCGCGCGCGGAGAATTGTGCTACCGCCATTACACACAACATTAGCTCCAAAGTTTTGATTGAAGAAGGCAGCAAGCAAACGAAGGAAACCGATTTCGCTACCAAAGGCGTTTTTTCAGATGCTGATTCCAAAGAAGTGCAATTTTTGCCGGATACCTGTGCCGTTGCTGCCAGAGCAACCATTGCAGGCAACACAATCCAGGGGATCGTTGAACTGGCACTTGGCTCGCCTTGCGGCAATTTCAGTCCTTACGCCGAAATTTTTTACGTGCATCCGGGGTATAGAGATATTGCGGTGAAACCAATTTCACTCATTCCGGGAGCAAAAATTCCTTTTGAAATCAAACTGGACGAAAAAGACATCGCAAGAGGCATTCATACGCTTCGTGTAGTTGCCCACACCAGGCTGGACGCAGCAAGGCAAGGCGTACCAATGAGCGCTTTTTGGCTGAAAGCCATTGAGCAAGGTAAAGAAACGCCGGAAATGTCCAAACCGCTTTCGGAAGGCGCTCAAATAAAAACGTATGGCAATCCACCTGCAGAGGTATTGGTTGCATCCGAACAAACCGTAAAAGATCCTAATTTCGAAGAACCTGCCTTTACGGAAGAAATTACTACAATCAATGTGAAAGCCAGCGATCCCAACTGTAATCAGATTCAGGATTTAAACTTGGTGTATCTTTCGGGTCAACCCGAAAAGCCCCTGTACATCTCCTGGATGAATCCGCGCTGCTGTCAGGAGGATGGTTGCAAATACTCCATTTGGGCAGGTGAAAACCCCGATAAACTCCGGGTGATCGTGGAAGGCAGTAAAAAAGGTGCGTTTATCAAAGAAATTTTGCAAGACTTATCGCCAGCCGATCAATACATTGAAATAGCTGTAAAAACAAGCAACGGCAACCGAAAGGCTGCTTATGTGTTAGGAGAAGGACCAAAGTACGGCATAGAAGCGATCATGGATTATCGGGATGGTCTAAAACCACAAAAAAGCGATCCAATTGTGATGCAAAAAGAAGTGAGCGTTCCTGCTAAAAATTCAGATACCGGCACCGCCGCCACCTTGGGCGGAGATTTGGCAGCGAGAGGCGTTCCCAATACCTTTGATTATGTGTTGCCCAAACGGGCGATCACAGCATTCAGCCCCTGCAAATACGAGCGCGAGATCACGCTTACAGGCGATAACCCTGCAAAAGTAGGTAGCAAAGTCTTGCTACAATATCATTTTTCTGATAAAGACTACCACTATACCCTTTATTTCCAGCCGGAAAATTTGGAAGAGTGGGTGATTGCCCCCGGTACAAAAGAACAACAGCCAAGCGCTTTATTTGATCTGAACATCACGTCTTTCCATGCTGGAAAATACATGGTATTAGCGCAAAAAGTCGCATCCGGATGGGGTTGCCTGGCATTGCCCTTGGATAAAGCAATAGAGATAAAGGTCGCGAAATAACAGTAGGACAAAATTTTCGTAAACCTCAGCGATTCGCGAAAGCTAAAAGGCAATTGAGGCTTTTGCGGCAGCTTCAATTTTAAGTATAAACCAATTCTATGAGAAACTTTTTAAACCCAAAACCCTTACAAAATGGGGGAAGCCCATTTTTGTATTTTTCTATTATTTTTTATACAAATTTTATAATCCTCTGTTTACCAAATAGCTTGCAAAGCCAGATGGTGGTAAAAGGGAAGGTGCTCTCAGCCACGGACAGGAATCCCTTAGTGGGAGTAAATATCGTACTAAAAGGCACTAAAAGCGGCACAACCACCAATGAATCAGGCGAATACGCTATCGAAGTAAGGCAAAACTTCTTTTCCACTTATGCCAGCGACACCTTAGTTTTTAGTTATACTGGTTTCCAAGCACAGGCTATCAGCGTCAATGGGCGTTTAGTATTGGATGTACTGTTGCAACCTGAAATAACGCCCCTTGCGGAAATCGTTGTGACGGGCAGCGCTGTAGGGCGTTCTGCCAAAACAATGAGCTACGCCGTTGGCAAAATAAACGGCATCCAGCTAAGCGAAGTACCGTCGGCAAATGTTGGTAGTGGCTTGCAAGGGAAAATCGCGGGTTTGCGTGTCAACCAGACCGGTGGACAACCAGGGCAAGGCGTTTTT
The DNA here is from genome assembly GCA_964526645.1 of uncultured Saprospiraceae bacterium. Taxonomy (GTDB): domain Bacteria; phylum Bacteroidota; class Bacteroidia; order Chitinophagales; family Saprospiraceae; genus JADJNW01. Next base: position 11,075 of record CAZGJN010000048.1, read on the forward strand.
TTCCAAATTCGGTCGGCAAATTCAATAGCGAATGGACAGCAACCTTTGATCATCGTGGATGGTATTTTTTTAAATGGCTCGACCCTGGCAGATTTGAATGCAGAAGATATTGAAAAAGTAGAAGTATTGAAGGGTTCGGCGGGCACTTCGCTTTATGGCTCACAGGCTGCTAATGGTGTGATACAGATTTTTACAAAAAGAGGAAGAAACTTGGTGGCGGGCGAAACGCGCGTCATCTATCGCGGGGAATTTGGAGTTTCTCAAGAATCAAAAAGGTATAATATCAATAATTTCACCAATCGAGAAATTCTAAATCCAAATGGACCACAGCCCTTGCTGGGCAATCCAACCACCGACAACACCTTTGTCACGCCGCTGCCCAATCTACAGGATTACCAGGAGTCGGTACTCTTCCAAACTGGTGCTTTTCAAACCAACTACCTGGCAATAGAAGGTAAATCGGATCGCACCAACTTTCTGGCATCGGTGCAACGGCTTCGGGATGAGGGAATTTTGCAAAACACGACAGGCTATACCCGGCACGCTTTCCGCCTCAACGCCGACCACCAGGTGAGCAACAAACTGGAAGTGCAGACAAGCGCTATGTTTTCTTTTTCTGAACAGGATTTTTTAGAACCGATGTCAAATGGATCGAGTAGCTTCCTGGCGGGTGCTTTGTTTATGACACCTATGTTTGATCTCTCTGCCTCCAACGAAGAGGACGGTACTGCCTTTGACTGGGACATTGACAATACGGGTTTGACTATCACCAATCCGCTGTACGACCGCGCCAATACTCGCCAAACAGTGAATCGCTCCAGGTTATTGGGCAATTTTACCGTAAATTATTATGCCAAAGACTGGCTCACCCTGAGCTATACCGCTGCCTTAGATCGCTCTACCAACGACTACGAGCATTTTGTAGAAAAAGGTTATCTGAGCACCAACACGCCTGGATTTTTCAGCTCTTTGGTCACGGAAGGTACTCAAAACAGTGCCGGTGGCGGTATCCATCGCAGCAACCGCAACAGTAGTTACTTTATCTCAAGGGCTGATTTGCTCATCCAAAAGCCATTTGGCGGGTTTAACACGGCTATCCGCGGCAGTTTTTTGTATGAAGATTTGACATCGCAATTTGACGAAGGTATCGGTGAAAACCTGGCTGTCACAGGGCTTTCTTCATTGGACAATGCCCAAAGTAATGTCTTTATCGCTTCGGAAGAACAGGAAATTGTCGGTTATAGTGGTTTTCTGATTGCCGATGTAGATTATCGCCAAAAGTATATTTTTAGTGGTTTAATCCGACGCGAAGGTTCTTCTCTTTTTGGAATGGATAGCCGCTGGGCAAACTACTATCGGGCAAGCGCTGCCTACCGCCTCACGGAAGACGTTAATCTTCGGTTCATTCAGGATTTGAAAATTCGAGCTTCGATGGGTACTTCGGGCATCCGCCCCACCTTCGAGCAGCGCTTCGAGACCTTTGAGCTGATCAATGGTACAACCATTAAAAATACGCTCGGAAATGATCTGCTAAAACCTTCCCTTTCCACAGAGATGGAAATCGGGGTGGATATGACCTTTCTAAAAGCATTCGACCTGGAATTCAATTATGCCCAAATCACTACCGAAGATCAGATTCTGCTCGTGCCACTCACTGGAGCGGCAGGCTTCACAGGGCAATGGCGCAACGCTGGCACAGTGGAAGCCACCGTGTACGAAGTGGGACTGAACACTGATTTTAGAAAATTATTTAATATAAAAATTCCTGATTTTCGATGGAATTTATATAGCACTTTTGATCGAGTAGAACAAAATATCACCAAATTAGAGGTCCCGCCATACGTCACAGGTCCTGGTATCCAACAATCGTCCTTATTCCGAATAGAAGCCGGTGAGTCACTGGGCATTATGGTCGGAGAGGTGTTTGCCACAGATTTGAAACAACTGGAAAACATGGAAGGTATTGATCCAAATGATTATACGATCAATCCGGTGGGTTATGTGGTGCGAAAAGATCAGTTGGGGACGCCCAATGAATTGCCTTTCAAACTCAGAGACGAAACCGGTAATACGCTGGTACAAAAAATAGGTGACATCAACCCAGATTTCAGAATGGGCTTCACGCATGTCATTGGATACAAAGGCTTTCAAATTTACACCTTGTTTGACTGGAAAAAAGGCGGCGATATTTACAACATGACCAAGCAGTGGCTTTACCGCGACTGGCGGCACGGCGATGTGAGCAGATACCCGGAGGTAGCAGCGGGTTTTTATGGCAGCGATGGCTTGTACAATGTATTGGTTGCCAATAACCATTTTGTAGAAGATGGTTCTTTTTTTATGTTGCGGGAAGCGGCGCTTTCCTACACTTTCCAGAATGGCATCGGCAATTGGACGAAAAGCCTGAAGCTAAGCCTAACCGGTAGAAATTTATTCACCCAAACTAAATACTCCGGTTTTCACCCGGACATCACCAGCGCGCCACGCGATGAGAATACGCTTAGCAATCGTTTTGAAAATGCCAGAGGAAGTGATACAAGAACGCCCGGCGGCGATCCGAGCCTTTTTGCAGTGGATGCCTTTAATTATCCAATTCCCAGAACCGTCACTTTTAGTGTTCAAGTTACTTTTTAAAATCAAAATGAAACAATTATGCAAATAAAATACCACTTTAGAATATGGCTGCTGCTCTCTGTTATCGTATTTAGTTGCAAAGATTTGGATACCGCTAATCCGAATAATCCTGATCGGGAGGCGGTGCTCACCACCGGTGCAGACTTAATTCCTGTGCTAAAAGGTGCTTATGCGAGTTGGTGGCAGGGTGTACACGACGACCATCCGGTGATTGCGCTCTCAATTGCAGCAGACGCCTACAGTATGTCCTGGGGAAATTTTGGGGCGCAGCGCTTTGGCAAAGAACCCCGCGAGTTTTACAATAATCGTTCCAACGAAGACCCAGATTACAAACAAGTAGCGGAAGACCCCTGGTTTGGTTGCCTTTCTGCGGTATCAAGTGCCAATGACGTGCTCGCCGCCCTGGAAAAAGGTATTTCGATTGACAACGGCGGTCCGCAAGACCAATCTGTCCGGGCAGCGGCGCATTTTCTCAGGGGGGTAAGTTGGGGTTATCTGGGTTTGATTTTTGATAAAGGCTTGATTGCCGATGAAAATACCGATGTGACCCAAGAAATTCCTTTTTCGGAATATCCCAAAATGATTGAAGCAGCAGAACGAGAACTGAATGAAGCGATTATCATTGCTACCAGCGTAGGGACAGATTTTCTGCATCTTTACTTCAACGGCGTGAACCTCAACGCGGATCAATTTGTCCGCTTGTGCCATTCTTACGCTGCTCGCTTTTGGGTGCAAATGCCCAGAACAGAAGCAGAAAATACCGTTGTAGATTGGCAAAAAGTATTGAATCACACAGAAAAAGGGATCAATGAAAACTTTGCGCCCTTGGCGGATGGCAAATTTTGGGTGAGCTATCACAAATACGTTTTTGCAGAAACAGGGCTCGACCCGCTTTGGGCGAGAGTAGATCAGCGCCTCATCAAAGCATTTGACCCCAACCAACCAGCCCGCTACCCAGAGGTTTCAAAAGGAGAAACCCCACTTGCCAGTAAAATGGCCACTTCCAGCGATGCCAGGTTGAAGTCCGACTTTTTGTTTTTTCCAATCAATAATTTTCCAATAGAAAGAGGAGAATGGCACTTTTCGCACTATAAGCACAATCGAAATATTAGCGATCCTACTTTTGCGGGCAATGGCTTGTCGGCAGGGCCCATGCCTGCTTTCAGAGCAGCCGATAATGAGCTACTCCGAGCAGAAGCCCTATTGCGCCTGAATAAGAAAGCAGAAGCTATCGCCATCCTGAATGCCGGTACGCGCACCAACAGAGGTTTGCTTCCACCTTTGAGCAGCAGTGCTACAAATGCAGCAATACTCGATGCTGTTTTTTATGAAAGAGCCATTGAATTGCTCAGCACTGCGCCAATGGGCATGTGGTTCGACCGAAGAAGGAGAGGCATCCGGCTGAATTATACCGAGTTGGACGGCTTGGGAGGACTGCAAACAGGCACTCCAGCGCACCTGCCTGTTCCGGCGGATGAATTGAGTATCCGAGGTAAAAAACCTTATACTTTTGGAGGTGCGCAAGACCCCGAAGGTATCAATCCTATTTTTTGATTCATAAAACACATTTTGCGCTGTGAAACCAATTTTACTGCTTGTTTTTATCTGTTTTTTTAATTTTTTTACAAAAGCCCTGGGGCAAACGGATAGCATTCAGGGCGTTTTACAAAGATTGTCCAAAACGTATCCTGATTTGGTGGGTCGCATTCCGGAAACCCAAAGGCTTTATCTGATTACTCCCCGCGAAGAAGCCATTCCCAAAGGGTGGCTGGAACGCATACAGGATGCTTTTTACTTTGATGCAAGTACCATTTGCAAATGGTACGGACAAAAATACCTGGCAGACTGGAAGGCGCTGATGGCAAAAAGTGCGCGAGAATCGTTCTGGGGGGCTTCCTATCTGAGCAATCGCGCCCGAAATTACTTTGGCATTCGATACAACAATAAACCCTGGGCATGTGAGGCTTTCTTTTTCTGCGAAACCGTTTTGAGAAATGATCCAGAACCCGCTGCTTTTATCATGCTGGATAGTTTTGAGTCTTCCCTCTGGATGTTCATTCATACCATATACAGCGATCATTTTCTGGATCGTTTACCGGATTTGGGTGATAGGATAAAATCAGTGATTACAATAGAACGGCAGCAAAGTATCCATTACTGGGAACTGGCAGATTATGATATTGAATTCCCGCGCCAGCTCCCTGCTGATGCTTACACAGCTGAAGAATTAATTTATACCTGGAGCGAACATTCGATCAACAACCTCTGTGTTAATTGTAATCGGCAGACCGATAGAGATTGGATCGCAAAGATTGATAAAGTAGCGAGCCGTGCCAAAGACCAATAACAGATTTTTATGTAACTTTGGGATAAGCGCATTGTGAAATTGGTTGTTGATAAAAATTTCTGAATCCTATCTGTCTGGCACATTTTAGAAATGCACCAGACAATACCATAAAATTTAATTCACAATGTAATAAGTATTTAATAGTATTATACTCTTACTTCGCTGCGCGATAAAGCTCGAAAATGCCGTACACTTATGAATATCCGCGCCCAGCCATTACGGTGGATTGCGTCATCTTTGGATGGGACGAAGGCAGCAAACTCAAAGTTTTGCTCATCCAGCGAGGGCACGAGCCGTTTGAAGGTTTTTGGGCATTGCCCGGTGGTTTTGTAGAAATTGAAGAAAACCTGGAAGCTGCTGCGCTGCGTGAATTAGAAGAAGAAACGGGTGTGAAAAACGTTTTTATCGAACAGCTGTACACTTTTGGTGATCCCAAACGCGATCCGCGGGGGCGCGTCATCAGCGTGGTGTACTACGCACTGGTAAATCTGGCAAAACACCCCGTAAAGGCAGCCTCAGATGCCAAAAAAGTCCATTGGTTTGAAATAGAGCAACTCCCCGACTTGGCTTTTGATCACGACAATATCCTGCAAGTTGCAATCAATCGGCTACGCGCCAAAGTTCGTTACCAACCAATTGGATTTGAATTACTGCCAGCGCAATTTACCTTGAGCCAGTTGCAGTGTTTATACGAGACAATTTTAGGTGTAAAAACAGCTTTAAATAAAAGAAATTTTCGAAGCCGCATCCTGAAAATGGGTGTTCTGAAAGAAGTGGGCAAACAACAAGGTGTGGCGCATCGCCCGGCGATTTTGTACAGCTTTGACAAGGAAAAATATGAGCACCTGGCGCGTGAACGTTACGAAGACCTGATCAAACGCGGTGTTGATTTTGAAATCTAAAACCTTAAACTGGCAAGGTGAAAAAGGGTATATTTTTAATTATGGGAATAGCGCTTTCGATTATAAGTTGTCAATCGGATAAAATAAACGACGGCGCGACCACGGAGCAAGCAGCGCGTCCGTTGCCGCCTCCTGAAGAAGATTTTGACGCCTCCCCTTACAAATGGGGATTCATCAACCGAAGTGGCAACATTGTGGTTCCGGCCCAATTTGACGATGCAGGCGACTTTTCTGAAGGCTTAGCCACGGTGCGAATCAAAGGGAGATGGGGCTACATTGATCAGAGAGGCAACCGAATCATTCCGACTCAATTCAAGGGAGCTTGGGCATTTTCAGAAGGCTTGGGGCGGGTGCTCACCTACGAAAACAAAATGGGTTTTATCAACTCGAACGGCAAATGGATCATTGAGCCTACACTGGAAGAAGCACAGGATTTTAAAAACGGCTTGGCGCGCATTCGCCAAGGCGAGCGATACGGTTACATCAATCAATCGGGCGCAATTGTCATCGAAGCAAAGTTTGATCGGGCCGCGCCGGCTTTCCAAAACGGCATGGCAAAGGTAAAACTGGATGGTTTTTACGGCTTAATTGATACCTTTGGCAACTGGCTGCTACAGCCGCAGTACGAACAAGTTTTCCTTTTTTCAGAAGGCCTGGCGCGAGTAAAAACGAAAGGGAAATATGGATTTGTGGATAAAAACGAGCAATCTATCATTCCAGCGAAATTTGAAGCAGCGCAGGATTTTCAGGATGGACATGCTCCAGTCAGCCAGGGAGGCATGTTTGGATTGATTGACAAAATGGGAAAATTCACTGTATTGCCTCAGTACCAACAACTCTGGTACGCAAATGAAGGGCTTTGGATCGCAGAAAAAAACCAAAAATTTGGCTGCATCAACGCTTCGGGCACCGTGGTTATCCCTATGCAATTTGATCAGCTTTATAGTTTTTCCGAAGGCATTGCCAGTTATCAGATCGGGCGCTTGTGGGGTTTGATTGACACCTCGGGTGTCCTCATTACCCAACCTCAATTTGGTCTGGGCTGGGCATTCAAAGGAGGAATTGCGCGGGCAGCGGTGCACGGGGGCATTGCTTTTATTAATCGCCGCGGCGAGGTCGTTATACCTCCTAAATACTTGGACCTGAGAGATTTTTCAGAAGGCTTGGCGAAGGTGCAGGTGTATGAATAATATCAAATTTGAAATGGGAAGGCATAAATATGAAAAATAAAGTAATCAAAAGTAAACTCTTATCTTAAAAAATTGAATTTCAGATTATTTTTTATGATAAAAGTGAATTTATAAATCATTCATTGCTTAATTACAATATCATGGTAAGCATCATTATGGGGTCCGAATCCGATTTGCCGGTTATGCGACAAGCAGCAGACTTTTTAAAAACGATGGGCATTCCTTTTGAAGTCAACATTATTTCCGCCCACCGAACCCCGGCGCGCATGGTGGCATTTGCTCAAACGGCCCACCAACGGGGAATTAGCGTGATCATAGCCGGTGCAGGAGGTGCTGCTCACCTGCCAGGCATGGTGGCATCCCTCTCGCCCTTACCTGTAATCGGTGTACCTATCAAATCTTCTAATTCTATTGACGGCTGGGATTCCATTTTATCTATTTTGCAAATGCCCAACGGTGTACCCGTAGCGACTGTGGCACTGAATGCCGCTAAAAACGCTGGTATTCTGGCGGCTCAAATCATTGGTGCTGCGGATGAAAATATTCGCAATAAAATTGCTTCCTACAAAATCCAATTGCAGGAGGAAGTTTTAAACAAGGCTGAAAAGCTTGAAAGTAAAGGGTATGAAAATTATCTGTGAGCGACATTATCATCACTCACAGATAATTTGATTTTTACTTAATGAATAATTCAAATTCTACCCGCCTATTCAACCTGCGCCCCTCAGCAGAATTATTGCTGGTGATCGGGCGGCTCTCACCAAAACCAGCATAAGTAATTCGATCCGAGGCAATACCCGCTACTACCAAATGCTCATAGCATGCTTTTGCCCTTTGTTCCGACAAAATCTGGTTAGCACTATCAGCACCTACATTATCTGTATGTCCTGAAATTCGCAAAGCATAAGCCGGATATTCCTTCATAATTTGCACAATCTGGTCGAGTACAGCGTAGGATTCTGGTTTCAATGTCGCTTTGCCTGTTTCAAACTGCACGGCGCGCATGGCAAATTCCAGCACTTCTTTCACTTCCTGTTTAATCTCTGGACAACCTTTATTACTTGCTAAGCCTGCCTCCTCCGGGCAAAGATCATCCGCATCAATCACGCCATCACCGTCGGTATCCGGGCAGCCTGCGTAAGGTCCTGCCTTATCTGGGCAGCGATCATCTGCATCTGCAATACCATCCCCATCTCTATCCGGACAGCCCATCGCCGCCACCGTACCTGCCTCATTCGGGCATTTATCAGCAATATCAGGCACGCCATCCTTGTCTGCATCTGCTACCGGGCAACCATTATTTGCAGGTGTACCAGCTTCATCGGGGCATTGGTCAAACTGGTCGGCAACTCCGTCATTATCTCTATCCGGGCAACCGCGCGTCGCTAAAGTCCCTGGATCATTCGGGCACTGATCTTCTTCATCCGCAATGCCATCACTATCCGTATCGGGGCAGCCGTTTATCGTGCCTGGAATAGTAGGACATTTGTCCTTATTATCCGCAAGCCCGTCCTTATCCATGTCTGGGCAACCATTCGTAGCAGGCGTACCAGCTTCGTCGGGGCAGAGGTCATCTTGGTCAGCTACGCCATCCTTATCCCGATCCGGACAACCGGCTGTTTCTTTCGGGCCAGGCACTTGCGGGCATTCATCACTCACATCTGGTGTGCCATCTTTGTCGGTATCCTTCATACCCTGTCCAATTCTATAGATATATCCTAAGCCTCCTTGCAAGTTGTTGCGGTTGTCTTCCGTTGAAAAACGATATTCCCCCTGGAGGTTGATAAAAGAATTTTTACCTGCTCTGAAATTAAACCCCAGCCCTAACGGAATCTGCACATTAGATTTATCAAAATTATCTAATACAATTCCCGCTCCGCCAAAAAGGTAGGGAATCACTTTGCTCGAAGGCTTGGTGAGGTGAGCCTGTAAAAGGGCATCCACGCTGACAAAAGTTTTGTTGTTGATGTCATCCACCACATTTGCTACGCCTACTTTGAAAGGTAGCGCCAGGCTCAAAAAGTTGCTGAAACTATAGCCATACACCACCTCTAAGCCATTGGTGATGTTGAGGGAATCAATATCATTTGGGGTGCCATAGTCTATAAACAGCAGCTTGGCACCGATGGAATGGGGAGAGCGATCATCCTGCGCTTGCATGGAAACGTATAGCAAACCGCTCAGACAAAGTGTAAGCAATAATATTCTCATGTTGGGTCTGATTGATGTTTAAATGTATCTTATTGTGACGCAAATTTATTCTTGAGTAACGTCTTCTTCTCGAATATCATTTTGCAGCGAGGGTTCTTTTTACCCTAAAGGTTTCACTTTCAAGCTTTTTTAAAAATCAAGGTGTTGGCAAATCAGCACCTTGAGTTAAATTTAATATTATAATCTGTTTCGGTCAAATTTTTAAAAAGTTTATATTGTAGCCACTATCTGACATTTTAAAATCATTTCAAATTATGAAAAACTATCTACTGATTGCTATTGCAGTGATTGCAATGTTATTTACTGCCTGTTCTGATGATACCAACTCAGAACTCCAGCCTTTGAGCAACCCTCAGGAACCGCTTACCAAAGCTGAAATTGACCAGTTTGTGTACAGCCAATTGGAAAAAACAGGTGAATTTTGGTGGAGTGCCGCCGATGATCAACTACTCTGGAGTGCCGCTGTGCGGAGTGACTCGATGGTCTCTGTTGGTTACCAACCTGCGGATGAAAAAGACTTAAATAGTCGGATTCATCTCATTGACATTCAGGAAGAAAGGTGGACAAAGGTGCGCCAGAACCTGATTAATTTTATTGTAACAGAAACCAATCGCGAGTTCCCGGGCAAAAATTATACCGCTCAAGACCTGATGCCGCTTGGGGAAGAAAGCGTGCTCCCCTTTTTTGACATCAAGATTTTTAGTAAAAACATCCTTGCCAAACTCCGCCAAATGCCTGAAGTACGCTATGCCGATGCTATTGGTTATATCACAGAAGATATGGAAGTGCTGTACCGCAGCGATTCGGGCTGTGACGCCGAACCCGATAATGTGGCTTCTTCCGAATACACCACCGTAAGCCCCAATGCAAAAGTGCCCTGGAATTTTTATAGCATGAACATCCCTACCGCCTGGAGCAGAAGCCAGGGCGCGGGTGTTACGATTGCACTGATTGATACAGGCACTTCCAAAGACCAACCCAAGCTCAACAGCCAATTTAGCTCTGGTGAATCTACGGGTCGCTCGATTACCAGATTGGGTACTTATGTAAGCAGTTGGTTTACTTCTACACCCGATGGACCCGACGACCGCTGCGGGCATGGCACTCAGATGGCAGGGCTACTCGCAGCACCCAGAACCAGCAGTGGTTCTACTGTTGGCGTTGCCTACAAGTCAAATTTAGTAGCGATTCGGGCAGTAGCGGATGTGGTCATTTTGGGCTCAAGTGAAACCAATGGCGTATCCAACGCGGTAAGAATTGCAGCAGACCGCAGTGATGTAAAGGTTTTGAGCATGTCTATCGGCTCTATTTTTTCCAGCGGACAAATTTCTGATGCCATTCGCTATGCTTACAACAAAGGCAAGCTGATCTTCGCGGCAGCGGGCACTTCTACTTCCTTCACCACTTGGGTCGGCGTGGTATTCCCGGCTACGATGGCAGAAACCGTGGCAATCACAGGCGTGAAAGAAGGCACACCCATTGTAAAATGCGATGTATGCCATGTGGGTAGCAAAGTAGAATTTGTGGCTGTCATGCAGCGCCGTACCAATTCCAATACTTCCCTTACCCTGGCGATGTATAGCGATACACCTACGACCATCGGTGGCTCTTCTGCTGCTACTGCTACCACTGCAGGCATTGCCGCCTTGGTATGGGCTACCAACCTCTCTCAAACCCGCAGCCAGGTACTGGATAAAATGAGAAGGGCGGCTTCCTTGTACCCCAGCCGTAGCAACGACTTCGGGTACGGCATCGTGAATGCCGATACCGCCGCTAATTTGTAAAAAAACACCAAGATTTGCTAAATCCAAGGCGGTTTAGCAAATCTTTTTCACTTGTATTCCTCCCGCACTGGGCAAAAAACATCCACGATATAACAATCTGTTGCCGCACGAGCACTGTGTGGTACGTTGGAAGGAATAGACACGACATCACCGGCTTTGCATAGCTTCGTAATACCCGCCACCGTCATCTCAAATTCGCCCTCCAGTATATTGCTCACTTGCTCGTGCACATGCTGGTGCGCCGGCAACACACTTCCCGCACGCACGCGTATATGCGCCACAGTGACCTTGTCGGTGTGTATCATTTTAAAAAAGAAGCCCGGAACCAGTTCTTTCTCAGGCACATCAGAAAGTGGAATAAAAAAATTCATGCCAAAAGTTTTAAATTGAGCGCCCAAGTTAAATCAAAACCCCTACTTTTTCAAATCCTGCCCCACTCAGCCTCTCATCAATCTCCAAAGCTTCTATGTTTCGCGTATATTAAATTTTAGCCAAAACAGAAAGAATATCCCAAAAGGGGTATTACGATCAAATGATTATTAAATATATTTGCAGTAAGAACTATTTGAGACGACACTTATTTATTTGATATCCCAATCATGCTCATTTCACCTGGGTGCAATCGAAACGTGCCGCCTGAGTCCAGGTCCTTTACTGAAAGATATTTTTTTTATAAGCTATAGACCTAATAAACTACTAACAAATCGTAATCACACATGGAAAAGCTCTACTGCACACTTTCTTCCTCCCTTCTTTTGTATGGAAGAATTTCTAAGTCTATTTTTATAGCTGTTTTTTTTATTGTTTTCCAATCATCTTTATCGGCGCAAGTCTCTTTGACTACCCTGGGATCTGCCTATACGCAGAATTTTGATGGATTTGATTTAGGAACGATTGCGGACTTACCTGCTAACTGGGCTGCAGGCGGTCAACAAGATTACTCACCTGGTGGCGCTTATTCCAACACAGGTTCTTATTCCAATTCTAATTCTTCTTATTCTTTAAGAAACGCTGCTACAACCGACTACGCATGGGGTGCAAAAGTAGCAGCAAATGGTGGCAACCCTACCGGATCGGGTATCGAAACGATTACCCTTACGGTTGTAAATAATACAGGTTCAACAATCACATCTTTTGATGTAAGTTGGGTTGGTGAACAATATTCTCAAGATGATCGTGCTAGCGTTTTGAGATTTAGTTACAGTATAAATGGCGGGGCATTTACAGACCTTGTTGCTCAAGATGTGGTAGCCAGTGTCAATGGTACGCCTGCTACTGGCAATGGTGTAAATCTTAATCCAATTACCAGCACAAGTAGAAGTACGAGCATTTCCAGCATCACACTTTTAAATGGTCAGCAAGCCCAGTTTAGGTTTGCGGTTCAAACTGGAGCCGGTTCTGATAATAATGCTCACATTGGGGTAGATGACTTTTCGCTCACACCGCAGGGGGCTACTTGCTCCGATGGCATCCAAAACGGCGATGAAACCGGCGTGGATTGTGGCGGTTCATCCTGCCCCGCTTGTCCTCCTCCCCCCTGTACCCCTCCGACCATCACCGACCAACCCGATGCCGTGACGAAGTGCGCGGGCGAAGCGGCTTCCTTCACCGTAGCAGCAACGGGTACGGGCACACTCAGCTACCAATGGCAGGAAGATGGCAACAACCTAAGCAATGGCGGTGTGTACAGTGGTGTCAATACAGCTACCTTGAACATTAGCGATGTCACGGGTTTGAATGGGAAGAAATATAAAGTTATTGTGACTACTGATAACGGCACACCCGGTAATGCTAGTGATGATTGTAGTATCACGAGTGACGAAGTGACGCTCACGGTCAATCCCTTGCCCACTGCAAGCGTCAGCGCTGCTACTTCGCCTATTTGCGCTGGTGAAAACGCAGTGTTCAACCTCACAGGTACTGCTAACGCAGAAGTGACTTACAATATTAATAGCGGTGGCAATCAAACCACCAATCTCGATGCCAATGGCGATGCAACCGTAACGGTCAACAACGCTACCGCGAATCAAACGCTCAACCTCGTTTCCGTTAAAAATACCTCAACCGATTGCAGCCAAAACCTGAATAATAGTGCAACAGTGATTGTCAATCCCTTACCCACTGCAAGCGTCAGCGCTGCTACTTCGCTTATTTGCGCTGGTGAAAACGCAGTGTTCAACCTCACAGGTACCGCTAACGCAGAAGTGACCTACAATATTAATAGCGGTGGAAATCAAACCACCAATCTCGATGCCAATGGCGATGCAACCGTAACGGTCAACAACG
>CAZGJN010000048.1:24528-28590 GCA_964526645.1 uncultured Saprospiraceae bacterium
CTACCGCGAATCAAACGCTCAACCTCGTTTCCGTTAAAAATACCTCAACCAATTGCAGCCAAAACCTGAACGGCAGCGCAACGGTTACGGTCAACCAGCCAGCCACTGTGGAAGCAGGCAACACACAGACGATCTGCCAGACCAAAACGGTGGATCTCACTACCATCGGCGCGAGTATCGGCGGCGGCGCATCAGCAGGGGTGTGGAGCACGTCGGGCGATGGAACGTTCACAGGTGGCACGGCTTTCGGATCAGCCACTGCTTATGTGCCCGGCACAAACGATAAAAAGCTGGGTGTAGTCACTTTGATTTTGACAACAACTGACGCACCGACGAGTTGCCCGAATGTGGCGGATCAGGTGGAAATTACGATCCTAAAAGTGGATTGCGGGGCTTTCCCTTGGAATGGAAATTAATTTTTTTATAATACTAATACCAAATCGTTTACTCTTAGTATGATTAGACCTATATTGGAGTGTTTTTTATGAATCATGAAATACAAAAGATGACCTATGCAAGCCTTCCACTTGAATAGCAATTCCTTTGTATTTCCGATTCCAATAAATGCGATCAACAAATCATCAATCTCTGAAAATATACGACCATGAAGAAATTTCTACTCTTTCTAAGTTTCTCCTTATTTTTATTAGCCTTGAAGGCGCAGGTAGCTACCTGGAATCTGAATGGCACTACTGCCCCGACCACCGTCGCAGGAGGCGTTACAGGTTCTAATGCTGCTTTTGGTTCTGGCGTTGCGGATATTCAGTTTTTTTCTGATAACGATATGACAGTTAATAACCCAGGGGCATACTCTGCCACAGGTTGGGCAACGTCACTTACCCGCGATGATAATGATTACATCGAGTTTTGCGTGAGTGCTGCCGTGAATATCAATGTGACCTCTATTGCCTTTGAAGAAAGGAGATCAGGCACAGGCCCTCGCGCATTGGAAGTGCGGTATTCTACCGACAACTTTACAACCAGTACTTCCGCTGGCACTGGTGTGATCCCTGATGACACGAATTTTCGTTCTCAATCCTTTGCTGCGGCTGTAAGCGGCACGAATATTTGTTTCAGAATATATGGTTATAACGCAGAGGGTGCTACCGGTACTTGGCGTTTTGACGATGTGGTGATCAATGGCACAGTTGATCCTATTCCTACTTGTACCATCAGCGGTATCAATGTCACCTCTGACCCGGAGTGCGATACCAATGATGCAGAATTTGAAGTAGCATTTAATGTGCTCAACGGTAGTGGAAATTATAACCTTGTTAATACCTCTAACAATACGATAATCGGTACGCTGATGGGTGCTGCTACCAATGGCAATGGGCTTTTGATCACGGGTACAATTCCTGGCCCTACTACGCCTGGTATGATCACCATTGCAGTGGTAGATGCCAATGACGCAAGCTGTAGTTCATCGGAAGGGGTGCTGATTCCGCAATGCCCTGATTGCGATGATCTTTATGTTTCCAATGATTGTAGCCTGCCAGTAATTGATTTTACAGGTTTCGATGGCACGGGCTTTTCACCCAATCCTACTGCGGGGCAATTATGTTCTAATAATTTTGCCATTACAGGTATCACAGGGTCTCCTTCTCCGCTGCCATTTGGCGGTACTGCCACCACAGGCAATTACGCGATGGGAGTCACCACGGGTGGTATCAACGATGGCGGCATTTACGCTTTGGATAGAAGTGGCGACAGAGCGCTATGGATTGATCCTTCCGGTGCAGAATTTACACCCGGTTCTATTACCCTCAAAGTGTGTAATAATTCGGGTAGTACATTAGAGGATGTTTGTCTTTCTTATGATATGTTGTTGTTAAATAACAGCGATGGTAATGGCAATCCAGCACAAGGCCGTTCCAATTCTTTTAATCTTTCATGGTCTACAGACAATGTAAATTTCACTCCTTTAATCAATTATGCTTCTCCTGGCGCACCCGATAATCTTGGCATTCAGGTAATCAAAATGGGCGAGTGCATCCAGGATTTGAATTTAGCCGATGGCGCTTGTTTGTATCTACGGTGGTTTAGTGATGACATCAGCGGTTCGGGCACGAGAGATGAATTTGGGTTGGATAATATCCGCGTTTGCCCTCAACCTTTGGTAGAAGTGACCGCAGCGGCGGCTTGTGAAGATGACGACAATAACGCTGCCATTGAAAATGAATTTTTTATTGGCGTTAGTGAAATAGTGGGCGGTACAGCACCTTACACGGTTTCAATTGCAGGACAAGATGACCAGACGACCAATGGCACGGATGATGTATTCTTTGGTCCTTTCACGCACTCTGGCAATGGCGGCGGATTGACCATTGTTACAATCAAGGATGCTAATGGCATTCCGACCAAAGTAGAAGTGGTAGAAACCTTGTGTGGCTACCCAAACGGTGCTTTTTGTGATTGTACCCTCCCGATCCCTCGCGGTGATGGCGGAGCTATTTTAGCACAATCAGAACCTGGTACTTTTATGACGGGCGGTAGTAGCGGCCAGGTGCAGCAATATTTACTGATTCAAGGCGGCAATATTATCGCCGTAAATGGCACAGGCTTGTTTGATGACTTAGCGAATGGCAATTATAATGTCTATGCTATCAATTATTGCATGGACGATGCTGCTACGTTAGAGGCTTACTGGGCTACCCTTCCTGTGGCAGTTCAGCCTCTGATTGATGGTGTGGAAAATAACACAGGAAGTTTTGCGGATGAGTGCTTTGTTTTGTGTGGGCTAAATGAACCTGCTTATGTGGTGGATTGCGAACCTTGCCCACAGCCGGAGATTACCAATAATTACGACTATCCTGGCTTATTTGACCCTTGTACTTGTAGCGACATAGATGGGTATTTTGAAGAAACAGTGACTGTAATTTCTCTGCCGGATGAGGTTTGGCAGGTTCAATCTACCACCCTACTCGATCCGAATACATTAACAGCTTACGCACCGGGCACTTTGTTTACAGAAATCAATATTGATGCCAGTCAATCTATTTATGTCTTGTCTGGCGTACATGCAAGTGGTGTTGGGTTTACTATCTTTGCAGAAAGTCCGGTATACCATCCTGGTATAACGCTTAGTGTAGGCAATACTTGCTTTTATCCTGAGCCTCAGATTACAACTAATTTCCCCAACAGAATCTGTTTTAACGACGATCCAATTCCATTGACTGGTACAGAAATACTCACTAATGGTACACAGGGCACGGGTACCTTTACAATTGATGGAGATCCTGCCCCGCTTGTTGGCCTTCAGCCTGTTTTTGATCCCGCTCTGTTAACACCTGGCCCTCACACGGTTACCTTTACTTGGGATGCAGGTGATCCAGCTGATCCAATTACAAAAGTAGGTTGCGTAGCCGATGTAAGCGTTCAAGTTAATGTTTCTGATGATGTAGGCATTGAAGCATTCGATCAAAACTGGACGATTCCAGATTGCCAGGATAATTTGACGTTCTACTATAGCTTCTATCTGACGGAATGTGCTGGTACAAATTTCGACCCCAGCTTGCTTACGATTAACTGGGGTGGTTTGGATGCAGGTACGACAATCACCCTGGATTGGGAAGAAGTGGTTGGTCCTGCTTATTATGTTGCTTATGAAATAGCGAATGTAAATCCCGCCGATGCTGGAGAATACATACTTACTATTGACTATAATGGCACCAATGTACAGCCTTTGATCAATATTAGCGCAGGCACTGGCGATAATGATCCTGTAATCGTTGTAACAAATAATAATCCTTCTTTACCTGCCTGCGCAGATGCCGGTAGCGCACTGGTGGGCGTTTATGTTTACTCTTGCGATGAGTTCATGGGTGCTGACAACTTGTCTTTCGAAGACCAGAATGGCATAGTTCGCAACCCAACTTACTTTGAAAGTGATAACGGTTACTTCGAATTCCAGATTCCTTTCGATGAAAGCGATGTAAACGCTGATCCAAACTTCAACTTCTTCAGCGTTACTTATTGCGATGAAGGACAGAATGGCATTGATGAAGATGGTGGCGGCGACGATCGTTGTACCACGGTATTGCCAGGTTTTGTAGCGTTCTC
>CAZGJN010000049.1:0-26129 GCA_964526645.1 uncultured Saprospiraceae bacterium
CCCTATCAGCCGAAGCAAACGGGAAGACATCATATCTTGGATTTTTTATAAATAATTTTGCATTTAAATCGCTTATTTATTAACTAAAGCAATAATTTTTTTACGCTAAAATTTAAACCTTATCATATTCTGCTTTTGTATAGCCAAATAGCATGACGTCTATCATTTCCCCACTAGGGCGGCGAAACTCTGATCGGAGGTCACCTTCTCTTCGGAAAGCGCATTTTCGGGCAAGCCTTTGGCTGGCATAATTATCGGTAGCTACCCGAAGGCGCAGTTTTTCAATTTGGAGCTGATCAAAAGCAAAGCGCATAACGGCTTGCACCGCTTCCGTCATGATGCCTTTACCCTCAAAGTTGCGATCAATAAAAAAAGCAAGTTCTGCGGAAGGCACCGCCCAGATGATATTAAAAACACGAATAAACCCTATCAGAAAAGCCCTGTCTTTGTCCCATACGCCAAAAGCATATTCTTGTTGTAGCAGCCATTGTGCTATCTTTTCGCGCAGGTAATATTCCGCATGCTCTTTGTCATTTGCGGCTTCTGTCGTTTGCTGAAAATCATCTGAAATGCGATACTTGTTTTCTTCTATCAGGGTATAAAACAAGGCACCTTCCCCCTCTCTAAAGCGCCGAACCACCGTGCGCGACGTGACCAAAGCCGTCTCTATGTCGAATAATCTGGCTTGCATACAAAGGCGATTTCTGTAATAAATGATTGAATATTCGGATGGCTAAGTTAATACAAGTTGGGGCTTACACAAAGAAATTCAACTTTTGAGCATCAAGGGAGGACAATCTTTTTCTATTTCGAGTGATATTTTTCGCTTAATTTTACAAATCGTTGAAGAACTTCGCTTATGAGATTGCTACAAGCGGGGCGACGCCGCATCAAAATGACCCGCGTTGCATGGATTACTGTCGTTTGGACGATCATCGGGGCGCTCGACGCGCTCAATACCCATGCCATGACGCAAAGCGATTATATCATGGGCACGAGTGCTTATGATTTTAATAGATACTTTTGGGTGAATACGCTATCGGCTTTTGTAGCAGGGATTTTTTCTGGCTCTATTTTGGTTTTTTTCCTGCGCGAACGCTTACGTAGCAAGGCATTTGGCTTGGCTATTCTGGTGAATAGCATTATCGTTTCTTTACTCAACTTCGGTATTAGTGCTGTTGCATTTGATGTATTTTTAAGTCTTCGCTCGGGTAAAGCGCCCCTTAACCCCGAAGTGATAGAGCAAACTGCAGATTTGTTGCACAGTTCCCTTTACTTAAAAAACCTCATTTTTTGGTCTATCATCGTTTTTTTGACGATCGTGTTCCTGCACGTCAATGACAAGTACGGCTCTGGCGTACTGATGCGCTTGCTGTTAGGTCGCTATTACCATCCACGCGAAGAGGAGCGTATTTTTATGTTTGTGGATATCAAATCTTCTACAACCATTGCTGAAAGGCTGGGGCATATTCGTTTTTTCAATCTTTTAAACGATTTTTTTCAAGACATCACGGATTCTGTCATTTATACTTCAGGTGAAATTTATCAATATGTTGGGGATGAGGTAGTTGTGTCTTGGAACATAAAAAAAGGCTTGCGCAACGCCAATTGTATCCGGTGTTATTATAGCATGCAAGAGGCAATCAAGCAAAAGGCGAGCCGCTATCGAGAAAAATATGGTTTAGTACCCGAATTTAAGGCGGGCTTGCACAGTGGCAATATTACTACCGGTGAAATTGGTGTGATTAAAAAAGACATCGTCTATTCCGGCGATGTCCTCAACACGGCCCACCGGATTCAAGCCATTTGCAATCGCTATGGGGTCAAAATACTGCTTTCCAAGAATTTGCTCGATCAACTGCAATTACCGCCAAATGAATTTCATCCGCTTCGAGTGGGCGTCATAGAGCTGAAAGGAAAACGCGAAATGATAGAACTTTATACTTTTCAGGAAAGTACACTACCCGAAGACCTTCACCTGATGATACCTTCCACTTAGTGAGCAGCAAGGCTTGTGTTTTATTAGATTTATTTGTACTATAAACCGCTAATTCCCAATTCTTTGCGCAGGCCGGTATCTTCCAGTCCATTTTCTTGCCAGTAGGGAGTAAGGATCGTTTTGGTGCGTTTGGCAACTGTTTCCCGCACTTTTCCATCAAAGGAAGGATACTTCTCTTTCCAACCTGCAATAATGAATGGTTGTTTGTTTTCAAATACAATCTCAAGCGTCCGATTGCTTTTGATAAAATTGACTTTGTAGGACTGCAACGCTTCTCCTTCAAAATCCGATCCCTCGTAGGGCTGTAGGCTCGCCTCTGCATCCAGGGGTTCAAAATTGGTGTGCAATAAGCGTGTGATGGATAAACTTGGCAAAATTTTAATTTTACCCAGGGGCATATCGCTGCCGTTTAATCGAACGCGTGTGAATAATTCATCTTCCAAAAGAGCAGAAGCGGTGCTAAAGGATTGATCTGCCTCATTTTCAAAATAAGAATAAACTTGAGTCTTGTATTGATTTTTTTGCCAGTTTATCTGCATGAAAGTATGTCCGCACCAATCCTGAGTAGAGGTCGTAATCTTGAGTGTTTGAGGATATTTTTCAGTGTTGACTGGCGTGAACACCGAAGTCATTATGGAATAATCATAAAGTCCGGTAGTAAAACGCTTGACTATGTTATTTTTCAGAATGTTAATCGAATTGGGGTTTCTGTACAAGTCATTTTTAACTTGCTTGTCCGTCAGAAAGTCCTCCGTTACAAAAATCATCACTACTTCTCCCGGGTGCACGTCGCGATAGCGATTTTGTTGCAATTCATAGCGGCTCACTTCTGCTTTTCCTTGATACCAGTATTTGTCCAGTTGGTTGTCAGAAAAATTTTTTTGCTTGATAGTAGTCAATTGCACATTAGAGGCATCCGCTGTTTGTTCTGATGGTTTGGTACTACATGCTGCCAAAAACAACAATACAAAAGGAATTATACTTTTCATACAAGCTCTATTTTTTGCTTCAAGAACAGTTGTCAGCTTAGAAAGGTTGCCTAAATACTGGGAAAGATTACAAATAAAGTAGAGACAGCTAATACCTCTCGGATCAACTGCCTCACAAAAGGGATACCATAATTGCTCAATCGAATTTCAGGTAGGGCTTAACTTTTTCAAGCTTTTCATCTGAAATGGCTTTTACATTTTTCAAATCTTCAAAACTTCCGAAGCGACCATGCTGCGCCCTGTAAGCCACGATTGCATTTGCCGATTTGTAATCCAGATAAGGATGGTTTTTTAGCTCATCGGCAGTAGCAGTATTTACCGAAAGGTGGCGCAAAATAGCAGAAACATACAACTGGGGTTTAATTTTTTGGAAAGTAGAATCCGGTAGTCCGTAGGTCTCTTTTACTTGCTCAATGTTTGCAAAGCCGCCCAATTTGTCCCTGAAATTTATAATCCTTTTGGCATACGAAGCACCGATACCCCTTAGCTTTTGCCAATCCTCGATACTTGCCTTGTTAATATCTAGAGCCACTTCCTGGAATTCTTTTTTGGGTTTTGGAGATGCCTCATCACTTGGCTTGGGGATATCCTCTGCGGCATTGGTAGGGAAGGGCTTTGCTTCTTTCAACTGGATATACGGCGCTAACTGCTCGTATATCTGCATTGTCATGCCATAAATTTTCTGTAAGTCTTCATTCTTGCGAAAAACGCCGCCTTTTTCTCTGTAATTCAACAAAGTGTGGATAAGCCTGTCGGGCAAACCAAGCTTTTGAAAATCTTCTCTGGATGCTGCATTGGGATCAAAAGGAAAATAGGTGGGTGATTTCTTACTTTTTTCAGCGAATTTTTCTTCCGGTACAAAATAATCATCTTCCTTTTGTATCTGCACAAAGGGCTCAATCCGGTCGTAATCAGCGGCTTTAAGTCCGTATATTTTTTTGAGATCGGTTTTGTTCCTAAAAGCGCCCACTTTGCTGCGGTAATTGATGATTGTTTTGGCTACTTTTTCGGACAAGCCCAAGCGCGTAAGTTCCTGGAGTGATGCCGTATTGGGGTCAAAAGTGAATAGCGCTTTTTCTTGTATTTCCAGCTCCCGATTTTCGCTCAGGGCTGCTGTTTTTGTATTAAATTCAGCAAAATCTATTGCCGGTTTTTTGAAAATAAAAGGATAAAAGCGGGGTGCCATAAAAAATAACAAACAAAAAAAACTCAGCAATAAAGCGCCATTGCGCTCAGAACGGGTGTAGTAGAAAAAATCAGTAAATAGCTTTTTCATGGTGTAAATTTGTGTTGTAATCTTATTGTTTTGACGAGCCTGGTGCAAGAAGTAACATTTTATTTGGCAAAAATCAGCGAAAAAGTGATAAATGTTGGTTTTAGGATGATAGATGTTTATGTTTTGATGCCAAACAGTAATCTGGGGCATTGTAGAATACTGCAAAAATTATTTTCGATTTAAAGGAGGCATCTACCAAAATTATTACTAATTTTTCGACAGCTTTTCACAAAGCAAATCATTCAAATTATTTTCCACTTAACTTCCAAGATTATGAAAGTATTTCTTTTCACACTCACTTTGGCTATTTGTACATTGGTAAATATGCCTTCTGCCTCTGCCTATGTTGTTTCGCCCAATAACAACGTAGCGGCTTATGAAGAGGCATCTGCCAGCAAAGCACTGAGCGCCAAGGAATTGAAGAAACAGCAAAAAAAAGAACTCCGTGCACAAAAGCGCTCAGAACGGAGAGCCAGATTTATTGCTTGGATTACGAAAAAGCTGGCGAGTGATAATGATCAGGTGTTGGCGATCTTGTTGGCATTTTTTTTAGGCGGTTTGGGCATCCACAGATTGTATCTAAAAAGTGATCCTATCATCATTCTTTGGTATGTCATCACACTTGGGGGATTTTTTGGGCTTATCCCGCTGATTGATTTTATTCGACTAATCATAGGTCAAGTAGATCACTACCGCGGCAATAGCAACTTATTCAGAGCATTCCAGTCCGCTTCTTAAAATCCTACTTTTGTTATGTTAAGATGAAATGCCCAGTACACGAATTGTGTTGGGCATTTTTGTTTTAAAAAAAAGTCGTACTCCGAAAAAGTACGACCTCGCAGTAATTGAATTAGTATGAAAAAACTCTATTCCTTGTAAGCCTTTACTTAAGAACTCACCTTTATTGCAAAAGTTGCATCTAAAAAATCGCAAAACTAAATTTAACGACAAAATAACACTTGTTAACGTCCAGGAGAGAAAACTATCCGCCCAATAAACCACCCTGCGGATGCCAAGTGGAATCCAATTTTTTGTAAATCGCGCAAAAGAAAAGAAATTGAAGAAGTAGGCTTTTCGGAAGAACAAAAAATCCCTATCTTTGCATTCCCCGCGAAAATAAATCGAAGGGTGATTAGCTCAGTTGGTTTAGAGCGCTGCTTTGACAGAGCAGAGGTCAGCAGTTCGAGCCTGCTATCACCCACCCTTATTTTTCGGGGTGTAGCGCAGCCTGGTAGCGTACACGTCTGGGGGGCGTGTGGTCGCAGGTTCAAATCCTGTCACCCCGACACTTGATTTTACAAGGGTTTTCACTGATTCGGTGGAACCCCTTTTTATTTCGGTGCAGATATAGTGCAGAAATATGGTCAAAAAAGTATTTCAAAAGCCAGTAATTACAGGTGCTTCAGGAATGCGTGACTTTTGTAAACACATCTAATTTGAGGTGGCTCACGCTGGTACAAATTTTATCTCACGCTTATGCTTCCAGCAATGTAAAAACTTTTACTTAATCTGGTCTCGGGATTAAGAATAATTCTGTTTGGCGTTGGTCAATATAGCGCACCGATTTTCCATCAAAAAAGGCATTTTCTTCCATTTTCATCAGGAAGTTCCAGTCGGCTAAGAAATTTCCAGAGTTTAATTCGATAGAGTAAGCGGTGTTGGCTTTCATTTTGTAATCGCCGGTGAAAGGCACTCCCTGCTGCCGATCCCAAAGCCCAATGGTGGGGCCGGCGGCGTGCCCATGCATGCCTATGGGGTGGGTATAAATGGAAGGGAAGAGGTCTTCTGCGCGCGCTTTGGTCAAAGCGTCGGCGAGGATTTCGTTGCCGGTACGGTTGGCGCGGAATTCATTGGTCAGGATGTCCATGAGCCGCAGCGCTTTTTTGTGTGCTTCTTTGAAAATCGCGGGTGCGTCAGTTTCTCCCGGTTTGAGAACGTAAGCGTTTTCCTGGCAGTCGGTGTTCAAACCCAGGTAGCTAATACCGAAATCGCAATGCAGCAAATCACCAGGCATGATGACGCTCTCGCCGGGGCGCTGTGCGAAAGAAGCTTGACTATTGCCGGCGGGGCGTTGTACATCTACAGAAGGGTGAAACCAGGTTTGCAAACCCAACTCAGCCACCCGTTGACGAAACCACCAGACGACGTCCTCCGTGGTAGTGACACCCGGCTGGATAACCTTTTCAGAAAAAGCTTCCTTGATGATCTCATGTGTGATGCGCATGGCGTGCTCAAATAACACCATCTCTTGTTCGGTACGGGTTTCCAACCAACGGACGCAGAGATTTTCGGCAGTGGTGACACGCTCCTGGTATTTTTTATCCAAATACTGCATCAACTGGTCGTAGTGATACGAAGATAAGCCATCGGCGTGCCCGAAGTGCTCGGCTTTATTGATGGCAATTTTTTTTGGGTTGCGCTCTTCGATGAGTATTTTTAATTGTTTCCATTGGTCGGGCTGTCGGTCAGGATTCCAGGCGCTTTTGAACAACTCACCGGCAGCATACCGCGCTACTGCCAGTCCTTCGAGTTTTTCGCCATTGTCATAAATAATCAGCATGGTGGTGCGCCGTGCCGAGAGCCAGGTGGATGGCAGAAAGGTTTTCAGCACTGCATCTTCGTTGTATTCCCTGGAGATGAGCACCCACATGTCAATGCCTTCTTCGCGCATCATTTGTGGTAACACATTTTCAAAACGCGCCTTGAGCATCTGGTCGCGGACATGTGCTTGCTCGCGCTGCGTAAGAATTTGCGGTATCTGAGCATTCAAGGAAATATTGGATAGACAGACAAGGAATAGCCATATTTTTTTCATGATTCGACTTTTTGAAATTCGTTAAACTTCAAAAGTCTGAAATTTTTGCAAAAAAACTCACACAAAACCTTGTCATTCTTCTCACGAACTGCATTCTATCGTTGAGTAAGCCAACTGATCGCGAACCCCACGAGTACTTGCCAGAGTATGAAAGGGGCTATAAAATAATCGCTATTCAGCCATTCCCCTACTACAAAAAACAACCAACCCGCCGCAGTGCCCACCAAAACAGGCATTACCATTCCTTTGATCAATTGGGTCCAAGTGATCTTGAAAATCAGCGGAAGCGAAAGCGTAAGAATGAAAGAACCGATGAAGCCACTTAGAATGCCTCCTGCATACATGTAGGCTTGCACGGCAAGGTAAAACGCGCCAATAGAAATGGCCACATACAGGATGATCCGAAAAGCTTGGGGAAGCAAAAAGGAGCGATTGCCGAAAGGAATGGCCAATCCGAAAAAAAGCCCCGGCAGCAGCATCCTGAGGGCGGCAGAGTTTTTGAGTCCTTCAAAATCTTCAAAACTAAAAAGCCAACCCGATAAAATGCCTGAAACAATAGATAGGGCTGTCGGCAGCAAAAACATTCTGAAAGAGATGGTGGCAGATGCTTGGTTCATCAGCATTTTATTTTTTATTTAACTAAAATCACATCACCCTTTTCTACAACGATGGTTCCGTCGGTCATTTTAATTGCTGCTACTACGACATAAACATTGCCCGGCAAACGCTCGCCGTTGAAGCTGCCGTCCCAGCCGAAGTTAGGGTCATTGGGTTGAAAATTTTCCCGACTGAAAACCATCGTACCCCAGCGATTGAGAATACGGAGGGATTGAATGCTCTCCACGCCTGCACCCGCGCTGAGGTAGAAAATGTCGTTGTTGCCATCGCCATTGGGTGAAAAAGCATTTGGTATAAAAATCCGCTGCACTTTTTGTACAAAAATGGTAATATCATCCGAAGCTTTGCAGCCGGCAATGTCTGTTACCCTTACGGTATAAGTAGTTGCGATGCTCGGCTTTACAGTCAGACTTGTACAATTGGCACAACCCAAAGAGTCAGGTGACCAGGTGATGGATACAATATCGCTTTCGGGTTTGCTGAATAACAATTGCAATGAAGTGCTATCGCCGCTTACCAAAAAAGGCGGATCGCCACTGAGGTCGGATAAAATCTCTACATCCAAGGCTTCCGGTTGGGCTATGGTTACGCTTGCACTTCCCTCGCAACCATTGGCATCACGAGCGGTGACGGTATAAGTGCCCGGTGTGAGGAACTCAAACTGGTTTTTGGCAGAAAAAGCCAGCCCCGTGATAGCATACTCAAAAGGTCCGTCGCCATTGGTAACTGCTGTGACCTGGATAGCACCGTCGTTGGTGCTATTGCAACTAACGGGTTTAGTTTCCACTGTCAGTGTTGGCGTAGTGATTCGAGAGGTGACGACCACCTCATCGGTAGCGCTACAACCGTTCTGGGTGTTGGTTACCGTGAGGATATAAGTATCGGCTGATTCTACTTCCGTCAAGGGGATGTTCGGATTTAAAATAGCACTGCCGCCCTGTGCTGACCATTGATGTTGGATATTAGCGCCGCTGCTGGTATTTGTACCACCGATGGTAACCATTTGTACGGCACAATTCAGTTCCATATCCTCTCCGGCATTTGCTACGGGGCTTGGTTCGATGATGATAGTGACCGTCACTTCCTCTGGAGCGCAGGGTGCTGTCTCGATAGTGTATTTGAAAGTATAAGTGGCAGCTGCTTGGTTTTGGGTAGTAAAAGTTCCTGCGGCAGCATTAAAAGCACCTGCTGTGGATGGAACTGCTGAAGTCTCCGACCAAATCCCACCTGGAGTTTCACCATTTATCAAATCTACTAAATTGAAGCTTTGGGTTTCACCGCTACACAATCGCTCGGGAGCAGCGGCGATGCCTGCACTTGGGGCAGCTACGATTGAAATTGTTTGTTCGTTTTGTTCTGTGCAACTTCCAAGTGTAACCGTGTAGCGAAGCGTATGATTACCAATGGATAAGCTGGCGGGATTTAAGGTAGAAATCGCATTCCCATCTATCAGCCAAGAGCCACCCGGTGTGGCGGTGCTTGTGAGTAGGGTATTTAAATCAATGGCAGCGCTATTCTGGCAGAGGCTTCCGGGGTTGTTCCAACTTGCATTGAGGTTTGCCACCGTGATCGTGACTTTATCTGAGATCTGACAGATCTCCCGGAAGGAAATATCATCTATGGCGAAGTCATTGCCGGCAGGTGTGTTGTTCACATTCGCGATACAAATTTGTGCCGTAGAAGCAGCGCCAGCATTCCAGGTAGCAGTAAATTCGCGCCATTGGCATGTCTGGGAGGGGGCATTGAATACATTGCCGACCAAAATACCGTTGATAGAAAACCGTAGCTGCGCAGGGTTTTGGGAGACCATAGAAGCCGCCCAAGCAGCAAATTGATAGTCTGAATTTGGATTGACGCTAATCGTTTGGCACCAAACGTTGTTGGATACCCCCGAAGCATTGATCACCATCATATTGCCACCGCCGGTATGATCGCCACAGCTTGCAAAGCTGTTGTGCACATTGCGCCCATTGGGTACTACCGCATACCGCCCTTCCGTCCGGACATCCGTGTTGTTAAATTGATAATCCGTTGTAAAAGAGACATTTCCCTGGCTGAAATCACCGTTGGTAATGGCATTAACAGGCGATAAAGTGCGCGCCGTAAGTTGAAATGTGGTAGTTTGATTCACAAGCGCACTTGTGCTCAAATTGTTAGGATTGGCTACACCTTGAATGGGAGACCAGGCAGCGGACAAAATTGTTCCTGTAATGGTGCCGGTAAGATTGGTAGATTGACCAGCCTGGCAGGCAATGACATCAGCCCCCGCATTCACTGTGATGCCACAACCGGAAGTTTGTGCAACCGCAGCTGTAAGAAATGTTGAAATACTAAAAGTAGCCGTAATCATGCCGGCGATGCTGAAAAAGCCTCTCATTGTATGAAAAATTTAGTTGCTTTTCAATCCAGCAGCCGTCCTTATTTTTCCAAGACAATTTTTCGCAAGCCCTCAAAAAGGCATTTTGCAAAGATTAGTCAAATGTATAAAAAAATTGACTATTTGAACCAAATAGAAAGTCTAAAATTTGAAACGAACATAAATTGCCCGTTTTGACCTTCCCATTTTTTCCCCGAACGGCTTAAGTTTCCTTACAATTCCATTTCCAGATTGAGCTTAGCCGCAGCCAATTCACTGTGTGCATGCCGATCACCGATAGCCGCAGCCAGGTCCAATCCTTGCTGGTACACCTCTAACGCTTTTTCGGGCTGTTCTATTTTCTCATACAATTTCGCCAGGTGATAATATGCTCCGATATAGTTGGAATCCTGCGCTAACAGTTTTGAATAATAAGCCAGTGCTTGCTGCCAATCCTGTGTTTTTTCGTATTCTTTGGCAATAGCAAACAACAAAAAGGAATCTTCAGGCGTACTCTGCAAGAGTAGCTGTAATTGCTGGAATCTCGTCATATTCATTGGGCGATGTATCTTTTTGTATAAATACACAATATAGGGGGCAAAGGTACTCATCTTTTTGGGTATAAATCAGAACATTCAAACCGCGCCTGGTGTTTGATTATAAAAATTTAGCGAAAATTCGCTAATTGTTTTTTCAAGTTTTCGATTATCTTTGCGCAGCTCTTTCACATTGTTATCTATTTTTAAAGCATAAGACAGATGAAACTTTTGGTTTGCGTGAGTAAAACGCCTGATACAACCTCTAAAATTGCTTTCACCGCAGGTGGTTCTGAATTTGATTCCAGTGGTATTCAGTATATTATGAACCCTTATGATGAGTGGTACGCACTGGTGCGTGCTTTAGAGCTAAAAGAAGCCCAAGGAGGCACTGTAACGATGATTAACGTAGGACCTGCCGCCAACGATACCGTCATTCGCAAGGGATTAGCCATTGGCGCAGATGATGCGGTGCGGATTAATACTGATGGAGAGCCTAAAAGTGCCCTTTTTGTGGCAAAACAAATCGCGGCACATGCCAGCGCGGAAGGCTACGATGTTATTTTTTTGGGTAAAGAGACGATTGACTACAATGGCTCGGAAGTCGGTGCTATGGTCGCTGAGTTGCTCGATATGCCTTTTATTTCTTACGCCAGCCACATGGATATGAATGGCAATGTAGCAACTATTGCCCGGGATATTGAAGGTGGTACCGAGGTGATAGAGGTAGAAACCCCCTTTGTACTGAGCGCGGCAAAAGGGCTCGCGGAGCAACGCATCGCGAATATGCAGGGTATTATGAAGGCTAAAACCAAACCCCTCAAGGTAGTGGAACCAGTGGCTTTTGAGGATCAAGCAGTAGTGCTGAGATATGAGCTACCCAAAGCAAAATCTGCTGTAAAACTTATTGATCCGAATGATATGGAGGAATTGGTGCGCCTCTTGCACGAAGAAGCAAAGGTGATTTGAGCAAGGTAATTATCCAAGCATGCTATTTGTTACAACAAAATAATCGTCAACAATTAATAAATATGGTACTCGTTTTTGCAGAAAATCATAAAGGACAGTTCAAAAAGACAGCTTTTGAGGCAGTCACCTATGGTTTCAAAACGGCGCAGGCGATGGGCACCTCCTGTGTCGTTCTTACACTCGGCACGGTGCAGGGCGCGGAGGAATTAGGTAGATACGGCGCTTCCAAAGTTTATAACATCAACCATAGCGGTCTGGATAACTTTGATAGTCAAGTGTATGCAGCCGTAATTGCTGGGGCAGCCCAACAAATAGGAGCAAGCCTGATCGTACTCACCCATTCAGCTGATGGAAAAGCGATTCTCGGTCGCTTGGCGGCACGCCTCAGCGCTGGATCCGTGGCAGCTGTGAATAGTATTCCTACCGTGGATGGCGTTTTTAAAGTAAAAAAACTGGTATTTTCAGGTAAAGCCATTGCCGAATTTGAAATTAAATCTCCGATAAAAGTATTGTCCCTCATGGGTAATAGCATACCCCCAGCAATAGTGGGAAGCGAAATGCCTGTAGAATCCCTGGACGTGCCAGTACCTCAAAGTCGGATTAAAATAAAGGAAATAAAGCGCGTCGAAGGGACCGTACCACTGCCAGAAGCGGACTTGGTCGTATCGGCAGGGCGAGGCATGAAAGGGCCTGAGCATTGGGGTATTGTAGAAGAACTGGCGGAAACCATCGGTGCTACCACAGCTTGCTCTCGCCCGGTGGCAGATGCCCATTGGCGACCCCACCATGAGCATGTAGGGCAAACAGGGATTGCTATTCGCCCCAATTTATACATTGCCATTGGTATTTCAGGTGCTATTCAGCATTTGGCAGGTGTAAACAGCTCCAAAACAATTGTGGTGATTAATAAAGACCCAGAAGCCCCTTTTTTCAAGGCAGCTGATTATGGCGTAGTAGGCGATTTATTTGAGGTAGTGCCTCGCCTAACGGCCGCATTTAAAAAGTTCAAAGCACAACAATAAACCCCTGATCTAAATAAATTTACGGTTACTGTTTCGCAATAAGCGGAAAGTTCTTACCTTTGCACGGCTAAAAAGAAATATAAAAGATTTTATAGAAAATTTTAAAAACACAATGGCGGTTTATTTATCTAAAGAAAAAAAAGCAGAAGTTTTTACGGTGTACGGTAGAAACCAGGCAGACACAGGCTCTGCAGAGGCTCAAATCGCTTTATTCACTTACCGGATCCAACAATTATCTGATCATTTGAGAAGTAATAAAAAGGACCATTCCTGCCGCAGGGCACTCCTGGCACTGGTAGGAAAGCGCAAACGTTTGCTGCATTACCTTTCAAAAACAGATTTGCAGAAATATCGCGAATTGATTGACAAATTAGGTATTCGTAAATAAAACTCAAAAGGGAAGTAATAAAATCATTACTTCCCTTTTTCTGCTTGATACCCTGCTTAGAGAAGTGATCCTCCAGATGATTTTCTTTCAGCCGCTTGGCTTCCCTTATGCTGATAGAGACTCCCTTCGATGCTTCTCATACAACACAAAAAGCAAAAGAACGTTTTGTGCTCAAAATGTTTATTAAAACAGCTAATTTTTACATTCAAAGCATTATCCTGACTTATTATGGGACAACAAATTCCAATCTCAACGTCCTTCAACTTGCCTGATGGCCGCGAAGTAACACTTGAAACCGGCAAACTGGCAACCCTTGCCGATGGGGCGGTTTTAGTTAGAATGGGCAATACCATGCTTATTGCTACGGTTGTATCTGCCAGAGAAATAAAAGAAGGGCAAGATTTTTTTCCACTTTCTGTTGATTACCAAGAGAAATTTGCAGCCGCAGGAAGAATTCCGGGCAATTTTTTTAGAAGAGAATCTAAACTTTCAGACGCAGAGGTTTTGATCTCTCGCCTGGTGGATCGCGCAATTCGTCCGCTTTTCCCAGACGAATATATGAATGAAACCCAAATTGTTATTAATCTGGTTTCAGGTGAAAAAGACACCATGCCTGATGCTTTCGTAGCCCTTGCAGCTTCTGCGGCGCTGGCGGTTTCTGATATTCCGTTTTTAGGTCCCATCTCGGAGGTGCGCGTCGCTCGGATCAATGGCGAATTTGTGATTAATCCAAGTCGGACTGCCCTTCAGGAGGCTGATATTCAAATGATAGTAGGTGCAACAATGGATAGTGTGACGATGGTGGAAGGCGAAGCTAAAGAATGCCAGGAAAAAGATATGGTGGAAGCCATTCGAGTTGCGCATGAAGCGATCAAGGTACAAATACAGGCGCAATTGGATTTGGCTCAGAAAGTAGGTGAAAAAGCCCTAAAAAAGAGGGAAGTGCCACCTGCTGAAGCTGACGAAGAATTGAAAAAAAGAATCGAAGAATTGGGGCGGGACAAGCTTTACGTTGTGTCAAAAAGTTTTCTCGATAAAAATAGCCGTAAAAATCAATTCAGCGATATAAAAAAAGAAATCCTTGAGACCCTACAACAAGAAAAAGGCGAGGAATACATCGAGGAAAAGAAAAAGCTGTTCGAACTTTACTTCGACAAACTGAAAAAGGAGGTTGTTCGGGATATGGTACTTTCTGACAACGTTCGGCTTGATGGTCGTAAGCTCGACGAAATTCGCCCGATTTGGTGTGAGGTTGATTATCTGCCTTCTGCGCATGGCTCTGCACTGTTCACAAGGGGAGAAACACAATCCCTCACTTCGCTGACCCTTGGAACCAAGCTCGATGAGTTGATGATTGATAATGCACTAGAATTATATTATGACAAATTTATCTTGCATTATAATTTCCCGCCTTATTCTGTCGGAGAAGCTAAACCTCTACGGGCGCCAGGTCGCCGTGAAATAGGGCACGCCAACCTTGCTGCACGTTCCCTCCGGCAGGTATTGCCGGAAGGTAATCCTTACACGCTTCGGGTGGTGTCTGATATTTTAGAATCCAATGGTTCTTCCTCTATGGCTACTGTTTGTGCAGGTTCTTTAGCTTTGATGGACGGTGGTGTCCAAATTAAAGCGCCTGTATCAGGTATTGCCATGGGACTTATCAGCGATGGCAAGCGAACAGCTATCTTATCCGATATTCTTGGGGATGAGGATGCACTGGGTGATATGGATTTTAAAATAACAGGTACAGAAACGGGTATCACGGGTTGTCAGATGGATATTAAAATAGAAGGCATGCCCTACGATCTACTTGAAAAAGCCCTGGATCAAGCAAAGGCAGGGCGTTTGCACATTTTATCCAAAATGTGTGAAGTACTCGCACAGCCGCGGGAGGATTACAAACCGCATGCACCTCGAATTGTGGAAATTATTATTGAGAAGAGCTTTATCGGCGCGGTTATTGGTCCTGGCGGCAAGATCATCCAGGAAATCCAGGCAGAAACTGGCACTACCATCAATATCGAAGAAGTGGGTGATAAAGGGGTTGTAAACATCGCCAGCGCCAATAAAGCCGCCATTGAAGCTGCTTTGGAACGCATTCGCAAAATAACGTTTGTGCCCACCGTAGGTGATATTTACAATGCAAAGGTCAAAACTGTGATGCCGTATGGTGTGTTCGTAGATTTTCACGGGAAGAGTGGTTTGTTGCATGTATCTGAGATGTCTTATTCTCGAATTGATAATGTGGAAGAAGTTTTTAAAGAAGGCGACGATGTGAAAGTAAAATTAATCGGCATTGATCCTAAAACGGGCAAATATCGCCTATCTCGGAAAGCCTTGCTGGCACCACCTCAGCGAAACGGCAATCGGGAAGAAAAAGCAAGCGGAGACAAAAACCGAGATCGGGATCAAGCAGATAAACGAAAATAATTTTTATATGAACTTCATTATCAAAAATGTCTGACTTTGGCAGTGCCATAAGCCAGACATTTTTTTTGCGTTGGAACTTTTTGCCCACCTGACTTGTATAATAAACGAAGGCATTTAAGTTTTTTTTCTTTAAAAGTCAAGTTTTTTTACCTTTTATACACAACTTTTGTGACTAAAAAGGCGTATATTTCGTCATAATTGAGGTGTTTAATTATAACAGAAGCGATAAAAAGTTGATAAGATCATCTATTTAAATGCATAGGTTTTCGTTTATTTAATCGGAAAAATTCCTCAAAAATCCCTGACATATGCGTCAATTAAAGATTACGAACAAAATTACAACGAGAGAAAGTCTGGCTTTGGACAAGTATCTCAATGATATTGGCAAGATAGCCATGCTCACGCCGGAAGAAGAAGCGGAGTTGGCTCGCCGTATCAAACAAGATGATCAGGAGGCGCTGGCTAAACTGACAGAAGCCAATCTGCGCTTCGTTGTTTCGGTTGCAAAGCAATATCAAAATCAAGGGCTTTCGCTAAGTGATTTGATCAACGAAGGCAACGTCGGTCTAATGAAAGCCGCCAAGCGTTTTGATGAAACTAAAGGCTTCAAATTCATTTCCTATGCGGTTTGGTGGATCCGACAGTCTATTTTGCAGGCTATTGTGGAGCATTCCAGGATTGTGCGGCTACCGCTCAACAAAGTGGGGTCTTACAATAAAGTGAATGAAGCTTTTATTTCTTTTGTTCAGGAGTTTGAACGCGAACCTACTCACGAGGAACTGGCGGAATTATTGGAGATGACTCCTAAAGAGGTCTCTAATATGCTGAAAGGCAACGGCCGCCATGTTTCGGTGGATGCGCCCATTAGCGGGGAAGACGGGGATTCAACTATGCTGGATGTGATTTCGAGTGAAGACAACATGAGCCCCGATAGTGAACTAATGGAACAATCTCTCCGGGAAGAAGTACAGCAGGGCTTGTCCATTCTGGCACCGCGTGAGGTGGAGGTATTGTCCGCCTACTACGGCTTGAATGGCTACAAACCTCTGACGCTGGAGGAAATCGGGGAATTGTATAACCTTACACGCGAACGGGTTCGCCAAATCAAGGAGCGCGCTATTCGCCGCTTGCGCAAATCCTACAATCGCAATGCTTTGAAATCCTACCTGGGATAAAGATTTTTATACATGACTATGAAATTTGAGACTCATCTCTTTGCGGAGATGGGTCTTTTTGTTTGACGCGGATAGCCGAAAGCTCTAATTGATTTTATACTTTTGGTGGAAAATTTTCATCTATGCAAAAATTATCGCTGCTGCTCTTGGTTTTGAGCGTTTTGGGGTGCACCCAAAAAGAGCCGACCGCAGTTGTTCAATTTGTAGTCCATGTGGAGCGAACCCAGCTGCGAGCAGATCCAGGTGAAAATGGCAAAGTTTTGAAAGAACTTACCAGAGGGGCTATTTTGTATGACGAGGGCGAAGTAAGCGATTTTACAACACTAATTACCCTCAATGGAATTCCTCATAACGAACCCTGGCTCAAAGTGCGCACTGACGCTGGCACCATTGGATGGGTGTACGGCGGCGCACTGAGCTTTGATTCGGAGCGCCCTACTGCCTTAACCAATATGCTGATAGAAAAAAGATTGCAATCCATGTTTGGCTTGGAGCTCGCAACACAAATAGCCAGCTATCGGGAATTGTGGAAAGCAATGCAGACAGAGCAGGACTTTGCCCGTGTGTTTCAAGTTGGCACTAAATTGCGCGACACGCTTACACGGGTAATGGGGGATCGCCTGACGATTCAAAACCCCCAGGAAGTACCTGATTTATTTTGGCTACAACAGGCAATCCCTGGTTTTGTACCACAACTTGTGGCTGAAGGTACGGGCTATTTCCTTTTTTGGAACTTTAAATCCCTGGAGGAGATCGCAATAAAAACCAATGGAACAGCGGATAACCAATTCATTGACCTGAATCTCCGCATTTTTCCAGAGGATAGCATCGAATATTTTTTTCCGGCTTGGATCATTCAAACCTGGGATTACGGCGGAAGTAGCTTGTTGGGTAGGGGTATTCATGCCAGTTTGCTCGGTAAGATGGATGAAGCCCTGTCAAACAGCACTTTATTTAAAGCTGAAATCCTGCGGATGAAAGAACACTTAATAAACGATATTAGTGACTCGGATGTTACCTATTGGGAAGAACAGGAAAAGATCGTCGAAGAATTGGACACTATCATCCAATCAAATTTTACAATTTTGACAAATACAGATAAAATTGCACTGACAACCCGCCGCTTGCAGTTTGACGAACCCGAAAAACACGGTATCCAGTTGAATATGCAGGCTGGCGGAAACGAATAAAATTTCTGTTGCATTTCACAAAAATAAGATTGTAATGATTTCATTTGCTTTCGTATTATTTGCCATAGTAGGAGTAGGCGCAGTGTTGCTCACGCGTATCCTGCCTGAGTTTCAGCCTGGTTATAACAAAATCAAAGCGGATTTGAAAGAAATGCAGCAGGAAATGGACGGCTGGCTAAAAGAATCGCTGGTGCCCATCGGTCGCGAAGAATTGGAGCTTTTTTCTTTAAATCAATTGAATCAAACCATCAAAAAACGGGCTACACTGCGAGCCAAGGGCATCTTCACGACGATCTATAACGAACCCATCTTGGCATATAGCTACAAAAAGTATGTTTCTTCCAAAGGCATCAATGCACTGCTTTATGCCCGCACGGCGCATCATCACTATGCTTATTGGGTGAAAGGCAAAGAAATACAAATTTTGATTGATAATAAACTAACTGGCGTGTTGTTGGAAAACGGCGTGCTCTATGACGAACGGAAACGGGCATTAGCTGCTATCAATCGCAACCAGGCAGAGGTAGCGCCGGTATTGGTCAATAATAGGGAAGTAGCCAGCGTAGTGAAAACAGAATTATCTAAAGGTCAATCCTTGAGCCCCAGGGCTTTCCAATTTGTGAAGCCAGATATGAACGAAGAAGAGGAAAAACTGTTCCTCGCCCTTGCTACCCTTGAGTTAGTGCAGCGGTCGGTACCGAAAAAATGAGGTAACAAACGAAAGAGATGAAATTCCGCAAAACTGAAAAGGTTCAAGAAATTCGCACAACGCCAAAATTTTTTTGATGAGCTGCAACTTTTTTAGCCTAAAAAAGGTCTATCACAATAAAAAAGGCAGTACCATGAAAAAGATAGGTTTCATATTTATTTTGTCAATATTATCCTTCCAAATCTCCTTTGCGCAAAACGAAAGAGACGAAATGCGCCGACAGATGCAGGAATTGCAGGAGCGAATGAATAAAATGATGGAGCAATTCGGCAAGAATTTTGGTGGCAATTTTTACTTTTTCGATACCACTTTCACCAAAGATTTTAATTTCGATGGCGGTGCTTTTCGTTTTGACACTTCCTTTGTAAAAGAATTTCGCTTCGACAGCGGCAGTTTTCCATTCGATACTGCTTTCAGCTATCAGTTCCATTTTGACAACTTCGGCGATGGCGATTTTAAAATAGATACTTTCTTTATGAAGGAATTCCGAGGCTTTGAGCCGGGCGAGTTCCCAAATGAGCTTTTCGACCAAGAGTTTTCGGAAAATTTGAACAACATGCTGGAACAGTTGAGGCAGCACCTCGATGGATACGAGTTTTACAACAAAAAAGAAGAAGACCACTCTGAGGAGAAAAAAGGTGTAGCACCTCGTTTGGGTGAGCCTAAAAAAGAGGAAACCCCAGCGCCTAAGAAAAAACGTAAGACAACCATGATGTAAAACCAAGCAATCTGCCTTATCTTTGTCGCTTAGTGCCCTGAACCTTTTCTGTGGCAAACTGTTTCACTTGGGATACAAAAAGGCGACGCGGATGCTACCAATGCTTTCTAAGAAAATCAGCTTGATCATCTACCGCTTTCGGGAGCGGGGACTGGAGATTTTTTTGACGAATGATTCGGAAGATAGCACTCACTGGTCTATCCCTGAAGGCGAATTGCGGGATGATAAAACTACTAAAATACAACAAGATCGAATGATTGAACTCGATCCTGTGCAACAGGAAAATGGTTTGACTGAAGAAGCACTTGCCGTAGAAGGTGATTGGCACGATATTCCTTCGCTCAAAGCGATGCTTTACCAAGATGCAATGCAGCTCAAAGAGCAGCTCAAAATGATAGACAAAGGCGCTTTTGTGGCCGTGAAAGAAGCCGTGAAAAAAGTGCTTCCTCACCAATACAAGTTTCTCAAAGAGTTGAAAGAAATTTTGGTGGACAGAAATTCCATTAAAGACTTGTGAAAAAACTCGGGCAAGCGGTCTTCAATTCAAAAAGTGACTTCTTTTTTGAGCCACCCAAGGGACTCGAACCCTCGACCCACGCATTACGAATGCGTTGCTCTACCAACTGAGCTAGGGTGGCGAAAGGAATTCTGTTCCTATCTTATTGATTATTCTTCCATGATCAAGTCGGGATGACTGGATTCGAACCAGCGACCTCGTCGTCCCGAACGACGCGCGCTACCAAGCTGCGCTACATCCCGGCGTTTTGTATCAATCAGAAAGGAATCCCTGCAATCGCGCTAAAAAAGCAGGGCAAATCTATTCGTTTTTTAGATAAAAGTCAAGTTAGTGTTGCACCCGTTTTTGGATGCCAATGTACTCGTCATCTTCTTGTCCATCGCCATCCCAATCGAGCATCGCGCGAAGTTCTATCTGATCGGCGGTGATCTTCACTATATACTGATAGGTCGCCTCCGGAGTGATGAGCAAAAGCGTATCGCCAAAGGTATTCCAGATGCCCCGCATGCTATTTACGAGGCTATCCTTTTTATTTTTGTATTCAGAAAGAAATTTATTGTCCGAATGGTAAGCGGTTTGAATTGGCTGAATCCCCAGTTGCGCTCCCCACTCGTCTTTTCCTATAGCGAATACAAAAGTGGAATCGCTGTTTTGAAAAGATTGAACAGTGACCTGAAAACTGACGGTTTCCCACGTGCCGGGCAAAACAGATTTTAAAGCAGCTGATGATGCCGCGCTTTCGGTTCGATTAGATGGAGAAGCCTGGCATCCCCATAGCGAGAGCAAAATCCATGCATAGCGTCGGTAGTTCATATTGAAGCGTGTTGTTAAAAAGTGCTTTTGATAAAAATGAAAGACAAAGTTATGTTGAAAAGGTCATTCAAGTGTGTAAGATTTAATAATGATTTGTTTTTCAGGCTGATACGTCGTTTGTATTGATTTGAAATAAAAGAAAAAGATTTTTTTCTTAAAATTTTCTAAAAGTCCTAATATCGTTTGGCGAAACGAATTGGAAAATATATCTTTGATTTTAATCTATATAGTCCCATTTTTTTTTGAACAATTAAACTTTTTCCCATGAACATGCAAGTGACAACCAGCGAACAAGGTGGTATTGAAAAGGCATTCATTCGTCAAGCTGAGCCGCCCTAAGCGTTGAGAAATCAAGCAATTGTAACAAACGTTTCGGAGTTTGTTGCAAAAAAGAACCGAGGAAGTTAGATATGCCTCGGTTCTTTTTGTTTTTAGCAAACAAGAATACTCATTCCCTGAAAAAAGTACCCGACCCTGGCACATTTTCCGTCCAGTCAGGTAACCAATTGTATTGCGTGGCTTCTTTTTGATCTTTGTCCTTATCCAAAACCGTCACATTCAAGCGGATATTTTTCCAGTCTGCGCCTTGCATTTTATTCAAGAGTGCCACTGGAACAGCGTATTCGACCATATAGCCGGTGGCTGTTCTTTTGCCTTTGCCCAATACGCCGGGGGGCAGCATTTCTTTGAAACCCAACTCGAAGGTATCATCGCTTGGATTGGCAGCCAAAAACATCCATTCCCCTCTGAATAACCCACTTTCTTCGCGTTGATTGAATGCGCTCAGTTCCACGGGGCGCGCATCAAAAATAAAAAAGGCACCGTCCTGATTTAGCTGCGAGTGCCCGAAACCCGCCTGATAATCTTCGTCCTCAACATCAATGCCCACATAGAGAAAATTGCCATCTTCGCGCACATCAAATCGGAAGTTACCATCCCCTTTTTCGCCAGTGTGCGCAAAACGCAACCTACCCCAGTCTTTTAGATCGCCATCCACAGTCAATGCCTTTTTGGCTTTGCTGAGGGTATATTTTTGGTTGGGTGAGACACTTATTTTAGAATCCCATTCATAGGTTTCGGATTGTAGAAAAATGTTTGCCACTAGCGGCTTAAAATTGACCTTGTCTGTGACTTTTACGCTCACGGTCATTTCCTCTTGCTGCCCAGCCTGGAGCGTTTTTTCGATTGTTTTTTGCTCGGGTAGCAGG
Source organism: uncultured Saprospiraceae bacterium (assembly GCA_964526645.1). Classification (GTDB taxonomy): domain Bacteria; phylum Bacteroidota; class Bacteroidia; order Chitinophagales; family Saprospiraceae; genus JADJNW01. Next base: position 21,729 of record CAZGJN010000049.1, read on the forward strand.
GCAGGATTATCTTCAAAAGTAATGTTGATTTTTTGCGCTACCTGATTGTTATTACTGATGGAAAGCTTGAGCGGCAAGGTTGATGCCAATTCTGAGTCATAAAAGACCGGAAAGATTTTCACAGGCGGATTATCGTCTAATTTGCTCAATTGAGATAGATTCGCTGCCGTCATCACCGATTTGTCTTCGATTCCATCTAATAAAATATTGGCATAGTAAGGTCCCTTATCGGTCATAGTCACCCACATGATGTGGTCGAATTCACCGCGCTTTTTGCCACGCAAGCGGCTGCCACCACCTGTAGTAGCCAATACAAAATAATCCGTTCGATTGCGGTCGTGCAGAGCGTATTGGTGCAAGTGCCCCGTGAAAACCGAGTGTTTGCGAGCGGATAACATCTCTTCTACGCGTTGCCAGTTTTTGGCAGTAGCAGTTAGCCAGAGGGGTTGGTGCATAAACACCAGCGTCCAACGGACATTCGGATTGTCATCCAATACTTTTTTGACAAAAGCGACTTGCGCCTCCCCAAAGTCCGGATTTTTAAGCGCCGTAGCGCCATCTTCCGAGTTGAGGCAAAGAAACAAAACATTTTTGTACACAAAATGGTAATAGTCCACGCCGAATTGTTTGCGCCACAAATCCACCATGACGGGGTTGGTATAGTCGTGATTACCTGTCACATAAAAAAAAGGCATTTCCAACTGATTGATAAAACCATTGAATTCTGCCCATTGGCGATTTAGTTCGAGTGTATCTTCGGTATAACCTTCAATCAAATCACCCACACTGAGCACAAATTCTGGTTGCAAGAGGTTTAGCCGACTTACGCCATATTCAAACACCCCAGGGCGATGCCCGCCGGTGCGGTCGGTCACAATTGCGAATTGAAATTTGTCGGGATCATTGTTGAGGGGCAGTTTGCTCCAGGGCTTGGCTTCGCTGTTCATTGCAGGAAGCCGAAGGTCGTTTTGTCCGGTTGCCAACCAGCCAATACAACAAAGAAAAGTGGATAAAAGCAGGTTTTTCATAAGTATAGTTTTGAAGAAAGATCGTAAAAGAAAATACTTTGCCAGATTGGCTGTGAAGAAACTAAAAATAGTTAAAACCAGTGTTAACTGAGGATTAAGAATGAAAAGCTTCAAAAATTTAACAAGCCTTTGAAGTCTGGCAAGAGAATCCTTAACTTTGCAAATAGCGTGAAAAATAGAAAAAATGCAGAGGTTTTCGATTTTGCTGTTGGGAATCGTCCTTTCTCTTCCGCTTTTAGGAAAAGATACCCCTAAATTCCATAAAGTAGCTGCCTTGCCGGGTGATGGTATTATATCCATGCTGCGCCGTTATCAATTGGAAAAATACTCCTGCAATTTTGATCAGTTTTACAAACTGAATAAAATAAAGCGCAACGCTTCGCTTTCGGCGGGCAAGGAATATTTTGTGCCGGTGCTGATTTATAGCTTTGATGGAAAAACGATTCGCTCCAGCGTTGGGATTGACGACTGGGATAAAGCAGTAAGAATCCAGCAGTACAACGAAAAAATGTTGGAAATGCAGCTTCGCCCGCAGTCTTACAAGGAGAGCAAACTACTGTGGGTGCCTTACCACGAGCTGAATTGCCCACAACCCGACTTGGATATTCCTGCGCCGGTGAGCGCCGAACCCGAAGCAAAAACCGGAGAACGCACATTTCCTATTTTTGGGGAAGCCTTTGCGCATACGCCTTTGGTCAGCAATAAACTAAAAGGATCTGTTTTTTTCATATCAAGCGGGCATGGCGGGCCTGATCCCGGAGCCATCGGCAAACGCTGGAAAAAAAATCTTTGCGAAGACGAATATGCCTATGATGTAGCCCTTCGGCTGTGCCGCCTTTTGGTATCGCATGGGGCTACAGCGTACATGGTGATTCGGGATGACGATGGTATCCGCCAGGATGAGTACCTACCTTGCGACACAGATGAGACTGTCTGGGGTGGAACGAAGTTGCCTTTTAACCAAAAAGCAAGGCTATTTCAGCGTTCTGATTTGATTAATGAATTGTACGAAAAACACCGTCTGCAAGGTGTAGCAAAGCAAACTGCCATTGAAATCCATGTAGATTCGCGTAGCAAAGGCGAACGGATTGACGCTTTTTTCTACCACCACGCGGATAGCGAGGCAGGAAAAAAATTGGCAGAAAAACTCCAAAAGGTTTTCAAACAAAAGTATCAGCAGTACCAGCAGGGTAGGGGATACCAGGGATCGGTTGAAACCAGAGACCTGCACATGCTCCGCGAATGCAAGCCCAGAGCGGTTTTTGTAGAGCTGGCAAATATCAGAAACTACAGTGACCAGCAGCGCATTGTATTACCCAAAAACAGGCAGCTGTTGGCAGAGTGGCTTTTTGAGGGTTTAAATGATTGATGCAACGCTTTGACAGAAATTGTCATTTTAACATTAGAGAAAGGCTGCTGCACCTTACATTTCCCATTTTTCTATTATCTTGAGCGCAAATATATTTTTACGGAACGCCTGATATGTTTGCAGAAAAACATTACCCAGAAGAATTACTCCCCGAAGAACTGGATATTTACCTTGCCCAGGGTTGGTATCGTATGGGACAAAGTATTTTCACTACTCATTTTCTCTGTTTTGGCGAGCAATTTTACTCTGCTATCTGGATACGCCTGACTTTGCAGGGGTATGATTTTAGTAAAAAACTCCGGAAGCTTATTCGCCGCAATAACGATACCTTCAAAACCGTTTTTTCCCCTTTTTCCCTTACAAAAGAAAAAGAAGAACTTTACTTACTTTACAAACATGAATTTCCGGGTACGCTGGCACCCAGCCTAAAAGATTCATTGATGGATGGTGAGGAATCCAGTGTTTACAATACCTGGGAAGTAAATGTGTACGATGGAGACGAACTGGTAGCCGTCAGTTTTTTTGATTTGGGCAAAAGCAGTGCAGCCAGTATTATGGGCATTTACCATCCTGATTATAGCCGCTATAGCCTGGGATTTTATACCTTACTGATGGAAATTATTTTTTGCAAAGACCGAAAAATGGACTATTTCTACCCAGGATATGTGGTGCCCGGGTATCCTCGTTTTGATTACAAACTTCGTATTGGACCAGTAGATTATTTAAACCTTTCTAATCGAACATGGATGCCTTTCGCCAGCCTGCTGCAGGCGGAAGTGCCTTTAAACAAAATGATCCGAAAATTAGACGAACTCCAGGAAACACTCAAAAAAGCAGGGCTAACCACGCGCCGCTTGTTCTATCCTCTTTTTGAAGCCAATCTTTTTGCTTTCTGGCAAACGGATTACTTTGATTTCCCTACTTTCCTGCTGTGTCATCCGCAGGAAAAGGCTTCTGAGTATTTTATCGTGATTTATGATGTGATGGATGAGGCTTTTCACCTGCTGGAATGCGCTCCGATGGACGATTTGATGTTTTATGTCAATGATTCTTATGTTAATCTGTTTGACAAACGCCGCTTTTTCTTAGAATTATTAGTCATCAAGGATAAATTGAGTACCTCCAAGCACGTCGAGCAATTATTACCTGTTATTCAAACGATTATGCCACATCGGAGATTGAAATGACGCTCTTTTTGGTCGCTTCGTCTAAAATATCCTGCTTTTTATCTGGATGTCCGAACCGATGGCAGAATATGCCTGCAAGTGGTTGCGAATTGGTTTAATTTGCAACAAATCATTTTGAACATGGAAACGCCTATTTTTGATGAAACAGTGTCATCTGGCACAAGCTTTACACCGGCAGAGGCCAACAAAGGGAAGCGCTTACTCAATTATCTGATAGACGCGGTTGCGATTGGCTTGCTACAAACGGTCTTCACAAATATTTTTGAAGGGCTGGCAGCCATCAATGCCCCTTCTTTTTTTGAAGGCTATAAAGCTGTTTTTGGTTTTAATTTAGTCACTACGCCCTTCTATTACATTTTGATGGAATACAGTTTTAATGGCAAATCAATAGGTAAATTTGTGACCAATACCCGTGTCGTCACACTCGCTGGCGATAAACCAACCTTCAATCAGCTCATTGGCCGCAGTTTTGCAAGAATGATTCCTTTTGAGCCTTTCTCTTTTCTGGGAGACAAGCCCAACGGCTGGCACGACCGGCTTTCTGGCACAATTGTAGTGGATGAAAAGGAGTCTGTTTTGCCAGTTCAGGAGCAGGAATTGGTATAAAAAGTCTGGTTTGTATGCTACCTTTGGCTGCAAACTCAGTCAAAGATGCAAGCTGCCTATTTTGAATCATTTCAAGCACCCATCCTCATTGAGACCCTCCCTGATCCTACCCCCGCTGACGATGGGGTGGTGATTGAGGTAAAAGCGACCGGCATTTGCCGCAGCGATTGGCACGGCTGGATGGGGCATGATTCGGATGTAAAACTACCAC
>CAZGJN010000050.1:0-26084 GCA_964526645.1 uncultured Saprospiraceae bacterium
GTGGTGCATCTTTTTTCACAGGTGCGGGAGCTATGACAGTCTCTTCTTCCACACTCTGATCCACAAATTCCACCTCTTCTTCTTCTGTAATTAATTCATCAGGCACCTCCTCTATCACAGGTGGTGGTGGTGGCGGTGGTGGTGGCGGTGGTTCGGCAGTACGAGGAGGTTCAATCTCGATGTCTTCGTCATACACCAAAGCATCTTCGGGAATGAGCACCTTCTTCTCGTATTGAGTCCAACCAAACGCCAGTACGATCAAGCCAAGTGCGAGTACCATACCCAGCCGCAAAAATGTGCCACTCAAATTGAACACATCTACTTCTGGGTACTTGTTTCTCACTCTTAAATCAGAGTCACCTGACTTGTCACGGTACTTTTCAGACAGTTCACCTTGGCCTCTTTTCTTGTAAACCTGCTTCATGATGAAGATAATTGCCAACACGACAACTATTGTACCCAGAAAAGCTGCTCCCAGTGCGCCTGCCCCTACGGAAATATCTACCATACTGACAAGTTTTTTACTTTATTAAAAAATAGAAGACTAATACGCCTAATAACGAACCGATAATATTAGCAACAATATCAAGAAATTCAAAATATCGGTGCGGAAAAAAACAAAACTGGATGATTTCCATCAAAATTCCGAACGATATACTCACCCCTACGCCCCAGATTACTGATTTCAGAAAGGATTGTTGGCTTGTATAAAAAGCTTGAATCCACAGTAGTGCTAATACAAAATATGCTGCTGCATGTGCTACCTTATCGGGCGTTCCGAGTTTTGCCAGTGCTTTTGGTATTTGCACACCCGCCGAAATGGAAAGTGCGAAAATAACTACTGCCCAGATAATAGCCGGTGCAAATCTTATCAAAGTTTCTTTTCTGAAAGGAAGATGCAAGCCGGTTTATTTTTGGTGGATGAAAATATTATTTTTTTTTAAAAAATTATTTCACATCCTTCCCGTATTTTTCAAATTTAGCTAATCATCGCCTGATAGGACTCCGCACTCATCAACTCATCCACTTCCGAAGGATTATTCAGTTGAATTTTTACAATCCAGCCATCGCCATAAGGATCATTATTGATCAAAGCAGGGTTATCGCCACCGGACTCACTCAATCCGGGATTAAACTCCAGCACTTTTCCTGATACCGGCATAAATAGTTCAGCGGTGGTTTTCACGGCTTCTACCGTACCAAATACTTCTCCCTTTTCCAATTCTTCACCCACTGTTTCTACTTCTATATACACCAGCTCTCCCAATTCCCCTTGCGCAAAGTCGGTAATGCCTACATAAGCCGTGCTGCCATCAGCTTCTATTCGGATCCATTCGTGCTCTTCGGTATATTTCAAACTGGATGGAATATTCATACACTATTTTGTTGAATGATTGATTGAATAAACTTTGTTGATGAAAATTCGCGCTCAAAAATAAGGGATTTGCCAGATGAGTAGAATAAACCAAGCTTTTTTTTTCAAAAAAATAAAACTGCGGAGACCGAAATGACCGCTACAGTTTTAGTAGGATGAAGATAAATTTACAAATAGTGGACAGAGGGGTAGGTGCATCCTTAATTCAATCCAACGGCTTGTTTTTGCGCAGCCAAAAACTGTGTTGCCCAATCCGTTGTGACTGACTTGGGTCTTTCCAGCGGCATCCCCATGGCGCGAAGCCAGCAGGTAGCTGCCAATACGCCCAAGGCGCGAGATACCCCAAACAAAACCGTATAAAAATTTGCTTCTGTCAAACCATAGTGTACCAATAAAGCACCTGAATGGGCATCTACGTTGGGCCAGGGGTTTTTCACTTTGCCGAGGCTATTCAAAATCGGGGGCACCACCTCAAACACATTCCATACAATCCGCACATAGTCATCATCTTGAATATATTGTTCCGCAAATTCCTTTTGTGCCATAAATCGAGGATCGGGGCGGCGCAATACCGCATGTCCGTAGCCCGGTACGACTTGCCCGGCTGCCAGCGTTGATTTCACATATTCCGCAATTTGGTCTTTGGAAGGTTTGGTTGTACCCAGTTTTTCTACCATTTCAAAAATCCAGTTGATCACCTCCTGGTTCGCCAGCCCATGCAATGGACCTGCCAAGGCATTCATACCAGCGGCGAAAGAGAGATAGGGGTCACTCAAGGTAGAACCTACTAAGTGTACTGTATGAGCAGAAGCATTGCCGCCCTCATGATCAGCATGGATGGTAAGATAAAGGCGCATGAGGTTTTTGAAATCAGCATTATCAAAACCCAGCATATGCGCAAAATTGCCAGACCAATCTTCATTGGAATTGGGTTGGATATGATTTTCCTTGTGGAAAGTACGACGGTAGATGTAGGCAGCCACCCTCGGCAAACGGGCTATCAGATTCATAGAATCCTCGTAGGTGGCATCCCAGTGATCAGCTTTTGACATTCCTTCGGCGTACTGCTTTGCAAAAATGCTCTCTGTTTGCAGGGTATTGATAGCCACAGAAAACTGTGTCATGGGGTGGGTATCGGCAGGCAAAGTATCCAGCACCGCAAAAACATAAGCAGGCACAGCACTGCGCTTTTTCCATTCTTCTGTTAGCCAGTTGACTTCCTCTGCTGTGGGGATTTCATCTGTGAGCATCAGCCAGAACAAGCCCTCTGGGCGGGGTTCTTTGTCTCCTTTTGGCAATAGTTTTTTCAATTCTGGAATCGAGTAGCCTCTAAATCGAATGCCTTCCTGCGCATCCAGTTCGGAGGTTTCCCAAACCATCATTTTAATATCGCGCGCACCGCCATAAACCTGGCTGAGGGTCACTTCACCAACTACCGTTTCGCCATGTTCCTTTAGCATCGTTTTTACCTGCTCTTTCAAAGCGGCAGCTTTCTCAAAGAATTTCTGTTTCAGGGGATCCATTTAGTTGTAGTTATTGAAAGTTTTCGATTGATGATTCAATACGTTGAAAAGCTTTTTCCTTTTCGACAAAGTGATAACAATATTTAATTTGGTCTTGTTTGCCAAATTATTCTATTTCCAACAAAGCAAGTTGAATGGCTTCCTTCGAGGCACCCTGGATTTTGAGAGCACGCATTTTCTCCGTCTCAAGCTTTTGTTTTTCAGCTTTTTGAGCATTAAAAATTTCAAGCTGCTCTTGGGTCAGTATGTTTTTAATGGCATGCTCAGCACCAATGCGGATGGCAGCGCGCTTGCGCAGGAAAAGGGCATAATCTTCCTGTCTGAGGTATTCAATCGCTTGTAAATTGTGGAGGCGTACCTCCTGGATTTGATACACTTCTTTTGCTTGCGGCGCATCCATTTTATAGAGAGAAACAACTTCATTTGTCGCTTTTTGTACAGCAGACTTGCTTACCTTTGTCTTTGTCTGTGACCAGGCAGTTGCACTCAGTAGTAAACATACGCTGAGGAAGAAAAACTGTTTTTTCATGTGCTTGAAATTTTGTTCTCAAAACCTCGCTAAAATACAACTTTTACTGGGTTTTGTATCTTTTGGAAATTGCATTTGCTCTTTTTTTACAAAAATAACTCAGGTATGTTGTTTATCCAGGACATTCTGGTCAGTGATGAGGTGGTTTCACAAGAATTTCTTTGCAATTTGAATGCCTGCAAAGGTGCGTGTTGCTGGGAGGGAGATTACGGCGCGCCCTTAGAAGAAATGGAGCTGCCTGTTCTCGATAGTATATTGCCTTTGGTAAAGCCCTTCTTGAGCCAGGAAGGTATCGCGGCTATTGAAAAACAAGGCGCTTACACTTATTTTGATGATGCCCAGGGATTTGGCACACCTTTAGTCAATGGGGGCCCTTGTGCCTATATGAGCCGCGACGAGCAGGGAATTGCCCAATGTGGCATCGAGCGCGCCTATAAAGCTGGGGCAATTGATTTTCAAAAGCCGATTTCCTGTCATTTATACCCTATCCGGGTAGTACCCAAAACCGAGCTTCAGTTGGAAATGCTCAATTATGAACGATGGAGCATCTGCTCGGCTGCCTGTGCCCATGGAAAAAAACATAAAATGCCCCTCTACCAATTTGTAAAAGCCGCGCTGATACGAAAATACGGAGAAGCATTCTATGAATCATTGGATGCCGCAGCTCAACATTTGCAGGAGTAGCAGCGGAATTAAATAGTTATGAAAAAAGAAAATGTATATGCTACCTATTGCCTTTTGCTAAAAATGGATTATTTTTGCAGTGAGGAAAAATACTTCTTTAATTAGAAGTGGTAACAAAATAATACTATGAGGAGGCAACTCCCACCCTTATTTTAATATACCTTCCCAAAACCGATTAAACATTAGGTCTTGCAATTCACTCCGGAAATAGCAGCTACTCTATTGTGTTGTGTAGGCAATACGATTAATAATGGTTGTATTAAGTGCCAGCATGTAGAATCGGTTTTTTATCTAAAGCCTCTAAAAAATATAATTTATCTGAGTGACTTTGATGTAAAATCAGAGTCAAAGTTAATTGTCTGGTATCGGGCAAATAGTGATTCATAATTCCACGAGACTTAAGAACTACGCTAGACCCCTTTTTGAAGTTGGTTTTTGTAGCAGCCTGGCATTGTTTCAATGTTGAGGCTGCTTTTTTTGATGAGAATAAGACTTATGCTAAATTTGAAATGAGAAAGTGTAAATAAGCTGATGTGCTGATTTGTCGATATGTCAATAAAATTATAAATAGCAGTAAATCAGCATTTTATTTAAAAAATAAACCTTGTTTAAATTAGAACAAGTGCTTATGAAAAATTAAATAGTTGTAAACCAGTGCGCTATTTGGTTTTCAGTACTCGGTCAATAGTACGAAGTCAATGATTGTAAAATGGCTATTAAGAGCGTCTTAGGATAAGTTAAATGCATTATTCTTTCATCAATCAAATAAAAAATATTTCCAGTGCTTCTGTCCCGTTTCGCCAGATGCGTACCAACCTTGGCTTCGCGCGGATTCTTCCGGCGATAGCAATAAAAACCAGGAAGTATGACTGTACACGCGGTGTTCATCTGTTGGGTTATAAACGACCCACTCCTTAGTACCAATGCCATCAAATAAAAATCGGGGCTGCTCAAACGACAAATTGTAGGAGTCGCCAAAAGGTAGGTAATGGTATTTTTCAACTCCAATCGTTTGCGGGAAATAGTCCTTGTACATGGCTTGTAATGCCTTAGGATAGTAGCCGTACTTCGTTTTAAAACTTTCAATATGGCTTATAAATTCACTTGCATTTTGGATGCTCCTGTCGCGGCTCCATCGAGTTATTGGTTTTGCTAATGCAATTTGAAATAATAATATAATAACAGGCGGCAAAATAAGATAAAATGGCAGAGGTCGGGGGCTGTTATGATATTCAAGCGATGCTTTATTCAGCAGGTTTTGTATTCGAAAAAACATGGGCAACCACAAGGCAAGGATACCGATGCCAAATATTTTTCCTCCCATCAGAAAGGCTAAAAAACTAAGTATTGCAATAGAAAGACTACCGACAAATAACGTTGTTTTTAAAAATAAATGTTGCCGTTTTGGAAATATTAGCCAAATTATGCCTGTGATTGTTAGCAATAAACCAATTGCTTCGGCTGCTTGTATGGTGGCAGACAGTGGCGTGGCGAGTCGGTCGTATTCGCCGGGCAAAAAGGGATATATTACACACAAAAGCAAGAGTGTTGAAAAGCCAAGAATAATAATTACCTGTTTTAGTAATTGTATCATATCTTGTATTTCAGTCTTTTATTCCACCTTGTGCCTTATTGGGGATTAGAACGCATCCATTTCAGCACCTCTTGGGTCGGTTTGGATACAATATCAGCTGGCAACATTACGCGGGTATGTGCCTGAAGATCAATCGCTACGGCATCGTTGTTGTCTTTTTCTCTCAATACAATAAAACGATTATTCCTAGCGGATCTGCTGATTTCGGTATTTAATTCCATTGGTTGAGCAAAAATAGGATTCACGGAAAAGGAATCTGAATCTGCATTATAAATCGGAATAATTGCCTGGTATTTTCCTTGCGCCATTGGCATAAGAAACATGGCATGGAATTGCGTTTCGGACGCTTTGTGCTCCGCAAAGGGCAATACCACTTGAGGATTTTGCTTATTTTTCATATCAAAAGCGAAGGTGCCATAACTCTGCGCATAGCCGATTAAATAATCTTCCCATACCTCAAGGCGTTGAATCATACCCGATTGCGCATCTTCTCCGTATCGTTCGCTCAAAAATTTGGGTTTCATAGCTGGTGTCAATTGGCGGCTTTCTATATCATAGCAATAGATGCTGCTAAAGCCCCGGATGCCTACCATCTGGTAAGTTTTATTGTAAGTGATTTCCGAGAGATAATAGGGATAATCTGCACTGACGTTGATAGGCAGTACTTTACGCTCCACCAGCGTGCAGTTTTTGGTGTCGTACACCTCCAAAATGCGGTGGCTATCCGTATCCAAATCCTGGTCGTAAGTGCTGGAGTCCGCTACGATGGCTACCAATAGCTGTTTTTCTCGAATCCAAAGCTGGTTTCCTTCCAGAACTTTGCCCTGTAAGGTACAATTATGTTGGCTTGGTAGCGCTGCGCGTTCCGTATTGGTTGCTGTGGAGTCTGCCGATTGTTCAGCCGTTGTTTGCTGGGAACTGCCGCCTTGGCCGCAAGAGATTAATCCCAAAAAAAGAATCAGTGATACATTTTGCAATAGCCATTTCATAGGATGTGTCTTTTTTGAAAACTTAAAGTTAGGCATTTTTTTAATTGTAGAAATACTTTAATCCAGCCCTAAAATGCAGCTACGCGCCTAAAAGTAGGTCTTTGGAGGAAGAATTTTTATTTTAGAGAATTACGAAAAAAATCGTATTTCAAATCTTGACATTACGAAAAAAGTCGTACATCTTTGTACTACGAAAAAAGTCGTATTACTCAATAGCAAAGGTTAGATATGAATCAACCATTAAAACCAACCGAGGCGGAACTCGAAATTTTGCAAGTTCTTTGGGCGCACGGGCCTTCATCGGTGCGGTTTGTGCATGAAAAATTGAACGAAGCGCGCCTCGCCAATAATCGTGAGGCGGTGGGTTATACCACCACGCTCAAAATCATGCAGATCATGGCGGATAAAGGCCTCGCTATCCGCGATACCAGCACGCGTACACATATCTACGCGACCGCCGCCAAAGAAGAAGATACCCAGCAGCAATTGTTGCAGAAGTTTGTAGATGCTACTTTCCGAGGTTCGGCAATGAAATTGGTCATGCAAGCCCTTGGCAACCAGCAGGTATCACCCGAAGAATTGGACGAAATCAAAGCTTTGATTGAAAAACTGGAAAAAGAAAAATAAAGTATTACTGTTGTTTGTGTTCAAGCGCTTTTGATTTGTAAAGCAATAAAGACCTGAACACAACTACACATAACAACACACATGTAATATGGATTTCATCAGCTCAATCATATCAAAAGAACTGGTTTATGCGCTGGGGTGGACGGTGGTACACTCGCTGTGGCAAGCAGTCGGCGTAGCATTTATCATGGCAGGCGTACTGTTAGCATTGCAAAGCCATTCGTCAAACTTACGGTATCGCTTGACTTGCGGGGCTTTGCTCGTGGTGCTGGCACTCGCGGTGTTTACTTTTTTTGACTTGTATCAATTCGCCCGACATAAGAATGTCATTGAAATCACCCAATTGGCACTCGCGCCTTCTGCCGATGCTACACCAGTCTTGGCCGAAACCCAGGTGATACCGACCCTACTTGAGCGCATTACCAGTTATTTTAATGATCATCTGCCATTGATCGTATCGGTTTGGCTACTGGGGCTCTCACTTTTTATGATTCGATTGATAGGTGGACTGGCTTATTTAGATCATTTAAAAACAAATTATACGTATCCACTTGAAAGTCATTGGGAAGATATGTTAGAATATCTTGCTGAGCAACTTCCAATCAAGCGAACAGTGGAATTGATGGAATCCGCACTGGTGCAAGTACCCATTGTTGTGGGGCACTTCAAACCCATCATTTTGATGCCGGTGGGCGCAGTCAACGGACTCACAGTAGAACAGGTAGAGGCCATCCTGGCGCATGAACTTGCCCATATCGCTCGCAACGACTATATTTTGAATGTCGTTCAATCGGTCATTGAAGCGCTGTTTTATTTCAATCCCGCCGTTTGGTGGATTTCTGCGAATATCCGCACCGAGCGCGAAAACTGCTGCGACGACGTAGCTATTCAACTTTGCAAAAATAAACTGACCTACGCCAAAGCCTTGGTTGCCATTCAGGAAATGAACCAAGCTACGCCAAACCTGGCGATGGCTTTTGGCAAAAGAAAAGGACAATTTTTAAATCGCATTCGACGCATTTTAAATCAATCACAAAATCAATCCGACATGATCGAGAAAATCACCGCGACTGGCTTGCTCTTGGCAGTGCTTTTGGGGCTAACGGTAAGCGCTACCCAGCCCGACTATGACAAATTAAGTGTAGTTGAAGCGCCTGATTTGGCAGTAATTGAAGATACCTTGCCGCAAAAAGGCACGATGAATTTCACCGGGCGCTACAATGGACAAGATGTAAAAACGACCGTGAAAAATGGAAAAATCACTTACCTGAAAATTGATGGAAAAGAAATTGCACAAACAGCTTATAAAGACTATGAGCCGTTGGTAGAAGAGATTATGGAAAATGTGCCTCCGCCACCGCCACCACCACCTGTGCCCATGCCTCCAATGCCTGGGATACCAAGCGCTCCGCCCGTCCCATCGGCACCGCCAGCAGGCAACTGGGAATGGCAAGCAGATGCAGAGCGACAATTGCAAGAATTGCAATTCCTGGAAGAATCTATGAATAACAACTTGGCGAATCATCAGAGGTTGATCGAATTGCAAGAAAAGGAATTAAACGCTTTGAGCGAACGGCTTCTCCAAGAGCAGAATGGGGAAATAGCATCACATACAAAAATACTCAAAGAAGAATTGGCAAGGCTACGAAACGAGGAAATGCGCCTCAGGGAAGAACACAGAGAAAACACAACAACAACACACAAACGAGAAATGGAACGGTTTGCGCTGGAGCGTCAAAAATTTGAAGAAGAACGATTGGCTTGGGAAAAAAGAAATAGAGAAGTAAGAACTCGATTCGAGCAAGAGCTTATCAATGATCGCTTCATCAAAAGTGGTGCGCGCTTTCATCTAACATTGAACGGCAAAGAGATGACCGTGAATGGAGTAAAAGTTTCGGATACCATAGCAAAAAAATATCGCACGATCTACAAAGAATTATGGGGCAAAGACTTTTGTGAGGATTGCAACTTTTCGATCAATACCGGCGGTAAAGAAGAATAACCCGACCCTCATCGGGCGATGCGCTATCGTCCGATGATTTTTCCTTAAACTTTAAAATATAAAAACCTGAAAACGACTGATATATTGCTGCCTCCTGGCACTGCTGTGCTTTGTCTTTGAAAATAATGTATCGGCATTCCAATTAGCACTACTTGTCGCGATAATTGTCAGAATAGAAAAAATCAGCACATGCCTTATTTATGCCTTCTCAACTCAAATTTTGGTATCATCTAATCGCCCTGTTAGCCTTCACTTCTTAACATTGAATTTCGTTTTACTTGTTTGCGCCGGAGGTGTAGAAATCCTACAAAAGCTTTTGTAAAAATATCGGATAGTCGAAAAAATTGGACATTTCGGTGATCTATTGCTAAATTTAGCGAAAAATAAAAGGTGTTTTTGGATAGAGCAAAATAAAGAAGCAACTCAAATCACTTTTTTATTTTCGAATCATATAAAATTTAATATAAACGACAATGAAACAAGGTAAACTGATTACCACCGGTGTTTTAATTTTTATTGCGCTGATCATCATTTTGATTTTTTCTAATGCTACCTTCCTGACAATTGATGCTGGTGAGCGCGGCGTGCTGTTCAAACGATTCAGTGGCGGCTTGGAAAAAGGGAAAGTCTATCAGCCTGGTTTTCACATGATAGCGCCCTGGAACACGATGTATGTCTATGATGTACGAGAACAACAAATGGAGGAACCCATGGAGGTACTTTCCAATAACGGTTTGAATATACAAGTGGACATCACAGTACGCTTCAATCCGCAGCACAATAAGATTGGGGATTTGCACGAAAAGTTCGGAAAGGATTATGCCAATAATTTGGTTCGCTCGGAAGTTCGTTCTTCGGTTAGAAAAATTATTGGGCGTTATCAGCCCGAGGAATTATACTCCAGCAAGCGTGAAGAGGTGCAGCAGGCTATTCATAAGGACTTACAGACAGTACTGGGCAACAACTATGTGGACTTGCGCGCTACATTGATTCGAAATATTGCCTTGCCAGATAAAGTCAAAATGGCTATTGAAGAAAAAATCCAGGCAGAGCAACAGGCGCTAAAATATGAATACATTCTGGCGCAAGAACGAAAGGAAGCTGAACGTCGAATCATTGAAGCAGAAGCAAAAGCAAAAGCAAATCAAATTCTCAGTGCCAGCCTTAGCGACAAAATATTGAAAGATAAAGGTATAGAAGCAACCTTACAACTGGCAAATTCGCCAAATTCAAAAATCATCATTGTAGGGAGCAATAGCGATGGGCTACCCTTGATCCTGGGAGGTAATTGATGCAATAAAAGAACTTTTTCAAAAATGCCTGGGAGGAAGATGGATTTCCCTCCAAGCATTTTTTCACGCCAAATACTTCCCCACAATCGGCATCCTGCGCCCGACACCAAAGGCTTTGCTGGACACACGCAGTACCGGCGCGACCTGATGGCGCTTGAATTCATTGATATTCACCAGGCGAAGTATGCGCCGTACTAAAGCTTCATCGAAACCCATGGCAATCAACTCTTGTGGACCTTGGCGCTTTTCGATGTATTGATACAAAATCGGGTCGAGGATATCGTATTCTGGCAAGCTGTCGCTATCTTTTTGATTAGGTCGTAACTCAGCAGAAGGGGGCTTCACGATTGTATTTTCAGGAATAATGACGCCGTCTTTATTGATGTATTTTGCCAATTCATACACCTCGGTTTTATATACATCGCCGAGCACGGACAAGCCGCCACACATATCGCCGTACAACGTGCCGTAACCGACCGCCATTTCACTTTTGTTGCTGGTATTCAGTAAGATATTGCCAAATTTATTAGAAAAACCCATCACAATCATGCCGCGGATACGCGACTGGAGATTTTCTTCTGTAATATTAAAAGGCAAGCCAAAGAAATGGGGTTTTAAAGCTTCAATATAAGTCTCATAAATCCCTTGAATCGGCACAATATCATATTGAGTGCCCAAATTTTTAGCTAATGCACGCGCATCATTCACTGAGTGGTCGGAAGAGAATTGTGAAGGCATCAACACTACACGCACATTGTCCTGCCCCAGCGCCCGCGCGGCCAGCACCGCCGTTACCGCTGAGTCAATCCCGCCCGACAAGCCCAGAATCGCTGTCTTCAAGCCACTTTTATAAAAATAATCCCGAATGCCCATCACGAGCGCATCGTGGATGAGTTTGTATTTTTCTCTCGGTTGCGCAATTTCTTGATTTCCAGCAGCGACTTCGTCCAATTCATACACCCGGATACAATCTTCAAAATAAGGCAATTCATCAAAAACCTTCCCATTGGGCGACAGCACCAACGAACCACCATCAAAGATAATCTCTGTGTAAGCCCCGACCTGATTGGCATAAAACATAGGGATCTTGTAGCGTGCCACATTGGCACGGATCACATGCAGGCGCTCTTCCGCATGGTCATACGCAAAGGGCGAAGCAGAAATATTAATCATCAAATCAGGCTGTTGCATCATCAACTTGTCCATGGGCACGATCGTGTACAAGGGATTTTCATTGCCCAAATTCCAGATGTCCTCGCAAATGGTCAACGCGATGCGCTTGCCTTTGAATTCAATAGTTTTGAACTCAGTCGCCGGTTCAAAGTATCGGTATTCGTCAAAAATATCGTATGTTGGCAATAGCGCCTTATGCTGCACCTGCTTGACTTTACCATCCTCCAAAAAATAAGCCGAATTGTACAAATCCTTGCCATCTTTCATCGGATTGCGTGTCGGTGAACCAACAATAATGGCGATACCTTGAGCCGCTTGTGCCAGTTTGTCAATCGAAGCCTCACATTTTTTAATAAAATCATTGAACTCCAAAAAGTCGCGGGCGGGGTAGCCACAGACTGCAAGCTCTGTAAAGCACACCAAATCAGCGTTTTGCGATTTAGCATTTTCGACTGCGGAGAGCATTTTGGCGAGGTTGCCCTCGAAATCACCGATGTGAAGGTTCAATTGCGCGATGGCGATTCTCATAAAAAATGTTTGGAGGTTTGACGTTTCAAGTTATTTACACGACAAACTTGATTTTCAAATTGAAAACAAAGGTAAGCGGGCTTAGTTTTAAAAACAAACTAAGGGAAAAATAATGCTTGCGATACGATTGATTTATCTCATTGTGTCTTTGCCAAATCCCGTTTATTTTTTCTGCAAAAAAAAACAATATGCACCGTCATACTGCAAGCGCATGGATATTTGTAATGTTGGTTTTACTTGTTGTAGTACTGTTTTTGTTTCCAGCGCACGAGATGATTATTTTTAGTACGATTGCATTGCCGCTGCTTTTATTGCTCCAAGTAGTCCTTGTGTTGCGCACCAAAAATCAAGAAAAGGATTCTTTTTCCGATGATCAATGGTATGAAGACAGATAAACTGATGAAAATCATATACAAAGGGTGAAAACCGTCAGTGAAGAACCCTTTCTGGGCGATTAAATTTGAAAAGAAATTTAAAAACAGAGCCTATGAAAACGCTACAACTTAACCAAATAGATGTTGATATGAAAACGATGACTTCTCCTTTCAATGCAGAACAAGCGCTGGTAGCCATTGAGTTGGGCGCAACGGATGATACGATTCTCCATTATCTTGAGTTTTTGACCACAGAAATACCCATCAAGGCTGCTTATTTTTTGCATGTACTCCCAGCCTTAGATAATTTTTACGATATTTTGAAAGAAGAAGGGACATCGCTTACAAGCAATTACGAATTGAATACTGAAGTCATCGAGCAGCTTCGCACGAAAATCAAGCACAGAATTAAAAAATCGCAGGTGAATTTTGATGTCCGGCAAGGCGACCCCCTGGAAGAGCTCCTTAAGGATGCCGAAGAAATGGATGCCGATCTTATTGTAATCGGGCAGCTGAGCGGGGCTGTGGAGCACGGCATTTTAGCACGCAATTTGGTGCGAAAAGCAGAATGTAATACGCTAGTTATTCCGGAGTTTTCCAAACCGAGCTTGAGGAAAATTTTGGTGCCAATTGATTTTTCTTCCAATTCAGGAAGGGCTTTAGAGGCAGCACTTGCTATTGCAAAAGAACTTAAAGAACCCGCTGAAATCATTTGTACCAATGTGTATGAAATGCCAAGCATTGCAGCTTACAGAATTCGGAAAACAACCGAGGAACTCAACCGCATAATCGAAGAAGACCGATTGACATTGTTGCGGGATTTTGTCAATACTCATGTTGATGCAGACCACACCACCTCTGTCAAGGTTGTTGTCTTAGAAAAAGGGATTGGTAGTATTTCTTCTCATCTGCTGGATTATGCTGATGAAAACGACGTAGATTTAATTGTAATAGGTAACAAGGGGCACTCTAAGGTAGAGTTATTGCTACTGGGCAGTGTCACGGAGTCTCTTTTGGCTTACAATGAGCGCATTCCTACCCTGGTAATCAAATAGTTTATCTCATATCCTATGTGCGGGGGGCGGAAGGCTGCTGTTGCTGCTTTCCGCCTTAGGCTTATTTTCCGGTGAAGTGTTTCAGCATAATAATTTCCCTTTCGGTGAGATCGCGAAAAAAACCGCGGGGTAAATCTTTTTTGGTCAAGCCGGCATAATACACCCTGTCTAAGCGCTTCACTTCGTAGCCCAGGTGTTCAAAAATGCGCCGCACCACTCGGTTTTTACCGATGTGTATCTCAATACCAATTTCTGTTTTTCCGGCACCTTGCACATAATCTACCCCATCCACTTGTGCCAGGCCATCTTCGAGTTCCACACCTTTTTGGATTTTTTCGAGGTCTATTTTCGCCAACTCCTTGTCCAAAACCACATGATAGACCTTTTTTACCTTATGGCTTGGGTGAGAAAGCTTTTTAGCAAGATCGCCATCATTAGTGAGCAGTAGCAAGCCGGTGGTCGCCCGATCCAGCCTACCCACCGGAAAAATGCGCGCTTCCACTTTCCCTTTCAGCAGATCCATCACCGTTTTTCGCCCGCGTTCGTCACTGAGGGTTGTAATAAAACCCCTGGGCTTGTTCATCAAAATATAAACCTTTTTTTTCTCCGGCTTGATAGCTTTTCCTTTAAAAGTCACCTCGTCTTCTGGCTTTACCAAATAATAAGGCTCCAATACCACCTGCCCATTCACACTCACATTGCCTTTTTTGATATAATCCACAGCCTGCCGCCTGGAGCAAATGCCTGCGTGCGCCACAAACTTGTTCAGCCGCATTTCTTCCTGTACCTCTTGGGCTGGCGGCATATTGGACTCTGATCGGTAGGAGGTTTTAGGCTTTTTGAAAGTTGTTCTTTCCCGCGATGGGTTATATTTTTTTTTCCGTTCCATTTTTGATTTCACTATTTTTCAGAAAGGGTTTCCATTCTAATCTTAGAACGGAATGTCTTCATCTTCATTCATCTTAGAAGGACGCGTAATAATGCTGGGGATTTGTGCTTCAAAGGCTGCTGTGGGAAAATCTGCAAAATTAGGATCATCCAGATCGGAGAAGCGAGCAAACTGATCCGTAAACTTCAGCCGAATGTCCTTGAGTGCGCCATTTCTATGCTTGGCTACGATAATTTCTGCGATGCCTTTCAGGGATTGCCCTTGTTCGTCTTCTAAAATTCCATAGTATTCCGGACGATATATAAATGATACAATATCAGCATCTTGCTCAATCGAGCCTGATTCGCGCAAATCACTCAATTGCGGGCGTTTACTACCGCCGCGTACCTCCACTGCGCGGCTCAGCTGCGACAGCGCGATGACAGGAATATTTAACTCCTTTGCTAAGCCCTTCAGCGCACGAGAGATGGAGCTCACTTCCTGTTCGCGGTTTCCTCTTTGGCTATCGCCACCGCCACTCATCAATTGGAGGTAATCAATGATCACTAATTGTATATTGTGCTGCATCTTCATTCTACGGCATTTTGCCCTTAGCTCAAAAACGTTGATGGCAGGCGTATCATCAATGTAAACAGGGGCTTCGCTTACGCGCTCTAAAGCATGGCTCAGGCGCGTCCACTCTTCTGTATCTAATTGCCCGTTGCGCAATTTCCCCGAAGAGATCTCTGCTTCCATTGAAATCATACGCTGCGCCAATTGTAAGTTGGACATCTCCAGCGAAAAGACCGCTACAGGTTTTTTAAATTCTAAAGCGGCATTGCGCGCGATAGAAAGTACAAACGAGGTTTTACCCATACCGGGTCGGGCTGCTACAATGATAAGATCGGAGGGTTGCCAGCCTGAAGTAAGACGATCAAGATCCATAAAGCCCGTGGGCACGCCAGTTAAGCCATCTTCCTTATTTTTCAATTCCTGCAATTGCTTAAAGGCTTTGCTTGCCAAAACGCCCATACTTTCATAGCTACGGCTCATATTTTGTTGGGCAATAGCGAACAGCCCCTGCTCGGCGCTATCTAATAGTTCTGACACATCAGCCGTATCTTCAAAAGCATCTCGAATGACACCCGTAGAAACCCGAATCAGCTCTCTTTGAATAAATTTTTGTGCAATAATCCGAGCATGAAACTCTATGTTGGCAGCCGAAGCTACCTTGTTAGTCAGGGATGCCAAGTATGCCGGACCGCCGATGCGCTCCAGGTCACCTGATTTTTTGAGGGATTCCATGACCGTCAGTAAATCAACGGGTTGTGATCGCTCAAATAACCGAAGCATCGCTTCATAAATCAGTTGGTGGGCTTCCAGATAAAAACTCTGCACTTTGATAATATCTAACACGATAGACATAGCATTCTTGTCAAGCATCAGCGCACCAAGTACTGCCTCTTCCAACTGAATTGCCTGCGGTTGTACTTTTCCAAATACATAATCCGACAATTCCTCGTTCCGCTTTTTTCCTGTATTGTAATTTCGCAGTCCCGAGCTTGCCGGTTTTGTGGGATTTTTTGAGTCTGACATGGGTTTACAGCTTGCGTTGCATCTATCTTGTTATACAAATCTACAAGTTATTTTAAGATTTAGGTTAAGAAAAAAAATGTCTGGTTTTCAACAATTGTGAATAAAGCGCCTCTTGATTGTGGATAACCTGTTGGTTTGTTAACTATTTGTGAATTTTTTTAAAAAAACACATGAAAATAAAATTAATAAGTGGTTTATAAATTCTTATTGCCGCTACTGATTGCGATTTTCAGGCTATAAAAATAAACAAAATCTACACCGAGCGGCGCATGTAGGATGTGGAAAAATTTGGGTTTGTATTGTTATGAAAAAACGGATAGTGCCAGCAGCACTATCCGTTTTTTTGCGCTATCTAACTTTGATACACGCTTTCTATCATTGGAATCCGGGCAAAAATTATTTCATATCGTCCAGCTTCTTTTTGGTACCTTCTAACACTTGTTTCTGATTTTCGATTTTTTGCTTTGCCAATTCCTGGTCTTTTACATTTTGCACGATGCCATCTTCCGCCCTTTTAATTGCTTCTTTTGCTTTCTCTATTTCCTTGTGGTAGCGATCATTGGCTGCTACCAGCTTTTCAAGTTCTTTTTCCAATGCCTTAAGTTCTTTTTCCTGTTTATCAATCTCCATGCGCACCTTCTCTTTTTCCACTTCAGCAGCAAAAATACTCACCATTTTTTCCGCTTCCTGGTACTCTTCGGGGTTATCCTTCGAGTTCAAGAAAGTAGTGCCCATATTGATCCAAAGCAAAAAAGTCGCATTAGAACCAGCTTCCTCCACTTTCGCGTGCAAGTCAATCGGAGTAGCGCCGCCCACAGCAGGAATGTTGATATTGTCCGTAAACCACTCTTTCGTTTTGCGCTGCCATTCGGCTTTGCCACTGTAGTAGCTTTTAATGTAGTTTTCCCAGAGCTTGCCCACCAGCTTGGCATCTGCTTGCGGTATATCCAATACTAATGCATTGTTATTGCCCAAACTCATTTCTTTCGTCCGCTCCGATACCATGCTCACACCTTTTTTGGTTAATTGAGCAGAAGCAATGGGCACACAAATCGCAAGTATTAAAATAGTAACAACCAGGTTTTTCATGGTTTTAGTTTTTATTAGATTAGAATAATAAAATTTACACTCGTACAACTAAAATAGTTTGTATTTAGGACGTGAAAAAAGAAGAAGGTAACGCCGAAAAAAGAAAAAATTTCAAGGCACCAGCACGCGGAGGGCTTTCTGTAAGATGGTAAATCTAACAGGTGTTTCACCGAGTAGTTCGCCATCTGCTTCCACCCAGGTGGATAGACCTTCCAATCCTTGCACGGTAATTTCTTTTGCTTGATGGGTTGTGATTTTAGGATGCCTGCCCAGGGTACCGTTGTAAAATCGGTAAGTATTCAACAAAACACCCAGCTTGGTGACGCGGCGCGCCAGCGTGAGTGCCAATAAGCCATCATCTGGCAAAGCTTGTGGCACCAGTTGCATTCCGCCCCCGGAATATTTGCAAATACCAACATTGATCGTATAGTAAAAATTGGATTCCTCTTGTTTGTCGAAAATGACTTTGGCAGGACGAAGGCGATACATGAAGAGGCAGCGCATTACCAAGAGCAGATAGAAAAACTTATGGACAATCCAGCGTTTGTGGCGCTCGGCGTATTGTACCACAAAGGCATCATAAGCCATACCGGCTACATTGGCGAAGTAGCGCTGTGCAGGGTGACCTTGCTTGTGGTAATGCACCAAACCGATGTCTTGAAACCGGGTATTGCCGAAAGCGAGCATATTCAACCAGGCATCTATTTTTTTGGGAATACCATAGCTGCGAATCCAGTCATTGCCCGTACCTATCGGAAGCAAGGCATAAACGATTTCAGTGGGCTCTACTATATTTTGAGAAAAAATACCATTCACAACTTCATTGTTTGTACCGTCACCGCCTACACCGATGAGGTGGCGATACCCCTGCCGGATGGCATCTGCTGCAAGCTCCATACCATGCCCCCTGTACTGCGTGAAAGCGAAGGTAAAATCTGCTAAGTGCGTTTTTAGCTGCGGCAAAATTTTTTCCCACAGCTTTGTAACAAGCCCTCTGTTTGCCGCTGGGTTGATGATGATGTACCATTTTTCGTTTTGCATACAATACAAACAATTGACCGAACAAGATAGCGAATTTTTAAAAGTTTCCTTTTCAAAGATGCAAGCAGGCGCAAGGATAAAATGATCAATAATGGCACAAAAGAATGGATGGGCTTTCGTAAAGCTTCTAAGATTTGCGAAAGCCGAAAGGTAAGACAACCGGTCTGGCCCATTCGAACCTGCTGGGTAGCTTTTTAATTCCAAGTATTTTTATCAAAAAAGACAATTGAATAGTCGGGAAAAAGAATATTTCAATAGAAAAACTTATTTAGTTCGTACATTTTCCAACTATATTGCTTTCCAGGAAAACGAACCAAAAATATGTCAAAAATCCTACAATTAGAAAAAGTCATAAAAACGTACGACAAGTACACCGCCGTCAATGAAGTGAGCTTTGATATGGAGCGAGGCTCTATTTTTGGGCTTTTAGGTCCCAATGGTGCTGGCAAAACTTCTCTTATCCGAATTATTACAACCATTACAAAAGCAGATTCGGGAATGGTTTATCTCGATGGTGAACCACTCAATAGCCAACACCCGGAGCAGATTGGGTATATGCCAGAAGAACGGGGCTTGTACAAAAAAATGAAAGTTGGTGAACACCTCATGTACTTAGCGCAGCTCAAGGGGCTGAGCCATCGGCAGGCAAAAGAGGAAATTAACGCCTGGTTTCAAAAACTTGAAATAACCGATTGGTGGAATAAAAAAGTGGAGGAGCTATCGAAAGGGATGCAGCAAAAAATACAATTTATCGCCACTGTGGTGCATCGCCCGAAGCTGCTCATCTTAGACGAACCTTTCTCCGGGCTGGACCCCATTAACACGAACCTCCTCAAAGATACGATCTATGAATTGCACCAACAGGGCATGAGTATTATTTTTTCGACCCACCGCATGGAGCAGGTTGAAGAAATTTGTGACAATATCGTGCTGATTAACAAGGGTTTGAATGTGCTGGAAGGGAGGGTAAAAGATATAAAAAATCAATTTAAGGAAAATCTTTTTAAAATTGATTACGAAGGGGCCTTGCCACCTGATTTAAAGGCGCGAGCTAATATAGTCAGGGAAAATAGTCACTCCATCACGGTGCAGCTGGCGGAAGAGCGCCAGTCCAATGATTTATTACAATACCTCTTACAACAAGGGGTGTATATTCACGCCTTTAATGAAATTTTACCAGCGCTTAATGAAATTTTTATCAAGCGCGTGGAAGAAGCGAATCTCTTAAGTTGATTCAACCAATTGTAAATTAATAAATTATAGATAAGACATAATACTCAATATAATGAATAAACTGGGACTAATCATAAAAAGAGAATACCTCACGCGCGTCACGCGGCGTTCTTTTATTTTGGCTACCATCCTTACTCCGCTGGGGTTTGGGGTGTTTTTTGTAGTGGCTGGTTTTATCTTTGCTTACGAAAGTGATGATTCTCAAAAGATTGCAGTTGTTGACAAAAGCGGCATTCTGAAAGGCGGCATTAAAGATGAAAAAAATCTCTACTTCAAATTTGAAGAACAAGACCTGGAGACACTCCGGGCTTCTTTTGATGAAAGTGAATACGATGGCATTTTATTATTGCCAACTCTAAAAAATTTGACAGATAAAAGTTATACAATTTACTATTACTCTGAAAAACCACCAACACTGGATATTGAGTCCTTGATTAAGCAAAGAATCAGCAACAGCGTACGGGATTATAAAATAGAGGGGCTGAAATTGGAGCGACAACAACTCGAAGCCCTCGATACCCGCATTGACCTCGATCCGGAGCCTATCAAACCCGGAGGTGATGATGCGACCAAGCTCACGGGGGCTATTGCAGCTGGTATTGGCAGTATTATGGGTATTATTATGTACATGACTGTTTTTATTTATGGCATGATGGTCATGCGCAGTGTAATGGAAGAAAAGACCACCCGCATTGTAGAGGTGATGATTTCAAGTGTAAAACCCTTCCAACTCATGCTGGGTAAAATTATTGGTGTCGGTGCTGTGGGGCTTACGCAGGTAGCTATATGGGCTATTCTGATTCCACTTATCAGCTTGATTGTCAATCTCGCTTTTGGATTTGATGCTTCTTACTCGCAAATGCCTACTGAAGGTACCGAACTTGATCCGGAGGATACCCAAGCCATGATTGCCTTAGCCATGAATGAACTGAGCAGCCAAGATTGGTGGCTTATCCTGCCCTTGTTTGTTTTTTACTTTTTGGGTGGATATTTCTTGTACTCTTCTCTGTTCGCGGCTGTTGGTTCTGCTATGAGCGATGATCTGGGCGAAGGGCAGGCGCTCACGCTGCCCATCACGATACCGGTTATTATTGCTTTTTACATCATGGTTATGGTCGTACAAGCACCCAACTCCAGTTTGGCAGTTTGGTCCAGTATTTTTCCGCTGTTTTCGCCAATTGTTATGCCAGCAAGGTTAGCATTTGCCCCCCCCCTGTGGGAGGTTATACTCTCTATTGTAGTTTTATTAGCAAGTTGTATATTTTTCGTGTGGCTATCGGGTAGAATCTATCGGGTAGGTATCCTCATGTATGGCAAGAAAGTAACTTTCAAGGAATTGGGTAAGTGGCTGTTTTACAAGGATTAAAATAAAATGAGCGCCGATTGGACGCTTTTTTAAAATTGCGGACTCAGATGCTTTTTTTGTCTTGAAAAAACGCTTACTAAACTTTTTTTAAAACAACAGAGCCGAAACAGCATGGATACCGTTTCGGCTTTTTCACTTCAGGTGTTCTCTCAGGGTATGTAAGCACGCCTCTCTAAATCAAGCTAAGATAAAGTCCCTTCAAAAATTATATAAAAAATAGTTAGATTTTTATTTCAGCCACTTTTCAGGGCTTAAATTTAAAAATATTTTTTCATATAAAAAATATATAGATAGCAAAAAAATGACATATCTAATTTTCAAGGCTTTAAAAAACCCTTGAATGTCTGAGTCCGAAAAACCTACTGCATTTTGTTTGCGTTTTTTTTGTCTTTTAGAAATAGTTGTATAATTTCATTGCGAATAATTAATTTTATTCGGAATAAGATTTTGAATATTTGATTAGCGACTTTAAAAACAACAGAAGTTAGTACTTGTCAATGATTTTTAGCATTGGATTTTTATAGTTCCTGCTTGAACATTGTAGCAATCGTAGTGATGAAACCACCATACACACGAGCGATATATTTTTTCACTTTAAAAATCAGCTTTATGGATTTCGATACCAGACACATCAGGAATGTAGCGTTGCTGGGGCATTCTGGCTCCGGCAAGACGACCTTTGCCGAAACTATGTTGTTTGAAGCCAAAGGGATTTCTCGCCGGGGCACAGTTGAAGAAGGCAATACCGTATCGGATTACACCGATATAGAACACGAGCGCGGCAATTCTATTTTTGATACCTTGGTACACGCTTCCTGGAAAGAATCAAAAATAAATGTGATTGACACCCCCGGTTTTGATGATTTTATTGGTGAGGTAATCAGCGCCATGAAGGTGGCTGATACAGGCGTGATGCTACTCAATGCCCGCAGCGGAGTTGAAGTGGGCACGGAACTGATCTGGGAATACATCGAACGATTCAAAACTCCGGCTTTGTTTGTAATCAACCAGCTCGATCACGAAAAAGCAGACTATGATACAACACTGGAGCAAGCCCAGGCGCGTTTTGGCAACAAAGTGCTGCCTTTTCAATACCCGCTCAACCCAGGCACTGGGTTCAATGCCATTATAGATGTGCTGCGGATGGTAATGTACGTTTTTCCTCCAGATGGAGGTAAGCCAGAGAAAAAAACAATACCCGATAGTGAAATGGCGCGTGCCAATGAGATGCACAATGCTTTGGTGGAAGCCGCTGCAGAAAATGAGGAGGGCTTGATGGAGCGCTATTTTGACCAAGGGACACTCACGGAGGAGGAGTTGGCGGAAGGTCTGCGCATCGCTATTGCGCACCAACAGATTTTTCCGGTGTTTTGCTGCTCTGCCGCCAAAAACATGGGCAGTGGTCGCATTATGGGTTTTATCAACGACGTTTGCCCCTCCCCTGCGGATCGCCCAGCCGCAGCCTTGGCCGATGGCAACGCTTTAATGTGTGATCCTAAAGATCATACAACCACCATTTTTATTTACAAAACAGTATCTGAGCCTAAAGTAGGTACGGTATCTTATTTTAAAGTTTTTTCCGGTGTTTTGCACTCCGGAGATGAACTGACCAACGCCAATAACAGAGGCACCGAGCGATTTGGTAGCATTTATATTGCCAATGGCAAAGAACGCGAGGCCATCAATCATCTGTTTGCAGGCGATCTGGGTGTCACCGTGAAATTAAAAAATTCGCATACTAATGATACTCTGAACACAAAGGGTGCTGACCGCCAAATTGAGCCTATTCACTTCCCTGAACCGCGGATTCGGGTGGCCGTGGTGCCGCCCAGCAAGGCAGAGATGGAAAAACTGATAAAAGCACTCCACAATATTGCCGAAGAAGACCCAACGCTGGTCGTAGAGCAATCGCAAGCATTAAAACAAACACTTTTGAATGGGCAGGGGCAGCTACACCTCGATTTGATTAAGCACCGCATTGAGATGGTACATGGGGTCACTATGGAATTTATGGAACCCCGCATTCCTTACAGGGAAACTATTACCAAATTATCTAATGCAGACTACAGGCATAAAAAACAGAGTGGCGGTGCAGGACAATTTGCAGAAGTACACATGCGCATAGAGCCTTATTACGAAGGTATGCCGGAGCCTACTGATCTCACCGTTAAAAACAGGGAAACGGATGAACTCCCCTGGGGCGGCAAATTGGTTTACTACTGGTGTATTGTGGGCGGTTCGATTGACAACCGCTTTTCAAGTGCGATCAAAAAAGGCATCTTACAAAAAATGGAAGAAGGTCCCCTTACAGGGTCTTATTGCCAGGATATTCGTGTTTGTATTTACGATGGTAAAATGCACCCCGTGGATTCCAATGATATGGCGTTTATGATTGCAGCTATTCAATGCTTCCGAAAGGCGTTTGAAGGGGCGGGCGCACAAATCTTAGAGCCTATTTACAACCTGGAAATTCTTTGCTCGGATGAAGTAATGGGTGAAATCATGGGTGATTTGCAAACGCGCCGTGCAATCATCCAGGGTATGGAAGCGGAGGGGCACTACCAAAAAATTCTGGCAAAAGTTCCGCTGGCAGAGTTGTATCAGTATTCTTCCACCCTACGCTCCCTTTCTCAGGGGCGGGCTAAATTTCGTCAAACCTTTGCAGAGTACAGCCCTGTGCCACACGATATTCAGAATAAACTCATAGAGGCACACAAATCAGAACACGAAGAAGCACACGCAAATTAAGGAGTATGCGCCATCGGGTGAAAAGCTCATCCGATGACGCTTTTTGTCAGCAATTATGAATAGGCTTCATGCCTTCCTGAAGCCAGATGTGGAGCTTACCGGCTTCATAATCAATGGCTAATCTTTTACAAGTAAACAAATCAATACCTATCAAACCATCTATTCGTACACACTTATGGGTAGGAATTCCTACCGTAGTCAATAAAATACCGGGCATTTTCAAATCGAACTGTTCATCTATTGTCATTTTTTCAAAAACCACATAATCTCCTTCCTTTATGCCGGCGGCAGCGCCAGTGAAGCGTAGTTTATTGGTGCGCAAGGCAATATCTTCTACTTTATTTTGCCAACTCTT
This sequence comes from uncultured Saprospiraceae bacterium, assembly GCA_964526645.1. Classification (GTDB taxonomy): domain Bacteria; phylum Bacteroidota; class Bacteroidia; order Chitinophagales; family Saprospiraceae; genus JADJNW01. The sequence continues at coordinate 24,042 of CAZGJN010000050.1, forward strand.
ATCCAAAACATTAATGGAAGCACCGGAATCGAGCCCTAGATATATTTTTTGTTTCAGACCAATATTCGTTTCCAACACAGGCAAATGTCCGCACAAGTTAAAATCGAGGGTATAATCTGGTTGGGTTTCATAGCCGCTACTGTCCTCATTTTTTGGATACAACAGCAACAAATGGTCTATATAATCCAGGTGAACCCGATAGTTTTTGACAATGTCGTAGCCTATCAGTCCCAAAATGGGATAACCGAGGCTGTTTTCCAGCTTGGAAAGGTCTGTAATTGGGCACAGCAACTGTTTCCTTTGAATGCCTCCTAATTGGAATTGCTTGATCTTTACTGCCTGGAGCGGCACTCTGTGTTCCAGGATATTCGTAGTTTCGCCTACCTGATTTATTACCTTTTTGTCTTGAAAATATTTTTTATTCAAGGTCAGATGAGAAGCTCCAGTATCAAAAAGAAAAAGTCCTTTCTTTCCATCTACTTCCGCTTCGATCAAGATCATCTTTTTAGAAACACCAAAGGAAAATATTTCAACATTTTCTGTATTAAAAATTGCTTTGCCAGGAGGTAGCAATACCTGCGGGGTCTGCCACAAAAATAGCAGCAACCCCAACAATACGGGCGCTTTCATAATTTTTCTGTTTCGGGTGATTAAAACATTTTTAGCAATAGACGGAGACAATTATCTTTTGGTTACAAAAAAGAAGGGAATATTTGTTGGCTTTCTTTTGAAGTTCTAAACAATAGTTTTGATTTTGTCAAAAAAGCTATTTTTAACTGTTGTTTCTACGGGCACTAAATGACGGCGAGACCTGAAAGAGCCCTGATGATGTGAATTGCTGATTGCTACTGCCAATTTTTAGGTTTAGGAGGTTGAGAGGGTAAGGAAGTTGAGTCCACTTACAAGCGCAAAACTAAACTTTATAAACCCTCTCTACCCGCTCAACGATTTACAAAATTCCTTTCGTACTTGGCAATTGCATATTTTCGGCATCCCGCTTCTTCGCCATTTTAATCGCTTTCGCAAATGCTTTAAAAATTGCTTCGATTTTATGATGTTCATTCACGCCTTCGGCTTTAATATTTAAATTGCATTTAGCGGCGTCACTAAATGATTTAAAAAAATGATAAAACATTTCCGTTGGCATTTCTCCGATTTTCTCGCGTTTGAATTCAGCATCCCACACCAGCCAGGGGCGACCGCCAAAATCAATCGCCACCTGCGCCAGACAATCGTCCATCGGCAGACAATAGCCATAGCGCTCAATGCCCATTTTATCGCCCAATGCCTGCGCAAATGCCTCGCCCAGTGCCAGGGCGGTGTCCTCGATGGTATGATGCTCGTCAATATGCAAATCGCCCTGCACTTGCACCGTCAAATCGCAACCCGAATGCCGCGCCAATTGGTCGAGCATGTGGTCGAAAAAGCCCAAACCCGTGTGGTTATTGGCTTTACCCGTGCCATCCAGATTCAATTCGATGCGAATATCGGTCTCTTTGGTCGTGCGTTGAATGCTCGCCGAGCGAGCGGTCAATTTTAAAAAGTGGTAAATATCTGCCCAATCGGTTGTCGTTAATGCAATATAATCTTGTAATAACTCCCGTTTTTCATTTACTTCATCCGCGCCCAAGGAAGGGTCGGTATTTATCCAAATGCCTTTCGCGCCCAGATTTTTAGCTAATTCCACATCCGTTAGCCGGTCACCGATGACGAAAGAATTTACTAAATCATAACTGCCATCCATGTAATGTTTCAGCAAACCGGTTTTTGGCTTGCGTGTAGGCGCATTTTCGTGTGGAAAAGTCCGATCAATGATAACTTCTTTAAATTCAATGCCTTCATTGGTAAAAGCTTTCAAAATCAGGTTGTGCGGACCCCAAAAATTTTCTTCCGGCAGCGAAGGCGTACCCAACCCATCTTGATTCGTCACCATCACCAAGTCAAAATCAAGTTCCCGTGCAATTCTACCCAAGTAATAAAAAACCTTTGGATAAAATTCAATTTTATCAAACGCATCTACTTGATAATCGGATGGTTCTAACA
>CAZGJN010000051.1:0-25560 GCA_964526645.1 uncultured Saprospiraceae bacterium
TATGATTGCTACTGGAAAATCTCTTATTGTCATACTTTTATAATTTAGAAGTTTGGCATTAAGACGGGAAGGATTGAAAATGATGCATAAAAAAAGGCGGTATCACCGCCTTTTTATTCATTCCTGTTCCTAACATGAAGTTAATTCCTCACATGCCTCATGAGAGTAATTGTTTTGCCCGGAAGGGCAGCAGATTGGTGGGCATTCTTTTGCATTTTGTGCATTGGATCCGCTTTTGCTTAATAAATGATGTAGTAGGATATCCCTTATTTTATTTCATACTCCATTTGAATGTTTCCTGCTTGAAGAGGATCATCAGGAATGTAGTTGGGGATTTCGTAGAAACCGTATTTACGATAGATGCCTACTGCTTTAGCCATGAAGGTGTGGCTCGATAACCTGATAAATCTGAATCCCATATCTTTTGATTTAGCCACCGAAAAATCAAGCATTTTCAGAGCGAGTCCGGTTCCCCTCGCTTCCGGACGGATGAAGAAGCGTTTAAGCTCACAAGTATCATTTGACAGTTTTCTAACGAACTGGCAGCCAACCGGCTGCTGATTCATGAGGCTAAGTACCAAGAAGCCCGTGGGCTCGATGAATTGCCCAGGCAGGGTATCTGTATTGAACGTAGCAATTCTCGGGTCGCTTGCTGTGATAAAGCCGGATTCAATAAAATTTCGGATGACCCACTGGTTGTATTCCTGGTAAAGTTCATTTACGTGTTTTATTTCCTCGTTAGTGGTTGCTACTATAATTTGGGCAATACTCATATCGGCAGTTGTTTTGATAAAATATTGTTTACAAGATGGTCGGGTAATGATTTTAACGGGGTAGGAAAATCAGAACCCCTTGAATTGATATCATTTATGAAGCGTTGGAAGTATTTCACATCGTACCAGTTCTCAAATTTTCGCCCTACTTTTTCCATGTTTCCAATTTCCTGAAATCCAAGTGATAGGTGCAGCTTTTCGCTTTTGATATTAGGCATAGTCACTGTGCCAATGACCGAAGTAAATCCTTGGATTTGCAGTATTTCGATAAGTGTCGTGTACAGAATTTTACCTATGCCCTTACTGTGCATAGTATGGTCGAGATAGATAGTTGACTCTGCTGTCCAGCTGTATCCTATTCTGGTATGTAGTCGGCTGGCGTAAGAATAGCCGATTATGTTTTCATCCTGAAGGCAGACTAATCCAGGGAAATTTTGATTAATGGTTGCAAATCTGCTTTTCCAATCTTCGAATGAAGGCACTTCGTACTCAAAGGAAATTGGGGTTTCTTTTACGTAATGAGCGTAAATGGTGTGCATAGCGTCCAAGTCTCGCTCGGACATGAGCCTGATTTTTAGCATAGTTTGGTTGATTTTTAAATTCCTTCGGTTAAGGATGCCATTGGGACTGAAGGATATTCGCCTGCCAGTTGGAAATGGACTTTGTCTCCAATATGCTCGATAACCTTGGTGGTTTTCACCATTTCCTGGTAAGTTTCATAACACAAGAGGGCGTTTTTCATGACTTCTATGTCTTCATTGTTTAGCTGAACGATTACCCCTATTTTTTCTAGCGGTGTCCAGGTTACTCGTGGTACTCCTTGTTCGATAAACATGGGTTTGCCGGTATCAGGCAGGGTGAAAAAGGCCAATCTTTTTAAGAAATCTGATTTGGGTCTGTAGTGATGGTAGACATGATTTACTGCGGCATGGAGGGCGATGTGATCGTGGTGGCCACTGCCTCCGTGAACAGGATAGGTAACCAAGATATTTGGCTTTATCCTGGATATCCACTCCGCAATAAGCTCCTCTAATTCAATTGGATTCAGGTAACAAAGTCCGCCATCCTCATAATCCAATACATGCATTTCCTTAATCCCCAACACTTTTTGAACCGCCTGCATTTCCTTAAATCGTACCGAGCCCATTTCAGCAATGGATAGACCTAACTGGTGTCTAACCTTCGTAGCTCCGCCCTTGGTAAGGGTAAGCAAATAGACTTCATGGCCTACCTTGACTTGCTGATGGATAGCACCTGCCGGGCCAAAGGATTCGTCATCGGGGTGAGGGAAGATGTAAAGGATTTTCATAAAATGAGAATTTTATGAATAGGACGAGGTAAAAGGAAAATGATGCAGGTTTGCGTAAAAATTTAAACTGATTTACTTGTAATAATTTGTGTGATGAATGCAAGATGATGATCATCATGCTCTGCTACAAATAGGAAAAGATCATGTATGCTCATCGGTTGATGCAGCCTTGGATGTAGGGCTGTCGAGAGAATGTCGTCGTGAGACAATTGAGCCAAAGTGTCCAAGGTAGAAGTCCTTAATTTTGTGAACTCATTCACTAATTGCTGCAAGGGTTTTTCATTATAGTTGCCTCGGTCTATTTGGCTATTCGTAAGGTCAGTTTCTCGCATGTATTCCAATTTGTTCAGAATGTCCTGACACCTGTTTTGCCACAAAAGTTCGAGGTCTGCCAAATGGGCTATATGTTCCTTGATAGACCATTTGCCCTCCGGTTTCCACCTTACTAAATCGTCATTCAGATTTTGAACTTTGCTTAAAAGCCGCAAAGGAGTCCCTTCAAGTCTAACCAGAATTGAGGGGAAGATGAATTGTGATTTGTCAAAATTAAATCTGCGTTCAAACCACGGAGTAGTGGAAATATTACCAGGGTAGTCCATTTAAATGAATCATTTTTGATGGTTTGGAAATTACTTTAAAGGGTAAGATCATGGTTGTGGCTTGCCAAATCAAGTCGTTTTGAAGTGGCTGGTTATAGTATACCGGTACGGAAACGCTTTCCCATTGATGGCTTGAATAGTAATTTGCCAACTCAGCTGCGCAAAGCAACAGCATGAAATCGCTATTCAATTCGGCTTCTGCGTAGGTTTTAGCGTACAATAGCAATTTAGAACCAATTTTTTTGCCTCTGGTGTTTCTATTGACAATCAGGTTGTTAATACCAGAACATTGATAATCCGTATTATCAAGCTTAATAGTTCGCTTAACCAAATGCAGATGCCCAACTAAATTACTGTCCATAAATGCAGTAAGCGTGATGTCAGGCGTAGCCCAAGTGTGTGATTTGACAATGGGAACTTGACCAAATTCTGCATGTTCAATTTTATGGATTTCGCTTTTTAATAGCTCAGGCAAGTCTTGATATCCACAGACTTGAATTCTTATTTCTTCCATATTTGTAATATTCAGTCTTGAATTGAGATAAGTGATTTTATGATTGTTTCGCTATTTTGATATGCTCCAAATGGTGTAACCCATGCCATTTGTAGAGCATAACGATTTGTTTGATATTGAAATATTCATTTAAATCCGGATGAAAATATTTTCGTGTCCATTCATCATCCGAAATAGCGTTTAATAGCACTACCCAACGGGTGTGAACAGCCTCGAGCAATTGAAGAGACGCATCTAACAAGGTAAAATCATAATCAGTTTGTATTGCCCACAATGCCTCCTGATAAGGTTTTATCATAGGCTTGTCTTCGGTGAGTGCTAATTTTGTGCGAATAAAGGCATTCATGTGGCTATCTGCCAAGTGATGAATAATTTGCGTAATGGTCCAACCACCTGTTCGATAAGTTTTTGAATATTCAGATTTTTGGAGGTTTATCGTTTCTATTTTCATTAGAGTTGGTAATTGCTCAAGCGTGAGAACAGCCTGGTTGATTTCCTCAGAACTGTAGTCTTCCTTTTTATTAAAAAGCCCTATAGGATATTGTAAATTCATGGGCTTAAAGGTTAATAGGTTTATCAAATGAGGCGTAAAAGGCTTCTTTTAAGGCTTCAGCATAAGTTGGATGTGCCCAAGAAATATGAGCCATGTCACGATCAGTTACTTCGTATTCCATTGCTACAACAGCACTTGCGATTAGATCAGCAGCCCTTGCCCCAAGAATATGCACTCCTAAAACTTCACCATATTTTGGGTCTGAAAGCACTTTGACAAAACCGTTCTTATTGCTTCAAAATCAGACGGTTGCTCTTTTCTAATATTTACTTTCATTCGAGTGGATGTTTGAGGTGAGTGGAAACAGCGATTCTATTCCATGCATTGATGATGACGATCTGCATAATCATTTCTGCTATTTCATTGTCTGAAAAATAATTTGAAGCTTGATTGTAGGTTGAATCAGAAAGTCCCTTATCCGCTATCCGGGTTATTTCATCAGTCATAGCCAAAATGGCTTTCTCTTCATCAGAAAATAATGGAGACTCCCTCCAAGCGGATAGTGCGTAAATGCGTTGCTCAGTTTCCCCTGCTTTTCTTGCGTCTTTCGTATGAATTTGGATGCAATACGCACATCCATTTATTTGGGATGCCCGAATTTTTATCAATTCTTTGTGCGCATAAGAAAGCTGCGAGCCAGCCATGTATTTTTCCATTGCAGCCATAGCTTTATAGGCATTAGGGTCTACTTCTTTGATTATAATTCGCTTACTCATGGTTTTTGGTATTTTGTTATTTTAGACATACCCATAGGACTATTAAAGTACAGCCCTGATTTATCAGGCTGATACGTTTCGTTGAATAGGGAAAGTGCGTTAGGGTTTCGATAGACAAAATGCATAAATTTCATGTGAGGTTTAGACCGCACAAATTCATTTAGAGAGGTTTTATTATCCCAGTATGAAATCATTATTACCTCGAGAGGGCTAACCACTGCAGGTATGGATAAACTACACCCCCTGGCATTTTTAGTTGTTTTGATTATTGATAATAGAGAGAACCATAGCCATATAAAGCCCATAAAGGATTTTGCTTTGAATCCATTGACGAATACAACCCAACTCGGGTCAATCTCGATGTAATATGGTTTGATTTTATCTTTCATTTTTCTTAACAGCTTAATTTGGGTAGTACGCTTTTCATTGGACGTACACACTCCAAAATGATGCACTTCTCACGAGACAAAGGAAGAAAAGTTAAGCGGGGCAATCCTTGATTTGAATCAAGGAAGTGATTAAGCATCTTTAGTTTTCTTAAAATCCTGAGATTCCTCAAGTGAGGTGTTTATGTACTGGGCGTGTGCCTCACGGTGGATAAGAACTGATTTCACAAAGTTTGCAATGTAGCCTTCGGCTGTTTTTGCCGGAATGCTCATAGGTCAGGTTTGATTTTACTGGCTGCCTCTTTTTTCTTATCGTCTATAACTTTCGCATTGCTATCAACGACAGATTAGAAACCAATATAAGCAAAAAAAGGGAAAATTGGCAACAAGTAAAGGAAAGAAAAACAGCTTAAATGACAGTAAAAGAAGGGTTTAAAGTAGTAAAGGAAATGTAATTACTTACCAATACAAAACTTACTAAATATATTCTCCAACAAGTCTTCTACGCTTACTTCACCCGTTATTTCACCTAAGTAAGCCAGCGCACGCCGAATGTCCATCGCCAGAAAATCGCCGGTGATACCAGCATTCAAACCCTCCAAGGCAGTATTCAGAGATTCAAAGGCTTTTTGTAAGGCTTCGTAGTGGCGGGCGTTGGTGACGACGGTGCTTTCTAAGCTGACTTTGCCGGCAAGGGCAATTTCGTAGAGTTTTTCTTTTAAATATTCAATATTCATTTGGTTAATAGCCGAAACCGGAATGAAATTTTCCCTGCTGACAAGTGTATTTCCGGCTTCCCACTTCCCATTTCCCGCTTCTGCATAATGTTCCCATTTTGTATAAGGATTTAAATCCATTTTATTGGCTACCACAAGTAGCTGAATACCAGGATGTACGAGCTTTTCAAGGTCTTTCCAGACTTCTTCGGGCGAAGTTTTTATCACATCAAAAACATATACCAGCAGTGCCGATTGCTGAATTTTTTCCATGGTTTTTTGCACGCCGATGGCTTCGATTTGGTCTTGTGCTTCGCGGATGCCAGCGGTGTCAATCAGTCGAAACTGAATACCTTTGATGTTTAAAACCTCTTCAATTGTGTCGCGGGTAGTGCCAGCGATTTCGCTGACGATGGCGCGTTCTTCATTCAATAAAGCATTGAGCAAAGTAGATTTTCCAGCATTGGGGCGACCGGCGATGACGGTACTGACTCCATTTTTAATCACATTACCTAATAAAAAGGATTGTAATAAGGACTGAATCAATTTTTGAATTTTTGAAATCAAATCTTTCAAATCCTGGCGGTTGGCAAACTCGACATCCTCCTCTCCAAAGTCTAATTCTAACTCAATCATACTGGCAAAATGGATGAGTTCCTCCCGTAAACGCTTAATTTCATTACTAAAACCGCCGCGCATCTGCTGCAACGCGACCTGGTGCGCCGATTCGGATTCGGCGGCAATCAAATCGGCAACGGCTTCTGCTTGCGACAAATCCATGCGACCATTTAAAAAGGCTCGCAATGTGAATTCTCCGGGCTGCGCCAATCGTGCGCCTTTTTTAATAAACAACTGAATGAGTTGCTGAATGATGAAAGGAGAACCGTGACAGGAAACTTCCGCTACGTTTTCCCCAGTATAAGATTTGGGAGTTTTGAAAACCGTGACCAGTACTTCGTCTATCAAATGCCCCTCTTCGTCTTTAATGGTGCCAAAATGCACTGTGTGCGAGACTTGTGCGGTCAAATCCTTCCCGTAAAAAACTTGATTTACAATAAAAATAGCATCCTCGCCCGACAGGCGAATGACGCCGATAGCGCCCACGCCCGGCGGGGTGGCAAGTGCGACGATGGTATCTCCTAAAGTTTGCGTTGAATGACTCATTTTCGTATCTTGCAGATAAAATCCAATTTGATGGTTTCAACAAAAGTAACAAAAACTAAAACCGCAAAGAAGGTAAAAGTTCCCGATTACCTTATCTATGAAATCATGGATGGCAAGCCGATTTATTATCGCGGCTATAAAGAGGTATTAAATAAAAAGAAAACATTAGACGATATCATGGGGAGTAGCTCTTTGCAAGCAGAAATTATTTCATATTTACTCAAGATTCTTTACACTGGTATTGATACTAAAAAATATCGTATTTATACCAACGAAATAGGCAGCCATTTATCTAAAAAAAATAATCTTTCCAGTGATATTGCTATTTACGAAAAAAGTGTGCTTACGGCTGATAAAATAGATAGACACTACGCCGATGTGCCCGCTAAATTGATTGTCGAAGTGGATACGGATGCTGATTTTGAAAATATAGACCCGAATACTTACATTCATAAAAAAACACAGAAATTATTGGATTTCGGCGTGGAGAAAATGATTTGGGTATTTACCTCCTCCCAAAAAGTGATGCTCGCTGAACGCGCCTCTACTACATGGTACATCATGGATTGGGGTCAGGATATTGAAATGTTGGAATCGCTTTCATTTAATATTGCAAAATATTTAGAAGCCGAGGGTATCAAGATTGAGCAAGAGTAATTACTTTTTCTTATCATCTTCAGGAATCGCCTCCTCCAATCTGCCTGTAATACGTTTTACAATTTTGAACCGACTCAAAAACTCACGCGCCACCACGCGCAGCACGGTATAAGCCGGAATCGCGAGCACCATGCCCAACACGCCGCCAACTTTAGCGCCGACCAATATGGCAATGAAAATTTCTAAAGGATGCGCCAACACAGTCGTAGAAAAAATATAGGGCGTGAGAAAATAATTATCCAGCATTTGCACCGTCCAGAAGACGACAAGTACTTTAATAGTCATCGGTAAAATCACGGTGGTGAAATCCGCATCCAAATTGGCAGAAACGGCAATCAAAATGCCAATACCGCCGCCCAGCGCAGGCCCCAGGTAGGGAATCAGGTTCATAAGCGCAGCGAAAAAGCCAATCAAAATAGCATTTTTCACACCCAGAATCGAAAGGAAAATCGAAACATAGACGGCTATGAGAAAGATTTGCAAGGCTACGCCGCCAAAGTAGCGCGTGAGCATTGTACTGATGTCGTTCAGTACATCGCGCATCTGCTGTTCGTATTGCGCTGGCACCAAGGCTACCATAAAGTTGAAAAAAAGCCCCGGTTCTTTCAAGAAAAAGAAAGTGATAAATAAAATTGAGAAAAAGCCAACCAACAGATTGCTTACTACCGACAAAGAAGAACCGAAAAAGGAACTAATACTACTGGAATTGAGTATCGCCATCAGCGCATTTTTGACCATCTCCTGAGGCGGGCGGCTTTCAGTGATGATGCCATATTGCACCAGCCACTCATTCACTTGTTGAAAAGGCGATTCCAGCGATTTGCCGATGGCATTGTAATCCAAACTTGCCAACGCATTGGCTTCTTGTATTACCAAAGGCACAAAAAGCAAAAGTACACTGAGCAGCACAATAATGAAACATAGCAAAACCAGCACTGCACTGACATTTTTGCCTGCTCGAAACCGGCCGATGCGCAAGTAGGTACGAAAAATACGCATCGGCGGCTGCCCCAGCATAGATAAAACCCAGGAAATGATGACGTACATCACAATATCACTGAAGGTATAAATCAAAAAAACGGCAGCGAGAACGGATAATCCAATGGTGATATAACGACTGATGGTGTTCATGCCTTGCTTAAAGTTTAGTGTTGCCCTAAAGATAGAAAAACCAATTTGACAGCGCGCGCTATTTTTTGTATCTTGCCTTCAAAGTAAGCGAAATGGTTTCTACAAAATCGAAAATAGAAAAGATAAAAAAGCAAAAAGTACCCGATTATTTAGTCTATGAAATCATGGACGGCAAACCCATTTACTACAAAGGCTACCAGGACGTGTTGAAAAAAAAGAAAACCCTCGACGACATTATGGGATGTAGTTCTTTGCAAGCTGTATTGGTTCAGTACATCATGCATCTGTGTTTTATGAAATTAGATACCAGAAAATATTGGTTTCTTACCAATGAAATTGGCAATCATTTGGATAAGGGCAACAACCTGTCGAGCGATATTGCTATCTATGACAAAGCCGTGCTCACCGCCGATAAAATCAATCTACACTACCCGGATGTGCCAGCGAAAGTGCTGGTAGAAGTGGATACCAAAGCGGATTTAACAGAAGTGGGTACTGCGGCTTATTTTCACAAAAAAACGCAAAAACTTCTGGATTTTGGGGTGGAAAAAGTAATTTGGATTTTTACCGCTTCGCAAAAAATAACGATTGCCGAACGAGATGCAACTGCCTGGAAAACAGTAAATTGGAATCAAGCAGTTGAATTGCTCGAAGGGCATTTTTTTAATATTGCGAGCTATCTTGAGGCAGAAGGAATTAAACTTGAAGAAGCTTGAGTAAGGTATTTCCCGCCGCTTCCAGGCTTTCGCCAAATGCAAAAATCCCTTCGGGATGCCCTTCCATGACGAAGATTTTCTGCTTTCGCAAATCTGTCTTTTGCAATAAATCAATGATGGAATAAGCCATTTCGGGCGAACCATAAGCCGCAGAAGCATCGGTGGTGGGGATTTTGTGTAATAATTTTTCCCAAAGCCCGGCATGATGAACGTGCATTACCCCCTGTATTTCCGGGCATTCTTGATAAACCACCGCGTGGCTCATGCTCTCGGAAGAAGCAATGATAGGGCCTTTGCACCAGACCGTATTTTTAGCAATATCTACATTTATTACAAGCGTAAAGTGTTCTTTTGAAAGCATTTGCAAATGACCGGTCGCCGAACCGCTGATGATAAATTGCCCCGCCCTCGCCTCTAACTCCCAAGGAGAACCCTGCCCAAAGTCCCAGCGTTGGCTGATATTGCCATAGCCGATGCCATTTTCATACACACCTATTAAACCTTGTTGATATAAGACCTCACGCCAATAAATAATATCCTGCAGCAATTCGGTTAAAGGAAGGGGAGGAGCTTGCGTCCATTGGGCTTGAAATTTGATGTAGCCTTCGTCCATGTTTGGCAAGCTGATGTGTTGATATACTGATTTGGTTTCATCTATGTGTAAATCAGCTTTTTGTAAACAAAATAAATGTTACTTACATCTGAACAAGAACTTAAAAAAGGAAGGTAGCACCCCATTATAAAAAAGACAGACAGCCCTTTCTGTGATATTTTTAGGTACGATTAAACTAGTGAGTGTAAAGCAAGGGCTGCCCGTATATCAAAACGCCTATATCATCAAACTGAAATAGATACGTTTGAGAGGGGGATTTTGCTGCCTTAGGCTGTCAATTTTTTTCGTAATTCGCCACAATTTTTTTCAATTCTTCGAGGTAAAGCTGCTTTTTTCTGGCTCGGCGACGCAGGTTGGTTTTGGTAAAAAAAGTATGTTTTTCCAAAAAATTGACCTGCAAGCGATTCCACGCTTCTTCCGTTTGGAGGACGTTGTAGGCTTTGAGTTCTTCAAAAAGAGTAGCGCCGATGGAATAAAAATCGTCCCTGCCCAGATAGTCCAAATCTGCATCGCAAAGAATTTGTTCCAGCCGATTTTGAGGAGACTGCGGAATTTTGGTAGCCATGATCATGCCACAGATTCGTTCGATCTCCAGCGGGGTATAATCATAAAGCGGGAGGTTTGCCTTCGCTAATTGGCAGCCAAGCTGTTCATGTTCTTTGTTATTGATCGTAAAACCAGAATCGTGAAACAAGGCAGCCGTTTTGAGCAACATCATATCGTAGGGATTTACTTTTTCGAAGTAGCACAACTCCTCGGTAATGTAGAGCACATCGAGGGTATGGTGCAGCCCATGATAAGAGAGCCGATCGGATAGTTCTCTATCCAGTTTGTCCAGTATAAAAGCTTTTGTTGCATGATAGTTCATGAAGGCGCTGTTTTGTACGCCGCTTTGTCACCCTTTGCTGCCGCTGACGGATCTGGCGTTGTTTTTCTCATAGCAATACTAAAATGCTGTAGTTGCCGCCGCTTGATACCATTTCAATGATAGTACAATTCGTGAAGCAGCGCCTACAGCACTTTTACAGAATATAACGTTTAGCTATGCGGCAATTATTGTGTTAGGCAAGTTCAGTCAGCTTGTTTTTGTGCCAAACTGCTGTCGTTTACTTACCTGGTTGGGCATCCAGCACAATAACCCCCGATGCCATAAATTTCAATTCTTCTTTTGATTCAGTGATTGCCTCGATTTCCTCTTTCGATTTGCCTGCATCCTCTGCATAATGACGCAATTCGTCCACTGGAGTCACTTCCCGATAAGCCACCCCTTGCAGTACTACCTTGCGCCCAGCGATGTCTTTGGGTACAAAAAAGCCATAGTCCTTGAATTTAACCATCATAGCAGGCTGCCCTGCCGCTTCCGGCGCAATATTCATCCAGCAACCTTTCATCTGGCAAACCGCTTCTACTGTACCGACTACCTTTACATTCAAGGAATCTTTGTTTTGAATTTTTTTCAGCAAATCAGTGTAAGAAACAGCCCCTTTCGCAGTGATATTTTCGCCAAAATGTGCTCCTTTCGCATTTCCCAAACTATCGTTCGCCTTTTTATTGCAGGCGGTTACACTGATAATCAATACGGATATAAATAAAATTTGCTTCAACATAGCTGTACTTTTTTATGGTTAAATACAATTTTGCAAAAATACAGATTAGACAACAGAAATGCCTAATTTTTTATTAAAACCCCCAGCCTGCGCAATAATGCACTTGAAAATATGTTTATTATTTTGTTTGGGTAAAAAAAATATATGACCAAAAACCGCTCTATGATCTGAACCGCTACAACCTTTATTTTGATTGAGAAACCAAAGATTTTGTCAGCGAATAAGGAGTTTTTTTTTCTTCGAATCCATTTTGCGATAGCTCATACCATTTTTTAAGAATCGCTCCGATGTTATTTGCGCAAGCTTTGGTGCATGGTGTTTACAAAATCCGGTCAATATGAGATTGCTCTTGAACTTCGTAGCGGTATTTATTTCCCTTTCACCCCTGCTTGCACAGCAGCCCACATGCCTTAAAGGCAATTGTATCAATGGTTATGGCGAATGCAAATTTCCCAATGGCGATCTATACAAAGGTGATTTTAAGAACAGCAAACTTCATGGCAAAGGCATTCTCGAAATGAGTAATGGCGACAAGTACCTCGGCGATTGGGTCAACCAATACCGGCAGGGCACCGGAAAACTCATCTTTGCCAATGGCGATCAGTATCTCGGCGCTTTTGTGCAGGATAAATTCTCGGGTAAAGGCACCATGACCTATACCAATGGCGACCGGTACGAGGGGTTCTGGTTGGCCAACAAACCGGATGGCGAAGGCACTTTGCTCTATGCCAGCGGTGCGCGCTATGAAGGGCAATTCAAGGAGGGTGTCTTTGAAGGGCAGGGCATCATGACCTATGCGGATGGCGCGCGATACAACGGTCTATGGAAAAACAACAAGCGACACGGAGAAGGCACGCTCACAACCGCCACAGGAGAAACCCTGACGGGCACCTGGGAAAATGACCACTACCAGGCAGAATGGGGCAGCGTGACGTTCCAAGGCGATACTTCCAACTTACGCAACTGCAATACGGTATACTGCGCAGCGGGTTTGGGCAAATTTACTTATAAAAATGGCGATAAATACATCGGCGATTTTCAGGATGGAAAACCACAAGGTACAGGTATCGTTTACTATCAAAACGGGGAGCGCTACGAAGGGCAGTGGAAAACAGATGCGCCCAATGGCAAAGGTGTAATGCACTATGCCGATGGGAAGGCCGTCGGTGCTATTTGGGATGCCGGCAAGCTTATCCAACCACTTTTTGAGGATGTTCATCCTGCAGGGAAAGGTAGCACTGTCATTATTGATTACAACAAAGAGGTAAAAATCTGGGCAATCGTAATTGGCGCGGCGCGTTACGCCAGCATGCCTACACTGAAATACACCGACGATGATGCCTATCAGGTGTATGCTTTCTTGAAAAGCCCGGAAGGCGGTGCTTTGCCCGACAACCAGATTCGACTCCTAATTGACGAAGATGCCACTCGCAGCAATATTTTGTTTGCGATGCGTGCCATTTTTACCAGAGCTGATGAGAATGACGTAATTTTGTTTTATTTTTCGGGGCATGGTGTGGAGGGTGCTTTTTTACCGATTGATTTTGATGGAATCAACAACACGCTCCAGCACTCGGAAATACGCGACCTACTAATGGCGAGCAAAGCCAAGCACAGAATCGTACTTGCCGATGCTTGTCATTCCGGAGGCTTATTGGCAATGAAAACCCCTATCCATCTAGAAGTAGAAAAGTTATACAAAGCCTTTGAAGATAGCAAAGGCGGTACCGCGCTGCTCATGTCTTCAAAAGGGGAGGAATATTCACTGGAGGATGGCGGTCTGCGCTCTGGTGTTTTTAGCCATTTTATGATCCGGGGCTTGAAAGGCGAGGCAGATCAAAATTCAGATAAGATTGTCAACATACAAGAGCTGTACAACTACACCTATAAACAAGTACGAAAATACACCGCAAGTGTACAAACACCCGTGCTAACTGGCACTTTCGATCCCGGAATGCCCGTGGCAATTGTGCGGCATTGATGGATTGTGCAATCGGCAAAAATGAATTATATCAAAATACTACTACCCATGAATCGGTTAGTTACACTCTTTTTATTGTCCATTATTGCTACAAGTATCCTCCAGGCCCAATGCGTGAGCGGCGATTGTGAAAACGGTAAAGGTGCTTTTATCCTCTCTGATGGTTCAAAATATATCGGACAATTCAAAAATGGCGACATCAGCGGCGAAGGTAATTGCTATTACGAAGATGGCAGCATCTACCAGGGCGAATGGCTCAAAGGGTATCCACACGGTAAGGGCATTAAAATCCTGCCGGATGGCACCAAAGAAGAGGGTATCTGGCGCAAGGGGTATCTTATAAAAGAAGAGGAAATCAATGTGGTAGATTTGGTAAAAAAAGGACGGGACGATAACCAAACAGGCTGTATTCAGGGCAATTGCCAAAATGGCAATGGCATGTATATCTACGCCAGTGGCGCGGTGTATATCGGTGAATTCCGAAATGGTGAAATACAAGGTGTGGGCGTTTGTTATTACTCGGATGGCAGCAAATATCAGGGCGAGTGGGTCAATCGCTTCCCGGAAGGACGTGGCACCAAAATTTTCCCTGATGGCACCCGCCGCACCGGCTTGTGGAAAAAAGGCCAACCCGTGGATGAGCAAGGGAATGTCATCATTGAATCCGGCATAGCGTCCAAACAATCTCAAACAGATGAAACAGAAATTCAATCCGGCTGTATTTCAGGCAATTGCGAAAATGGCAAAGGTGTTTTTGCGTATCCAAATGGCGGGAAATACGATGGGGAATTCTTGAATGGCAAACCTGAAGGCTATGGTATTCTTTTCTATTTTGATGGAAAAAAGCACGTTGGCAACTTCAGAGAGGGCTTCCCGAATGGCAATGGCACTTTGTACAAAACAGATGGCACTACCCAATCAGGTTATTGGAAAAATGGCGAATTTTTGGGTAGCGAGGCTCTTACAACACCGGTGCAAACGGGCTGTATCAAAGGTGATTGTAGAAATGGCACAGGTACTTATGTTTTCAAAAACGGCGCTAAATATACGGGAGAGTTTGTAAACGGCTACCCGCAGGGAAAAGGCACTGTAGAATACACCAACGGAGAGCGCTACGAGGGAGAGATGGCAGAAGGCAGCTTTAATGGCTACGGCACTTTGTCTTTGCCAGATGGCAACAAGGTGTCTGGTTTTTGGCGGCAAGGTACTTACATCGGTTCTAAAAATCCTTACATCCTGAAGGAAGAGCATACCTCAATAGCGCCTGCACCACCGTTGAATAAAGAGTCCAGCGTAAAAATATGGGCACTCGTCATCGGCGTAGCAGCTTACAATCACATGCCGGTTTTGCGCTATACGGATGATGATGCCTACCGCATTTATGCTTTCCTCAAAAGCCCAGAAGGTGGTGCGCTGCCCGATGAGCAACTCCGCATCCTGGTGGATGAGGAAGCAACCCTGGAGAATATCAAAACCTCCATGGAAGAACTTTTTGGCAAATCGGGCCCGAATGACATGGTACTGCTCTATTTTTCTGGTCACGGACTGAAAGGCTCTTTTTTGCCCATTGATTTTGATGGCTTTTACAACAAACTATCGCACGAAGAAATTTCGGCTATTCTAAAAAGAAGTCCCGCTAAGTACAAGCTTTGTATTGCCGATGCCTGCCATTCAGGTAGCTTACTAGCGATGCGTAGCACTGCTGCCCAAAGCATCATTACCAGCTATTATGAAACACTGGCTCAGACCAAAGCCGGTACTGCACTGATTATGTCCTCCAAATCCGAAGAAACCTCCCTGGAGTCCAGTGGGCTGCGGCAGGGTGTTTTTACGCATTTTCTCATCCGAGGCTTAAAAGGCGAAGCCGATAGCGATGCAGATCGGATTGTCAGCGTAGAGGAGTTGTACAAATTTGTGTATGAAAATGTGCGCAGCTACACCGGCAACCAGCAGTCACCAGTTTTGATGGGTGATTATGACAAAAAAATGCCTGTAGGAATGAAGCGATAACATTTTGTACTTTCAGCCAAAATACTTACCTTTGCAGCCGCTTTTAATTTTTTTTAACACAATTATGTCTGAATCAATGAGAAATTACGAAGTAACGTTCATCGTAGACCCAGTGCTGTCGGGCGATGAAATCAAAGCGACAGCTCAGACATATGTCGATTTGCTTAAAAATGAAGGCTGCAACATCGTACATGTGGACGAAATGGGCTTGCGCCAACTGGCTTACACCATCAACAAGCGCCAGTCGGGTGTGTATTATTGTATCGAATTTGAAACCGCTACTGGCGAATTCCTAAGCAATATGGAGCTCTCCTTGCGGCGCGACGAGCGGATCATGCGCTTCCTCACTGTTGCCCTGGATCAATACGGGGTGAAATACAACGACGACAAACGCAAAGGCTTGATCGGTAAAAAAAGACAGGAAATCAAGAAACGGGAAACGCCTGACACAAAACCGGAAGCCGTAGCAATGCCCGCTACTATACAAGAAGCGCCTGATAAAGAAGAAGAAAGAGATTAAAATTCTAATTGTTGAATTTCAAAAGGGTGTAAAATTATGTCCACTACTAAAGATGATATTAAATTCCTGAGCAATCCCAATATTGGGCAGAAGCGCAAGAAATACTGCCGCTTCCGCAAATTTGGTATCAAATACATTGATTATAAAGACGCTGATTTTCTACTTCAATTTGTAAATGAGCAGGGCAAAATTTTGCCGCGCCGTATCACCGGCAACTCGCTCAAGTATCAGCGCAAAGTGGCTATCGCCGTAAAACGGGCACGTCATCTGGCTTTGATGCCTTATGTGACGGACTTGCTCAAGTAAGTGTACGCGAAGCTCATCTCTTCATTTTAAATTTTTAAAAGTCATGGAAATCATCTTGTTAAAAGACTTAGATAAAGTTGGTGATAAGCATACCATCGTCAAAGTACGCGATGGATTCGGTCGTAATTACTTGATTCCACAGGGTTTTGCGCTGGAAGCAAATACAGCTAACCGCCAAAAATTAGAAGATATCAAGCGTCGTGAAGCAGAAGCGGAAGCACAGCGAATCGGAGAATACCAAGCAATTGCTGATAAGCTGAAAGATATCGTACTAAAAATTGGTGCTAAAGCTGGTACTACCGGCAAACTATTCGGTAGTGTCACGAATATTCAAATCGCTCAAGCACTGAAAGACCAGATTGGTGTCGAAATCGAACGAAAGAAAATCATTATCGAAGAAGATGTAAAAGAGTTGGGCACTTATACCGCTAAGTTGGATTTGCACAAGGATGTGGATTCAAACGTGCAATTCGAAGTTATTGCAGAGTAAGGCCTGCTCGTTTTTCGGTATAGTCATCTGGTGTACTTTGGAATACCAGATGACTATTTTTTTAAGCTAAAATCTACGGTATAGCTCGCCGAATCCTGCCGAATAATCAAGCTTCGCAATTGCCATTTAGGTCCTTCGCGCAGCAGGCGAATCGCCTCTTCATCGCAGCCATAACCCAATGATTGTTCGACCTTGAAGTCCCTTAGCGAGCCGTCTGCTTCTATTCGAAAATTTACCACAACTGCTCCTTGCACGGCTGCTTCTTTTGCTGCCGCTGGGTAATTCAGGTTTCTACGAATATAGCGCTCCATTTTTTTGAACCCACCAACTGGCTGAGGCGCAGCAATCGCTTGCTCTTTCTGCAGCTTTCGATTATTTCCATAGCCGGTTGTCACTACTTCATTTAAAGCGGACGTGTTTACATCCATCGCCACCTGGATCGAGGTATTTTGCCCTAATCGAATCTCTTGTGAAAGATATCCCGTGCAGGAAATGACCAGAACCGAAGCATCCATTGGCACTGCAAGACTAAAATTGCCTCCAATATCCGTCACTGTGCCGATCGTAGTACCCTTCACCGAAACGGTAGCACCAATCAATGGCACTTTTGCAGCATCTGTCACTTGACCACTAATAGGGCGATTATTTCCAACAGGATTGCTAAATGTCAGTTGATTATCTGAAGGTTGTAGTTTTTTGGTAGGTGCTTGAGGTTTTGCCGCTTCCGGTGAGGCTACGGCTCCTTCTACGCTTCGAGTATCCTCTTTTTCAGTTTGTACTGTGGGTACTTCCACTGCAACGTCCACCTGTGTACTGGTGGCCGGGATGTCCGTTGCTCGGACAAGCGTTTCCTCCGGTTTTGATTGAGCAATACCGGGTTGTTCCTTTTTTTGGCTATTTATTGTTCGCCGCTGTTGCTCACTTGCCGATGGCGTTTCTACACGTGTTATCGCCGACTTATCTTGCAAGTCTAAAGTAGCATCCTGTTGATCCTTTGTCTTTAAATTCGGCAGTTGCTGCGATTCTACTGCCAGATGCTGCGAAGTACGTTTATTTTCCAAAAAATACCACATACCAAAAGCCAAACCTCCAATGATGGCAGCCGCTGCGGCGACAACCGCCACCCTGGGCAGAAAGAAAATCCGTCGCACAAGTTTTTCCTGAGTCACTTTTTTTAGCTGTTTTTTCAGCCGAGAAATTTTTGCCGTGTGATCTTTTTCCGAGAAGGCATACAAACCCGCCAAGGCATCGGCAAGCATGGGATCGCCCTTCGCCAATTGTTCCAATTCGCGCTCCTCCTGCCGGGTCAAATCACCATCCAACCACTTCTTCAGCAGGCTATTTCCTTTATCTTGCACCTCATTCATAGTACCGAATTCTGTTGTTTCAGGCTTTCATTAATCTTTATTATTTAATTGACAATCAGCACTAAGCAAAGTTTTCAGCACATAAAATACGCCCAGTAACGCAGCCGGACAATCACTTCGTCATTTCTTTTTTCTTTTCAATACATCGCCGCAAATTTCGCCTTCCATTCTGGATATAGGAACGAATTTTACCCAATTCCTCTCCCATTGCTGCCGCGATTTCCAGGTACGACTTTTCGTTGAAATAAAACAACTCAATACTGGTACGTTGTTGCAGGGGCAATTGGGCAATACAATCCCTCAGCTGTGCTTCCTGTTCTTCCACGGTTTCTTCCTCAGGATGCAAAATTCCATCGAGTTGCACAAAATCGGGCGAAGAAATTTCTTTACCCGCCTTGCGCAATTGCATCAGGCAGTAGTTTTTTGCCAACACATAGAGCCAGGATCGAAAATTTTGCACTTCGTGCGTTCGGGCTTTTTCCATCAATTGTTCAAAAATAACCATTACTGCGTCTTCTGCATCCGTTTCATTTTTCAAATATTTCAAACAAACACCGTATATCAACTCGAGGTATCGTTCATACAAATGCCCCAAAACCTGCAAATCCGAGCCTGCGCGATAGGTACGAAGCAGCGCCTCGTCGCTTTGAGAATCCCGCGATGTAGAACGGAGAAAACGGAGCATGTTTGAAAGTTGAACGCTTACAACTACAAGTTTGAAAGTTTTTGATCACAAGATAGAGATAGAAAGCCGGAATCCGGAAAGTAGCTGTTTTTTATATTTTTTGAAAAAACAAAGCCGCGTTTATGCAATTGCAAAAAAGCCTGCATCCTGCTATAAAACTTCATGCTTATGAAAAAATTATTGTTCCTGATCGCAACCGCCACGCTCCTATTCGCCTGGCAAATGAAAGATTATACCATTGAAGGCTATGTACTGGATGAAACGGGTGCGCCCCTGGTCGGCGCTACGGTATTGGTGAAAGGCACAAAACAAGGGACCGTGACAGATATAAATGGTTATTTCAGCCTTGCTGTGCAGGATTCTACTGCTACTTTAGTAATCAGCTACACTGGATTTACTGATGTTGAAACCAAAGCGACTTATGGAGAAAAGTTGAAGGTAAGGCTGAAACAAGATGAAATGCAGCTGGAAGAAGTTGTAATAATAGGGATGGGTAAGCCCGCCAAGCGAAGAAAGGAAAAAGTAGAATCCCCTCGCATGATAATGAGCCCGGGGCTTCTGATGGCTACCGACCAAGAACGCGATCCACCATTAAATACAGAAGACTACGATGTCATCAATGAAAATCGTTTTCTTGAAACCACGCAACATCCCCTTTCCACTTTTTCGATTGACGTAGATGCCGCTTCCTATAGCAATATCCGTCGTTTTATCCAGCAGCAGGGGCAGTTGCCACCCAAAGATGCCGTGCGCATCGAGGAAATGGTCAATTATTTTGACTACGAGTATCCTCAGCCCCAGGGAGCGCAGCCATTTGAAGTGATCACTGAAATATCGGAATGCCCCTGGCAACCGCAGCATCGCCTGGTACACATTGGTTTGCAAGGCAAAAAAATCTCTACAGAAAATTTGCCTGTCAGCAATTTGGTTTTCCTGATTGACGTATCGGGGAGTATGGATATGCCCAATAAACTACCACTGGTGCAAGCTTCGATGAAGCTACTCACCGATCAGCTCCGAGAGCAGGACCGGGTGGCGATTGTAGTGTATGCAGGTGCTGCCGGTTTGGTTTTGCCGCCTACTTCGGGCGCTGACAAACCAAAAATAAAGGAGGCGATTGACAAACTCCACGCCGGGGGCTCTACCGCTGGTGGTGCAGGCATTATGCTGGCGTACAAAACCGCAAAGGAAAATTTTGTAAAAAATGGCAACAACCGTGTCATTCTGGCTACTGATGGCGATTTTAACGTAGGTGCCAGCAGCGATGCCGATATGGTGCGCCTGATCGAAAAAGAACGAGAAAGTGGTGTTTTCCTGACGGTTTTGGGCTACGGAATGGGTAATTACAAAGACAATAAAATGCAACAGTTAGCGGATAAGGGTAATGGCAATCATGCTTACATTGACAATATGAGCGAAGCTAAAAAGGTGTTGGTGAGCGAATTTGGCGGTACGATTTTTACCATCGCGAAGGATGTGAAGTTGCAAATTGAATTCAACCCCGCTAAAGTACAAGGCTACCGCCTGATTGGCTATGAAAATCGGGTATTGAACAAGGAAGATTTTAACGACGATAAAAAAGATGCAGGTGAACTCGGCGCTGGGCATACCGTGACAGCCCTGTACGAAATCATACCCCAGGGTGTAAAAAGCGCGTTTTTAACAAAAGTGGAGGATCTCAAATATCAGAAGAACCCCCAACTGGTAGAAAATTCCAAAGAGTTGTGTACCATTAAGTTGCGCTATAAGCAACCCGATGGCAATGACAGTCAGTTGATTGAAAAACCCGTGATTGACAAGCAGCTCCAGCTTTCCAAAACCAGCGACAACTTCCGTTGGTCGGCAGCCGTAGCAGCATTTGGAATGCTGTTGCGCCAAAGTGAATTTAAAGGCGAAGCAAGTTATGTGAAGTGCAAACAATTGGCGGAAAGCGCCAAAGGTAAAGACCCTAATGGCTACCGAAGGGAGTTGATTGATATGATTGAGATCGCGCAAAGCTTAGCACAACCGGAAACTGTTGATAAGCGCTAAACTTTCCGCACTAAGCGGGCCGGCACTGGCCCGCTCGTTTTTCTATGCGCGTTTTCAAAATTCCTCGCTCCAGATTTAGGCATTATTCCATTTCAACCAACACAAAGCCCTTTTCCACTGCCATACCTTTTTCTACATTGATGGATTTTACCACCCCGTCGCCAGGAGATTTGATAACATTCTCCATCTTCATTGCCTCCAAAATCAACAAGGCATCCCCTTCGTGCACCTCTTGCCCCGGCCTGATATTCACACCTAGCACCAAGCCCGGCATTGGGGCTTTTATATCTTTCACTTTGCGCACCACATGCGTGGAAAGCCCTAATTGCTTCACCAAATGATCATATTTATCTTCCATTTTGATGGAATAGATATTGCCATTTATTTTTATGACAAATAGCTTGTTGGCGTGGTCGCTTTCCATGAGTTCTGCCAAGTAGGACTTGCCATTTTTCAAAATATGGAAATGCCCCTCGTTGATGGTCACAAGGTCTAAATCTTCGAGCGTAAGTTCTGGAAATTCAAACTGCCCATTCACAACGGCTTTGTAAGGCGGATTTTGCATAACAGATTATTTTTATATTATGGTTTTAATTTTGCAAGTTTCATCATAAACCACGTCTCAAAAATAGTGTACACTAAGTAAATACCCAAAAAAGGTACCACAAAGATACCTGACACCGGTTTCGACAATTCGTAATAAGCTATCAGGATCAACACGGAAAGCATCATCTTGCTGGCGGTAAAAAATAGCAACATGCGCGAAAAAGCATTTTTGTCCTGACTTATAGCAGTGGCGTATCCTGCAAAATACATCACCAGGCTGAGTGTGATAAAAAAAAGCAGGCTGATCCAGGAAATAGTGGAAAAAGGGCGAAATTGGGGCAAAAGATGAAAGAAAAACAGCGCAATAGCAACTATCAGGGACAACACAATCAGGTACTTAAAAAAATTGCGCGTATTCATTTTTTATTAAAAATAAAATCCTTGAGTGTCAGATACAAAGCAGCAAAAACACCTACTACAG
Organism: uncultured Saprospiraceae bacterium; assembly: GCA_964526645.1. GTDB lineage: Bacteria > Bacteroidota > Bacteroidia > Chitinophagales > Saprospiraceae > JADJNW01. The sequence goes on from CAZGJN010000051.1 coordinate 21,872, forward strand.
CCCCCAACATCGTAAAATAAGGCGTTTCAAAGTGATAATATTGATCTATTTTTTTTCCCAAAAATAAAAAGACCAACATCACAGCGGCCATCTGGAAAGCCATTCCGGCATATTTAAGGTAGCTGTTGCCTGGCTGTGGCACACGCTTTTTGTTAGGAGCCGAGGAAGCCATCGCTTAGGGTGCAGCCTTCAGTACAGGTTCGTCTTTGCTATCTTTAGTCACACTCAGCACACTGGCGGCCGCCTTTACTCCCCCCATCGTACAATTAACATTAAAAGCCGCGCCAGACTGTACAATCAACTTGTTTGTTTTCACATCGCCGCTTACTTTAGCTGTTTCGCGTATATTGAGCAATTCACTCACCTCTACATTGCCATGAAATTTGCCTTCGATAACCGCATTTTTGCACTTGATTTCGCCTTCCACGCTGCCCGCTGCGCCAATAATTACCTTGGCATCGCAAAACAATTTACCTTTGATCGTGCCATCCACACGTATATCACTTTCTGATTTGACTGTCCCTTCTACCGTAGCACCTTGCACGAGGGTATTAAGAGAATTGGTTGGTGGAGCGCCGTTTGATTTAGTTGCTGCCTCCTTTTTAGGATTATTGCCAAACATAGTTGTCGTTTTTTGTTCAAAAAATAAGCAACAAATACCTTTTAAAGTTTTGGATAAAAGGCTTTTGAATTAGCAAATGTAGCTTTCTCATGCCATGCTGCTCCCAAATGAGCAGGTAAGATAAGTTTTTTTTGCGGGGTAGAAAAAAATAATGCCTACAAAAAGGTTTTCCATAAGTTGAAATATCCTGCAAACCGAAATACTGATTTACAGGATATTTACTATGTAGATGGTTCTCAAAGGCTTAGAAATTTGGACAATACACGCCGCGGCGTACTTGCCCACAGATTTTATAAACAAGTGCAAATTCAAAGCCGCCGTTAGAATTACTTGCCGGCTGCAAAGGGGAGATGTTTACATCGTAGCTAAAACCAAGACTAAAGTTGTTATAATCAAATCGAGTGGACAAAATAGCAGCGTCGCTCAGCAAGCCACTCTCCGTTTTATTGGCAATACGCGCCCACAACCCCACCTGGAAAGCCTGATATTCTTGACGGCTCCTGCCTAAAATAAACTTCAAGCTGGTGCCTCCATTCACCTGGAAGGAAGGACCTTGGCTCATCACGATCAAGCCCGGTACCAAGCCAAATTTATCACTTACCAGAAATTCACCCCCGATATGGCCAGTCACACGGCTATACAACAAGTCTTCTTCATCCTCGCTGAAAGATTGATTCGAGCGATTCAAGTGGTGGAAAGAGCCACCCAAGTAAAAATTACTATTTTCATCAAAAACCATGAACCACAACAAGCCCGCAGCAAGATCAGCAAACAAGAAATTATCCCGATTAAATCCATCTTCTAAGGAAGGAAGATTCGGATCAAATCCACCCTCGCCATCATGCTGTGTGCCCCAACGAAGTTTCAAAAAATCAAGGCTGCGCTGCGCTACGCCTGCTTCCGCTCCCACCACCAGGTAGTTGCCATCATTGCGCCCGCCGCTCATTTTTTTGCTATATGAAAGGGATAATTTTCCTGTTAACGTTGCGAAGTTTGCTTCTCCCGCGCGATCTCCCCAGAAAGTACCACCGACCCCAAAATAATCGTTTCTGCCTACCGGAATACGCTGGTCATACGACACCGAATAGGTGCTAAAAGCATTGGACCGAAGTACGCTCGACCATTGGTTGCGATAGTTTGCCACGAGGCGCACATTGCAGTTCATTACCCCTGTCATTGCGGGGTTGAGGTTTAGAGGCGAAAGATAAAACTGTGAAAAGTGGATGTCCTGAGCGCTCAGGGAACCCGTTGCCACCGTCGCCAAGCAAATAAAGAGTAGATTTTTGAGATTCTTCATAAGATAACTTTGTGAAAGTTCAGTGCCTATGGATTTGGGTAGTTTGGAAGTTGGGTCTCACTATCAGTAACTTCCATCCTACGCAAGTTTCTTCATTGCAATATTAATGAATGTCCTGCAAAATACAGGGAATTTTTATGTTAAAAGATAATTTTAACAATATGTAAGGAAGGGCAATAGGCGGAAGCAGCTTTCGAAAGCGTTCACTATCACCATGTTTTCCTTTGCTTTACCAACAACGCTCCTTTTAGAAGAAATATTATTTGCGCTTGTAGGCATTAACGTTCATCGTGTTTCCACTGCGCGCCGTATTCTTCCACCAAGATATTGTCGTAATGATCCGCTTTTTCAAACAAGTGTTTAAATAATTGGAGTCCCGTTTCTACATTCAAATAACGATCGAAGATAAGTAGAGAAAGAATAATGTCCTGATCTTTGATGCTAAAAGTCAGTTTTTCCGTTTGATAATTCTGCCGAAGCAAGTATTCGTACAGGGGTTTTATATTTTCTTTTGGCAATGTACAAAGATAAGCATCGCCGGTGATAAGTCCAGTTTTTTCATAATAAGAAATACTGATTTTGGCGCTACCTTTTTGAATTTCCCATTTGCTGGGCCCTACGCGCGCCAGGCGCACATCGTTGCCGGCTTCTTCTATAATGCTTTCAATTGTTTTGGCGATTCCAATAGGCTCGTATTCTTCTACCAAAGAAGGCAATTGTACTTTGGTGCCACAATGAGGGCAATAATTTCCTTCAATGGTTGCCTCGAAGACTAAATTGGCACAGGAAGAGCAGCGGGTTCCGACAGAGACATTGGCTGCCAGAAACTCTTCGATGGTCGTTTTCAGATAATTGATGGGTAATGAAAAACCGATGTTATTTCCATCTCGTACGATGAAAGTATTGATACCTACTACATCGCCTACATCGTCCACCAAAGGCCCGCCGCTATTGCCGGGGTTGAGTGCCGCGTCGTGTTGGATATAAAAAATATCGCCTTGTTCATGCCTGGTATTGGAAACAATCCCGGTAGTAGCGGAGTATTTTAAACCAAAAGGATGACCCATTGCTATTACCGTGTCGCCTTCGCGGAGTTTTTTTTCCGAGCCGAGTTTTACATCTGGCATGGCTTTCAGCACTGGCGCTTCCAAAAAAGCAATATCGTATTTTGGATCGGTGTACACCACTTTGACCAGCTGCTTTCTGAACGTGTCTCCATCCACTACGACCTCCCGATTTCCTCTCACGACATGTTCATTGGTGATCACCAGGTTGAAATGCTTTAGGTAAAACCCCGTACCGGTGCTGTAGGGCGTGGCAATTTGAATAACAATATTTCTATACAATTCAATAATATCGTTCATCTCAGCGGCTTTTGCGGCAATACGGGCTCAAGTATTAAAATGCTAAATTACTAAGGAAAGTGTGAAATACGAAATTTAAAATTTGAAAGTAGTTTAGAAGGTAGAACCGATCCAGAAAGCCAAGAATATTTCAGCTTAAATGAATCTTCTACACCTGCCAAAGCTGAATTTTACCACTTCATGTTTGGGTAAGCGCGCTGCATAAACTGCATATCCGCCAGGATATAGCCTAAATGCTCGGTGTGTCGGCCAACTTTGCCACCGCTTTGCATCCAGTCGCCTGTCGGTTTTTGCAAACTAGCTTCCGCCAAAACTTCGTGGATTTTATGGTCATACCAAGGTTTGATGACTCTTAAATCCACGCCGATGCCTTCGGCGACCATCATTTCATCCACCTCATCCATTT
>CAZGJN010000052.1:0-24552 GCA_964526645.1 uncultured Saprospiraceae bacterium
GACCTTACAAATTAAGATCTGATAGTCATAGAACCGACCTTTGAAGGAGGCTCAGCGGCTTTTGGGAGGAACTTTTTGCCTGCGTTTAAAGTTTTTGAGTTGGATTGGGTAAAATTTCTGGAAAAAAATATTTGCATTTTTGTGGATTATTCAAAAAGTTATATCTTTGCAATCGCTTTTGGGAAATGGGTCAAAAAAAGCCTATTTTGTAGTTGTTTGAAAAGCAATTTCAAAGAAAAATCAAGCCAGCATAGCTCAGTTGGTAGAGCAGCTGATTTGTAATCAGCTGGTCGGGGGTTCGAGTCCCTCTGCTGGCTCGAAAAGGCAGATAAAGTAGGGAGCATTCCAGAGCGGCCAAATGGGGCAGACTGTAAATCTGCTGGTTTTTACCTTCGGTGGTTCGAATCCATCTGCTCCCACGATTTTTAAAAAAGTGGGATGTTTTAGCGTATAAGACTTAAGATATTTCAGTTGGTTGTACATGCGGGAGTAGCTCAGTTGGTAGAGCATCAGCCTTCCAAGCTGAGGGTCGCGGGTTCGAGCCTCGTCTCCCGCTCCATGCTGGATACTGGATGCTGGCAATTGGATACTGGGTTGGATTTCGGATTATCCAGGATCATACCCAGTATCCAGATACCAGCCAATGTAGCTCAGGGGTAGAGCACTTCCATGGTAAGGAAGGGGTCAAGGGTTCAATTCCCTTCATTGGCTCCACTTAGGATAAACAAAATTATTTTAACGCAAAATTTAGTACTCAAAACTTGATTACCGATGGCTAAGGGAACATTTGATAGAACCAAGCCGCACGTCAACGTCGGAACAATCGGTCACGTAGATCATGGCAAGACTACGCTCACCGCAGCTATTACTTATGTGCTGGCTGAACAGGGCTTAGCGGAAAAGAAGAGCTACGACTCTATTGACGCTGCGCCTGAAGAGAAAGAAAGAGGTATTACTATTAACACTGCTCACGTGGAGTATGAGACGAAGAATCGTCACTATGCACACGTGGATTGCCCAGGTCACGCTGACTATGTGAAGAACATGGTAACGGGCGCTGCTCAAATGGACGGCGCTATTCTGGTAGTTGCCGCTACAGATGGACCAATGCCACAAACACGCGAACACATCCTACTGGCGCGCCAGGTAGGTGTACCTAATATCGTTGTGTTTATGAATAAAGTTGATTTGGTAGATGATGAGGAGATGTTGGAGTTGGTTGAAATGGAAGTACGCGAATTGTTGAGCTCTTATGATTATGATGGCGATAATGCGGCTGTGATCAGGGGTTCTGCTTTGAAAGCGTTAGAAGGAGATGCCAAGTATGTAAAAATCATTGAAGAACTGATGGAGGCTGTGGATGTCCAAATTCCACAACCAGAGCGTTTGATTGATCAGCCTTTCTTGATGCCTGTGGAAGATGTGTTCACCATCACGGGTCGCGGCACTGTAGCTACGGGTCGTATCGAGCGTGGTGTGATCAACGTTGGTGATCCTGTCGAAATTATTGGTATGATGAAAGATGGGGATCCGCCTCTGAAGTCAACTATCACTGGTGTAGAAATGTTCCGCAAGTTGTTGGAGCGTGGTGAAGCAGGTGACAACGCAGGCTTGTTGTTGCGTGGTATTGAAAAGACACAGATCAAGCGTGGGATGGTTATTTGCAAGCCAGGTTCTGTGAAGCCGCACAAAAAATTCAAGTGCGAGGTATATGTACTCGGCAAAGATGAAGGTGGCCGTCATACACCATTTTTCAATGGTTATCGCCCACAGTTTTACTTCCGCACAACAGATGTAACAGGCGATGTAAAACTGCCTGATGGCGTAGAAATGGTTATGCCGGGGGACAACGTTACGCTGGAGGTAAACTTACTGAACTCCATTGCTATGGAGAAAGGTCTCCGTTTTGCTATTCGTGAGGGTGGGCGTACAGTAGGTGCCGGTCAGGTTACAGAAATTTTGGATTAAGCTCTTCCGATATATTACGGAACTTAATTGAAGGATTAAGCATTGAAGTTGTATTGCAACTGCCTTGCTTAATCCTTTCTAACACACGGGAATAGCTCAACTGGTAGAGCGACGGTCTCCAAAACCGTAGGCTGCGGGTTCAAGTCCTGCTTCCCGTGCAAGATATTTAAATACAATGGAAAGATTAAGACTTTATTTGCGAGAAAGCTACAATGAGTTGATACACAAGGTGACCTGGCCTACTTGGGCTAATCTTCAGAGCAGTACAATTGTCGTACTGATCGCGTCTCTCATTTTTGCTTTAGTGGTGTTTTTGATGGACGTTGTATCTAAACTTATTCTGGACCAGATTTATGGTCTCTAATCAGCAGGAATCTCAATGTCGGCAGCAGAGGAAAAAAAGTGGTACTCCTTGAGGGTCATTAGTGGCAAGGAACGTTCTATCAAAGAAAGGATAGAACGGGAAATAAAGCTTTTGGATTTGGAACAATACATCACACAGGTTATTGTGCCAACAGAGAAAGTGTATAAAATCCGCAATGGCAAAAAGGTTATCAACGAACGGAATATCCTACCGGGTTATATTCTTCTGGAGGCATTACCTGCGAAGCTGACACCCGAAGTCGTGCAGTCTATTGCCAATATTCCCAATGTGATTCATTTTTTGGGAAAAGAAACACCCATTCCTATGAAAGCGAGCGAAGCTAATAGAATGTTGGGCAAAGTGGACGAATCGCAGGATGCAGGGGAGTCTATGTTGGAACCTTTCATCATCGGTGAAACTGTAAAAATTATTGATGGTCCATTCAGTGAATTTATTGGGGATATACAGGAGGTAAACGAGGAAAAGAAAAAGCTGAAGGTGATCGTAAAGATATTTGGAAGGGGAACAGAGGTGGAGTTGAATTTTATGCAAGTAGAAAAACAATCATAAATTTTATTTCTATTCGTAGCTTTAATTCCTTTGATTCTAGGTGAATAGACTTAAGGGAAACAGCTTCCTGAAGCGCGATAAAATCAGAACGTTAAAGGAGTAAAGACAATGGCTAAGGAAATTGAAACTTTTATAAAACTTCAGGCAAAAGGCGGACAGGCTAACCCAGCACCTCCTATTGGGCCTGCTTTGGGCTCCAAAGGGGTAAACATCATGGAATTCTGCAAGCGTTTTAATGCCGCTACCCAAGATAAAATGGGCAAGCTCCTGCCAGTGGTAATCACCGTTTTTAAAGACAAATCTTTCGATTTTGTTATAAAAACACCACCTGCTGCTATCCAATTGATGGAAGCTGCCAAAATTCAAAAAGGTTCTGCAGAACCAAACCGGAAGAAGGTTGGCACTGTGAGCTGGGATCAGGTGCGCGCAATTGCAGAAAATAAAATGCCGGACTTGAATGCTTTCACGATTGAATCGGCTATGAAAATGGTAGCTGGTACGGCGAGAAGCATGGGCTTGACGGTCACAGGTACGCCGCCTTGGGGTGGCGAACAGAACACAGATGCTTAAATTAATTGCAACATTTATACAGAAGGGAGTTCTGCCATCTGGCGGAATGTTATTCACCTCAAATTCTTATTAAAATGGCGACAAAAGTAACTAAGAAACGCAAAGCCGTTAATCCCAAGGTAGATCGCACCAAGCTCTACACTTTAGAGGAGGCAATGGCTCTGGTAAAAGACGTTAATATAGCGAAGTTCGATGCTTCAGTGGATTTGCACGTTCGACTTGGCGTGGATCCGCGCAAAGCAGACCAGGCGATCAGAGGCACGGTAGCACTTCCGCACGGTACAGGTAAGACCAAGCGTGTGATGGTGCTTTGCACACCTGACAAAGAGGAAGAAGCCAAAGCAGCAGGTGCTGACTATGTGGGGCTGGATGACCTGATTCAGAAAGTTCAGGGCGGTTGGACGGACGTAGATGTCATTATCGCAATGCCGCAAGTGATGGCACAAGTTGGTAAAATCGGTCGTATCCTTGGCCCACGTGGCTTGATGCCCAACCCCAAGACAGGTACCGTTACTCAAGACGTGGGCGCTGCAGTAAAGGAAGTAAAAGGCGGTAAAATCTCCTTCCGAGTGGATAAATTCGGCATTATTCATGCTTCCGTGGGAAGGGTATCTTTCGCACCGGAGAAACTCACTGACAATGCGAACGAATTGCTTTCAACTCTGGTGAAATTGAAGCCTTCCTCTGCAAAAGGGACGTATATGAAGACGGTTACGATTGCAAGTACGATGAGTCCTGGAATTAAGGTAGATACCAAAACTATTCGCTAAGTTAAGTCTTAAAACTTTGAAAGACAATGACGAGAGAAGAAAAAACAGCTACCATTGAAGCGTTGAAAGAGAAATTCTCTGAAAATAGCTTTTTCTATATTACAGATCCTTCAACGCTAACGGTACAGCAGGTAAATAAACTCAGAAGAATTTGCTTTGAAAAGGGTATCGAAATGAAAGTTTTTAAAAATACCCTTATCAAAAAGGCCTTAGAAGCTGCTCCTGCTGAGAAAAACTACAATGCGCTGTACGAAGCACTACACGGCCCAACAGCTGTCCTGTTTACGGATACGGCAAATTTGCCGGCACGAGTGATCAAAGAATTTAGAGAAGATAAAGAAAAACCCGCTATCAAAGCAGCTTACATTGATACAGCTGTTTATATCGGAGATGACCAGATTGATGCACTCAGCAAACTCAAATCAAGGGATGAACTGCTCGGCGAATTGCTGGGCTTGTTGCAATCACCTGCTTCCAACCTGTTGAGCGCGCTCAATTCCGGTGGCGGCAACTTGATGGCACTGCTCAAAGGCATAGAGGAGCGCGGGGAATAAGAATTGCTAATTGATTGTCGTATAGATTGTTGAAATTTATATCTATTTGTAATAATCAAGCAATAGTTTTAACCAAAATTAGGCTTCCAAGTTAATCGCACATACGATTATTAAAAATTTGTAACTTTTAAAAATTAAATCAAAATGGCAGATTTGAAAGCTCTTGCAGAACAGTTAGCTAATCTTTCCATCAAAGATGTAGTAGAACTGACGAACATTATGGAAAGTGAATATGGTATTAAGCCAGCTGCTGCTGCTGTTGCTATTGCTGCTCCTGCCGGGGGTGGCGATGGAGGAGGTGCTGCTGCTCCTGCTGAAAAAACAGAATTTGATATCGTTTTGAAGTCAGCTGGTGCAAATAAATTGAACGTAGTGAAGGAAGTGAAAAACTTACTTGGTTTGGGCTTGAAAGAAGCAAAAGACCTGGTGGACGGTGCGCCGAGCGTGCTGAAACAAGGTGTAGCCAAGGAAGAAGCAGAAAGCGTAAAGGCTACATTGGAAAAAGCAGGCGCGGAAGTAGAGTTAAAGTAATCTTTCATCACTATGCTAAAAGCCCCGAACGCTTGACAATACAAATTATAAAAAAAATACGGGCTTTTGCTGCAAAGGCTTAGCGGGTTGTTTACAATCGGCTAAGCCTATCGCTGTCTAATTAATTTTGCGCAAGCTGGTTTGAACTTTTTGAGTGCTAACGGGTATTTATAACCATAAAGGCAATTGCAAGAAAGTTTTGAGTTGCCAAATATAAATTTCATTTGCAAATGACATCACACGGTAAGGTAATGAACGCCGAAGATAAAAGGGTGCGCTTCGGTAAAATTAAACTCCCCTCTCCGTATCCTGACTTGCTTGAAATACAAATAAAGTCCTTTCAGGAGTTTTTCCAATTGGAAACAACCCCTGAAAATCGCATTAATGAAGGACTTTATAAGGTATTCCAGGAGAATTTCCCCATCACGGATGCGCGGAACATTTTTGTCCTTGAATTCCTGGATTATTTTATTGACCCGCCGCGGTACACTATAGAGGAGTGTATGCAAAGAGGGCTTACTTACAGCGTACCGCTGAAAGCCAAGCTTCGGTTATCTTGTAATGACGAGGAACATGTTGACTTTCAGACGATTGTGCAAGATGTATTTTTGGGTAATATTCCCTACATGACCTCCAAAGGTACTTTTGTCATTAATGGCGCAGAACGGGTAATTGTATCGCAATTGCATCGTTCGCCGGGTGTGTTTTTCGGGCAAACTTTCCACCCCAATGGCACGGCTATCTACTCTGCCAGAGTGATCCCATTTAAGGGCGCTTGGATGGAATTTGCTACGGATATCAATACCGTGATGTATGCTTACATTGATCGAAAGAAAAAATTCCCGGTGACAACGCTCCTGCGTGCAATCGGTTATGATACAGATAAAGCAATTCTCGATCTATTTGACCTTGCCGACGAGATTCCGGCTTTGCGCGAAGACCTGGAAAAGTCCATCGGTCGAAAACTCGCTGCCCGCGTATTGCGCACCTGGACGGAAGACTTTGTGGACGAGGACACCGGAGAGGTTGTTACTATTGAGCGAAATGAAATTATCCTGGAGCGGGATATTGTATTGGACGAGGAAAACATAGAGGCTATTCTGCTGGCGGAGGTGAATACCGTCATCCTCCAAAAAGAGGAAGTAGAGCAAGATTATTCTATCATTTACAATACTTTGCAAAAAGACCCCACGAGTTCTGAGATTGAGGCAGTGACTTACATTTACAGGCAATTGCGGGGCACTGATCCGCCCGATGAGGAAACAGCGAGGGGCATTATTGAAAAGTTATTTTTCTCTGATAAGCGCTACAATCTCGGCGAAGTAGGCCGCTACAAAATCAATAAAAAATTAGAGCTTAATATCTCTGATGAATTATTGGTATTGACCAGAGAGGACATCATTGCCATTGTGAAATACTTGGTGATGCTGATGAACCAAAAAGCGGAAGTAGATGATATTGACCACCTGAGCAATCGCCGGGTGCGTTCGGTAGGTGAGCAACTTTATGCCCAGTTTGGTGTGGGGCTTGCTCGTATGGCTCGGACTATCCGGGAGCGGATGAACGTGCGCGATAACGAGGTTTTTACGCCAATGGATCTGATTAATGCGCGTACCTTATCTTCTGTGATCAATTCATTTTTTGGTACGAGCCAGCTATCGCAATTCCTGGATCAGACCAACCCGCTTTCTGAAATTACACACAAACGGCGTATATCTGCCTTAGGCCCGGGGGGCTTATCTCGAGAGCGAGCTGGTTTTGAGGTACGGGATGTGCATTATTCGCACTATGGTCGGCTTTGTACGATTGAAACACCGGAAGGACCCAATATTGGTCTGATATCAACCCTTTGTGTGCATGCCAAGATCAATAAAATGGGCTTCCTAGAAACGCCTTACCGCAAAGTGACCGAAGGTAGGGTAGAAGTGGAAAGCGACGCGATCTATCTCTCGGCTGAGGGCGAAGATTTTAGCAAAATCGCTCAGGCAAATGCCCCAATTGATACAAGGGGAATTTTTGTGAATGATCGGGTAAAAGGACGGGAGCACGGGGACTTCCCTTTGCTGTCGCCTGAAGAGATTGACTATATGGATGTAGCGCCGAACCAAATCGTAGGCGTGTCAGCTTCTTTGATTCCTTTTTTGGAAAATGATGATGCCAACCGTGCTTTGATGGGATCGAACATGCAACGCCAGGCAGTACCCCTCATTCGACCCAGCTCGCCTGTGGTAGGTACGGGGCTGGAAGGCAAGGTGGCAAGGGATTCTCGTATGCTGATCAATGCAGAAGGCGATGGGGTAGTAGAAGCAGTGGATGCCAATGAAATCGTGATTCGATATGATCGTACCGATGAGGAACAACTGATTTCTTTTGAGGATAATCGCAAAAAATATGTCCTGACAAAGTTTTTGCGTACCAACCAGGGCACTTGTATTAACCTCCGACCCATCGTGCGCCGTGGCGATCGCGTGACAAAAGGACAGATTCTTTGTGATGGCTATGCTACGGAAAAAGGAGAATTGGCGCTTGGACAGAATATGAAAGTCGCTTTTATGCCCTGGAAAGGTTACAACTTTGAAGATGCTATCGTAATTTCTGAAAGGGTTATTCGCGAGGATATCTTCTCTTCTGTTCATATCGAACACTTCGAACTGGAAGTGCGCGATACGAAATTGGGCGAAGAAGAACTCACAAACGATATTCCAAACGTAAGTGAAGATGCCACAAAGGATCTGGATGAAAATGGGATCATTCGCGTTGGTGCCTGGGTGAAAGAAGGGGATATTCTCATCGGCAAAATCACGCCGAAAGGAGAATCCGACCCAACACCGGAAGAGAAATTGCTAAGGGCTATCTTCGGTGATAAAGCCGGGGATGTGAAAGATGCTTCCCTCAAAACACCGCCATCCATCAGTGGTATTGTGATTGATAAACAGTTGTTCTCTCGCGCCAAAAAGGACAAAGTTCAGAAAGGCGGTGAAAAGGATATCTTGGATAAGCTGGATGATCAACACCAGGTTGCACTCAATGAGTTGAAGACAATTCTTGTTGACAAGCTCCTGGTACTTGTGAAGGACAAAATCTCACAAGGCGTGAAAACCATCTATGGTGAACCCGCTATTCCGAAAGGGACAAAGTTTACCCAGGATTTGCTGCGTCATTTGGATTATTCTGTGATTGATTACAGCAACTGGACGAATGAGCAAAATACAAATGAATTGATCGCTCGATTGTTGCACAACTTTAGCATCAAGGTCAATGAAGAGGTAGGGCGCTACAAGCGAGAAAAGTTCAACATTAGTATCGGTGATGAATTGCCAGCAGGCGTATTAAAACTGGCAAAAGTGTACCTGGCGAAGAAGCGCAAGCTGCAAGTGGGCGATAAACTCGCTGGTCGCCACGGAAACAAAGGCATTGTATCCAAAATCGTGCGTGCAGAAGATATGCCTTTCCTTGAAGATGGCTCACCGGTGGACATCGTGTTGAATCCGCTGGGGGTACCTTCTCGTATGAACCTGGGGCAGATTTTTGAAACAGTACTTGGTTGGGCAGGGGAGAAGCTCGGCATAAAATACGCAACGCCAATTTTTGATGGTGCTACTCAGGACGAAATTGAGGAGCAAATTCAGAAAGCAGGGCTACCTTCCTTGGGGCAAACCTACCTTTATGATGGTGAAACCGGTGACCGGTTCCATCAGCAAGCTACGGTAGGGGTGATTTATATGTTGAAGTTATCCCACATGGTGGATGACAAGATGCACGCCCGTTCCATTGGTCCTTACTCCCTCATTACGCAGCAGCCGCTGGGCGGTAAAGCGCAGTTTGGTGGGCAGCGTTTTGGTGAAATGGAAGTTTGGGCGCTTGAGGCATTTGGCGCATCCAATATTTTGCAGGAGTTGCTCACGATCAAATCGGATGACATTGTGGGGCGCGCCAAAGCATACGAAGCAATCGTAAAAGGAGACAATTTACCTGAACCAAATATTCCGGAGTCCTTCAACGTATTGGTGCATGAACTACGCGGCTTGGCTTTGGATATAAAATTTGACTAAAATCAGATGGTAGCCTTTGGCGGTAGCTATTAGATGGTTTTTAAAAATCTAATCTCTACCGCCTGAGGTTTATCTTCTCAAAAATTCAAATATGCCATTTAAAAAGAATAATACCAATCAGGCTCAAAGACAGAACTTCGAGAATGTTACCATTAGCCTGGCATCGCCGGATGAAATTTTGGAGCGCTCTTTTGGCGAAGTACTAAAGCCGGAAACGATCAACTATCGTTCGTACAAACCCGAACGCGATGGTTTGTTCTGCGAAAGGATTTTTGGCCCCGTAAAGGATTATGAATGCTACTGTGGCAAATACAAGCGTATTCGCTACAAAGGTATCGTGTGCGACCGCTGCGGCGTGGAAGTGACGGAAAAGAAAGTCCGCCGGGAACGTATGGGGCATATTAAGCTGGTGGTGCCAGTCGTGCACATTTGGTTTTTCAAATCACTGCCAAACAAGATTGGCTATTTGCTTGGCTTATCGTCCAAAAAACTCGAGGCAATCGTTTACTATGAGCGATATGTTGTGATTCAGGCGGGGATCAAGCAAGCAGAGGGGGTTAGTGAAGGGGATTTGCTGTCGGAAGAAGAATACTTGGAAACTTTGGAATCTTTACCGACTGACAATCAGATGCTGGATGATTCTGATCCCAACAAGTTTATTGCCAAAATGGGTGCAGATGCTATCCGCGATATGTTGATGCGCCTTGATCTGGATCAACTTTCTTATGATCTGCGGCATCAAGCGGCAAATGAAACTTCCCAGCAGCGCAAATCTGAAGCCCTGAAGCGCTTGCGCGTGGTGGAGGCCTTCCGCGAAGGCTTGGAGGCGATCGGTAGCCGCCCGGAATGGACGGTCATTCAGTACCTGCCTGTCGTGCCACCGGAATTACGTCCTTTAGTGCCACTGGATGGTGGTCGTTTTGCAAGTTCAGATTTGAATGATTTGTACCGCCGCGTGATTATTCGCAACAACCGATTGAAGCGTTTGTTGGAAATTAAAGCGCCAGATGTGATTTTGAGGAATGAGAAGCGGATGTTGCAAGAAGCGGTAGATTCTTTATTTGATAACTCGCGCAAATCCAATGCTGTAAAAGCAGAAGGCGGGCGCGCATTGAAATCCCTGAGCGACATTCTGAAGGGTAAGCAGGGGCGTTTCCGCCAAAATTTGCTGGGTAAGCGGGTGGATTACTCCGGGCGCTCGGTGATTGTGGTGGGGCCTACCTTGAAGTTGCAAGAATGCGGTATTCCCAAAGGGATGGCGGCGGAGCTATTCAAGCCTTTTATTATCAGGAAGTTGATCGAGCGTGGTATTGTAAAAACGGTCAAGTCCGCTAAAAAATTGGTAGATCGGAAAGACCCAGTCATCTGGGAAATTTTAGAAAATATCCTGAAGGGGCACCCTGTGATGCTCAACCGCGCACCAACGCTGCACCGCTTGTCTATTCAAGCTTTTCAGCCCAAGTTAATTGAAGGGAAGGCAATTCAGCTGCACCCTTTGGTTTGTGGTGCATTCAATGCAGACTTCGATGGAGACCAGATGGCGGTGCACGTTCCGCTGAGCCAGGCAGCCATTTTGGAGGCGCAGGTTCTGATGCTTTCTGCTCATAACATGCTCAACCCACAGGATGGATCGCCTATTACATTGCCATCGCAGGACATGGTATTGGGCTTGTATTACATCACGAAAGAAAAGCGTTCTACAGACGAAATCAAAGTGAAGGGGGAAGGGCGAGCGTTTTATGCTCCGGAAGAAGTTATCATTGCTTACAACGAAGGGCAACTGGATTTACACGCTGTAATCAAAGTACGCGCCAAAGTAGAAGATGAGCAGGGTAATTTGGTAACGAAACTGATTGAAACCTCCGCAGGGAGGGTTATTTTTAACCAAGCTGTACCAGAAGGGGTGCCTTTTATCAATCAGTTGATGACCAAAAAGAACCTCAAAAAAATCATTGGGGATGTAATCCGCCGCACTAATTTCCGGGCGACAGCTGAATTCCTTGATAATATCAAGGAACTGGGCTTCCTCTGGGCATTCAAAGGCGGTTTGTCTTTCAACTTAGGAGACCTCATTACACCAAGTATCAAGCAAAAAATGCTGGAAGAAGCGCAGGCGGAAGTAGATGAAGTGTGGGATAACTATAACATGGGCTTGATTACGAACAACGAGCGCTATAATCAAATTATTGATAAATGGACTTATGCCGACAACCGCATCACCGAAACGCTTATGCGTGAATTGGCAGACCACAAACAGGGCTTCAACTCTGTATATATGATGCTTGACTCCGGCGCACGGGGCTCCAAACAACAGATCAAGCAGCTGTGTGGCTTGCGAGGATTGATGGCTAAACCGAGAAAATCAGGCGATACAGGTGGGGCTATTATCGAGAACCCGATCTTGGCAAACTTTGTGGATGGCTTGTCGGTATTGGAATACTTTATCTCTACGCACGGTGCGCGTAAGGGCTTGGCGGATACGGCGCTGAAAACGGCGGATGCAGGGTACTTGACTCGTCGTTTGGTGGACGTAGCACAGGATGTAGTGATTGTTGAGGAAGATTGCAATACTTTGCGCGGTATCGAAACTTCAGCATTAAAAGACAATGAAAAGGTGATTGAACCTTTGTCCTCTCGTATTGAGGGACGCTTTACCTTGCATGATATTTACCACCCTCTCACAGATGAAATCATTTTGAAAGCGGGTGATTATATTGATGCTAAAACAGCAGAATATATCGAACAAATTGGCATTGAAACGATTACGATCCGTTCTGTGCTTACTTGCGAAACCAAGCGCGGCGTTTGTACCAAATGCTATGGCAAAAACCTGGCATCGGGGCGAATCGCTGAAATGGGGGACGCTGTTGGGATCATCGCTGCTCAATCCATTGGAGAACCCGGTACCCAGTTGACCCTGCGAACGTTTCACGTCGGTGGTATTGCATCCGTATCCAAAACGGAATCAGAAATTATTTCCAAATTTAAAGGAAAGGTAGAGTTTGATGGCGTGCGCGTTACGGAATATAAAGATGAATTGGACAATTTGGTGAGCATTGTACTCTCTCGTACTGGAGAAGTGCGCATTGTGGATGTGGATACTGCCAAAGTCTATGCAACTCACCACGTTCCTTACGGTGCTATTTTGCATGTGAAGGAAAATGAGGTGGTTCAGAGGGGGCAGCAAATCTGTGAGTGGGACCCATTTAATGCTGTTATCGTATCCGAATACAGTGGTATTGTGCAGTTTGAAGATATTGAGGAAGGGGTGACCTATCGTGTAGAACGGGACGACCAGACGGGCTACGCCGAAAAAGTCGTTATAGAATCGAGGAATAGAAAGAAGATTCCGATTATCAAAATTTTCTCTCTTGACGGTGAAGAGTTGAAGAATTACAATATGCCGGTAGGGGCTTATATTTCAATCGAAGATAAATCGGAAATCAAAGCAGGGCAAAGGATTGGTAAAATTCCGCGTAAACTGGGTAAAATCCAGGATATTACGGGTGGTTTGCCACGGGTAACGGAGTTATTTGAAGCCAGAAATCCATCTAACCCGGCTATCGTGTCTGAAATTGACGGTGTGGTTTCCTTCGGCAAAATCAAGCGTGGTAACCGAGAAGTAGTGGTAACGGCTAAAGATGGGCAAAAGCGCAAATACCTGATCGGCTTGTCAAAACATATTTTGGTGCAGGATGGGGACTTTGTGCGGGCAGGTACGCCACTTTCTGATGGTTCAGTAGCACCAAAAGATATTTTGAATATTAAAGGTCCTTTTGCCGTGCAATCTTATCTGGTAAATGGTGTTCAAGAGGTGTATCGCTCCCAGGGTATTACAATCAATAATAAGCACATCGAAATTATTGTACGCCAAATGATGCGCCGCGTAATGATTGAAGACCCAGGTGATACAACTTTCCTTGAAGGCGAAGCAGTAGAAAAATATGAATTTAACGAGCAAAACGACTGGATTTTTGATAAAAAGGTGATAACTGATGCTGGGGATTCCAACCGTCTGAAGCCAGGTCAATTGGTAACACTTCGGCAGGTGCGGGAGGAAAATTCCTTCCTTAAGCGCAATGACAAGCAGTTGGTGCAATACCGAGATGCTGTAGCTGCTACTTCCAGCCCAATGTTGCAAGGTATCACTCGTTCTTCTTTGGGTACAGATAGCTGGATTGCAGCAGCATCTTTCCAGGAGACCACCAAAGTGCTGAGCACAGCGGCTATTAGTGCCAAGAAGGATGAGCTGAATGGACTAAAAGAAAACGTGATCGTTGGTAAGCGAATTCCGGCAGGTACAGGACAGCGCGATTACGAAAACTTATTTGTTACCCACAAAGATGCTCAGCACGAATGGGAAGCTCGGAGAGGACAACACGGCGAAGTGGAAGTGGAAGAGGAAGAAGAAGCATAGTAGAAACAGCTTTTATAATGTAAGATAAGATCCCCCTTTTCGGCATAGTAGGAGAGGGGGATTGTTGTTTCAAAAAAGAAAGTTTTATCCTGACAAAATAGTTTTCTGGTTTTGGATTGTTTGTTTAACAAAATTTTTGTTTCTTTGCTAAGTAAAAAGTACATACTATGGGAAGAGACCTTTTATACCCCACCTTCTCTACCCAGTAAAAGCAATTAAGCACATCATCTCTGATAGTGCCCCTTCGGTAGTTGTAATAATATTTTCAGTAATTCGGTTTCCAATTTTAAGGACATCAACAAGGATTAAGTAATTTATCTATAATTTCAAACTGCTGCATTTGTCTTGCAGTGTATTTGAAGCTTTTGGTGTGTTTGGACGAAGCAAATAAAATTTCAATAACAACAAATTATACATCCACTATGAGTAGAAATTTACAAACTACGATTGCCAACAGGCAGGGGAGGTACCGTTTTCAGGCAGCATGGCGATTGCCACTCCTGTTTTTGTTTGTGCTTTCCTTTTACTCGGTACATGCTCAGATTAATGTCAGCTTCAATGTCACCCAGCCTACCTGTTTTGGTTTACCCAATGGATCGGTTGTCGCATCTGCCAGTGGCGGTACGGCACCTTACACTTATGCTTGGAGCACGGGGGTATTCGGACCCGTATTGAATAACATCACAGCGGGCAATTACACCGTAACCGTGACGGATGCTGCCAGCAACAGCAAGGTGCAAAGCGTGACGGTCAATCAGCCCGCCATCGTGACTGCTTCGATTACGGCTTCCAGTGCTTGTTCAAACCCTTTCACCCTCACTGCTGTGGGTGGTGGCGGCGTAGCACCTTATGGGTACTACTGGACAGGGGGGCAAACTTCTCAAACCATTTCCGTCAATGCGGGCACTTACTGCGTTACCATTACGGACAGTAAATCTTGTGGTGCGGTGAGTTGCATCACTGTCAATCCACAACCGCTTACGCTATCGGCAACGGCCATTGCTGTTACTTGCCCTAATGGTCAGGATGGTAAGGTGACGGCGAATCCCGTAGGCGGTACAGCGCCTTATACCTACGCCTGGAGCAATGGTGGCAATACGCAAATGATCCAAAATTTGTCGCCAGGTACTTACAGTGTGACGGTGACGGATGCCAATGGCTGCACGGCCACTGCATCTGCTACGGTTGCCAATAAGCCGCCCCTCGTCATTAGCATTACAACGGTTCAACCGACCTGTTTGACGGATGTGAACGGTAGCCTTACGGCAATTGTATCCGGTGGTAACCCTCCTTATACCTATTCATGGAATACAGGCGCTACCACGCAAACGATTTCCAATCTTGGCGCGGGTACTTACACCGTGACGGTTACAGATAACAAAGGTTGTATTGCTACTAAAACAGTGGTGTTAGAACCAAAGTCTAAATTGACAATAACAGCAACAACGACAAATGAAACTTGCCCGGATTTAAATAATGGTGCTGCAACCGTAGTGCCTGCCAATAGTACAGGACCTTACACCTACGCCTGGAGCAATGGTGCTACGACTCAAACAATCACTAACCTTGCCCCTGGCAATTATAGTGTGACTGTTACGGATTTTTTTGGTTGTAAAGCAAATACTACGGTGACGGTGAACGCAGCAGTGGATTTGACCATTACCATCAATAAAACAAACTCGACAATATGCGGAGGTGCCAATGGTTCTGCCAGTGTAGTTGTTACTTCGGGCGTAGCCCCCTACACCTACGCCTGGAGCAATGGTGCGAATACGGCTACGATTTCCAATCTCGGCGCGGGTAATTACAGCGTGACGGTTACGGATAGCCGGGGCTGCACGGTATCGGGTATTACAAGCATCACTGCACCACCGCCTGTTTTTGTGAGTGTCACAGCAACGTCCACGGTGTGCCCTGGTGCCACTACCGGAATGGCTACGGCTGTGGTGAGCGGCGGTGTAGCGCCTTATACGTATGCCTGGAGCAATGGCGGCAATACTGTTTCGATTGCTAACCTCGGTGCAGGTATTTATAGTGTGACGATCACGGATGCCAATGGTTGTACTGCTACTGCAAGTGCCACGATCAACCAATCTCCGGCAATTACGATCAATATAAATGGTGCTTCTACTGTTTGTAGCCCTAATACTGGAAATGCAACAGCAGCAGTGACAGGGGGCGTTCCGCCTTATACTTTTAATTGGAGCAATGGCGCTACGACTCAAACAATTATGGGACTTGGGGCAGGTACTTATACTGTAACAGCTACCGATGCCAATGGCTGTACAGCCATTAGAAGTATTACCATCAATGTCATTACACTCATGGCAACCATTGCTAAGCAAGATGTTTTATGTTTCGGACAAAATACAGGTAGTGCTACTGTAACAGTGGCTGGCGGGACTATGCCTTATACTTTTGCTTGGAGCAATGGCGCTAATACGGCTACGGCGAATAACCTCTTAGCTGGTATTTATAGTGTGACGGTAACGGATGCCAATGGCTGTACCATCACTACATCAACCACCATTACACAGCCACCGAATCTGGTGGTCACCATTAATGCAACCAATCTTGTCTGCCAAGGCATAAACGCTGGTACTGCTACTGCCAATGCGACAGGTGGCACAGCGCCTTATACTTATTTGTGGAATACAGGGGCTACTACCCAAACTATTTCTAACCTTGGGGCAGGCACTTACACCGTAACAGTGACGGATGCCAACGGTTGCACTAAAACTGCCAGTACGACGATCAACCTCGCGCCGGCAATTGTATTGAATATTGAAGCAACAGAAATTATCTGCGGCCCTGAAAGTACGGGCGAAGCTTCTGTGACGGTCACAGGTGGCAAAGCGCCTTTTACTTTTTTGTGGAGCAACGGAGGCAATACAAATACCATTGAGGATCTTCCTTCGGGAACCTACAGGGTCACTGTTACTGATGCTAATGGTTGTCAAGCAGTAGCAGAAGCCATTATCAAAGTAGTTTCTGACTTCACGATCAGCGCTGTTCCGCGAAATGTATTGTGCAATGGTGATAATTCCGGTAGTATTCTTGTAGCGGCTTCAGGAGGCTCAGCGCCTTACAGCTATGCTTGGAATACAGGGGCTACTGGTCCGGAGATTCTAAATTTAGTAGCAGGTACTTATTCAGTGACCGTGACGGATGCCAATGGCTGTTCTGTTTCTCAAAGCATTACGATCACGCAACCACCTCTTTTGATACTCACAGCTGTAAAAACCAATGTGACTTGTGCGGGCGCTAACGATGGTACGGCTACGGCTACGGCTGTAGGGGGGACGGCTCCTTATACTTTTGCCTGGAGCAATGGACAAACTGGCGCTTCTCTTAGCAATCTTGTACCTGGAAATTATACGGTTACGGTTACCGATGCTAATTTCTGTACAAAAACGGCGGTGGTGAGTATTACACAACCCAATCAGCTGACGGTCAGTATCAATGCTGCGAATATCCTTTGTGCAGGTGTTAATAATGGTACTGCTATGGCTACAGTTACCGGGGGCACTGCGCCTTTTAGTTATACCTGGAGTAATGGCGCTACTACTCAAACGATTTCAGGATTGGCGGCAGGCATTTATACTGTAACGGTCACGGATCAGAATGAGTGTTCCGGTACTGCTATGGTGACTATTACACAACCCACTGCTTTACAATTAAATTTTACTGTCAATAATATCATTTGTACTAACCAAAATATTGGCACCATTACGGCGCTTGTCAGTGGTGGTACCATGCCTTATTCTTATAGCTGGAGCAACGGCGCTACAACTGCCACGATTGCCAACTTACCTGCGGGTTCTTATTCCCTGACGGTAACCGATGCTAATGGCTGCAAAATAACTGGAAATGCTGGGGTCGCTCAATTGCCAAACCTTACGGTATCTGCTACAAAAACCGATGCTAATTGCTTCGGTGCCAATGATGGTACCGCTACGGCAATTGCTTCTGGGGATGCGATGCCTTACACTTATGCCTGGAGCAATGGTGGCAACACAGCTACTATTACGGGCTTAGCGCCAGGCACTTACACCGTGACGGTCTCCAGCTCTAATGGATGTTCTGGAACAACTTCTGTTACTATTACTCAACCCATAGCTTTAACGCTTTCTACTACCAAAGTAGATATTTCCTGCAATGGTGGTTCTAATGGGCAAAGCTCGGTCATACCTTCGGGAGGAACGCCGCCTTATGTGTACTCCTGGAGCAATGGTGCCAGCACAGCTACCATTACGGGGCTTCCAGCGGGTACTTACACCGTGACGGTCACGGATAACAATGAGTGTCAAAATACGGCAACCGTAACGATCAATCAGCCTAACCCGCTCACTGTAACGGTAACACCCAACAACGGTACTTGCCAAAACGCAAGCAACGGCGCTGCTACAGCTACACCGGCTGGGGGCACGGCTCCTTATACTTTTAAATGGAATAACAACGCTACGACCGCTACGATTTCCAATATTCCAAGTGGGACCTATACCGTGACAGTGACAGACGCGAAGGGCTGTACCAGCAGTGGTTCGGTTACAATTAATAACTTCCCAAGCCCAACTTGCACGGCTACGGTCACAAAGGATGTGGGCATCAGCGGGGCAAGCGATGGGGAAGCCTTAGCCACCGTATCAGGCGGCACAGCACCTTACACTTTCCGCTGGAGCAATGGTCAAACTACACCACAAGCAACAGGGCTAAGAGCGGGTTCTTACACAGTGACGATCACCGATGGCAATGGCTGTACAACAACCTGTTCTGTTGAATTAAAAGCGCCTGCTGTAATCGGTGATTTTGTTTGGTTGGATGTGGATCGCGATGGTATCCAAGACCCAGGTGAAGTAGGTATTCCGGGGGTTACGGTGATTGTCACAGGGGTCACGGAGGATGATCCGATTTATGCAGATACGACCACTACAAATGCTAATGGTTATTACCTTTTTGAGGTACCACCGCCGGGTTCTTACAAAATTACATTTATCCTGCCGCCGGGTTCTACCCTGGTGCCTACGACTCAAAACGCGGGTAGTGATGACGCAAAAGACAGCGATGCCGACCCCATTATGCTGATGACCCAAGTGGTTTCAGTTATAAAAGGAGATACGATTTTAACTTTGGATGCGGGTTTCCATGAAAAATGTGTCAACCTGACAAATGCAGGTACAATTGGCTACGACCAATACCTTTGCGGTCCAGGAGTTGACCCGGCTACTATTATAGAAATCACACCGCCTTCCGGTGGTTTTGGTCAAATCGAATACCTTTGGATGATGAGCACCATTGGTGGGCCATTCAACAACACCAACTGGCAGCCTATTCCAAATTCTAATACAAAAAACTACGATCCAGGGCCTGTTTTTGAAACAACCTACTTCATCCGTTGTACCCGAAGAGAAGATTGCCCTTACATTGAGACCAATATCGTAGCAGTTACCGTCGGTAACGAAGTAGTGGCAGAAATCAACGGACCGGGCGTTGTTTGCGAAGACCAACAAGTTAGCTTTACTGCCAGCAATGAAGGCGCTGGTGCTACTTACAGCTGGGATTTTGGTATTGGAGCCGTGCCGAGGTACGCCAATACGATTACTGCTACAACGACCTTTGTTTCATTCGGTTCATTTGATATCAAACTCAGTGTGAAAAAAGGCAATTGTACTTCTACCGATATTAAACGAGTGACCGTGAATGGATTATGTGGTGGCTTGGCGATCAATGCCGATGCCGTCAATGAAGAGGAAGTGATGGTTACTTGGGCAGTAGGTGAAAATAGCGGAGAGTATGACTTCATAGTGGAGCATTCCAATGATAATCAGACCTTTGACCGCATTGCGGTAGTGTCTGATCCACATCACCTCGCTGGTGGCTTGCGGCATTACCAATACATGGATGTTTCGCCTAAAAAAGGGTGGAACTATTACCGGGTTGTGGCGGTAGAACCTTCAGGTCGGGAAGTGCAATCCGATGTAGCGGAAGTCGTGGTGTACGCGCAATCCGAGTTGATGCACCTCTACCCGAACCCTGTGGTGGATTATGTGACGCTTGAAATCTTCGACTCTTTGAACGATGAGGTTTTGCTACAAGTGATGAATATAAATGGTACAGTATTACAAAATGTAAATGTCCCTGCTAATACGCCGCGGCAAGAACTGGATTTCTCCAATTTGCCTTCCGGTACTTATTTTATCAAAGTAAAATATGGCAGGATTGATGTAAAGGTATTGAAAGTATTGAAACCTTAAATAGTTAAATTTCTACTCAAGGGGCTGCTTCCGTGGGGAAGTAGCCCCTTTTCTATTGTTTAGCTACTCCGCATTCGGAAATGCAGATGCGCGTATAAATTCATTGGGGTTGGGATAAATGCTTTATAATACCAGTATGCAGTCAACAATACGCAGTCAATAGTTTGCAATAAATTGATTAACAGCATAAGCTACTAAAACTGGCATGTGCAAAAGTTTGGCGACAGAAAGGGCTTGATCTTTAGTAGGAAAACGGAGCATCCTGCTATCTTTGAGCTACAACTTTTTGTACAAAATCACTACAATTTGGAATCAACTTTAACTTTGCGTTTCCTAACAGAACCAACAGATGTGAACTTTGGCGGCAAAGTACACGGCGGTATGGTGATGAAATGGATTGACCAGGCAGGCTTCGCGTGCGCGTCCAATTGGTGCAGCGGTTATTGCGTTACGGTGTATGTGGGCGGTATCCGCTTTTTTCAACCTATTCATATTGGCGATCTGGTGGAGATACAATGCCGCATCATTTATACCGGCAATACGAGTATGCACGTTGCTGTGGATGTTTATTCTCGCGCTACTACTGAAATTACGCTGCGAAAAAATACGCATTGCATTATTGTGTTTGTAGCCGTGGATGAGGCCGGAAATCCGCGCCCTGTACCTAACTGGAAACCGACAAACGAACAGGAACGGCAACTGGAGAGGTATGCTAAAAAATTGATGGATCTGCGAAAAGACATAGACGAAGAGATGCGCCCATTTTTGGAGGAACAGTAATGCCGGTAATAACATGCCGTTAAATACATTTTAAATTTAGTTGTTTAATAAAGACATTGGAATCTTATAAGTCTGGCACATTTCTGAAATGCGCCAGACCAGCTTATAAAATTTAATTCACAGTGTATTAAGTTAAATAGAGCGCTTCATGAAAAAGATATTTCATGTTATTAGTTATTTGCAATATCCTTGATGCTTGTAGGGGTTTATTGTTCTTTAAAACCTTACATGAATGGGTTTAATTCTATTTGGGAGGATTTTGGCAACGTATTGTTATTTATGGGATTAGGGATTAGTTTCTCCACTTTGCAAGATACTACTAAAACTCAAAACAAAATCTCGCTGCGTGTTTGGGAAAACGAGACCTACAGCAAAAGAATGATTTTGGCTACTTCCTTTGCTACATTGGTTTTTATTTCAATGGGGGTGTATGGTTTTTTCTCTTTCAAAAATGCCATTCCAAAAGAGTTTTCCATCGGCGTTATCGCCTTTGGTATCAGTATGATCGGGCTTATAAAAGCTATGATGGAAATGGCAGAGAATCATCGGAAATATTAAATGAATAAGCGCGCATGGCTTCCAATATTTAATATCATATTGATTTTTTGGATTTAATTACAAAATAAAAAATCATAGGTTTATGCAATCTCATTTCAAAGCTAGTTACTCAACAATTATTAAAGCTCCAGTCGAACAGGTGTGGGAGGCATTGACAAATCCTGCTATTGTGAAGGCGTATTTTTTTGGATCCAATCTAATAACGGATTGGAAAATAGGACATTCCATCTCTTTTGAGGGCGAGTACGAAGGTAAACCTTATCAGGACAAGGGGATTGTACAGACATTTGTTCCGCTGCAAGCATTGTCATTTAGCTACTTGAGTGAATGGAGTGGATTGCCGGATATACCTGAAAATTATTTACTTGTCAGTTATGAAGTACAAGCGGTTCCAGAAGGAACGGCATTGACGATCACGCAGACCAATTATGATGAAGAAAGAGTGAAACATTCTGAAGAAAATTGGGCAATGGTAATAGATGGCTTGAAAAAAATAGTAGAAAAAACAGGCGAATAATGACTCGGTTCTTAGGGGTTCTTAGGTTGAATAAAATCCCAAAGATTGCCGTATAAATCTTTGAAAACCGCTACTGTGCCATAAGTTTCCTCGCTTGGCGCGCGCACGAATTCAATCCCTTTTTGGAGCATATCATGATAATCTCTCCAAAAATCATCCGTGTACAAAAAGAGAAACACTCGTCCGCCAGTTTGATTACCCACGGCATGGTGCTGTTCGGCGTTAGCAGCTTTAGCCAACAGCAGTTTGCATTCGGTCGCACCGGGCGGGCTCACGACAACCCAACGTTTGGTTTCACTCAATGGCGTGTCTTCTATGAGCTGGAAATTTAGTCGTTGTGTATAGAATTTAATAGCCTCATCATAGTCATTCACAACTAAAGCAATACGAGCAATGTATTGGTGCATGTCGGATTAATTATGATATAAAAATTGAGTAGAAAGTTTCATGGATTTAAAAAAATCTTTACAATTTGCCAAACTAAGTTCATATGTTTGATTGCCTGCCAAAAACAAGCCAATGGGGCTTATATCTTAAATTTTTGCATTACTTTTGCAATGCATCTTTAAACACAAAAATCCTACTCAAAATATGGAATTTCGCAAAGAAAAAGATAGTATTGGTTACATTGATGTACCTGCTGATAAATATTGGGCGGCGCAAACACAACGCTCCATGGAAAATTTCAAAATCGGAGGGCACCAGATGCCGATTGAAATCATCCGCGCCTTCGCAATTTTGAAAAAAGCATCCGCTCGCACAAACGAGGCATTAGGGGTGTTGGCAAAGGATAAAGCCGATTTAATTGCCCAAGTCTGTGATGAAATTTTAGCTGGCAAGCTGGATGATCAATTTCCCTTGGTGGTATGGCAGACGGGCTCTGGCACACAAAGTAACATGAATGTGAATGAGGTAATTGCCAATCGCGCCCATGTGCTAAAAGGTGGTTCGCTCCTGGATGAGCCTAAAATTTTGCACCCTAATGATGATGTCAATAAATCTCAATCATCCAATGATACTTTTCCGACGGCGATGCACATTGCAGCCTATAAAATTCTGGTAGAAGTCACAATACCCGGCATAGAGATCCTGCGCAACACCCTCCTGGCAAAATCGGTGGCGCTCAAAGACATTATCAAAATTGGTCGTACACACTTCATGGATGCTACACCGCTCACGCTGGGGCAGGAATTTTCGGGCTATGTATCGCAATTGGACCATGGCATTCGGGCGATTAAAAATACATTGCCACATTTGGCAGAACTGGCGCTTGGCGGCTCAGCTGTAGGTACCGGACTAAATGTACCCGAAGGCTATGATGTGAAAGTAGCCGCAGAAATTGCAGCTTACACGGGTTTACCTTTCGTAACGGCAGAAAATAAGTTCGAGGCACTGGCTGCGCATGATGGCATCGTAGAAGCGCATGGGGCTTTAAAAACAGTAGCTTGTGCTTTGATGAAAATCGCCAACGACATTCGGATGCTGTCTTCTGGTCCGCGTAGCGGCATCGGAGAAATCATTATTCCAGCCAATGAACCTGGCTCTTCGATCATGCCTGGCAAAGTGAATCCTACTCAATCGGAAGCAATGACGATGGCAATGGCGCAGGTGTTGGGCAATGATGTAGCGATTAATATAGGCGGCATGACTGGGCACTTCGAATTGAATGTTTTTAAACCCATGATGATTTTTAACTTCCTCATGTCGGCTCGCTTGATTGGAGATGCCTGCCTGAGTTTCAACGAGCATTGTGCCGTCGGTATAGAACCCAACAAACCGCGTATTAAAGAATTGATGGAAAAATCGCTGATGTTGGTCACGGCGCTGAATACGCATATTGGTTATGATAATGCTGCAAAAATTGCCAAAAAGGCACACGCAGAAGACAAAACCTTGAAGGAAGCAGCTATCGAACTGGGCTTGCTCACTGCTGCCCAATTCGATGAGTGGGTCCGCCCGGAGGATATGGTCGGGGTGCTAAAGTGAGCGGGTATCCTTATCGGGAAGACAATTGAAAATTATTACACTAAAATAAAATTGTGATTGCGCATTTAAAAAAGGTAATTCGCTGCTTTTTAGTTGAAATTAAAAAAGCAGCGAATTTTTTGTTAAAACCCTACACTGTATTGCAAGGTCAAGCCATGTGACACCTGCCCCTTGCGGTTGAGGCGCTGCTGAAAACGATAGCCAAAGTCGAAGCTGTGGATTTTGCTAAAGGCATATTCCAAGCCTACATCGCAACGAAAGCGATCCCATTCCCAGATGCCCTCCTCAAAGGCGCCATTAACCGTAAAATTTGTGTATAACTCATGCCGTTTTTTGAATTTCCACTCGATGCCTGTGCGGGCGCTGAAGTCGGGTTCCCAGATCGTGACACCTCGGCGCTCGCGGCTAACCACCTGAAAAGCAATTCGTTGGGGAATGCTGAGTTTTTTGGAAGCCAATTTGGGTTGGAACGTCACATCGCTGCGGAGCAAATGCCGCATCCGGTCTTCATCCAAAAAAAGGGAATAACTTTGCCCCAGGCGTATCCATTTCAATAATTTATAATCAAAATCGGCGGTGGTGGCGCTGCGCCATTCCATTTTGACGCGCTGGCGGGCATCGTTCAGTTCGTTGAAGCCGCCTGGGTCGTCTTCATTTTCTT
>CAZGJN010000053.1:0-24372 GCA_964526645.1 uncultured Saprospiraceae bacterium
AAACGACCTGGCGGCGCGGTTTCGATGTTGGTTTGCACCAATTTGATTTGTACATGAAGCCCGCTGTGCAAATGCCTTTTTATCGGATTCAAAAGGGCTATACCAACCTCGCTTTTGTGGTCGGGAGTGAACAATCCGATAGTTATTTCACCGGGCAGTTTAGTCGCAATTTTGCCAAAGGACTCAATTTTTCACTCGATTACAAGCGCATTAGCCAGTTTGGGGATGAAAACCAATATCCTCGTCAAAACATACGCAATACGTCCTTAGCCTTGGGCTTTTGGCTGAAAAGCAAAAAAAACAACTACCAAGGGTTTTTAGCGGTAGCTGGGAATACCATTGAACAAGAGGATAACGGAGGACTCGAAACAGAGCCAGACCTAAGTGGCGACCTCTCCAGTCCCAGTTCGGCAGAGGTTTTCCTCGATAATGCTCAATCTCGCTATGCCCATCGGGAACTGGCTTACACCCACTTTTTTCAAATTGGCGGCAAGCCCGATTCTATCAAAGGCAGCACGCGTGCTTACACCCTGGCGCACCAACTGATTGCAGGCAATTATACGTATAAATTTTTTGATAACAATCTCAGTGCAGACTCTACTTTTTTCAACTGGTTTCCTGCCTTGCAAAACGACCCGCGCGGCGTGCGGCATTTCATCAAGCACCAAAAAGTAGAAAATAGTTTTAGATTGAGCACTTTCAGGCTGCGCCAAAAGCAATCCTCCGAAGCAAAACGCGAGCGCGACCTGCTGGAGCTTGGTTTGGTGCATAGCATTCATTTTGTGACAGTAGAGCCGGGAGATTCTACTTTGAATAATCTTTTCCTGACGGGGAGGTGGAATCTCAGTTTGGGCGAAAGGCTTCGCCTGGAAACGTATGCCCACCTGGGGTTGCTGGATAATGGCGGCGATTATCGGCTGCAAGGAAACCTGATGGCTGATTTTGGAAAATTGGGGCAGCTACACGCCGAATTTGTCAATCAGCTCTACCAACCCAATTTGATACAGCACCAGTTTCGTATTTCTCAACAGCAAGTTTGGCAAAATGATTTTAAACAAACCTTAGAGACCAGCATCGGGGGCACTTATTTGCTGCCAAACCTGCAATTAAGCCTGAGCGGGCGGTACCATTTACTCAACAACTACATCTATTTCGACTCCCTGGCGTTTCCGCAACAAACCAGCACGCCCATCAGCATCTTACAATTGATTTTGCAAAAAGATTTCCAAGTCTGGCATTTTCATTTGGATAATACAGTGGCTTTGCAAAGTGCCTCTGAGAATTTTGTCCGCTTGCCGCAAATATTCGGTAAACACAGCTTTTACTACGAAGGCTATTGGTTTAAAGTACTAAATGTGCGGCTCGGTTTTGATTTGCGGTACAACGATGGCTATTTTTCTGATTATTACAATCCTGTAACGGGGCAATTCCAGTTGCAGAACCAGCGGTTTGTTGATTTTTATCCGGCGGTGGATGCTTTTTTTGCTATGCGTGTTACTCGATTTCGGGCCTTTGTAAAGTGGGAAAACCTCGCTAACTTATTTTTCAAAGATGCTTTTTTTTATCAAACGGCTTTTTATGCGCATCCTCCTGCGGGTTTCCGGCTTGGCCTGAAGTGGCGATTAGTGGATTGATGCTACAAAAATTAGGCTGTAAAAATAATTTTTCAAGTGGCAAATAGAGTGCATTTTGAAATTTATATTGGTTTATTCATTTTTTTTAATTACAAATATTTTCGTTATTCAATTCGCAAAATATTATTCTAATGCAGCAGAAATTGTTTTTGCGATATTGTTTAGAAAAAATCTAAATAGTTTCTACTTTTTGAAAAATTTTGTTAAAAGAGTTTAACGAATTATATCTTTGCGCTCGTGACAGAAATGTGACAAAAACATCAAACAGAATTTAATTTTCCAAATACAGATTATATTATGGTATTTCAGTCAATGATTTGCCGACTTTTCACCCTGGCTCTCCTTTTGTTGGTTTCCACAACGGGTCTTGCCCAGGGAGCTGATCCTGCCGCCGGTAAGGTCTTATTCAAAAATGCTTGTGCGGCTTGCCACAACAAAAATATGAAGGACAACCTGACGGGGCCTGCACTGGGGGGCGTGGAAGAACGCTGGGCGGCTTATCCGATAGAGGATTTGTACGCCTGGATTCGCAATTCCTCTGCGCTGATTGCATCGGGGCATCCTCGCGCCGTGGAGGTTTTTAATCAGTGGAATAAGGTACAAATGCAGGCGTTCCCGAATCTAACCGATCAGGAAATTGCTAATATCTTAGCTTACGTGAATGCCGTAGTGGCTGGTACGATTGATGGGCCACCAGCACCGCCGCCAGGGCAGACGACTACCGCCGCCAAGAAGCCTAACAATGTCCCTTTTTACATTGCTCTGGCGCTGCTACTGGGGATTTTGGCAGTTGTGCTGGCGAGGATTCTGGCAAACCTCAACTACATCATCCAGGCAGGTGAAGGGGAAGCGCCTCAGCGTCGCACTTTGGTTGAAATATTAACCAGCAAGGGCGTTGTGGGTTTTGTTATCTTTGCCCTGGTGGTCTTGGGGGGATACACAACGGTGAATAATGCTATTGCGCTTGGTCGCCAGCAGGGCTATCAGCCGGAGCAACCCATCAAGTTTTCTCATGCTACGCATGCGGGTTTGCAAAAAATAGATTGTCAGTATTGCCATGACGGGGCTCGCCGCAGCAAACATTCCAATATTCCGGCAGCCAATACTTGTATGAATTGCCACCGAGCCATCAAGGTTGGGTCTCAATATGGAACAGCTGAATTGACTAAAATTTTTGCCTCCATTGGATACGACCCAAGCACCGACAAGTATGTGGAAGGCTACGATCAGATGAGTACAGCTGATATTGAGCGAATTTATAAAAAGTGGATTGCAGATAATTACGTTTCTGAAAAAGGTAAATTGGATAATCAAGGAGAGAAGTTGATCGAAGAGCAATGGAATGGCGTTGTAGCGGCACTGACGAATAAAGAATCCGGTGATAATAAAATTTACGGACCGATCGAATGGCTGCGGGTTCATAATTTGCCCGATCACGCTTATTTCAACCACGCGCAACACGTCTCCGTAGGAAAAGTAGAATGCCAGACCTGCCATGGCAAAGTAGAAGAAATGGAAGTATTGGCACAGCACGCACCGCTTTCAATGGGTTGGTGTGTCAATTGCCACCGCCAGACGGAGGTGAAGTTTGCCGATAACGAGTACTACAAATCTTACACGCGCTACCACGAAGAAATCGCCAAAGGGCAGCGCCAAAAGGTAACGGTAGAAGAAATCGGTGGATTGGAATGCCAAAAATGCCATTATTGATCGGTCAAAAGGTTTAACGCTCGGAAGTTTGGGGATACAGCTTCTTTGTTGTACTGCCAAACCATTAAACTTCAGAATCATAACAAAATGGGAAATAAACATAACGAAATTTGGATCGGGGTGGATCAAATAGAAAATGCCCCTGCTTATCTTGAAGTTGTCAACCAAGAGTTTGTAGAGCTTCCGATTGTTGATTCCCTTTCAAAGGAAGATACGCTGGAGGTGGGCGCAAGCCGCCGGGATTTTCTGAAATATTTGGGCTTTAGCCTGGGAGCTGCCACGATTGCGGCAAGCTGCGAGATTCCTGTGCGCAAAGCGATTCCGTATGTGGTAAAACCGGATGAAATTGTGCCTGGGGTAGCTACTTATTACGCTTCTACTTTTGTACAAGGTGGAGATTACTGTCCGATTTTGGTGAAAACGCGCGAAGGTCGCCCGATTAAAATCGAAGGGAATAGCCTCTCCAAAGTGACAAAAGGCGGTACAAGTGCACGGGCGCAGGCGAGTGTGCTGAGTTTGTATGATACCAATCGGATTGACGGACCGTATCGCATCTCCAATGGCAAAATTGATAAATCAAAAAAAATAGGACAGGGACCTAAATGGGAGGAAATTGACAAGGAGATTGTAGCGAAGCTCAATTCCAATGCGCGCATTCGCATCGTTGCCAACACCATTTTGAGCCCTACTTCTAAAAAAGCAATTGCCGACTTTCAAGCGAAGTTCCCAAATACAGAGCTTGTCATTTATGATCCGATTTCTAGTTCTGCGATCCTTCAGGCCAACGAACAGAGCTTCGGTCAGGCGGTTGTGCCCAATTACCACTTTGACAGAGCGCAAGTGATCGTCAGCTTTGAGGCGGATTTCTTGGGTACTTGGATTTCCCCGATAGAGTATGCTGCTCAATACGCCCAAAACCGAAAAGTAGATGCTCAGAACCCAAAAATGTCGCGGCATGTCCAGGTGGAAAGCCACATGAGCCTCACGGGATCGAATGCGGATAATCGAATTTTGGTCAAGCCCTCCGAGCAAGGTGCTGCTATAGTGGCTTTGTATAATGAGATAGCGAAGTTGGCGGGCGGTTCGAGCATCAGTGGACCAAAGCTGGATGCAGAAAAGGTCAAGAAATTTGAAGCCCTTGCAAAAGATTTATTCGCGCACAAAGGCAATTCGCTGGTAGTTTCTGCTTCCAATAATGTGGGCGAGCAAGTGATTGTCAATGCGATCAATTATATGCTGGAGAATTATGGGATCAACAAAACCATTGATTTTACAAATTATTCCTTGCAGCGCCAGGGAAGGGACCCCAATATTCAGCGCTTGATCAGAGAGATGAATAACGGTCAGGTAGATGCCCTATTCTTGATGGATGGTGCTAATCCTGCCTGGGATTTACCCAATAGCGATCGTTTTCGGGCTGGCATGCAAAAAGTAGCCCTGAAAGTTTCTTTCTCTGCTGTACCAAATGAGACGCTGTTGTTGTGTGATTATGTCGCACCAACGCACCACTTTTTGGAGAGCTGGGGCGATGCAGAACCCAAAAATCGGCAGTTCAGCCTGATTCAACCTACGATTGCTCCTTTGTTTAAAACACGCCAGGCAGAAGAATCACTGCTCCGTTGGGCTGCCAGTGAAAATCTCAATACGGCTGCTGAACAACCTTACTACGAGTATTTGAAAAAATACTGGGAAACAGAAATATTTCCTAAGCAAAATAAATTTGCTGTCTTCCAATCTTTTTGGGATAGCACCTTACACGATGGCGTTTTTGAATTGCCAGATGAAGGAAAGGTTTTTGATTTGAATGTTGATATTAACGCTGCGGCTGCTAAGGTCAGAAAACCGGCTAATTCGGAGCTCGAAATCTCTTTTTTTGAAACAGTAAACATGGGTAGTGGGCAATACGCTAACAACCCCTGGTTGATGGAGATGCCCGATCCGGTGACACGCGCTACCTGGGGCAATTACCTTGCTATTC
Source organism: uncultured Saprospiraceae bacterium (assembly GCA_964526645.1). Taxonomy (GTDB): domain Bacteria; phylum Bacteroidota; class Bacteroidia; order Chitinophagales; family Saprospiraceae; genus JADJNW01. The sequence continues at coordinate 5,323 of CAZGJN010000053.1, forward strand.
CGATTAGTTGGGAGGGCGGCAATGAATTTACAGCATTCAAAAATTTGAACCCTAAAGAAAGCCGCGGTGTAGCAGACAAAGTAGAGGTGACCGTAAAGGGCACTAAAAACACCTGCACGGCCGTTCGGCAGTTTGGTCAACTGCAAAATACACTGGCAATTGCTCTGGGTTATGGCAGAGAAACTACAGGACAAGGAAATGCGGGTCTTGCAAATGGCGTAGGTGTCAACATCTACCCCTGGCTAACGATTGATGAAAATGGTAATACGCAATATTATGCGACAGATTTGACGATTTCGGATAAAGTGGGAGAAGACCGCGAATTTGCCTGTGTGCAATACCACCACTCTATGGGCGTGAAGGGGGTTGACCCGAAAACCGGGAAGGTGATCAATGTGGATGAAAAAACAACGACTTCCTTGTCAAATCCTTTTAATCGGGATGGTTTTCAGGGTGGTTTGACGGAGCGCTCCATCATTTATCAAACAAATCTGAAGGAGTTAAAAGAACTGATACACCACATCGAAGAAAAGCGAGCAGAGGCGAAAGATTTGAATGACAATACCTTGTATCCCTATGAGCAATACAAGGCTGATTTTTACAGCCAGGGACATCACTGGGCAATGCACGTTGACTTGAATGCTTGCATCGGTTGTGGGGCTTGCCAGGTGGCTTGTATCGCCGAAAACAACGTCCCGGTAGTAGGCAAAAAAGAGGTTTCTCGTCACCACGAAATGACCTGGCTGCGGATAGATCGCTACTACTACGGGGATTATGAGAATCCAAACGTGGTATATCAGCCGATGATGTGTCAACACTGTGACCAAGCTCCCTGCGAGAATGTTTGTCCGGTAGCGGCTACCAACCACAGTTCAGAAGGGCTAAATCAAATGACCTATAATCGTTGTATCGGAACGCGCTACTGTGCTAACAACTGCCCTTACAAGGTTCGTCGTTTCAATTGGTTGGATTACACTACAGCTGATATTTTTGGCTTGAATGAAAACTACAACAAGGAAGCCAATCTCGAAACGGAAAGCGGTATCCACTTCTATGCGGATAACCTCACACGGATGGTGTTGAATCCAGATGTAACGGTTCGTTCCCGTGGGGTCATCGAGAAGTGTAGCTTCTGTGTACAACGGATTCAAGAAGGGAAGTTGCTTGCAAAAAGAGAAAATCGGCGCTTGATAGATGCCGATGTGCGCACTGCCTGCCAAACTGCTTGCCCGACTGGCGCGATCACTTTTGGTGACAGAAACAACAAGGAAGGCGATGTAGCTAAAAAGATGGATAATCCATTGAATTACTTGGTATTAGAAGAAATCAACGTAGAGCCTTCTGTGTTGTACACTGCCAAGGTGAATAACCGCAGCGAGGCATTGGAAGCGTAATTGATAATGCAACATTGGTACAGGGATTCAAAGTTTTATTTCGGTGCCAATGAAAGGATTATAAAAAATAGGACTTAAAAAAGCAAAGTAATGAGTCACGCAGTAGTTTCTCCTATCAGAGACCCATTAATCGAAGGCGGTAAGAATTACCACCAAATCACGGAAGACATCTGCTCGCCTACGGAGCGCGCCCCCAGCACTGCCTGGATGATTGCATTCATTGTATCCGTAGCGTTTTTGGGGCTGTATGTTTTCACAGTAGTCTGGACGATCTGGTTTGGTATCGGCTCTTGGAATCTAAATCGCACGATTGGTTGGGGTTGGGATATTACCAACTTTGTTTGGTGGATTGGGATTGGTCATGCGGGTACCTTGATTTCAGCGATCTTGCTACTTTTTCGTCAAAAATGGCGTACAGGCGTAAACCGTGCAGCAGAAGCGATGACCATTTTCGCGGTAGTTTGCGCAGGGCAGTTCCCGCTGATTCACATGGGGCGGCTTTGGCTTGGTTTTTTCATTTTCCCTTACCCGAATACACGGGGCCCATTGTGGGTGAACTTCAACTCACCGCTGCTATGGGACGTATTTGCCATTTCTACTTATTTCACAGTATCCTTGCTGTTCTGGTACACCGGTTTAGTACCTGATTTTGCTACGCTACGGGATCGTGCCAAAGGCATTCGCCGGAAGGTGTATAATTTCCTTTCTTTCGGGTGGACGGGCGCTGCAAAGCACTGGCAGCGTTTCGAGAGTTTATCCTTGGTCTTAGCTGGTTTGTCCACGCCGTTGGTATTGTCGGTTCACACCATTGTATCTTTCGACTTCGCCACTTCGGTGATTCCAGGCTGGCATACCACGATTTTCCCTCCTTACTTTGTGGCAGGAGCCATTTTTTCTGGTTTTGCGATGGTGCTAACACTGATGCTTATTACCAGGAAAGTATTGAAATTAGAGGAGTATATCACGTTGGCGCATATTGAAAGTATGAATAAAATCATCCTGGTGACGGGCACGATTGTGGGGGTAGCTTACTTGACAGAGTTGTTCATTTCCTGGTATTCAGGTTATTTATATGAGCAGTACGCTTTTTATAACCGGGTTTTCGGTCCATATTGGTGGTCTTATGTAGGCATGATGACCTGCAACGTGATTTCGCCACAGATTTTCTGGGTAAAAAAATTCCGCCGCAATGTGATGATCACTTTTGTAATGTCCATCTTTGTAAATATTGGAATGTGGTTTGAGCGCTTTGTGATTATTGCAACTACACTTGCGCGTGACTACTTGCCTTCCAGTTGGAGTTATTATACGCCTACCTGGGTAGAAATAGGGATTTTCACAGGTACATTAGGCTTGTTCTTTACGCTATACCTTATTTTCACCAGGGTAGCGCCAGTGGTAGCGGTAGCAGAGGTAAAAGCGATTTTGAAATCGGCCGGGGATCAATATACAGGCCCTAATGCAAAGCACCAGCATCATCATGTGCACGAAGTAGCATCTGCGGTAGAGGTGGATTCTAAGCAGCATTAATTTTTTTTTATTGAAAAACGATCTTTAATCAGCATAAGCATGAGCAAACAAAACAAAGAAGTGCTATACGGTTTGTACGATGATGAGCAGGACTTGCTCGGCGCTGTCAAACAGGCTAATAAAGAGCATATAGAAATCATGGATGTTTTTTCGCCTTTTCCTGTGCACGGGCTTGATCCGCTGTTAGGTTTGGCGGAGAGCCGCCTGCATATCGCGGGCTTTATCTACGGTGCAATCGGGACGCTCACGGCATTTTTGTTTATGACTTGGGTTTTCACGCGCGATTGGCCTATTATTTTTGGCGGTAAGCCTTACTGGTCGGTGCCTGCTTTTATCCCGATTACTTTTGAATTGACGGTGCTTTTTTCTGCTATCGGGATGGTAGTTACTTTTTATACGGTATGCGGTATGGCACCGGGCGTTGTAAAACCAACTTTGGATGACCGCATTACGGATGACAAGTTTTGCATCGCATTTGATGCAACGGAAGCCAGTGAGATGGAAATCAGCCGATGGAAGGACTTCCTCACCGGCACAGGAGCTTCTGAAGTGAATGTAAAAACGATTTAAACGTATTCAAATCAAATTGCAATGAAGCATTTGAAAAATATAGCGATTGTATTGATCACGACGCTTGTGTTGTATGCCTGCTCCCCTGCAGGTGGCGATCGCACAGGGCACGAGTATATGCCGGATATGGCACATTCCATTGCTTATGAGAGCAATGTATATGACTATTATTATTACAATACTTGGGACAGTGCCAGCACCGTGAAACTCAAGGATATGGCTAATCCGCGCCTGCCGGTAGCAGGTACTATGCCGCGTGGTTTTGTGGGAGTGCATTATGCAGACGGAACGGCATACGCAGCTGTTGTCAATATGTTGCGCGGAGGTAATAGCCCCAACGCCATAGCAGTGCCGCTAAACGGGCATGTGCCTTATTATTATGCCGATACAGAGGAAGAACGTGTACGTGCCTCCAATGAAATTAACAATAATCCTTTTCCGATCACAGAAGCTGGTTTGGCGAAAGGTAAAGAATTGTATAACGTTCATTGCGGTATTTGCCATGGCGAGAAAGGAAATGGTGCAGGTTATTTGTACGATACAGATACCAATCCAAATGCCAAATATCCAGCAGCACCGGCTAATTTTTTGCAGGATACTTTCTACGTTTCCAGCAATGGGCGCTTCTATCATGCTATTATGTATGGGAAAAACGTGATGGGGGGCTATGCGGATAAGCTTAGCTATGAAGAGCGCTGGCAAGTGATTCACTACATTCGCTCTTTACAGGCAGCAGAAAAAAAACTTAAGTACACAGCCGAAGCAAATACGCTCAATCCTGATTTTGGGATGCCAGAAAAAGCCTTCAAGCAATTGTTGGCTAACCGAGTAAGCGGCCAGTTTGTTGCACCTACGGCTACGCCCCAAGATAGCACAGTGCGCGGCGGCGGAGCTGAACAGCACTCGGATGGTATGCAACAACAAGGGCACGGCGGCGGTAGCTCCATTAAGCGAAAAAACTAAAACAAACAAACATTCAGAAAGATATTCAATTTGAACAGAATGGAACAATTCAAATTTGAAGCCAGACAAAGAATCGTATTAGGCAGTGCTATGATCCTGGGGATTTTGTGCATGATTCTTACCCTCGTGCAAGACGATGCACTCTACTCTCGTTTTTGGTCCAATTTCTTGCACAATTCGGTTTTCTTCACAGGTATTGCCTTCATTTCTTTGTTTATTTTGTCAGCATTTATCACAGCATGGTCTGGTTGGCACACCCTCATCAAGCGTATCTGGGAGTCGTATTCTTTGTTTCTGATCCCTGGTTTAGGCTTGATTTTGGTTATCGCATTGGGCAACTGGCTTGGCTTGCACCATCTTTATCACTGGGCTGATGCCGAAGCGGTAGCAAATGACGAAATATTGAAAGGCAAATCTTCTTTTTTAAATAATGGCTGGTACACCTTCGGAACAATTCTGATCGTGGGTGCTTGGATATTTTTTGCTTGGAAATTGCGCCAGCTGTCATTGGAAGAAGATAGAAGTGGTACGACGGACTTTGCGCAGCATCATAAAATGAGAATCTGGGCAGCCGCGTTTTTACCATTAGGCGGGTTTACCAGCGCTGCTATGATTTGGCAATGGGTGATGTCTTTGGATGCACATTGGTATAGTACGCTTTTTGCTTGGTACTCTGCGGCGAGTTGGTTCGTGGCTGCAATGGCACTGACTGTCATGACCGTAGCTTATCTCAAATCAAAAGGATACTTGGAGAAGGTGAGTGCAGACCACTTGCATGATTTAGGTAAATACCTTTTTGCAATCAGTATTTTTTGGACATACCTGTGGTTTTCACAATATATGTTGATTTGGTACGGCAACATTGGGGAAGAGACCGTTTATTTTCAGGAAAGACAGAAGCACTATCCTGCTTTGTTTTACGGCAACTTGTTGTTGAATTTTGTAGCGCCATTTTTTATTCTCATGCGCAATGATACCAAGCGTAAGTATGGTACGATGGTGTTTGTCTCCATTATCACGTTTTTGGGGCATTGGATTGATTATTTCTTGATGGTGAAGCCAGGTGTGCTGCACACGGCATACGAAGCGATGGCCCATCATGGGGGCGAGCATGCAGAACATGGCGCAGAAGCGGCAGCTCATGGTGCTCAATTCCTGATGGGATTTCATTTCCCAGGTTTACTGGAGTTGGGCACGATGATTGGGTTTTTAGGGTTCTTCCTATACATGGCTTTCACGCAATTAGCAAAAGCCTCACTGGATGCTAAAAACGACCCTTATTACGCAGAGAGTATCAACCATCATGTGTGATATTTAGAAAGAATCTAAATAATTGTTTTTAATAAGCAATTTTTAAAGTAGATGGTTTAGAAGGTATAAAATTAGAGATCAGGTTTTACAATATCAAATAGCTCAATAATGACAGCTTTACTTGCATTTATTTGCATACTACTCATAACGGTTATCGTGGTGCAGATCGGTCGGGTGACTGAATTAGCTGCAAAAATAAGAGGTGAAGAAGAAATGCAGTTGATCATCAACCGCAGGCAGGCTACGCTTTCAATCGTTTTCCTGGTAGTCTTTCTCGCAGGGTGTTTTGCCTCAGCTGCCTATTACAAAAACTGGATGTTGGGCTATGGCCCTCACCAGGCAGCTTCGGCGCATGGTGGTAGTCTCGACCGCCTGTTTGATGTGACACTCTTTTTCACAGGGGTAGTTTTTGTCATTACACAAATCCTGCTTTTCTACTTTGCCTGGAAATACAAAGGCGAAAAAGGAAGAAAGGCATTGTATATGCCACATGACAACCGCCTGGAGATTGTCTGGACGGCGGTGCCGGCTATCGTAATGACGTTCTTGGTAATCAGCGGTTTAGATACTTGGAATGAAGTCATGGCTGATATCAAGCCAAACGAAGAATTTATCGAAATTGAAGCAACGGGGTATCAGTTTGCCTGGCACTTGCGCTATCCGGGCGAAGATGGAAAGCTGGGCAGCCGAAATTATAAAATGATTTCCGGTACGAATCCATTGGGGCAAGACTGGACGGATACAAAAAATGTGGATGATTTTCATCCAGATGAAATTGTGTTGCCAGTGAATAAAAAAGTAAGGGTGCGCATTACCGCGCGGGATGTGCTTCACAATTTTTATCTGCCACATTTCCGCTTGAAAATGGACGCAGTACCCGGTATGCCTACTTATTTTGTGTTTACACCCACTAAAACCACAGAAGAATATCGGCAGGAATTGAGCAATTATAAGGAGTATCAAAAGCCAGTAGATCCGAATGATCCTGCCAGCCCGCTTTTGTGGGAGAATTTTAATTATGAATTGGCTTGCGCAGAGCTTTGCGGCAAGGGGCATTTCAGTATGCGCCGAATTGTTCGGGTTGTTTCGGAGGATGAGTATAAAGATTGGTTGAGCAAACAGCAATCTTACTATTTATCTAACATCAGGGGCAAAGATGAAGATCCAAACAAGGATCGGTTGTTTGATTTTGAAATTAGGCAGCGCAAGCAAGAATTTTCTGATGCTTTTGAAAAAGCGCTTTCATCAGATAGCATTGCTGATAAGACCTTGAAATTCAATTATGTAAACTTTGAGCTTAATTCAGCAGCGCTGACGAAGCTGTCTTCTTACGAATTGGATAACCTGGTAGAAGCTTTGAATAAAAATGGAAATATCACGATTGAAATAGCGGGGCATACGGATAATACAGGTGATACTGCTGCCAATCAAGCGCTATCAGAGGCTCGTGCTAAATCGGTGTACGATTACTTGGTTAGTAAAGGAATCAGCGCAGGTAGGTTGAGAGCAGTAGGGTACGGGCAGGATCGTCCACTTGATACCAACGATACTGATGCCGGGCGTGCCAAGAACCGCCGGACAGAATTCAGAATTTTGACGCAGTAATATTTTTGACTAACAAGTGAAAATTTATTTATAAATTCGGCATAGTGAACTAATCATAAAATTATTTGGCAGATGGCTAATGTTGTAATCAAACCAGCAAATGAAGAAGAAGTTCTTATAGAACAATTGGGCTATGACGACCATTTCCATGAACACCATCATGGCGATAAGTATCAGTCCAACTTCGTTACTACCTACATTTTCAGTCAAGACCACAAGATCATTGCCAAGCAGTTCCTGATTACAGGTATGTTTTGGGCACTGATTGGGGCTGCGATGTCTATTATTTTCCGCTTGCAATTAGGTTTTCCAGAAGAGAGCCTCACTTGGCTCAAGCCGCTGTTGGGCAAGTGGATTACGGTAAATGCGGAGGGTATCGGTAGCCTTGCTCCGGAATTTTATTATGCTCTGGTGACTATGCACGGCACAATCATTGTGTTTTTTGTATTGACAGCAGGGCTGAGCGGTACTTTTAGTAACTTGCTGATTCCGCTGCAAGTGGGTGCCAGAGACATGGCTTCGCCGCTGCTAAATATGTTTTCTTACTGGTTCTTTTTCCTGGCAGGAGTTATTATGTTTGCTTCCCTTTTTGTGAGTACAGGCCCTTTTTCTGGTGGCTGGACCGCTTACCCGCCGCTGAGCGCCTTGCCACAGGCTTCGTCGGGTTCGGGTGCGGGTATGACCCTGTGGATTTTGAGCTTAGTGTTTTTTGTAGTATCGGTGTTGCTTGGTGGTATTAATTACATCACGACGGTACTTAACCTGCGGACGAAAGGAATGAGCATGTGGAGATTACCACTGACCATCTGGGCATTTTTTGTGACAGCGATCATCGGCTTGTTGTCTTTCCCTGTATTAGTATCGGGCTTTTTATTATTGACTTTGGACAGAAGTTTGGGTACAAGCTTTTATCTGAACGAAATTTTTATAAATGGTCAGGCCTTAGATTATGCAGGTGGTAGCCCTGTCTTATATCAGCACTTGTTCTGGTTTTTGGGCCACCCGGAAGTGTACATCATCATCCTGCCGGCGATGGGTATTGTATCGGAAGTACTGTCTGTACATTCTCGAAAGCCTGTTTTTGGTTACAAAGCGATGGTGTATTCCATTTTGGCAATTGCTTTCTTGTCATTTATCGTTTGGGCACACCACATGTTTATGTCGGGTGTAAATCCATTTATTTCAAACTTCTTCGTTGTTTTTACATTGATTATCGCGGTGCCATCAGCTGTAAAAGTTTTCAACTGGATTGCAACCTTGTACGGTGGCAACATTCGTTTTAACTCGGCTTCTCTTTTTGCTATTGGGTTTGTATCTATGTTTATATCGGGTGGTTTGACGGGGATTTTCCTTGGTAACTCTGCCATTGATATTCAGTTGCACGATACTTATTTCGTGGTGGCACACTTCCATATTGTAATGGGGATCGCAGCATTTTTTGGGATGTTCGCAGGTATTTACAACTGGTTTCCTAAAATGTACGGTCGGTTTATGAATGAAACACTTGGGAAGATTCACTTTTGGGGTACCCTCGTTGGTGCTTATGCTATCTTCTGGCCTATGCACTATCTTGGTATGGCCGGGGTGCCACGGCGGTATTATCGCTTCGATAACTTTGATACTTTCTCTCATTTTGCGGAGATGAACCAGTTTATCACCATAGCTGCAATCATTGTATTTGCCCTGCAAGTGTTATTTGTCATCAATTTCTTTTACAGTATTTGGTTTGGTAAAAAACTGACAGTAAAGAACCCCTGGGGTGCTACGACGTTGGAGTGGACGACTTCGATTGCGCCGGTGCATGGCAACTGGGAGGGTAAAATACCTACGGTACAGCGCTGGGCATATGACTATGGCAAGGACGGGCAAGATTTTATTCCGCAAATCCAGCCTTTGGGGGAGAATGAGCGCGAGCATTAAAGGTAGATAATAAACAGTTTTTAGCAGCGGGAGTATGGGTATCTATCTCCCTTAACAGAGCAGTGCAGTGTCGGAAAGAGTTATAAATGAGGTCAAAGTAACCAGTGTAATCGGGCAAAAAGTGCGCGATTATAGGATGTTGGTCAAGTTCAGGCTAAGCCTAACGGTTGTATTTTCTTCTATTATGGCCTATCTGATTGCTGCCGATGGTACAATCAATGGGCTGGCGGTAGGCGTGTTGGCACTCGGCGGTCTTTTGGTTACTGGTGCTGCTAATGCACTCAATCAGGTGCTTGAAAAAGATTACGATAAGCTGATGAAGCGCACGGCTGAGCGTCCTTTGGCGAAAGGGCGGATGAGTGTTTCGGAGGCGGTCATGGCTGCTGGGTTCATGAGTGTGATTGGTATCATCTTGTTGGCGCTTTTCAACGTATGGGCGGCGTTTTTTGGTACGCTGGCTTTGATGTCTTATGCTTTTTTGTACACCCCAATGAAGCGTATTTCGCCGGTTGCTGTTGTGATTGGTGCTTTTCCGGGGGCATTGCCTACTCTAATCGGCTGCGTGGCGGCACAAGGCACTTTGACATTCTTAGGCTTGGCTTTGTTTGCTATCCAATTTTTTTGGCAATTTCCGCATTTTTGGTCTATTGGATGGTTAGGATACGAGGATTATCACAGGGCAGGTTACAAATTGTTGCCTTCAAAGGATGGGCAACAAGACAGAAACACAGGCTGGCAGTCTTTTTTATATGCCTTATTTTTGATTCCAGTTGGGGTGCTACCATATTTCATTGGCGCTGCTGGCTTGATTTCTGCGGGAGTCGTTGTGGTGTTGACAGCGGGCTATGCTTACCTGGCTTGGAATTTTTACCAGCAAAATGACCGAAAGGCAGCTTTGCGATTAATGTTTTTTTCTTTTATTTATAATCCTTTGACATTGCTTGTTTTGTTTTTAGATAAAATTTGAATAGCAATAAATTATGAGTGCAACAGCGGTGAAAGGGTACGATTATACTCGAAATAAAATTCATCCTAAGAAATTCGCACTTTGGGTGGCTTGCGCCAGCATTACGATGATGTTCACGGCGTTCACCAGTGCTTATCTGGTGCGGCAGGCGCAGGGCAACTGGTTGGAATTTCCTTTTCCATCCATTTTTTACGGCAGTACTGTAGTGATTTTACTGAGTAGCGTAGTGCTTCATTTTGCTTATGTTTTTTTCAAAAAAGGAAATGCCTTGCTGTACCAATCTCTACTGGCAGTGGCATTTGTTTTAGGTGTCGCATTTTTAGTTTTTCAATACCAGGGCTGGCAAGCTTTATACCAGGCAGGGCTTCCGCTGGGCACGAATCCATCGGGTGATTTTATTTACGCGATCTCGGGTGTGCATGCAGCGCATATTTTGGGAGGTATTGCGGCACTGATTGTAGCCGTTATCCATGCTTTTGCGCTGAAATACCAGGTGACTCCGGCGCGGCAATTGCGCTTTGAGCTAACGCTGACTTACTGGCATTTTGTAGATTTTCTCTGGATATACTTGTTCCTGTTTTTTATGATGCAATCTTGATTCTGAAAACAAACAAAAACAATAATAAATGGCGACAGCAGATACTGTAATAGAACATGAACACGACGTAGAAGTGCAGGGCGATACCTGGTCGGGGGGGCAAGAACCTTTCCGGGCGAGCTATGGCAAGCTGATGATGTGGTACTTTCTGCTCTCTGATGCTTTTACTTTCGCAGGCTTTTTGATTGCCTACGGAGCCTTGCGCTTCAGCAGCCCGACTTGGCCTGTACCTGATTTCGTCTTTTCTACGGCGCCTTTCAATATCCACCATGCACCGCTCATTTTTGTAACGATTATGTCTTTCTTACTGATCGTTAGTTCTGTGACGATGGTGCGTGCCGTACAAGAAGGGCATCGGGAGAATAAGAACGGTGTTGTGTTTTGGATGTTGCTCACGATTTTAGGCGGCGTGGGGTTCTTGAGTTGCCAGGCATGGGAATGGACTAATCTGATCGCTACGGAGCATATGACAGTAACGACGAATCCTTTTGGTACGCATGTGGTGAGTGGTGAATACCTTGACGATGAGCATGGGCATCCTTACAAAGAAGGACAAACACGGGAAAAATTTGAAGCAGGGAAAAGTTATCTGATTCACAAAGACCATGATTCGGGCGAATGGATTCAGCGCCGGTTTGTGGCGCAAGACGGAACGATAGGTAAGCTCGAATTCGGACCCAAAGCTTTCGGCGCCTTGTTCTTTTTTATCACTGGGTTTCACGGGTTTCACGTTTTTTCAGGGGTTGTATTTTTATTAATCATTGCCATCAATGCTGCCAGCGGGCTTTATGTGGAGCGCAGAAATGGTTATGAAATGGTTGAAAAAATTGGGCTTTACTGGCACTTTGTGGATTTGGTTTGGGTGTTTGTATTCCTGGTTTTTTACCTGTTATAAAAAAACAGTATCGTATTAAAATAAAGTTGCTTACAATTTAAATTGAGATAAAATGGCGCATTTGAGCTATGAAGAGTCCATCAAAAGAGTATATTTTGGACTCAGACTATTGGCAGTAGTGACCCTCGTAGAAGTATTCATTTCTCTGCTGGGCAAAGGGCACATCATCAAAGGGGCAGAAGATTATGCAATTATTCTCTATATCGCAGGGTTTATCATAGCTGTCCTTTCATTATATAAAGCGTATTTCATTATCTATGAATTTATGCACATGAAATACGAGGTCAAAGGCTTGGCAATGAGTGTGTTATTGCCTACCGTGCTGCTAATTTGGGCAATTATTGCTTTTTTTCAGGAAGGAAACTCCTGGAAGAATCGCCGCGAACAAATCAAGCAAAAAAACGAGTTGCCCTCGGATGCAAAAACCTCTCAGGGCATGTTACCAACCGATATTGATATATTTGAAAACGTTATTTGAAGCAAAAGACGGGGAAGAAACAAACTTTCTCGCCTTTTGCCTATTTGACAATAGGATTACAACTTTTGCGCGCTCGCCCTGTTTTTAGCTTCAAGTCTTTGGTATTTTTAAATCGGACAAAAAATGACCTTAAATAAGCTGAAATTGACACCGCGATTTTTGGTTCAACTGGCTATTCTGGCAGTATTACTCGTTGGATTGCCTTTAGGGTCTTGGTATTATCTCAGCAGCGGCTTGGATTACAGGCTAAAAACCATGGCAGCCTTACAGCAGCTGGGTGAATTGCCTGACTTCGGATTTGCCACTTTTTCTGATCAGGTCATTTCTAAAAATGATGTGAAGGGTAAAATTGTGGTTTCCAATTTTATTCACTTGCAAGATACAGTTTTGAGTAGCTCTTTTGGCATGAATTTGTTGAAACTGCACAAACAATTTGATGAGCGGGAGGATGTGATATTTTTGGTGCATGTGATGGACACTACTTCCGGCAAGATCAATCGGGTGGTCAATGCTTTTGCAGAAAAGTATCAGCTCAAAGACAGCCTGCAATGCTATTTTGTATTTAGTGACCTTCCGTCCTTGCGGTACCTGGCTTTTGAGGGATATAAAATGCCGAGTGATACCACGATGCCTTATTTTGCTATCACCGACCCCAACTTGATGGTGCGGAAGCATTATGATACCAAAAATCCAAACGAAATCAAGCAATTGGTAGAACACATTGCTTTTCTATTGCCGAGAAAAAAAGAGCGAAGGATAGGTATTTAGGCCAATGTACTGATTTTGCTAATCAGCGGCTAAATTGTAAACTGCAGTCAATCAATATTTTATTAAAAAATAAATCTGATTTAAATTAGAACAAGTGCTTAATGGAAAAAAACATACAGTTGGCTAAGCGACTTAATCGGCTTGCTTGGCTCATCACCGTGGTTGTCCTGGTTTTGGTAGGTTTGATGCGCCGTGTAAAAATTCCTCTGCCCCAAGGTTGGGATTTCAGCTTTTTACCGCCTTTTCACGCTACGCTCAATGCCCTCACGGCGGTAGTGCTGCTGGCTGCTTTTTATTTCATCAAGCAAAAAAATGTTACAATGCACCGGCGGATGATTTATGTAGCGATGACCTTGTCTGTGCTTTTTTTGCTTTCTTATGTAATGTATCATTTTACTACGGAGGAGACAAGTTTCGGGGGAACAGGTACTATTCGGTATGTTTATTATTTTATTCTGATCACACATATTTCGCTGGCAGGATTGATTTTGCCATTTATTTTATTTACTTTTATAAAAGCTTATACAAACCAGATTGAACAACATCGAAAAATGGCGCGTTGGGTCTTTCCCTTGTGGCTCTATGTTGCGATCACAGGGCCTATCTGTTATTTGCTGTTGATGCCATATTATGCATAAAAAAAAGGTCTATGAAAAATAAGATTTGTAAAATTGTTGGTATGCTTGCTTTGCTTTTTGCACTCCAAGTTATGCCTGTTGCGCTGGCGGCACAATGCCCCATGTGCAAAATCGCTGCGGAAAGCAACCTGAAAAACGGCGGCTCAGCAGGAAAAGGCTTGAACAGTGGGATTTTATATATGTTGGCTACGCCTTATATTCTTGTTGGTACCATCGCTTATCTTTGGTGGCGAAATCGTAAAAAAGAAAAAGAAGTAGAAGCGGAAGCTTCGCTGAGGCATAGAGGGCAGCGCTTTGAAGTCTAACAAATCAGAAGTTTGAAAACCAATGAGTAGCGCAATAGCCTTATGCTACGCATCCAGTTTCGAAACTTTTTTACACTGGTACACAGAAGCTAATATCCTTGAAGATAGATCAAATATCAGGAATTGTCAATGCTGCTGCAAGTGCCATTTTATCCTACTGATGTGCCCGATTTGGCGGATGGTTTATAAAAGCTTGATAAGAATAGCAACCCCCAACCTGCGATAAAAAACATGCCACCGATAGGTGTAATAGGACCCAGCCAGTTGATAGAAAAGCTGAACCAATCCCGAATAGCGAGTAAATACAAAGATCCTGAAAAAAATAGAATCCCGATTGTGAACAGCCACCCGGCAAGAACAAGGAAAGGCGTTTTTCGGAAATGAACCAGCGCATCCACTACTAAAATACCCACCGCGTGATAAAAATGATACCGCACCCCAACCTCAAAGGTATCGAGTCGCTCCGCAGTAATTGCCCCTTCCAAGCCGTGCGCACCAAAAGCACCCAACATCACTGCCACCATTGCCATCAGGCTACCGATGCGTAGAAATATTTTTCTCATAAGCTAAAATTTATTAATCTTGCATAAATCTTGTTATTTATAATAATAACATCAAAAGTAACACTTTGGGGAACAAAAAAAGATTGCTGTTTATTTTTATTACACTGATTTTACTTGGTGCTATTGGGCATCACTTTTTTCGGCTGCCATTCGTGCGGGTGTCGGCAGTGGAAGCTGTGCCTGCTCACACGAGCCTCTTTTTTTCCTCACCAAAAGGATATCGTTCTTTGGAACGCAGCGTAGATAGCTTGATGGCATTATTTCAAGTAGGAGATACCTCACAAGGTAGCTTATTTACGAATATCTTGCCGCTTAGTTTAGAAAAAATACAAACCCGGAACGCCTTCATTTGCTTGCAAAACACTGGTATCGGCACTTTATCAAAAATGTTGATACTGGATACTAAAAATAAATCGTTACGCTTGAGCAGCCTGCTTCAGAGCGAGCAAAACAGCCAGGTGCAGTCTTCGGTTTACAAAAATACGAGGGCTTACAACATTCGTTTGAAAAATGGAGGAACCTATACGATGGCGCAATTCCGCAATCTTCTAATCGTGGCGCCTTACGCCTGGCAGGTAGAAGAAGCCATTGCACAGCTAAAAAAACCGACTTTTAATTTATTACGAACCGGCAATTTCAAGCGCCTGGAGGCTTCCCATGCAAAAACCGATTTTTCGGCTATTGGAAACATCTCGTTTTTACCTGTATTGCTAAAAGATTGGTTGCCAGAGCCTGTCGTGGCAAATTTTGCACAGGGTGCGCGGTGGGTAAGGTTGGATGCTTTGCAGAGAGCGCAGTATTTTGAAGGCGCTATTTTGTTGAATAAAGAAGAAAGTTGGCTGAAAGCCGCCAGGAGCCAGAAAGCTCGTCCGATAGGAAAAATTTTACAAGTTATCCCTGAAAATATTGCTACCCTGAAGCTGTTGAATCTTAGCAAACCAACTGCATTCTTCCGGCAAACCGGCGGGCGAGCCTATGATTCTTTTCACCGATACCTCTCAAGCTGGATCGGGGAGAGCGTTGCTCAGGTGACTACCACAAAGGACATGGCGCTGGTGTTTGAAGTGAAAGATGAAAACGGCGCTTTGGCGGCTTTGAAAGAATTGGCAGCGGCAACGGGCGTACTCCAATCCTTTGATTATCAAACATATAAAATACAGCAGATACTGGAAGATCGCTTATTCCCGCCCATTTGGGGCGATGTGGCAGATCGTATGGCAAATCCGTTTTTTACTTTTGTGGATGGATACCTCATTTTTGGCTCTTCCCGCGCTATGCTGGAGGTTTGGGTGGAAGAGTTTATCGTGGGTAGAACCCTCCTGCAAAACGAAGCGTTTCTTTTATTTTTTCAAAAAATAAAGAATCAGGCGGCACAAGCCTTTGTGTATTACAATTTTAGGAATATCGCCCCACAGCTAAGGTCGCTTGCGAAGCGCAAAGAGATAACTGATCATTTGGAGCAACTCGGGCAAATGGCGTTTTTGCTAGCAAACAAGAGGAATCATATTCAAATCAAAGGCTATCGTATCGCGCGTGTAGGCACCAGTTCGCCGGCGGCGCGCACCGTCTGGCGGGTATCTCTTGATGCACCGGCGCTGCATTTTCCTACCCTGATTGATAGCCAGCCTTACACCATAGCTTTGCAAGACAGTAGCTTCTATCTGTATTTGCTGAGTGCTGCTGGTGAATTGCTTTGGAAAAAGAAACTCGAGGGGGCTATCCTTTCCCGCATCCACTCGATAGATTATTACAACAATGGCACTCGGCAATTGCTGTTTAATACGGCTAATCACATTTATTTGCTTGATACAGAGGGCAAAACGCAGGGCACTTTTCCGCTTCGGTTACAATCGCCGGCTACCAATGGTGTCAACCCTATAGATTTTGACAAGAATGGGCGGTATAGTTTTTTTGTAGCTTGCGCCAATGGCAATGTGTATGGCTTTGATCGCCTGGGGCGGCCACTGCCCGGCTGGAATCCACAGCCCGAAGTGGGCGGCATGCGCCATTTTTTGTTGCACTTTCAGCACGCCAATAAGGATTATTTGGTGGCTTTAACCGAAAGTGGAGCGCTGCAAGTTTTTGCGAGGGATGGCAGCCTTCGATTTCCCATTATTAATTTTGATCATGATTTTTTATCACCACCCGATGTTCAGCTTCATGAAAAAGGTAACCGAATCGTAGCAATGGATACGAAAGGCAGGGTTTATGTTGTCTTATTGGATGGTAATTATTTTAACTTAAATTTGATGCTTGATACGGTGGGAAAGTCCCGATTTTTATTTGCAGACATAGCCAATGACGAGCAAAAAGAATACATCGCTTTGAGGGATTCTATTCTAAAAGTGAAGCACTACGCTGGCTTGAGATTTGAGGACTTATTCACCGTGAATTTAAAGTCAAAACAAGACGAAATTTGCGCGGTAGCCCTACCCGGCATGGAAAAACCTATGATTGGAGTAGTCTCCAGGACAAAAAATCAGATCCATTTGCTCAACGCCAAAGGGGAAATTCATGCTGCCTTCCCGATCGGCGGAGATACCTCATTTTTTATTGCCGACTTGTACGCCAATGGGCAGCAAATTTTAGTCGTTGCCAATGGCGATGCTGTTTGCGCGTATCGGCTGGATACCAATTGAAAGCTGTTTCTTTCCTTCATTTCGATACTTGGACTACAATTCAGCAGCTACGAGAGTTGCCAATCAATCGGTGCTTGCCCGTTGGCATGAAGATAGGCATTTGCTTTTGAAAAATGTTTGCACCCCAAAAATCCGCCGCCTGCGAGTGGAGAAGGGTGGGGCGCTTCCAGGATCAGATGTTTGGTCGTATCAATCAAGGTGTTTTTCTTGCGGGCAAAATTTCCCCAAAGCAGAAAAACCAAATGCGAGCGCTGCTCGGAGAGGCAATGAATAACAGCATCCGTAAAAGACTGCCAGCCAATTTTTTGGTGCGATTGTGGCTTGTTTCGCTCCACAGTAAGCATAGCATTGAGCAAAAATACGCCCTGCTGTGCCCAGGCGGTCAGGTCGCCATGATTTGGAATCGCAATGCCCACATCGTCTTGCAATTCTTTGTAAATATTTTGTAAAGAAGGCGGTGTTTTTATTCCTTTGGGTACAGAAAAAGATAGCCCCATCGCCTCGCCAGGGTTGTGGTAGGGGTCCTGCCCCAAAATAACGATTTTTACTTGCTGGAAAGGCGTGGTATTAAACGCATTAAAAATCAAGGAGCCAGGTGGATAAATTATTTTGCCTGCTTCTTTTTCCTTCCGCAAAAACGCGATGAGGCTTTGAAAATAAGGCTTTTCAAATTCTTCTTTTAAAACTTCTTTCCAACTTGCTTCGATTTTTACATCGCTCATAAAGAAGACTTTATACCCAATTTGATTGAAATTGGTATTCCTACGACAAACGCTCGGCAATTTACTATTTCCAATCGCCAAAATAACGAAAAACTATTGATTAAAAGCCTCGAGATTGTGGTAAGTGCTGTCGCCGAGTAATTTCATGAGGGAAGCCACCAGCAGTTCTCGTTTATTCCAAAGCAGGTCATGTTCTCGGTTTTGGAGCATCATTAGTTCTGCCGACGGGGCGTTTACTAAGTGTTTTTTTGCAAACAAAGCGTTGGAAGGATAGATTAGGCTATCCGCAGTGCCGTGCAGGATAATGGTTGGGCTGATAATTCGATTCCAAAGGGGTTTCATTTTTTCCAATTGCCCGTGGTGCGATAGCTTTTCTCGATTTGCTACCTTGAGGGAACCCGGTATCAACCACTCCACTGCCCAGTGCCTGATGAGGTAGGTAATGCCATAGGTTTTTTCTGCGCCGGGTTCTACCGAAGCCGATTGCAGCAAAAGCCCGTCCACAAGATGCGGAAAATCCATGGCAATTCGGGCTGCTACGGTGCCTCCGTAAGAAGAACCATGTAATACAATTTTGGAATGCAAACGGCGCTTGGCGCTAATTATTTTCGCGATGAGTCTTGCTTGTTCTTGCACGGATATTTCGGGTATGCCATAACCGGAGTAGCCATAGCCTGGGCGATCTACTGCCAGTAATTTGGCGCGACTTATCAAAAGACTATCGGTGAGAAAATCTTTCCAAAATGCAGAGGAACTTGGGGCACCATGAATAAATACGATGAGTGGAAGTGAATCATTGCCAACCTCTACATATCGGATGCTTCGCTGAGGTTCGTCGTAGTATTGTACCTTAGATTGATATCGGAAAGGATTTTTGCGCAGTAGGGCGTGGAAGCTGTGATCGCTGGTGCGCATTTCAAAAAAATCGTAGGCAAAGGCAAAAAAGCCAATCAGAATGATAGAAAAATAAAAGCGTTTGCGCCGCAGTAGCCACCGCAGTAACTTCAAGTTCATGGCACTATTTTATAGCTGCAACAGACAAAGCGTATCAAAAGTTTTGCTCGTGGATGTTTTCCTATTTTACGTTTTATCATTTCAAATTTGGTATTATTTTCTTAGCTAGCTGATAGGTTGTGTGAACGAATGTATGAAGGAAAAAATAGCAATGGGAGTTAACTTTGAAA
>CAZGJN010000054.1:0-21771 GCA_964526645.1 uncultured Saprospiraceae bacterium
AAATAGTGATTAAAAGCAGTACCTTTTTCATGGCGGTTATTTTTAGTTTTTTTAAAATTTTGGTTTTACAAATCGTTCGTAAAACCTTACGCCACAAAAGTGCGCTGCTCGCCTCTTTTTCATTCGGATAATACTGCCAAACTACCGGACATTTCTGTCAGATGCTCGGACAAATCTTGCAGGAATAAGAATAGTATTGTGTTTACGGAGGTTAGTAGCTATAAATTCTGATAAAAGCGATTAAAATCATCAACGCTTTGTAATAATGCAATACCTAAACTATTATAAGGGGGGTGGCAGAAATTGGATGCATTTGACGAATAGCCAAAATGAATACATCACATATCTTTTAGATAAGTAAATTGATGTAAGACAAAGTCTTTCCTCAAAATGATTTTGACAAAAGAAAACGAAAAAGATTCCAGTTAACTAAAATCTATCCAGTTTCAGGGCTTTAGCAATATTAATGCTTGAACGCAATTATAGCTTAATCGTATGAATATGAAAACCGCAAAGCGCTATCAATACTTTTCAACCTAACTCAACAGCTCATAAATTCCCGCGATGCCTTGCCCGCCACCGACGCAGGCGGTCACCATGCCATATTTGTTGCCTCGGCGACGCATTTCGTTGAACAATTGTGTAGAGAGCTTTGCACCGGTACAGCCCAGCGGGTGCCCCAGCGCAATCGCGCCACCGTTGACGTTTACGATGTCGGGGTTGAGACCAGCTTCTTGAATCACCGCCAGGGATTGGGCCGCAAAGGCTTCGTTCAATTCGATGAGTTGAATATCGTCCAATTTCATACCCGCCTGTTTTAAAGCTTTAGGGATAGCAGCCACGGGGCCAATGCCCATGTGAATTGGCTCCACGCCAGCAACGGTACAGCCTGCCAGACGTGCCATCGGTTGCAGGTTCAATTGCTTGACCATTTCTTCACTCACCACGAGTACAAAGGATGCGCCATCGGAAGTCTGAGAGGAATTACCTGCCGTCACAATGCCGCCATTCGCGAAAGCGGGTGGTAGTTTGGCAAGTGCTTCTATGCTGGTATCGCGACGCACGCCCTCGTCGGTATCTACGACGTGAGAGGATTCCACGCGCTTGTTGTCTTTTACAAATACGTCGGGCACGCTCACCGATACAATTTCGTCCTTGAATTTGCCTTCGTCGATGGCTTTGCCTGCGAGGGTGTGGGAGCGCAAGGCGAATTCATCAGATTTTTCGCGGCTGATATTGTATTTGTTTGCGACAGCTTCGGCGGTCAGGCCCATGCCCGTGAGGTAGTTGGGCGTCGTGCTGGCCACGGCGTAGCTGGGCGCGAGTTTGTAACCCGTCATTGGGATCATGCTCATGTTTTCGGTGCCGCCAGCGATGTAGATATGCCCCATACCTGCTCGGATTTTGGCGACGGCAATGGAAATGGTCTCCAAGCCAGAAGCGCAATAGCGATTCACGGTCATACCAGGGACTTCTTTGCCCAAAGCGCGGAGGGAGATTTGCCGCCCGATCTGAAAGCCTTGCTCCCCTTCGGGGTTGGCGCAACCGACAATCACGTCGTCCACGAGTTTGGGATCGATTTCCGGCACTTGGGACATTAAGTATTTCACTACGTCCACCGCCAGATCATCAGAACGATAATTGCGGAATCCGCCTTTGTTGGCTTTGCCCACTGCGGAGCGGTATGCTTTAATGATGTATGCTTCCATTTTTTTTTAGATGCCAGATTGAAGGATGCCAGATGCCAGGCGGCAAGGCAATCTTATCTGATTTTTATGAAATTCTATTTTTAAAACCGTCAATTATTTTGAGATGCCAGATGCCAGATTGGGAGATGCCAGACGTAGGACTCAAGCCGCTCATAACAAGCATTTGGCAAAATGTTTACGATATTCTATTTTTAAAACCATCAATCATTTTTTGTAATTCTATTACTTTCGTAATGAGTGTATTAGTTGTCTCCTGACTTAAAAAATTCAGTTGATTCGACAAATATAATTGCGTTTCCAATTCAAAAGCCGAACCTTGGGCAATATCCAAGAAATGAGCCAATTGCGGGTTGGTACCTCTACCGCAGCCTTCGGCAATATTGGAAGGAACCGAAATAGCGCACCTCCTAATCTGTTGTGTCAAGCCATGTAATTCCGTTTTCGGAAAATCAGCAGTTACATTATAAATCTCCCTTGTCAGTTCCATTGAAGAATGCCAAATTTTAAGCTCTTTGAAATTGTGCCTTTTCATGTTGTAAATTTGTTTTAACCAATGTGTTAATCCCGCTATACGGGACAAGTTATGCTGATTTGCCAATGTGCCAATTCCCCCTATCAATTGAATGTCTCACTCGCAATACGTCTGGCATCTTTTAATCTGGCATCTGGCATCTCCCAATCTGGCATCTGGCATCTCCCAATCTGGCATCCTAATTCCTCAACGGCTTATTATTTTGCAACATATACTGTATCCGCTCCAGCGTTTTCTGTTCTCCACAAAGGCTGAGGAATGCTTCGCGCTCCAAATCCAGGAGGTATTGCTCACTCACTTGTTGCGCGCCGGTCAGGTCGCCGCCGCAGAGTACCCATGCGATTTTGTGTGCGATTTTGATATCATGCTCGCTGGCGTAGTTCCCGAGGCGTAGTTCATTTGCAGCGGTGTAAAGGGCAGCCAGACCCGTACGTCCCAGCACCGTCACATCTTCGCGCATCGTAGGCATGACGTAGTTGTCCGCTAATTCCAATACTTTTTGCTTGGCTTCAGCGATGTTGCGGTCTTTGTTGAGTACCACGCTATCTTTTTGCGGAAGCAAATACCCATAATTAAAAGCCTCCTGCGCGGAGGTTGCCACTTGCGCGAGTGCGATGGTTTTGAATTTTTCAATCAAAGTGGGGATTTGTACATCTCCTTGAAAGAAAGCATCAGAAGTGCGCACTGCAAATTCTTTGGTGCCCGAACCACCCGGTATCAAGCCGACGCCCACTTCCACCAGACCGATGTAAGATTCCGCTGCGCAAACCGCCGCATCGCAATGCATGATGGTTTCGCAACCGCCGCCGAAGACGTAGCCTTGCGTAGCCGCCACCACTGGAATTTTGGAATACCGACAACGCATGGTCGTTTGCTGGAAGAGATTTACCGCCATATTCAGCTCATCAAAATCCTGCTGATAAGCAAGCATCGCAATGAGCATCAAATTGGCGCCAACGGTGAAATTGGTAGCGTTGTTACCAATCACTAAACCTTGCCAATTGCCATCTTCGGCGATTTGAATCGCTTCGTTCATGCCGCGCAGCACGCCTTCGCCCATGGCATTGTGCGGGCTGGTAAATTCGAGACAAAGCACACCATCGCCAATGTCGTGGAGGATCGTTTCGCTATTTTTGAATACCGGCGCTTGGTCACGGTAGTTGTCAAGGATGATAAATTCTTCTGTACCAGGAATTTCCTTATAACTTTTGCTGGGAATATTGTAATACAAGCGTTTACCACCTTCGCGTTTATAAAAAGAGGTGTTGCCCGCAGCAAGCATTTCCTTCACCCAAGCTGCGACTTTTTCGCCTTGTGCTTCCGCTAATTCGACTCCTTTTTGTACCCCGATAGCATCCCAATATTCAAAAGGCCCCATTTCCCAAGCAAAACCTGCCCGCAGCGCATCGTCAATGCTGTACAAATGGTCAGTAATCTCAGGAATACGGTTGGAAACATAAGCAAACAAACCCAGCAAGGAACGCCGCACGAGTTCGCCACCTTTATCTTCGGCGGCAAACATTGCCTGGACGCGCTTTTTCAAATCATCAATTTGCTTGGCGGCTTTCAGGCTTGGTAATTCTGATTTTTGGGAAGGCTCGTATTGCAAGGTTTCCAGATTCAAAGCCAGAATAATGGGCTTGCCGGAAGCATCTTTTTCCTTCGTTTTTTCGTAAAAACCCTTGCCAGTCTTGTCTCCGAGGAATTTATTTTCCAGCAGAAACTCCATGTATTTTGGAATTTCAAAAGCCGAAGCTTGCTCGTCGTCGGGGCAATTATTGCGAATACCCTTGATAACATTGACCGCGGTATCATGTCCTACCAAATCCCCGAGGCGGAACGTACCTGTTTTAGGGCGACCAATCGCAGGCCCAGTGAGCTTATCTACATCTTCGATGCGCAAACCCAGTTCGGTGGTGAGTTGATAAATTTTTGCCATCGCGTACACACCCACGCGGTTGCCGATGAAAGCAGGTGTATCCTTGGCCAGCACCGTCTGCTTACCGAGATACACATCGCCGTAGTGCATCAGAAAATCAACGACTTGGGGGTCGGTATCAGGGGTAGGAATAATTTCAAACAGGCGCAGATAGCGCGGCGGATTGAAGAAGTGCGTGCCGCAGAAATGTTTCTTAAAATCCTCGCTTCTACCTTCGGTCATCAAGTGAATGGGAATGCCCGAGGTATTGGAAGTAATCAAAGTGCCAGTTTTGCGAAGTTGGTCCACTTTTTCCAGCACCTGTTTTTTAATATCCAAGCGCTCCACTACCACTTCGATCACCCAATCACAATCTTTAATTTTTGCAAAATCATCTTCAAAATTACCCGTTTTGATACGGCTGGCAAATTTCTTATCGTACAAGGGCGCAGGCTTGGATTTGATGGCGTTTTGCAAGGCAGTATCCGCGATGCGATTGCGAGCGCGGCGATCTTTTTGTTCTACGTCGGTGAGGTTGGGCGGCAGAATATCGAGCATTAGCACTTCCAAGCCGATATTAGCAAAATGACAAGCAATACCCGAACCCATCACGCCGGAGCCAAGTACAGCAGCTTTTTTGATTCTTCTCATACGATTGGTTATCAGTTGTTGATATCGGTTAACGGCATAAAAGCATTAGTAAAAACCGTTAAGCAATCAGAATAGTTTGAAATCAGCGAAAATTCGCTGGTTTTGCAAAAATAGAAAAATGGCAAATAGCAAGATAGAAGCGCCGAAGGATTTTTTCGATTTTATCAGAATACTTTTATTCCTCCAAAAAAATGTTAATTTTAGCGCGCACAAAATAATTTGTCTTTAAAACTGTACGTTGTGTAAACATTCTTAATTCTTAGTTTAACAAACAAAAACTTAAAACCATAGGACACATGTTTGACCATTTGATTTTACTATTTCAGGAAGTGGGCGGTGAATTGGCAGAACAGCCTACTACTGGTTCTCAGAGTCTCTTTGACATTATTTGGGGTAGTGGTACGCTTGGTATCATTATCGTTGTGCTTCAATTAGTGCTTTCGATTGTAGGGCTGTATATTTTTGTAGAGCGTTATCTGACGATCCGCAAAGCAGCACAGGTAGATGATAATTTTATGAACAATATCCGCTTGAATGTACAAGCAGGAAATATACAGGGTGCCAAAGCACTTTGTATGTCCACTGATTCACCGGTAGCAAGGATGGTAGAAAAGGGCTTGCAAAGAATCGGAAAGCCCCTCCGAGATATTGATGCTGCAATTGAAAATGTGGGCAACCTCGAAATTTTCAAACTGGAAAAGAACCTTTCTACGCTGGCGAGCATTGCCGGTGCCGCGCCGATGCTGGGCTTTTTGGGCACTGTAACGGGTATGATTTTGTCATTTTACAATATGGCAACGCAGCAGGATGTCACGCCATCTGTTTTGGCAGGCGGTATTTATCAGGCTTTGATTACAACGGCATTCGGATTGATGGTAGGTATTTTTGCCTTCATTGGGTACAATCTTTTGGTTGCCAATGTCGAAAAGGCAGTTTTCAAAATGGAGCGGAGCACTACAGAGTTTATGGATTTATTGCAAGAACCATCTAATTGATTGTAAACCAAGGCAATAAAATGGGTTTAAAAAAACGAAATAAGGTCAGCGCAGAATTTAGCATGTCTTCATTGACAGACATCATTTTCCTGCTACTCATCTTTTTTATGCTTACTTCCAATCTGGTGACTATTCAGCCTTTTGATTTACCCAGATCGGATTCAAAGACGGTAGCGCCCACCAATCTCGTGGTTGCAATTCGAAATTCAGGGGAGCATACGCTGAATAATATCGAGATTTCGCCCCGTGCGCTGGAGCGTGCCCTCCGGCAGGAAGCTACCAAGGTAGAAAATAAACAAGACCTGACCGTTACGATTGTGGCAGAGGTGGGTACACCTTTTGATTATGTAGTGGATGTGATGGAAATCGCCAGCAAAATGCGCGCCAAAGCCATCATAGCGACGCAACCTAAGAGCTAAAAAAGTAATCTATGGCACTCAAAAAAAGAGCAAAAGTCAGTGCAGCATTTAGTATGTCGTCTTTGACGGACATTATCTTCCTGCTATTAATATTTTTTATGCTGACATCGGGCTTAGTGGCCCCCAATTCTTTAAACTTAAAACTACCTGGAAGCTCCAACGCGCGTGTGACTGCCAGTTCTAAAATAGACAATGTAAGTATTAGCGAAAGTGGGCGATTCTATTTGAATGGAAAAAATTTAGACTTATCGCAATTGGAAAGCCAACTAAGTAGAAAAGCTGCTTTGAGCAGGGAGCAGCTGAGTATCACCATAGCACCAGATTCTGGTACACCTACGGAGCATGTTGTAGCAATTATGGATATTGCCATGCGGCACCATATCAATGGCATCCTCGCCACTGAACAGGATTAATTGTGTTAAAAAAGTACTAAATCGTTAATTTATTGAATATTGGGGTATTAAGTAGCGTTTGTAACATTAAAAATAAATCTTTTGGATATGGATATTAGCACCAGTCCTCAGGAACGAAAAAATAAACAAAAAGCTGTTATCAGCAGTACGATTATCCATACGGTTATTTTAGTATTGCTTTTACTACCTTTAATGAAATTCCCCATACCGCCTCCGGGTCAAGAAGGCATTTTAGTCAACCTCGGTTTGCTAGATCAGGGGCAAGGGGAAGAGAATACAAAAGGGCCAAATGTGCCTGAAGCCACTGCCGAAGAAGCCGCTGAGCCAGAAGAGGAGCCCGTTCCTAAAAAGGAAGAAAAGCCTGAAGAAAAAGAAATACCAAAGAAAACGGAGCCAGTTGTAAAAGAAAAAGAAGTCCTCAAAACAGAAGATCCAGATGCTATTGCCTTGAAAAAGCAAAAAGAAGAAGAAGCGCGAAAGAAATCGGAAGCCGATGCCAAAAAGAGGGCAGAAGAGGAAGCTAAACGCAAAGCTGCTGATGAAGAAGCGCGAAAAAAAGCAGAAGCGGATAAGCTAAAAGAACAGCTATCGGGCGGCTTTGGTGGTGGTGGCAAAGGCAGCGGCAAAGGTAACACCGGTACACCAGGCAATCAAGGTGACCCAGGTGGCGATCCTAATTCCAAGAATTTGGAAGGTATCAGTACGGGTACAGGCACGATTGGCGGAGGCTTGGGAGACCGCGGGGTATCGCGCGCACCCAAGATCGAAGATAACTCACAACAGCAAGGCACAGTGGTCGTCAAGGTCTGTGTAGATAAAAATGGAGATGTGATTAGTGCAGATTTTACACAGGCGGGTACTACAATTTCCGATGATAGCCTGAGAAAAAAAGCAGTCGCCAATGCCAAGCAATGGAAATTCTCCAAAGGTGAGGTGGATAAGCAATGCGGTACGATTACCTATCGCTTTAAGGTACAATGAACAAAATAAAAGTGAAGTATTAAATTAAATATCTTATTATGTTTTAAGAAGAATTAAACTAATCTGTATGAAAGTTTAAAATAATTTCTTTTAATATTCCGGAAACGACTTATAATTTAGTGAAAGATTATCTTGAATTTGAGACACGGGGTGTCATTCTTGTTAAAAAGAATAATGAAGCTGCTATGTATTTTGTGAATACGCCACCCGGCAGGATCAATAAATTACTGCCTATGGCAAAATAAAACGCTGCATGAAGACTTTGCTTATCATTATAAACACAAAATAAAAAAAACATCACAAAGCTTCGGCGTGTAGCTTATTATTAAGCATCTACCTTGGCGTATTTGGCATTGGCTTCTATAAAAGCGCGCCGAGGTGGTACTTCATCTCCCATCAGCATAGAAAATACGCGGTCTGCCTCCATAGCATCGTCAATAGAAACCCTGCGCAAAATGCGTGTATCGGGATTCATGGTTGTTTCCCACAATTGCTCCGCGTTCATTTCACCCAAACCCTTATACCGCTGTACCTTAACGGAAGATTCATTTGCACCTTTGGCATAAAATTCTACTGCCTCGCGGCGTTCCTGATCGTTCCAGCAATAGCGAAACTCTTTGCCTTTTTGAACCCGATACAAAGGGGGCGTTGCAATAAAAATATACCCCTGCTCCACCAGTTCGCGCATATACCGGAAAAAGAAAGTGAGGATAAGGGTTGTGATATGGCTACCATCCACATCGGCATCACACATGATAACAATTTTGTGATACCGAAGCTTTGAAGTATTCAAAATACGCTCGCCGTCTTCATTTTCTTCAATATTTACACCCAGCGCTGTAAAAATATTTTTAATTTCTTCGTTTTCATAAATCTTGTGCTCCAAAGCTTTTTCCACATTCAAAATCTTACCCCGCAGCGGCAAAATAGCCTGAAAGTTGCGATCTCGCCCTTGCTTGGCGGTACCACCTGCCGAATCCCCCTCTACCAAAAACAACTCCGAATCAGCTGGGTGCTTGGAGGCGCAGTCCGCCAGTTTTCCAGGTAAGCCACCGCCGGTCAACACATTTTTGCGCTGTACCATTTCACGGGCTTTTCGGGCGGCTTCTCTTGCCGTAGCTGCCAGCACTACTTTTTCGATGATCCGTTTGGCTTCTTTAGGGTTTTCTTCCAAAAAGGTACTTAGCGCATCGCCTACACAACGCGACACAATGCCGGTCACCTCTGAATTGCCCAATTCGCCTTTGGTTTGTCCTTTAAACTGCGGCTCAGGTACTTTGACCGAAACGACCGCCGTCAAGCCTTCCCGGAAATCTTCGCCGGCAGGGGTGAATTTCAATTTTTTGAAAAAGCCATTATCGTCGCCATATCGCTTGAAAACGCGGTTGATCGCCATTCTAAAACCATTGACGTGCGTGCCGCCGTCGCGGGTATTAATGTTGTTGACAAATGAATGCACGACTTCGGTGTAAGAGCTATTGTATTGCATAGCGACTTCCACTTCTACGCCGTCTTGTTTGCCAATGACATGAATGGGCTGTTCGGTCAGTTTGGTTTTGGATTCATCAATATACTCGACAAATTCCTTTAGTCCTCCTTCTGAGTAGAAGCGTTCGCTTTTGGGTTGCCCTTTTTCGTCCAGGTTACGCTCATCGCATAGGGTCAGCGTAAGCCCCTTATTGAGATAAGACAATTCCCGCAGGCGATGCGCCAGAATGTCGTATTTATATTCCAGCGTTTCGAAAATTTCGCTATCCGGTCGGAAAGTGATGATTGTCCCTGTTTTATCAGATTCTCCGATCGTTTCGACAGCACCCATTGGCTTTCCCTGCGTGTATTCCTGCGCAAAGATTTTCCCTTCACGGTGTACTTCAGCGCGCAAATAAATAGAAAGGGCATTCACACAGGATACCCCTACGCCGTGCAAACCACCCGATACCTTGTAAGTGTTTTTGTCAAACTTACCCCCCGCATGGAGCACCGTCATCACCACTTCCAGCGCAGATTTTTTGAGCTTGGCGTGCATACCTGTAGGAATTCCCCGTCCATTATCCTTTACGGTAATGGAATTATCGGGATGAATGATCACGTCAATCTGCGTTCCTTGCCCTGCCAGGAATTCATCTACGGAGTTATCCACTACTTCCCAAACAAGGTGATGCAAGCCTTTTGTGTCTGTACTTCCGATGTACATGCCGGGGCGCTTGCGCACGGCTTCTAATCCTTCGAGTGCTTGAATATTACTGGCATCATAGCCGCCATTCTGCACAGGAACTTCCTGCAAATCTTTTACCATATCCATAGTGCAAAGTTAGGAAAAATTGTCGGGTTTGAGTAAGAAAGTTTACATATTGATAACAGTTGGAAAACAAGTGGCAGCAGTAAAAGTTTTTGATTGAAAATCAGTGACTTAAAACGCTTTTTGCAATTCTTTTTCTATGAGTTTTATATTCCCCTCGTGATAGTGCTCCATTCCTTTCCTGAAGGCATAGCGTTGCCAGAGTAATTCAGTGGGGTAGTTTTGTTTGTTTTGGATGGACTGCCGCAATGCCTGGATGTATAGCCGGGATGCTGTTATTCTATGCTGCATGTCCGTTTTTGAATGAATCAAACCACCATGCCCCGGTATTGCTATCAGAAGCTTGGGGTGCAGCGCCAGTTGCGTTGCTTTGTTCAGCGTCTGTTCATAGTCCTCGCTACTGTGATAAATGAAAGGAAATTCTACATCCGAGAGATAATCGCCAAGAAGGAGTATCCCCTTTGAGTCCCATTCTACGAAAGTGAAAATGCCATCCCGATTGTGCCCAGGCGAGAGGTAAAAGGTAAAATTGGTAGCGCCGATTGATAGTTGCTGCGCATCTTTTTCTATTAAAATATTTACTTCAGGATACCTTATGGGATAGTTTCGCACAATATAAAATCCTTCATCCCATTCTTTGATTTGTTTTATAATCATTTCTTTATCAGGGTTTTCTGCAAAAGCCCTGGAAGCAATGACTGTTGCATCCGGAAATGCTTGATAGCCAATGATATGATCGTAATCAGAATGAGTAAATAACAAGTACAGGGGTCTGTTTTTGCGAATTTCCCGAACAAAATTTTGTATAGCATACACTTCTTGCGGCAGCCAGTTGGGGTCTATTACCAAAATCAAATCAGTGGTTTGAATCACGGTAGCGGTGGTACAAAACAGAGCGCTTTGGAATACACAAACGTCTGTATGTTTGAATTGAATCATCGTCAAAAAGTTGAAAGATAATAACAAATTAGCAAGATAGAAACGTACCCCGCCAACCAGCGCAGATCGGTATAGGCTTGTAGCGGAATGCGAAACCGGACATAAAGATAAGCGCAAAGCATTATTTTTTCTAAGGTGTAAGCGATCAAAGTGCCCAGGGCGATTCCTATCAAGCCGAGGTATTGTACTAAAATAAAGCTTGCTAAGGCATTGATTACCAACTCGATAATGGAAATGATCAAAATTTCTTTGTTGGCTTGTAACCCAATTAAAATCGAGCGGGAAAAAATAATGCGGCTAATGATGATCAGTAGATAGATGTTAAAAATATCTATACTGGCAATAAAAGCCTCGTTAAAGACCCAGGGAAATAACCATTTTCCTGCAAAAATCAACCCAATCGTAAGGGGAAATAACACATGAAACAAGCGCCGGGACTTATGCTTGATGGCTTCCAACGCACCTTTCAGATCTTTTTGCACTTCGGGCAGCATGGCTGTTCCCAGGGCGTTGGTCAGGGCTATCGTGATGGGCAATTCCTGCGCGCCGTACCTGAAAATAGCAAAAATTGCTTCATCCCCTTTATAATGGTAATTCACCAGCCAGTTGTCAAAAGCGGTATTAAATCCGCCCAGCAAAGCGTAAAGGATCAAAGGTAGTGCTGTGAATATCCAATTTTTGATAAAATCAATCCGAATTTTCCAAATACTATTTTGTATGATATTGATCAGAAGCCAAAGATGCTTTAGCCCTGCGGCAACGGTCAATCCCCAAATGCTCCAATAAAAATCCCATCCGGCATAAATCGGTAGCAGCACCAGTGCGGGCTGTACCAAAAAAGAAAAAATGCCATACCACAAAATTTCTTTTGGTTTTTCTTGCAACAACAAAATATTTTCTAATAAATAAACTGGAAAATTTAGCAAGGCATAAAGCATAAAAATCTGGAAGTACCTCACTTCGTTTTGCCCGACTAAAATTTGTAAAACAAAAGATTTGAAGAAAAAGAGTAGTACAAATAAGCCCAGGCTGAGTGCCAAAAATAGTAAATACGCATTGAAAATCAACTGTTTTTGCTCGATGGGATGAAGCTGCGGATGTCGTGTGAGCAAGCCCTGAACCAAGCCTGAAACCCACCAGAAACTCAAGATGTAGCCCAGATACAGCAGCATTTCGTAGGCACCAATGTCTTCTAATGCCAAAGAATGTTTGGTGAGCAATATAGCCGTAAGAATTAAACTGCTTTGGCGAAGCAGGTGAAAAAGCTGGAGCGCCTTGGTGTTGGTGAGTTTGCCCATCAGTACAAGACTCACAAGCTTTTTTCTTCGTTTGAAAACACAATTTGGTATTCTTCCAGTTCTTTCAAAACGGGTTCGTACACTTCTTTCATCACCGGAATATGCACGCCAGAGGCTACGATTTCGCCTTTCATCACCATTTTTACAAATATGCCTAATGGTAAACCAACCGATTTAGACATCGCTGTGTCCACATCGTTTTCGCCCTTCATCATCATCGTGGACGTACGCAGTTTTTTTGCGCCTTTTAGCTCATATTCAAACTCGTGGTGCATGACCACCATGTCCTTGTCCTTAGGCTGGAGTTGCCATTTTTCGACCAATAGATTTTCCAAAATTTGAGCGGGGGTGGCGTTTGGGAGGTTGATTTTTTTCTTTCGGAATAAGCCCAGCCATTCCAGCTTATCCATGACAGGCGATTCTACCGCTTCCCCGATCATCGAAGCGATACGTTCTTTGACGGAGCCACTCAATTCTTTGTTGCTAATGTAAGCTTCCATTAGCTCGTGGTAAGTGATATCGCCCGAATCCACGATAGGAAAAGAGCCATCCGTTAATCCGATTTGCACCAGCGCGTTCCAGGCATCGCAATACCCCGGCGAGCGCAGCGTACCCCGAAGGATATTGGGAATACCGCTCAAGCCATACACTTCTCGGTACAACAAAGAATCCCGATTGGCATAAGCTTCAAATTGCCCAATGCCCGGCACTTGGATGATTTCGTATTCCTGAAAAAGCCGATGGTAAGGAATATATTTGAACTTTCCGTTTTCCAGATACTGCGCAGTGCCTTGCCCTGCCAGTACGATATTTCTCGGATTCCAGGTGATCTTGTAATGCCAGGGGTTGTCATCGCTTTCCGGGGCTACTAAGCCTCCTGTATAAGAACGAAAGGCGGTGATCTTGCCACCCATTTCCTTAATTTCATTGATGTGCAGCATTGCCGACATGTGGTCTATGCCGGGATCCAAACCCATTTCTCCCATAAAAATCAACTCTCGATCCCTGAATTCATTGCTCAGTCGGTACATATCGGTTGAGACATAAGAGGCTGTGATCAGGTGTTTTTTGAGTTTTATACAATCATAGGCTACTTCCATGTGTAGGTAAGCAGGCAATAACGATACCACCACATCCGCCCTGCCGATCAATTCCCGTCGGTCGTTTACTTTTGTAACATCAAGCCAGGCAGGTCTTCCATTTGGATGCTTGTTGATTTTTTTCTCTGCCAATTGGGGGTTAGAATCAGCTACTGTCACCAGCCAGTTGTGGGTTTTGGCTTGTTCGAGTACGTATTTTATGAGGATTGTGGCAGAACGCCCTGCACCAATAATCAGTATATTATTCATACCTTGTTGTGGATTAGCTTTTTTAAAATAAGCGGATTGCTTTTGGACAAAGCTTAGCAAAATTTGCGCAATTTTCCTTAAATTTTTCAAATTAAATACATCTAATTCAAAGAATTTTACGACCGGAAAATTTTATTTGGCAGACAAACAATACGGAGACAATGCGGCAATTGAACCTGCAAATACCGATAGAAGTATATGATAGCTTGTTGGAAATGAGTGACTTGGAACAAGACCTTCTCCGCGCAGCTAAAACTGGATTGCAACATGCCTATGCGCCTTATTCTGGCTTTCAGGTAAGCGCTGCGCTATTGGTAGAAAATGGGGCGCTAATCGTAGGTGCCAATCAGGAAAACGCGGCTTACCCCATGTGCCTTTGCGCCGAGCGTGTTGCTTTGGGCGCTGCGCATGCTCAATATCCAGGTTTATCTATAAAAAAAATGGCGATTACCGTTCGGCATCAGCAAAAGCCTGTTATCCGACCCGCCGCTCCCTGTGGTGCTTGCAGGCAGGTTTTGTGCGAAACAGAATTTCGTTTTGGCAGCCCGATTGAATTGATCCTTCAGGGAGAAACCGGCGAAATTTTCAAATTTCATTCTGCCAAAGACCTTTTGCCGCTGTCTTTTGATGGTAGTTTTTTATAGACGGCTCCCCTGTTTCAGCAGCTTCTCAATTTTCAAGAGGTCTTCAGGCGTATCTACCGATATACTTTCCTTGTCTGTCAAATTTATGAAGATCGGATAGCCCTGCTCGAGCCATCGCAGCTGTTCTAAGGATTCTGCTTTCTCCAGCTTGCTTTGCGCCAGTTGGGTAATTTCCGACAAAACCGCCTGGCGGTAGCCGTACAAGCCAATATGCTTGTAGAAGTCGTGTTGGCCAAACCATTGCTCTTGTGGGAGCGCCTGCACGTGGGGGATTACGCTGCGGCTGAAGTAGAGCGCTTGATTTGCTTGATTGAAGATAACTTTCACAACGTTTGGGTTGAAAAGCTCCTCTTTATTTGCAATTATTTTAACCAATGTAGTGATTGACACAGCTGCATTTTCATGAAAAGGCTTTACCACCAAATCAATCTGTGCCGGATCAATCAACGGCTCATCGCCCTGGATGTTGATGATAACATCAAAATTCCCGATCACTGCTGCTGCCTCTGCGCAACGATCCGTGCCGCTGGGGTGCTCTTCTTTTGTCATCATTACATTCCCCTTGAAGCCCGCCACATGATTAAAAATACGTTCATCATCGGTGGCAACCACCACAGAATCGAGTAATTGCGCTTTGGAAGCTTGTTCGTACACCCGCTGCAACATGGTTTTTCCGGCTATTTTTGCCAATGGTTTTCCAGGAAAACGCGAAGATGCGTACCGGGCTGGAATGATACCAAGAGTTTTCATAAATTTGTATTTTCTTTAGCAACAAAACAGCAGGAGGCAAGGTAACGGGATTTATCTTGTTTGCCCGCGAATTGTCACTTGCTTCTTGCTGCTAAACATTCAACGATTATGAGAAAATTATTCCTCGGTTGTACCGTACTCCTTTTTTGCCAAATGAAGGCTTATGCCACAGGCGATAGCATTCGTTATCTCACTCCGAAAGATACTATATTTCTTAGCATTGGTGAGTTGGAAGAAAAAATATTTGAGCATAAAATCGAAAAAAAACAAACACTTTTCTCGCTCGCTCAATTTTATGGGCTATCGGTTGAAGAGTTGTATTATTACAATCCTGGTTTAAAAGAAAAGGTGATTGCAGTGGGGCAGGCGATCAAAGTGCCCATTCCGAACCGAGCCATCCTTCGGTATAAACCCAAAGGTTACAAACCCAACAAATACGCTTCGATCTATTACGTCGTTAAAAAAGGAGATACGATGTTTCGCATCTCGAAACTATATTTCAAGATGCCTGCGGATACAATTACGAAAAGGAATAAAATTTGGTCGGAAACTATCAAAGTGGGGCAGCTGCTGCATATTGGTTGGATCAGTGTGGATGGTGTGCCGGCGGATTATCATGCCGCTAAAGGAAATCCTACCGACCGGAAAATCAACGCACTCAAAAAATTGTACGATTCTGAAAAGGGAAATAAAAAAGAAAAGCAACAACAGGGCGCTGCTTTTTGGCAGAAAAAAAGCAAACAGGAACTGGATTTGTATGCCTTGCATCGGGAGGCTACGCTCAATTCGATTGTACAAGTGACCAACCCCATGAGCAAGGTGACGGTTTTTGTGAAGGTGATCGGAAAAATTCCGGATACGGTGTACGGCAATGAGATCGTTATCGTCCTTTCTCCATTTGCCGCCAAAACACTGGATGCCAAAGACGAGCGTTTTTTTGTGCAAGTAAAATATTATTAAGCGGCGAGGCGCAAGTTTTTCTTGTGGGGCTTCCGATTTGGGTTTTTAGTTATCTTTGTGTGCTCAAACATTTTTGCAATGAACTATCGGAATAATATCCTTGAGACAATCGGCAATACGCCTTTAGTAAAATTGAATCGAATCGCTGCGGACATTCCCGCTACGGTTTTAATCAAGGTGGAAACCTTCAATCCTGGGCATTCCATCAAAGACCGGATGGCGGTGAAAATGGTGGAAGATGCCGAAAAACGCGGTGATCTGAAGCCAGGCGGAACCATTATAGAATGTACTTCGGGCAATACGGGTATGGGCTTGGCGCTGGCGGCAGTAGTGAAAGGCTATCGCTGCATTTTTACAACAACTGATAAGCAATCCAAAGAAAAAATGGACGTGCTCAAAGCGTTGGGTGCCGAGGTAATCGTTTGCCCCACCAATGTAGAACCCGAAGACCCTCGTTCTTACTACTCGGTAGCGGCGCGCCTCAGCAAAGAAATTCCCAATTCCTACTGGTGCAATCAGTATGACAACCTTTCCAATCGGCAGGCGCACTACGAGAGCACGGGCCCTGAAATCTGGCAGCAGACGGATGGAAAAATTACGCACCTGGTAGTGGGAGTAGGCACCGGCGGTACGATCTCCGGCACCGGGCGTTATCTAAAAGAGCAAAATCCTGAGATCAAAGTTTGGGGCATCGATACTTATGGTTCCGTTTTCAAAAAGTACCACGAAACGGGTGTTTTTGATACGAATGAAATTTATCCTTACATTACGGAAGGCATTGGCGAGGATATTTTGCCCAAAAATGTTGATTTCAGTGTTATTGACTTGTTTGAAAAAGTAACTGACAAAGACGGTGCCATCATGGCGCGGCGGCTGGCGCGGGAAGAAGGCCTATTGCTGGGCTATTCGGCGGGTTCGGCGGTAGCGGGGCTTTTGCAATTAAAAGACCAACTCACAAAGGATAATGTGGTGGTGGTGGTTATTCATGATCACGGCAGCCGATATGTGGGCAAGATTTACAATGATGATTGGATGCGGGAGCGCGGTTTTTTGGAGACCGAACTGCGGGTGAAAGACATTATTGCTCAAAAACGCGACAAGGCTTTTATTTCAATACAAAAGGATACCACCGTCCGGCAGGCTTTCCAAATTATGAAAGAACACGATATTTCTCAAATGCCCGTGATGAATAATGGGGATATCGTAGGGGCTATCACAGAAAGTACCGTGCTGGGCTATTTGTTGGAAAATCCGCTCAACCATATCGAAAAACAGGTAGAAACCATCATGAGTGAACCTTTCCCTTTAGTGAGTGAAGAATTGCCTTTCAGCCAACTGAGCAAGTATATCGGCAGAAAAATCCCGGCGGTAGTGGCCAAGGATCGCACAGGTACTTATCATATCCTGACACAGTACGACATTATCCAGGCAATGTAAGGAATGGGTTTGTGAGATTTTCCGAAATTTTTAATATTTCGGAAAAGTGCTGCCCGGTAGTCCTAAACCAACTACAACGATTGTACAACTACCAGTCAAGGTATTTAGATGCCAACTCAGATACTCGATAAGCATTCACAAATTATATTTTGCACGAATGAATTTTTCCTATTTCATAGCCAGACGGGTAGCGCTCAGTAGCCAGCAATCTTTTTCAAGACTGATCATTCGCATCGCGGTAGTAGCAGTGGCCTTGAGTGTGTCCGTTATGATTGCTTCCAACGCACTGATCACGGGGTTCAAAAAAGAAATCAGCACTAAAATTTTTGGCTTTTGGGGGCATATTCATATCACAAATACCGACATCACCTATTCGCTGCGCGAGGCTTATCCAATTAAAACGAAACAGCCTTTCTATCCGCATTTGGATACCATCAAAAATATTCCATACTACAAAGAAAGACGCTTCCTCGGGTTTAAATGGAATCAAGAAACCCAAACAAAAGGTGGTGTGCGGCACATCCAGGTTTTTGCGGTGAAGCCGGGCATCATCAAATCCAACTCGGATATCGAAGGCATCCTGCTCAAAGGCGTAGGAAAAGATTTTGACTGGACGTTCATGCAGCAATACTTGCAAAAGGGAAGCCTGTTGCATTTATCCGATACTGCCATGTCTTCTGATATTTTGATTTCCAGGCAGACCGCCAATCGCCTGCGCATGGATGTGGGCGACAGCTTTATAGTTCATTTTATTCAAAACAAAGAACAACTCAAGCGCCGATTCACCGTAAAAGGTATTTTTAAAACAGGATTGGAGGAGTATGACAAGGTATTCGCGCTGGCGGATATTCGGCAAATTCAGCGAATTTTGGGGTGGCAATCAGACGAAGTTGGTGGATTTGAAGTTTTTTTGGATGATATTGAGGACCTGGCTATTATCGCCGACTATATTTACTACGAACAACTGCCCAACGAACTGTACGCCGAAACTGTTCGCACTAAGCTCCCTGAAATTTTTGAGTGGCTCGAATTACAAAACATCAACGAGGTTGTCATCCTGGGTTTGATGGTCATTGTAGCGATTATCAACATGATTACGGCCTTGCTCATTCTTATACTGGAGCGTACAAACATGATCGGTACCCTCAAGGCGATGGGCAGCAGCAACTGGAGTATCCGCAAAATCTTTTTGTACCACGCTGCTTACATCGTTGTGGTGGGGCTGTTTTGGGGTAACTTGATTGGCATTGGATTGTGTATCCTGCAAGACCAGTTTGAACTCATCAAATTATCGGAGGAAAATTACTACCTCTCGGTTGCGCCGGTTTATTTGCAGTGGTGGAGCATTTTGTTGATCAATGCGGGAACTTTACTGGTTACCTTGCTTTTCCTGGTGGTACCTTCGTATCTGGTGACAAGCATCAGCCCGGTGAAAGCCATACGCTTTAATTGAAGTTCCTACTCAAATTTTTCAGCTTTTATACATGAACAGGCTTTGGGATATGATTCGCTTATTTCCGCTGCGCCTGAGGCGGCTGATGGTGCATTTTTATGTTTTTAAAATCAATACACTTCCTTTTTGGACGCTTGAGTTGTTTTTCCGAATACTTGAGCTTTTGGGTATCGGCGATTTGTACGATGCTGCTTCCCAGTCGCTTAAATGGACTACCCGACCTTTGAGCAAGCGCGAAATAAGCTTGGCGAGTGCTATCTTTGGCGAAAGCCTGCCTTATGCGCGCATTCGCATAGACGAGCGGGCGCTGGTGGGCCCGCGCCAGGGTAAGTTTTGTTATGTGAGTTTTTATACCATCAACAGCTGGGGCAAAATGCCCGATCCTTTGCTTATCCATGAGTTGGTACACGTCTGGCAGTATCACCATCTTGGAATTGCCTATATTCCCAGGGCATTGGCAGCACAGTATTCGCCCGAAGGCTATAACTACGGCGGTGTGGAAGGGCTGCGAAGCGCCATCGGCAAGGGTAAAAAACTAACGGATTTTAATTACGAACAACAAGCTGACATCATCGAAGATTATTTCCGGCTCCTCGTCGGATTGCCACCTTCCTGGGGCTGGGCCAACAGCCACGATCTG
This sequence comes from uncultured Saprospiraceae bacterium, assembly GCA_964526645.1. Classification (GTDB taxonomy): domain Bacteria; phylum Bacteroidota; class Bacteroidia; order Chitinophagales; family Saprospiraceae; genus JADJNW01. The sequence goes on from CAZGJN010000054.1 coordinate 19,388, forward strand.
GAAACCTACGCTCATTTTGCAAAACAACTCGCTGCTACCACAAAGCCTTAACGATTTCCTTTGTTAGATGATCCAGAATAATTCCGTAAGTTTGCGCCGACTCAGGAAAACACAAGCAGCAATGGTAAAGTTCTTCGCCAAAGAAAATGGTCGCTTGAGAGAAATGGATAGTGTAGAAGCTGCCAACTGGGTATCTATTTTGCCGCCTTTCACCCAAGATGAACTGGAAGAGCTTGCCCAGCAATTTGATTTCCCGCTGGATTTCCTCACGGATTCACTCGATATGGAGGAGCGCTCCCGCTACGAACGCGAGGAAGACGTGCGCTTTATTTTGGTCAATACGCCTGTTTTGAATGATGTGGAAGAAGATAGCGATGCGATTTACATCACCATCCCTATCGGTATCATCCTGATTCCGGGCTATGTCATTACCATCAGTGCTGCCGAAAATCCTGTTTTACAGCTTTTTATGGATGATCGGGTGAAAAATTTTAATCCCGCCGACGATGCGCTTTTTGTCCTCCAATTGTTTGAGCAAAACGTACACCGCTTTCTCAACTGCCTCAAGCAACTCAACGTCAAACGCAATTTTATTGAGCAAGAATTATTCGACTCCAGCCGCAACCGCGAACTGCGCCAGCTCCTCGGCATCGAAAAAAGCCTGGTCTATTTTGTCAACTCTCTGAGTGCCAATGAACTACTCAAAATGAAAATGAAGCGCTCTGATTTTTTACAAATCCGGGAGGACGAGGACAAAAGCGATCTTTTTGAGGATATCATCATTGATAACGGGCAAGCGCTCGAAATGGCGAACGTCTATACCAACATCCTCAACGGCACCATGGATGCCTACGGTTCTATTATTTCTAACAACCTCAACAACACCATGCGCCGCCTCACTGCTATCACCATCATCCTCATGGTTCCTACGCTCATCGCCAGTTTTTACGGCATGAATGTCAATCTGCCTTTTGACCGCAACCCCTTTGTGGTGTACTACATTTTTGGTTTTGCGATGATTTTTAGCATTCTGCTGGGTTGGTATTTCCAGCGCAAAAGATTGATCTGAGCGCCTCGATTCGCATTTGCTCTTCCGAATTTGATAAGGACTAATTAAAAGTTCATTTTCAATTTTTTATACAATCATAAATCAAAAAAATGACACTTATTTCAATTTTTTGATGCCATTGGTTTGAATTTTCCACAGAAAGTTTTCCACAGTGTTGATAAGTTGACTAACACTTTAAAGTACCTGAAAATCAGTTTTTTAATACAGTTATAAACATTTTGTGGAAAAATAATCCTGCAAAAAACTTGCAAGGTTTTTAATTTAGTGGAAGCAATTTCGATCAGGAGTCAGGATCGTACTATGAGAAAATGCCCTCCTGATAAAGACGAGCTATAAAACCCTCATCAAGGCAGTAGGATAAGCAAAACGCCCGTGCGTGTAAGCATGCACCGGCACATGCGGTGTGTTGTCGCTCTTTGACAGGTTGTACCGGCGTACTTTAGTCGCCGATGTAAGAAGGTGGCGCGGCGACTGAAGTACGCCGGTACAAAACGGGCGCAGACCGATGGAATAGAAAGTAGAAAAATAAAATCACCGGACGCAGTCCGGCGCGAGCGGGGGCTAGCCTAGGCGTGGAAGTAATATTGGTAAACGTAATTTGAAGTTTAAATGGATGAACAATTTGAAATAGACGAATTAGCCAACCAATCCGAAGATGTGAGAGATTTTCTAAAATTTGACTCCGATGAATGGTTGAAATTAAATAATAAAGCAGATAACCCTTCGGATATTAGGACTGCTGCTATTTATTTGTATAATTTAATTACTAGAGCTGTGGAAGCTGAGAAGATTTTAGTTAGTGATATGAAGAAAGTAAATGAATGGTATATCAAGAATCGGGGGTACCATTATTTTGAAAGACCAGAAGAACCTAATGCTATAGGATATTTGAGTTACATTTATTCAACAAACTCAGACAACCCTATCAATTCCTATATTTACGATGATATGGAAGTTAAAAGGGAAATCATTGAATATTTACTTGATAACCAAATGATTTATCATATAGGTAGAATTGAGCATCAAGGAGAATTACGCGAAGCTTGGACAATTAAATGAATCATTTTTAATAGAAAATTAACCATGACACACACCAACGAACCAATCCTCCGGGAGAATCCCAACCGCTTTGTGCTGTTTCCGATAGAGCATGCGGATATCTGGAAAATGTACAAGCAGTCAGAAGCGAATTTCTGGACGGCGGAGGAGATTGACCTGTCGCAGGATTTGACGGACTGGCAGGAGCGCCTCAACGACGATGAGCGCCATTTTATCAAGCACGTGCTGGCGTTTTTTGCGGCGAGCGACGGCATTG
>CAZGJN010000055.1:0-19307 GCA_964526645.1 uncultured Saprospiraceae bacterium
TTATAAAATGCTTAAATTGTTGATGAAATTGTAAAGCTTCGATTAATGTAAATTCCTCGATCAAATCAATATATGGCGCAGCGTAGCTCAGGTGGCGATAGATTTCGTCGGATGGCAATTTTTTGTTTTCCAGTAAAAACTGGATTTTACCTTTGGTGGGTGTGAGATGACCGGAGAGGATTTTCAATAAAGTGGATTTGCCAGAGCCGTTGGGGCCAGTGATGGCATAATGATAAGCCGAGTCAAACGCCAAAGTTACATCGCGCAGCACCCACTCCAGTTTGTATCGTTTAGCGATTTTTTGCAAATTAATCCTCATTGCCTACACTGCTGCCATTCAATTGGCGAAAGCCTTTCATAATGCCAATGTCCGTAGCATTGCGGATAAAATGCAGGATGTTTTCGCGTTCGGGAGTAGAATCCATTTCGTTTTCAATAAGCGACAAGGCATGAGAAGTGCGATAGCCCTTTACAAACAAAATCCGGTAAATATCCTGAATATGATTGATTTGCTCCGGTGAAAAGCCCCGCCTTTGTAGCCCAATCACATTCACGCCAGCGTAGGAGAGCGGTTCACGGGCGGCTTTTACGTAAGGCGGTACATTTTTTCGTACCAAAGAAGCCCCTGCAATAAAACTGTGCATACCGATTTTGATAAACTGCTGTACCGCAGCCAGCCCTTCGAGTATAGCCCAATCTGCAATTTCTACATGCCCCGCTAGGGTGACATTATTGGCAAGAATGACATGATCCCCCAGCATGCAGTCATGTGCAATATGGACGTATGCCATGAGCAAGCAATTGCTACCCACCACGGTGCTATTGGCGTAAGCAGTGCCTCGATTCACCGTGACGTATTCGCGGATCGTGGTATGATCCCCAATCACAGCAGTGGTTAGCTCTCCTTTAAATTTGAGATCCTGAGGAATACCGGAAATCACAGCACCCGGAAAAATTCTACAATTCTTCCCAATTCGGGCGCCCTCGAAGATCGTCACATTAGGGCCGAGCCAGGTACCGTCGCCGATTTGTACATCTTTATCAATGTAGCAATATGGACCAATGGTTACATTTTCCCCAATCTGGGCTTCAGGATGAATAATGGAGTGTTCTCTATAGTTGCCGGTCATTTTATGAACGCTTAACGATTTGAGCAGTTAATTCAGCTTCAGACACAATTTTATTACCGACATAAGCCGTGCCTTGCATCTGGCAGATACCCCTCCGGATAGGCGCAAGTAGTTCCATCTTGAACAAAACGGTGTCGCCGGGAATAATTTTATGCTTAAATTTTGCATTATCAATTTTTAAAAAGTAAGTATCCCAATTGCCGGGATCCTGTACGGTGGAAAGCGCCAGAATGCCTCCTGTTTGAGCCATTGCTTCGATCTGGAGCACACCAGGCATCACGGGGTTGTTTGGGAAATGCCCTTGAAAAAAGTATTCATTGAAAGTGACATTTTTTACGCCCACCACATGATTTGGTGATAGCTCGATGATCTTGTCAATCAGCAAAAACGGGTAGCGATGCGGCAGCCACTCCGCGATCTTTGTCAGGTTGAACAAAGGTTCTTGATCGGGGTCGTATTTGGGCTTACTTTTTAGCTTTCGTTGTTCTTGATAGTGTTTCTTGAGTAGCTTTGTGAATTCAACATTTGCCTTATGCCCCGGCTTCGTAGCAACGATTTTCCCTTTGATAGGTTTGCCAAGTAAGGCAACATCTCCAATGACATCCAGCAGCTTATGCCTTGCGGGTTCATTTTTAAAATGTAATTCTAATGTATTGAGAATGCCTTCTTTTTCTACCTTGACGCTTGTTTTGTTGAGCTTTTTTGCCAACTCATCCAGCTCTTCCTGCGTCACTTTTCGATCTACGATGACAATCGCATTATCCAGATTACCACCTTTGATAAGATTTTGTTTGTACAAATATTCCAACTCATGCAAAAAAACAAAAGTACGACAGGGAGCGATCTCTTTTTCAAAATCAGAGATACGCTCTAAGGAGGCAAATTGCTGCCCCAATACGGAAGAATTAAAATCAATGAGCGTCGTGACCGAGTATGAGTCGCTGGGCATAGCGATTATTTCAGCGCCTGTGGTGCCGTCTCGATAAATAACCGGTTCTTCAATTTCAAAATAATCCCTTTCTTCCTCTTGCAATTCAATACCGGCAGTTCGGAGTACCCTTATGAAGGGCTGAGCGCTACCATCCAGAATCGGTATTTCGGGTCCATCCAATTCCATAAGCACATTGTCAATCTGAAGCCCTGTCAATGCGGCAAGTACATGCTCAATCGTACTCACCTGTGCATTTTCGCTTTGTATGGTAGTTCCTCTTTGAGTAGAAACAACGCGGCTTACCTCGGCTGCAATAATTGTTTGGTTTTCAAGGTCTATCCGCTGGAATTTATACCCATGATTCACTGATGCCGGTTTAAAGGTAAGCGTAACGGTTTGCCCTGTATGCAATCCTACGCCACTTATTGATACCGCCTGTTTTATTGTACACTGTTTCACCATATCCGCTTTCGGCTGAAATTTTTATCCTGCAAAGATATAGAGTTTGTAAACAATGAGATAAGAAAAGATACGCATTAAAAATTGAAATTACGCTGCAGGGTGAATTATCCCCACTGCCCAAAGTCTTATTTTATTGTGTCTTTGCTTTCTTTCAGCTGTTTTTCCAATTTGAGAATAAGTTTATACAATTCAGGTAATTTTTTAAAAATGACGTATGATTTTACATAATCGTTGTATGGAATAGCAGGATAACCAAACAAAGCAGTATCCGGCTCGGTCACGCTGGAGGCAATGCCGCTCTGAGCTTGTATTTGAGTGCCATCAGCGATGCGAAGATGCCCTGCGAAACCCACTTGCCCACCAATCCTGCAGTTTTTTCCGATTTTAGTGCTGCCTGCTACCCCTGCCTGCGCAGCAATGACGGTGTTTTCGCCAATCTCTACATTATGACCGATTTGGATGAGGTTATCCAATTTCGCACCGGCATGAATAATCGTAGCGCCCAAAGTGGCTCGATCAATCGTGGTACCTGCTCCAATTTCAACCCAATCTTCAATAATGACATTACCGGTTTGGGGTATTTTTTTGTAAGAACCATCCGCTTGTGGTGCAAAGCCAAAGCCATCGCTCCCAATGACTACATTGGGGTGTATCACACAGTAATTGCCAATTTTGCAAGAATGCAGAATTTTTACGCCAGGATAAATAACCGTATGGCTACCAATTTCTACGTTTTTGCCGATATAAACCTGCGCCCCGATTTGAGTATTTTCACCAATGGTAACACCCTCCTCAATAACAGCAAATGCCCCTACTGCTGTGTGTTGCCCCAGCTTGGTAGCGGGGTGAATCAGCGCTTTTTCCGATATCACTGCCGCTTTCGATACCGCCTGGTTGCCAAATTTTTCCAACAACAAGGTAATCGCATTGTACACATTTTCTACCTTCACAAGGGTAGCAGCGATGGGTTGCTTAGGCTCAAAATCATACCCAACCAAAAGGATCGAAGCAGTGGTGGTATAAGCGAAAGGTTCATATTTAGGATTTGCCAAAAAGGTGATCGTGCCTACGCCGCCCTCCTCTATTTTGCTTGGGCGATCCACCTTCGTTTCGGGGTCTCCTACCACGATGCCATCTAATATACTTGCGATTGCTGATGCCGAAAGTTGCATGGCACAAAGGTAGAAAAAAATTGCTTATTTGTTATCGGTATGTTACTTATCTGTCTATCAATAAAATAATGCAGGCGCTACCCAATTGTCAAAGCTTTGTAAGCTTCAAATACCCAAACTCCAAACCTCCAGCCAAATTATATATCTTTGCTGCAAATACTTAGAAGGGTGGATAAGCTTATTAGAATTGGTACAAGAGGAAGCAGATTGGCGCTGTGGCAGGCTGAGTTTACACAGCAACAACTCCACAAAATTGGTTTGCAAAGCGAATTAGTCATTATTAAAACCAAAGGTGACCAAATTCAGCACCTGAGTTTTGACAAAATAGAAGGTAAAGGTTTTTTTACAAAGGAAATTGAAGATGCCCTGCTGCGTGGCGAAGTAGATATGGCGGTGCATTCCATGAAAGATCTGCCAACTACACAGCCGGATGGCTTGGCAATTACGGCGGTTTCTTATCGCGAAGACCCGGCTGACTGGCTCATCATAAATGCAGCAGCAAAGGACGATCAGCAATTATTTCAATTGAAAAAAGAAGCCGTTGTAGGCACTTCGTCGGCGCGCCGCAAAGCACAACTGCTGGACTTTAGAAAAGATCTACAACTGCATGATATTCGTGGTAATGTACCGACTCGTCTCGAAAAGCTCGAAAAAGGAGCGTATGATGCTATTTTGTTGGCAGCGGCTGGCTTGAGTCGTTTGCAACTCGACTTGTCTGGCTTTTATATCATCCGGTTCAATCCCCGAGAGTTTATTCCCGCACCTGCACAGGGCGTTCTGGCGTATCAGGTGTGTAAGGATAACTTGGAGATTCGGGAACTGCTAAAAAGAATTCACCACCCGGAGGTTTCCGCAGTGACCAATGTAGAACGCAAGGTGCTCCAGCTAATGCAAGGAGGGTGTCATCTGCCCCTGGGCGTTTACTGCGAGCGCGACGAGCAGGGCTATTACCACGTTTGGGCAGCGATGGCGCAGGCTTGGGATACTCCACTGAGGCGCAGGCACTTGTCCTCCAGTACAAGCTTTAATCTGGCGGCGCGGGTAGTTGATTCTCTGAAACAGGATGTATGAAGCAATTCGTTTTTATCAGCCGATTTTTAAGTCCAGACAGCATTTTTCTTCAAAAATTAGAAAAAGAAGGCTTTGAAGTAATCGGTGAGTCTTTGGTAGTGTTTTCTTTACTTCCTTTTGCGGAGATACCGCCCTGCGATTGGTTATTTTTTTATAGCCCTACTGCTGTTCGTTTCTTTTTTGATCATTTGCGGCAAGCAAACCTACAGTGCCATGCCAAAGTAGCGGCTTTGGGTTTTGGTACGGCTCGCACCGTTCTGGAGCAGGGATTTACAGTGGATTTTATAGGTAGGGGAGAGCCAGAAGCTACTGCCCAAGCTTTTTTGAAAATAGCGGCCCACCAGCAGGTTGTGTTTCCCAGAGCAGAAAACTCACGCCAATCCATCCAGCAATTGCTTGGAGATAAAATTATGGCTTCCGATTTGATCGTTTATAAAAATCAGGCGCGCACCGAATTCATATTGCCGAATTGCCAATACTTGGTTTTTACCAGCCCCCTCAATGCGCAGGCTTATTTTTCAAAATATAAGCTTATTTCAAATCAAACTCTGATTGCTATTGGCAAAACGACTGCAAGGGCGTTGCATCAACTCGGTGTAGCAAAAATACACATTGCTGATGCGCCTTCTGAAGAAGCACTGGCAAATCTTATCATCGGAATAGCTTCCCGTTGAGTTTTCATGGATTCCCACCCACCGAAAACGCCAAAACAAGGAATCCACGAATCCCGCACTTTTTTATTGACCTACCAAAAAGACGGCATTGCTGAATAAAAACTTACCGTTTTCCCAGAATGCCCGGTAAAGTGGGTTATCCACCATGTAAGTCACACTCCCTTGTCCCTTGTCCTGTACAGCAAATACCACCGTATTTTTCATCTGCTCCTTCGCTTTTGAACCCACAAAGCCGAGTATCATTGGATTGTCATCAATCGTACCGACATTCCAGATACCTTTGATAGGCTGGAAGCGCTGCGTACCTGTTTTGAGGGTGAAATAGTAATTGGGCAATCCAAATCCCAGCGGATGGCTGTTATCCATTTTCAGTTTGAAAATAGCACCGGGGATATCTTCACTGATGTAGCGGCGCGCCTGCCCTTCGTAGGGATCAAATCGGGCATCCAATGCTGCTTTATCATTTGCTTTTTTATCAGCGGTTTTATCCTCTTCGCTGGCGTATTTCGTCAAGCTGAAGCCTTTGGCATCCTCCAGCGCGTTTAGTGCAGCGCCGATAGCGATGAGCCGTCCACCACTGCTGATCCAGGCATTCAGTTTTTCTAGAGTTGCATCATTCAGGTTGTAAAAACCATCCGGCAAGATCAGCACGTTATAGTCGGAAAAATTCAATCGCGCGAGGTTTTCTGCCGGAATCACCGTGATGGGATATTGAATATCCTGCTCAAAGAAGTACCAGGCTTGTCCAAATGAATTGGAAAAAGTACCTTCTCCGCCCAGGAGCGCTACTTTTGGCATTTCAATAAAGGTATAATCACTTGATCCAAAATCTTTGCCTTTTTGTACAAAACCGGTACGAACCGCCTGAATATCCTGTTGGTACTTTTGGGCAACATCGGCTACTATTTTTTCGAAACCTTCCAGCTTGCGATTGTCGGCGCTGGTCAGCACGAGTGTGCCCGGCGCATAATGCTGCCCCTCTACATCAAAAGCCGCCTGCGCAAAACGCACTTTCACCCCTTTACGCAGCAATTCAGTGAGGAAACGCACATTTTGGAGCGAATGCCAGCGCGCTACAAATGCGTAGGGGTTCTGGGTTGTAGTCAAATTATTGCTATAATTGCCAAAACTGTAGCCGGGCTGGGCATCCAAGCGGTCTTTAGATGCATAAGCCTCCAATCCATACGCATAAGGCAAAGACCAGGCAGTGATGTCGTAGGTCAAGGAATCAACAATGTCGGTTTTGGGTTCAAATAAAATTTGCGCCAACACAGATTTTGGTTGAAAAGCGCTGATAATCAGGTCGTTTTCTTCAACTTTTAGCGCTGTTTCCTTTCCGGTTTGATAATCAAAAGCTTTCAGCTGTAAGGATTTGCCGGCGCTACCATACTGAATTCGATTTTTATCCAACAAATTACACAGGGCTTTCATGCGTTCTTTCACGTTGGAGCCCTTGATAACGAAGGTTTTATATTCGCCGATTTGCGCATTGCGAGATTTAGCAAAAAAATCTGTGAAGTTTTCTACCAGGCGTTTGGCATTTTTGGAAGAAATTTCAACGGTAGAAAGAGCGGTTGTCTTGTGGTGCATCACCCGATCCAGCAGGGTCAGGGTATCCCCTGTTTCATTGATGATCCCACGCCCGGCTCTGCCGCTACCGCCTTGCTCATACGTCATACCGATTGCACCATTGTAAGTGGGATAAGTATCGCCATAACTCGGATAAAGAAGGTCAAAAACTTCCTTAGTGAAGTATAACCAGCCATTTTGATCAAAATACTTGGCGTGGTTTTTACCAATATCCACCTGAAACTCGCGCTGAAACGGCGTGATAAGCTTGTGGTAAGGCTGAGCCGCCGGCGCGAAGTAGTAAGGATTATTCACCCCTTGTTCGTGCAAATCTGCCGCCACATGGGGCATCCAATTGTGATAAATAACAATTCGTTGTTGGGATTCTACCTGTGTTTGCCAAGCCCAATCCCGATTGAGATCGAACAAGTAATGATTCACTCTACCGCCGGGCCAAGGCTCCAGGTGTTCCATGGCATTCGGATCAGGGTTATTCACCACATTTGCAGTACGGCGATACCACTCCACATAGCGATTAAAGCCATCGGGATTGACCACCGGTTCAATCAAAACAATAGTATTTTTTAGCCATTCTTTAGTGCCTGCATTGGCAGGATTTACGAGATCGTACACCACTTGAGGCGCTGCTTCTGCTCCAGCTGATTCGTTGCCGTGTACGCTGAAGCCCAGCCAAACAAGGGCAATTTCTTCATTGCGCGCCTGCCCGCCAAGCATGCCCGTGCGACGCAGGTTATTTTGGCGAATTTCTTCCAATCGCGCCAAATTTTCGGGCGTAGAAACAACCAATAACAACATAGGGCGCTTTTCATTGGTCATCCCAAATTCTATCAACTGAAGGTGATTACTATTGGCGGCTACGTGCCGGTAGTAGTCCACTAATAAATGATGTGGCGTAAAATGCTCGCCCCAAGCATGGGGAAAAAAGTCACTCGGTGATTTCAATTGCGCATAAGCCAGCAGGTTGGTGCACAGAAAGGCGATTGCTAGAATAAGTCGCTGCATTTTTTTAGTCATGATTTAAGTTAAAACGATAGATTTTAGAAGTGCAAAGTACAAAGGAATTTTTTTATTAAGGTATTTTGTGCGACAAGTCAGTACACCGCTTCGGCTATCCTGCGTATGGTGGTAGAGTCGCCCATCGTGTAGTAGTGCAAGCAGGGTACCCCTTTCGCTTTTAATTCTTTGGATTGTGCGATGCACCATTCGATGCCGATTTCGCGGTAAGCTTCCATTGATTTTGCATGAATCAACTCTTTGACCAAGGGTTCGGGTAAATCAACATAAAAATGACGAGGGATAGAACTCAGTTGATACTTTTTGGTGATGGGCTTCAAGCCAGGGACAATCGGCACTTGAATATCCAAAGCGCGGCAACGATTGACAAAGTCAAAATATTTTTGATTGTCAAAAAACATCTGCGTGACAATGTAATCGGCACCGGCATCTACTTTCGCTTTTACATATTGCAAATCAAGCTCCATGTTGGGTGCTTCAAAGTGCTTTTCGGGATAGCCCGCTACTCCTATACAAAAGTCGGTTTTTGCTGCATTTTCAATATCTTCATCAAGGTATTTGCCACGATTCATATCTGAAATTTGCTTCACCAAATCCAGTGCATACTCGTGCCCTCCTTGCTCGGATATAAACTTACTTTCAAACTTCTGAGCATCACCGCGCAGCGCCAAGACGTTATTAATATTCAAAAAATGAAGGTCTATCAACGCATTTTCAGTATCCTCTTTGGTGAATCCCCCACAAATCAAGTGCGGCACTGCATCCACTCCGTAGCGGTGCATGATTGCGGCACAAATGCCCACGGTACCAGGACGCTTGCGGATGGCGGTTTTTTCATAGTAGCCACTTTCCTGGCGTTTATACTCGAACTCCTCGCGGTGATAGGTAACATCAATAAAGGGTGGTTTGAACTCCATGAGCGGATCCAGTGTTTCAAAAATCGCTTGCATGCCGCCTCCTTTCAAGGGGGGTAAAACTTCAAACGAAATCAAGGTGCTGCCATTCGCTCTCTCAAAATACTCTGTAACTTTCATGGGTTGTTTTGTTAAGACAAAAAGATCGGTGGCTGCAAAATTACAAAACCAGCACATTTATTTCCATGAATGGTGTCATCCGATTGTAAATATGGAAGCGCACTGGAATTTTAAGCCGGTGTTTGATGCCAAGCGGAATCGAGCTTTGGTCGAATTTTTCTATCGGATTATCGGCAAAAATTTGAATTGTAGCATGGTTTGTATTATTTTTGACCAATCGTTCATTCAAAAAAATATGTCGCCCAAAACAAAAGAACAATTTGAAGAGATCCGCCAGCGCAGCAAAGAAACCATCAAACAAACAGCCATGGAGTTGTTTGCCCATCAGGGGTATCACAGCACCTCGATCAGCAAGATCGCCGAAGAGGCAGGCATTTCCAAGGGCTTGATGTACAATTATTTTGAAGGGAAAGAAGCTTTGCTGCGGGAAATAATCATGGAGGCAATCAATGTAGGAAGCTACTTATTGGAACAATCCTTGACGATGAGCGATGCTCCCTATGAGCAACTGGAAATACTGACCAACAACAGTATCCAATGGGTAAAATCTAATAAACATTACTGGAAACTATTGACTTCTCTGGCTTTTCAGCCGGATGTACAGCAGACGATGCTCCCTATGATGAAAGAATATGAATTGAGTGCCATTCAGAAAACGCTGCCGATTTTTGAAAAACTGGGGGTGGCGGAGCCGCTGAAAGAACTGATGTTGTACAGTGCCACGATGGATGGCATCATGATTCAATATTTGCAAATAGGAGAGGAATATCCGCTCGATGAGATGAAAGAAATGGTTTTAAATCGCTATAAACAATTTCAAAAGCACTGATAATCAACTGAAAACAATTTACAAAAAACATAAACAAACAAAAAAATGAAAACAATCTTTGCCTGGTTTTTGATATTGATCCCTGGCATTGGCGAGTTAGTAGCACAAAATAATCTGACTGCCAAAGAAATAGTGCAAAAAGCGGATGACAAAATGCGCGGCACCTCCAGCCAGGGCGAAATGAAAATGACCCTGGTGCGCCCTACCTGGAAGCGCGAAATGACTATGAAAACCTGGAGCCTGAGGGATGACTACAGTTTGATCATCGTCACAGCGCCTGCCCGCGACAAAGGAACCGCCTTCCTCAAGCGCGACAAGGAAATCTGGAACTGGCAACCGACCATCGAACGCACCATTAAACTACCGCCCTCCATGATGTCGCAGTCCTGGATGGGATCTGATTTTACCAACGACGACTTGGTGCGCGAGTCTTCTACAGTAGATGATTATGATCACAAAATGCTCGGTTCGGAAAAAATAGACGGGCGCGATTGCTACAAAATTGAGCTGATTCCGAAGGAAGAAGCCGCTGTGGTATGGGGAAAGATAATCGTCTGGATTGATAAGAAAGACTTTATGCAAATGAAAGCCGAATTTTATGATGAAGATGAATATTTAGTGAATACGATGCTCGGCAAGGAAGTAAAAACGCTCGGCGGAAAGCTGCTGCCTTCCATACTGGAAGTTATCCCAGCCGATAAGCCCAATCAGAAAACGGTGATTGAGTACATCACTTTGGAATTTGATAAACCCATCCAAGAATCGTTCTTTTCGGTACAAAATATGAAAAAAGTGAAATAAAGTTGGCAGTAAGAGATATAAAATACGAAAATGCTAAAATAGCGCTTCCTACTTCTTAATTTTCAAAATAATGATTCTAAAACTTGCCTGGCGGAACATCTGGCGAAACAAACGCCGCACCTACATTACCGTAGCCTCCATTCTTTTTGCCGTATTGTTATCTGCGTTTATGGAGTCGCTCCAAAAGGGGGCCTGGAATAATATGATCGGCAATGTGGTCAATTTTTATTTTGGCTACGCCCAGGTACACACTCAGGGCTACTGGGAAGATCAATCTATTGACAAGGCATTTGCTTACACCGATGAACTAAAAGCCGCAGCCGCAGAAATCCAAGAAATCAAGTCGGTCTTGCCCCGACTTGAATCCTTCGCTTTAGCTTCTACGGGCACTACTACTACCGGCGCATTGGTGGTAGGCATCCAGCCGGAGGTGGAAGATGCTATGACCAAACTAAAAAGCCGATTAGTAGCTGGGCAATATCTCTTCGATGGAGATCAGGCAGCGATCATTGCTCAAGGTATGGCGGATCACCTGAAGCTGGGCATAGGCGACACCATCGTGCTGGTGAGCCAGGGATATCATGGTGTAAATGCCGCCGGTAAATATCCAGTGAAAGGAATAGTAAAATTTGGCTCGCCGGAACTAAATAAACAGATGGTCTATTTACCTTTAGCAGAAGCACAGTGGTTCTACGGAGCCGAGGGCTTGATTACTTCTTTGGCATTGCACATCGAAAGCCCTTACGATATTGATCCTGCGGTGAAAGCCCTGAAGGCAAAACTCGACCCTGCGCAATATGAAGTACTGGATTGGGAGGAAATGCTACCGGACCTGGTACAGGCAAAAGCCCTTGATTCGGCGGGTAATTACATCGTTTATTTCATTTTGTACCTGATTATTGCCTTTGGTATCTTCGGTACCATCTTGATGATGACCAAAGAGCGCTCCTACGAGTTCGGGGTGCTGGTTGCCATCGGCATGAAAAGGTTTCAACTTTCCGCAACGGTTTGGTTGGAAGTGATTCTGCTCGGTTTGTTGGGCACTGTGCTAGGTATCTTGCTCAGTTTTCCGATAGTGGGTTATTTTCATCGGTATCCCTTGCGTTTTTCGGGCAATTATGCTCAAGCGTTAGAAAATTACGGTTTTGAACCTATTTTCCCTGCTGAAATGAATGCCTGGATTTTTCTGACCCAAGCGATTATCGTACTGATCATAACTGCCTTTTTAGCTTTGTATCCTTTATTGAAAATCAGCCGATTGCAGCCAGTACAAGCAATGCGAGCTTAGTTTTATAATTATAAAAAATTGAATATGATTCCCATTTTATCCTGGCGAAACATCTGGCGCAACCCCACCCGTAGTATCATTGTGATGGTGGCCATTGCGCTGGGCGTGTGGGCAGCGATGTTTATGACTGGTTTTGCTACGGGAATGGTAAGGAGCTATGTCAACAATACCATTGCCCATATCGTGTCGCATATTCAAATACATCATCCTGATTATGTCAAAGATAATGAAGTAAAATTTAGCATCGCCAGCAGTGATTCTATCTACGCTGCTATTGCGCAGCAACCGGAAGTAAAAGCAGCAAGCGTGCGCACCCTCATCAACGGTATGATCTCCTCTGCCAAAAGTGCGCGTGGCATTCGGGTGAAGGCAGTAGAACCAGAAGCGGAGGCGCGCACTAGCGCTTTGCAGGAGCAAGTGGTGGAAGGCGATTACCTCGATGCGGAAAAGCGCAATCCAATCCTTGTTAGCAGAGAACTCGCAGCAAAACTGGGCTTGAAGCTCCGCTCCAAAGTAGTGCTTACGTTTCAGGATACACAGGGCGAAATTTTAGCGGCAGCGTTTCGCGTGGCAGGTATTTTTGAAACCGGCAACGACCCCTTCGACGAAGCGCATGTGTTCATTTTGCGCCGCGATGCCAATCGCTTATTGGCGCATGCCGATGAGACAAATGATCTGAATATTGACCTGGGGCATGAAATTGCCCTGCTGCTGCACGACCCCACACAGGTAGATGCCGTAACCGCGCAGTTGCGCAGGGTATTCCCTAATTTGAAAACCGAGACCTACCGAGAAGTTTCACCCGATCTGGATTTGTACGAATCTCAAATCAAGACGCTTTCTTTTATTTACTTGACGGTCATCATGTTAGCACTTATTTTTGGCATCGTCAACACCATGCTGATGGCAGTGCTGGAGCGCGTGCGCGAGTTGGGCATGCTGATGGCGATTGGGATGAATAAGATTCGGGTGTTTTTAATGGTCATGCTGGAAACGATCCTGCTTTGTCTGGTGGCGGCCCCGCTGGGTTTGTTGTTGGGCTACGGTACAATTATTTACCTCGGCAAGTATGGCATCAACTTATCGGCTTATTCTGAAACCATGCAGCTGTACGGTATGTCAGAAATTGTATATTTTGAGGTAGAACCCTCGGTGTACCTGCAAGCACCGATAGCGGTGGCAATCACGGCGGTAGTGGCATCCATTTACCCTGCCTGGAAAGCCATTCGATTGAAACCGGTGGAAGCGATTCGTAAAATTTAATAAAGTTTAGAAGGTGGAGATGGCTCAGATAGTTTAGAAAACTCAACCCTCTCAACCTGCTTAACCCTCTCAACAATAAAACATGAAAGTCATCATTACCAAAGGCCTTACCAAAATTTATGACCCTGAAAAAATCCCCGTACCGGCGCTACAGGGCGTAGATTTGGAAATAGAAGAAGGGGAGTTCACTGCCATCGTAGGTCCTTCCGGCTCGGGCAAATCTACCTTGCTCAACATTATCGGGGGCTTAGACCATCCGACGAAAGGCTATGTAGAAGTAGGTGGACACAAAATTTTGGAATTATCTGACAACCAATTGATTGAATTCCGAAAAGAACACATTGGTTTTGTCTTTCAGGCTTATAATTTAATTCCGGTACTGACTGCACGGGAGAATGTCGAATTTGTAATGTTATTGCAAAATCGCTCCAAAAAGGAACGGATTCAAAGAACGGAAGAATTATTACATGCTGTTGGATTAGCTGATAAAATGGACAAACGCCCCTCCGAACTCTCCGGCGGGCAGCAGCAGCGCGTAGCAGTGGCAAGGGCTTTAGCCCCCAAACCCGACTTCATTCTGGCAGATGAACCCACTGCGAAT
Source organism: uncultured Saprospiraceae bacterium (assembly GCA_964526645.1). Classification (GTDB taxonomy): domain Bacteria; phylum Bacteroidota; class Bacteroidia; order Chitinophagales; family Saprospiraceae; genus JADJNW01. The sequence continues at coordinate 13,861 of CAZGJN010000055.1, forward strand.
CTGGATTCCGCCAGTACAGCAAACTTACTCGATATTATGGCGAAACTAAATAAAGAAGAAGGTATTACATTTATTTTTTCTACGCACGACCAGCGCGTGATTGATCGGGCGCGACGCGTAATCACGCTGGTGGATGGCAGAGTAGCGAAAGATGAAGTGAAAAATTGATTCATGGCTCGATTATTTTATTGATAACCATGAAACTGTAACATTATGAATCGCTTCTTTTTTTTATTGCTTCTTTTACGAATTAGCCCAACATCCGCGCAGGAGGACTCATCGAGCATCGAGATTAACGGCTATGTAAAGAATTTACAAACATTATTATTTTTTAATGATGCTTATCCTGATTTACAACAATTCAGATTGGTGGATACTTTTCTGCAAGATAACCTGATTCATAACCGCCTTAATTTCAAATACTTCATCAATAAACATTGGAATTTCAAAGCAGACCTGCGCACGCGTATTTTTTTTGGCGATTTGGTAAGAGCTAATCCGGATTATGCGAAATTAGTTGATAATGTAAATAATGATTATTTCGATTTATCATTAATATTATTAGACAACAACGCTTTTGTTATACACAGCATGTTGGATCGCTTGTATGTTGAATATTATGATGATCAATGGGAAATCCGCGCCGGGCGGCAGCGCATCAATTGGGGCATCAGTACCGTTTGGAATCCGAATGATATTTTTAATGCGTTTGCATTCACCGATTTTGACTATGAGGAGCGCCCCGGCAGCGATGCCTTTCGCGTGAAGCGGTATCTGGGATTTGCGTCGAGTATTGAAATCGCAGCAAAAGCGTTTGATAACTGGGACGAGGCAACTATGGCGGCAATGTATAAATTCAATGCAAAAAACTTTGATTTTCAAATACTTGCAGGAATCGCAGAGAATGACTGGGTGGTTGGCGGTGGCTGGGCGGGCAATTTGAAAAACACGGGTTTTAAGGGCGAGGCCACTTATTTTCACCCTTTGGAAAGCGAGGGTAAAAGCAGTTTCGCTGCTACCTTAGGCCTTGATTATGCCTTTTCCAATTCGCTGTATCTCAACACCGGTTATCTGTACAACAGCAATGGCGCAACCCAGGGCGATGTGACCAGCTTGTTCAATTTTAATCTCTCCGCTAAAAATTTATACCCTTACCGCCACGCGATTTTTTCACAAGTAAGTTATCCTTTTACGCCGCTTTTGAATGGTGGTATCGTGCTGATTTACAGCCCAGTAGCTTCACATGCTTTGTTTGTGAATCCGACCTTGACCATTTCCATTGCCCAAAACTGGGACCTGGACTTTGTCGGGCAGTTGGTTTTCAACAAAAATGCGGAACAGTACACCAGCCCCATTCAGGCGCTGTTTTTGAGGCTGAAGTTGAGTTATTGATGCCAATAGTAAGCCATTAAAGTAACTGCCAATCAAAAAAAGGTAAAAAACAGAAGCGATGTTCCTCCTGGTACTTACCGCCTCTGAGTTGCGATGTATTTGCCTTGTGCAGGCAGGACAAATCTCGCGCTTGCTGGGGTACGCTCCTGCCCGCGAACGCTCGGTGGCACGATTCTGACCCACGCCGTAGCCTGCGCCGAAACACTCGAAAACCCACATTATTGTTCTGTTCTATTGGATTGTTCCTGTTGCGGTAGGAACAACGGCAATTGTTAGCATTGTTGTTCCAGGAGCCGCCACGAACCACTCGGGTGTTTGTGCAGATTTGCCCCTTGCCTACGAAGATACCAAAAAATTCGATATTCCAACCGCCGGCTTTTCCCAAAACGCAAATGCCCCAACCAGCTATTCAGCGCTCCTTCCAGGCGGTCGGGTGGCAAGGCATTTGTATGGCGCAGCGCCAGCTTTGTTCGTAAAAACCGCACATATCGCCGCGTTTTTTTCCGGAGTACAAACCGGTACTGCGGAAAAACCCGAAACCCCAAAAACGATAAGCCTTTGTCGGTTTGAAAAATCTGACTCTTGTGCGGATGCAGCAATAACCGAAACCCGCTCAGATAGCTGCTAATCTCATGTTTCCAATAATGCAGCTGTGTCGCCGTTTTTCCAAATAATACAAAATCATCCACGTAGCGAATGTACCCCGGCACCTGCAAAGCTTCTTTTACAAAATGATCGAAGCGATTCAAATAAATATTGCCCCACCACTGGCTGGTCAGGTTGCCAATCGGCAAACCCCGCCGACGTTGGGAAGGCGTGAATAGATCATCTCCGGGAAAATAAACCTCATGCTCCTCTTGCGGATTGCTGTTGTCAATAATCAAATCAACGAGCCACAAGGTATCGGGGCAGGCAATTTTCCAGCGCAATTCCTGCTTCAATATCTCATGGTCAATGCTCGGAAAAAACTTCCGAATGTCGCATTTCAATACATACGGAAATCGTTTGGCGTACTGCTGATACCGCTCAATGGCGGCGTGTAAGCCCTTCCCCTTGCGGTTGGCATAGGTATCGGCAATGAACGTGCGCTCAAAAAGCGGCGCAGTCACATTCATCAACGCATGATGCACCACCCGATCCCGATAAGGCGCAGCGCTGATCAGTCGCTCTTTGGGGTCACAAATCATAAACGAACGATACGCTCCTGGCTGGTAAGTTTTGCTTTGCAATTCCGAGCGCAACTGCAACAATTCTTCTTCCAGGTGCAGATTGAAAGCGGCTACGTTCTGATGATAGCGCTTGCCTTTCTCTGCCTTGCGCGCGGCGCATAGGAGATTGTCAAAAGTGGTAATTTTATCGTATAAATTGTAATACGTTTTCATAAGCCCTGATTTGATTTGCCAAATCTCAAAGATTTGGTAAATCTTGAAAAAGAACCGGTGGAATTTGCAAATGAAGATTTACTGAATCTGAAAGATTCCGAAAATCCTCAAAGATTCCACAAATCAAAAAATCAGCAAAATGACCAACAACGAATCCATCATCACCAAAGCCTACGACCTGCTGCGGCACAGCATCCCCTTGCTCAATCGCTTTCCGCGCGATTTCAAGTTTACTCTCGGCGAACGCATCCAGCGCATGCTCGCCGACCTGCTGGAATTGCTCATCGAAGCGTACTACCAGCCGCCCAATCAAAAACGCCAAACCCTTCAGCGCGTCAATATCCTGCTCGAAAAACTTCGCCACTTCTTCCGGCTGGGCTACGACCTCGGGCTGTACACCTCGCTGCACTACCAGGGCTACGCCGAGCGCCTCAACGAAATCGGGCGCATGGTGGGCGGCTGGCTCAAAAGTATCGGCGGCTGAAGGCCGCCGAAGCATGGCGGCGACTAAAGGTCGCCAGTCCGGTACAAAATAAAAAAAAATCGGCGCTTCGCGCCGAAAAAAAAAAGAAAAAAAAGGGTAAGAGGGTAAAAGCGCTCAAGGGTAACTAAGGGCGCCGAAACACTCGAAAACCCACATAATTGATCAGTACTAAAGGAATGAACCAGTTGCGGAAGGAACAACGGCAAAAGTAAGCAATGAAGTTCCAGGAGCCGCCACGAACCACTCGCATCTGTCCTGCGTCGGGTCCGGTGGGGTTGTGGGCGCCTTCGCTCTGCCGGTAGTAGTGGTCGTCGCCCTCGCTCCACCAGTCTTGGCACCATTCCAGCACGTTGCCGCTCATATCGTATAGCCCCAGGGCATTGGGCGCAAAACTATGCACAGGGGTGGTAGCGCCGCGTCCTTTGCCGGGTACGTGCCAGTCGGGGGCGTATAGGGCGTTGTAAGCGTGTCCTGCATCGAAGTTCATTTCGGCGGGGTCGGCTACGTCCTTGCCATTGCCAAAGCGTACGTTGCCCCCTCCCTCGCGGGCGGCGTATTCCCATTCGGCTTCGGTAGGCAGGCGGTAGCCCTTGGCTTGCCAATTGGTCGTTATATCATCGCCTTGGCGGGTGTAAGCTGGTTCCAACCCTTGTATTTCGCTCAGCCAGTTGCAATAGTCCACGGCATCGAACCAACTCACGTTCACCACGGGTCGGTCACCCCGCCCGAAGCCGGAGTCGCGCGGCAACTCGCGCCCCGTGAGCAGGCAAAACAAGCCGTACTGCCAGCAGGTGACAGGCGTCGCGCCCAGTTGGAAATCATCCACGGTGACGGTGTGCACGGGTTTTTCATAGTCGTCGCCTTCTTCGCTGCCCATGCGGTAAGTACCGCCAGGTATGGGCTTCATGGGTGGGAAGTGGCGCTCGTTCATAGCCGCCAGTAGCGCGGCATCATGTTCGGATAGCGCCCGCAGGAAGCGCTCAGGGTCGGTATTTGCTTCCCAGAGCGCGGCGGGCGCATCGGCAATTATCCGGCACAGCAAGGCGATGCAGGCGCGCAGTGGTTCAGTTTGTTGGCTAATGGCAAAGAAAAACGGCAACTCGCGCACCAAGGCGTGCACTTTTTCCAAATGAATACCGTAGGAAGCGGCAGCTTCGAGGTAGTTGAGGGCTTCGGGGTATTCGAGGTGCTCCACGGCTTTCTCTGCCGCTTCAAAGGCGATACGGAAATCGCGCTCACGGGCTTCGCGGTAGCGGGTTTCGTCCTGCTCGAGTTGCGCCAGTACACCGGGTTGGAGTATGGGCATCGCCTGCTGCCCGGCGCGTACGATTTCGATATCCACCTCGCTGAAAGCGACGGCGTAGCCGCGGGCATGGTCGCGGGCTTTGGCTTCGAGGATACGGGCGGCGCGCTGTCCGGGGCGTTCGGAGTCCTGGTGTAGCTGTCGGATAATGGGTGCCAGGGCATCGTGCGCGAGGCGGAAGCGCTGCTCATGTGGCAAGGCGATGAGCAGGTAGGTATTTTGCAGGCATTCCAGCAATTGTTCAAAATCGGGAATGTGGCGATAATCCTCCAGCAATTCTGAGGTAGCCACCGAGCCGGCGGTGCCGCGCTCCGTGACGAAGCGGTCGAGTAAGCCGATGACGAGTCCGTTTTCCAGGGCGGCTTGCCAGGCAGCAGGTAGCTTTTGCAATTGCTCCTGCACCATTTGCGGCAGCGCGATGCGCTCGAAGCGTTTGTAGAGCGTGGTATCAAAAACGGGTGCGGCGGAGTCGAGCCGAATGGCTTCGTCCCACATGCTGCGCAATTGCAATTGTAGCAGGGGCGCGAGGTGTGATTCCTTGTCGCGGCAGACATTTTGCACCATCGTTTCGATGAGTTCAGGGTCTATTTTCAGGTTGAAACGCTGTGGCAGCGGCTCGCGGTGCAGCACCCCTTCGATGGCTTCGCGCACGGTAATGGGCGTGAGTGGGGCAAGATCGAGCTTGAGCCATTGCAAACCGGCATCTTCCAGCGGTTGGGCGATTTTTGTAAAATGCTCGAATCGAAAAGAGAGCAGCACGTGCAGGTCGGTCGGTGAGGTGCGTAGCGTTTGCGCCAGCAGGCGGAAGAAATCAGCGGCTTCCTGCGGGCGCTCGGTGTTGGCGTGGGTAAACATTTCCTCCACTTGGTCGAGCAGGAGCAGCGTG
>CAZGJN010000055.1:19407-20588 GCA_964526645.1 uncultured Saprospiraceae bacterium
CCGAAATACAAGTGCGCTTCGCTTTCCTCGAAGTGGCGCAAGCCCACGTAAGGCGCGGGCAGGCGGCGGGCTTCGCTTAGGCTGAGTGGCGGCAGAGGGTGGTCATCGGCAATGGAAGGCGTATTGCCTTGAGGTAAGCGCCCAGGAGCAATGCCAACTGCTTTTATCGCATCTACCAATTGCAGGATGTCATACTGCAGGTTTTCCATTCGCAGCCGAGCGGTATGTTGGCAGGCGGCAAGCCCTTGCAGCACCTCCGGCAGGTGTTCTTTTTTGGGGAAAACAGTTCCTTCTTCCAGCAAAACGGGAATGATGGTGCGAGAAGCGCCTTTGGTTATTTCTTGCAAAAAGAAGGCGATTTCGCGGCGCACCCAGTCGGTTTCTATGTCCAGCCGCCGCTTGCCGCTTTCGGGGTCTTGCAAATGCAGCCATCCAGCGGGTAGGAGCACGAGCAGCACACGCGCCTGTTGTAAATGCTGGAATATTTTTTCTTCCCAATAATTGCCGGGTATGACATCCTGGGTGTCCAGAAACACACTGCTGTCTCCGAAATGTTTTTCCAGTTCGTGCTTGATATTGCGTGCATCCGTTTTAGAAGGGATGCGGCGGTAATTGATGAAAATGGGTTGTTTCATGCCTGCTGCGGGGTTTTGCAAGGCAAGATAGTAAAAAACATGATAAAAGCCCTATCATACTTTGAATGCCATTGCAAACCATCAGGTAAACCGCAAAATGTAAAATGTCGAATCTAAAATGTAAAAGTACCGTTCTAACGAGTTCAAAGGCATTTTTAAACCGAAGGCTTATTTTAAGAATTGCTTTACACCCGGCTCAGCGCGCTTCATACGGTCCAAACTCCGCAATTACTTCCCTTTTTACTGATTCGTCGTTTAAAATGAACACTTTATACTTCGCGCCATTTTCATATACCCGAATGACGACGTGCCCGTGCCGACTTTTGTAAGAATTGGCAATCTTTTCTCCAATCACTAATTCATTGGCTTCCAGCATATCGGTAGCAAATAAATCGCGTTCGCCAGGATACAGTATGGTCGAAGTAATGCGCCGCAGCACTTCTTCGCCCGGATGATCAGAGGACCAAAGCTGCTGCACCCAAACGCGCGGGCGCAGGGTACGCACGAAGTAAGCGCTTTGCGAATCGCGGTTGCCATGATGATTCA
>CAZGJN010000056.1:0-5812 GCA_964526645.1 uncultured Saprospiraceae bacterium
ATATTTTATTCGGTGTAAAGAATTGTATCATAACGCCGCACAATGCCTGGGCCAGCCGTGAAGCCCGCCAACGATTATTGGATGAAACAGTGGAGAATGTGCGTGCGGTTTTGAATGGGAAGCCGAGGAATGTAGTAAATGCTTAATAAAAAAGAGCAGCCGCCCCGGACTGCCCTTTTATTTTGGGATAGGATTATTTTGAAATAATGAGTTTTTCTGTAATTTGAAAATCTAATCCCTTGATTTGCAATACGTAAACGCCGCTTGCCAATCCTTTTAAGGAGAGATTTCGCTGCTGACGACCCGATGGCAGATTTTCCTCAGTAGCAAAAGTACTGACCAAGCGCCCATTTAAATCAAAAAGTTGAATACTCGCCCAGTTGCTCTTTGCCAGGGAGAAATCCAGTGTCACCTGCGCATCGGCAGGGTTGGGAAATAGAGCATAGAGCTGGTTTTGCACCTGATTTTCCTTCTGATTCTCCAGATCGGTCACGAGTTTATCCTCGTCCCCTGGTTGATAGGGCACATATTGCATTCCCACCAGCAGCATTTCGTCGGTCGTTTGTTCGCCCCAAGTGACGAGTTTCGGCGGAAAACTGGGATTAAAAGGGTTATTTTCGGTATTGTCATACGTTGCATAACAGTGAATGATAGAACCAGCAGGAATTTTTTTCATTTTTTCAAAAGTATAAGCCCCTTGCCAATTGAAGTCCCAATCGTCAATTTTGATGATCGGAATAGTGTCGTTTTGTTGGGTCACGGCAAAGATTTTCCAGCTTTCGCCTAATAGATGACAGTGCGGGTAAACGTTGAGCAAGCTGATAGCCGTTGGAACATTTTGAGTGGCGTGGAAAGTCTGCACTTGTCCGGGTTGAATACGGAAAGAATTCCAGCCGTTTTCCAGATTGAAAGGTGTGATGCTCCAGTTGCCGCGCACAGTACGGGTGATCGGATCGTCAGCTTTTTTAAAAAAGATATTCACCGAAGATTGATCTACTTCATCGGTTGGTAGCGGCGCGTAATGCACCTGAATGATCATATCTGCTCCTGCGGGTAGTACTTTGCCAATGCCCTGTGGGTAAGGAATCGTCTGAATACCAGGGGTATAACTTGTGAATCGGTCATCCACTGGAATGCCAAAACCGCCAAAAGATGGGAAGCCATATTCGGGGTCTTCTGCATCCTTAGCGCGCCCGGCACCGCGTGTGTCGGATGCAAGCAGCACATGGTGCACTGCCCGGCGATTCCCCGGACGAAACTCAATTGCCGCGATTTCTTTATCTTCGGTCAAACCCGTAGGCAATACAAATACTCGATAGTCATCTTGATTATCCCCACTGATGGTGTAAGGTTCTTCCATCCTCAGCACTAAATCGGGGGTACCGAGTTGTGAGCCATCCGGAAAATCAGGTAGCGAAGGCTCCAGCGCTGGATTTCCCTGTGGCGCACCAGCTTCTGCCCAGCGACGAATGAGGTCAATTTCTTCATTGCTCAGTCCTTTTTCACCCACAAAATTGCTGTACGAGCGGTCGGGAGTCCAGGGCGGCATATATTTGATGCCAGTCACATATTGAATCATGGTTGCCCAGGGCTTAATTTCCTCATAACTTGCCAAAGACATGGGTGCGATTTCCCCGCTGCGGTGGCAGGAGGTGCAATTGTTATAAATAATCGGCGCAATATGTTCGCTAAAGGTTATTTCTTGTGCAGAAAGACTGAGCAATATGCTGCCAAAAGTGAATAGGAGTAGCAATTTTTTCATATCGGACGGATTTTTAGAAAATGAACGGATGGTTCAATTAAAGGTGATCAGGCAACCGACTGGTTCCGTTTTTCGCACGGCTACAGCTTGATTGTTTGTAATTGCTTTGAGCGCATCTTCCAAATCGGAAGTTGTCGTAACTGTTCGTTTTTTACCAACCCGGAAGTAAGTATTGTCAATTCGACCCTGGTACAAAATTTCCTGGCAAACGTGGTTGTAAACGACCACCTCCGGCGTGACCGTAGCGCCCAGTTTTTTGGTTATTGTTTGATAATAATCGGATTGCAAAGAAAATAAGAGCCTGTATTTCTCTTGGAAAGCAGTGATTTGAGCATCGCGGGTGCTCGGAAAAATGCCGACAAACCCAAGTTTCTCCGATTGGTATTGCTCAAAAAGCTGGTTTAGTTTTGGGGTGTAATTTTGGCTGATGACGCAGTCCTCCCGCAGAAAAACGTACACCGTCACGCTGTCTTTTTGGCTAAAAGCCATTATTGGCAAAAGCAAAAGGTAGTAAATGGGTAATAAAATTCTCATTTCGCTTGGTTTATCAACTTGGACTATATTCAACCAGAATAGTTTAATTCAAAGTTATTGATAACAATGCCAAAATGGAAAGATTTTCAATGAATGGTCAGGATTTTTCAATAAAAAGGGCAGCATCAAAATTTATTCAACAGGGATTTAGATTGTTTGGGGCGCTGCTTGGATTTTTGTAAAGTTCTAATATTTCGAGAAAGACATCTACCGATTTGCCCAGCCTTTTGCATTCTTCCAATTTTAGCAATGACATTTTCGTTAACAAAGTAGAATTTAAAGGAATAAGCCTTATATTTGCGGAGTTTTTTCAGAAGCGACGACTTTAGCTGACTGAAAATCAATCAGAACTGCTTTTTCTAATTTTTTCTAAAAAGGTAAATCAGAAGTTATGCAAGGTAAAGGAATTGTAAGGTTCTTCCTTGTGGTGCTCACGCTTGTTACACTCGTGCAGTATTTTTTTATAATCCCTACACAGCGGATCGAAAAAGCTGCCGACCAGTATGCCACCAAAGCAAGTGCCAATGAACCGGAAGAATTGCGGATGACGGTTTTTAAAGCGAAGAGGACGGCTTTCCTGGATTCAATGTCCTCAGAGGAGGTTTTTAAAATTCCGTTGCTCAAGTCTTACACTTATCAAGAGCTCAAAGCCCAGCAATTGGCCCTGGGATTGGACCTGAAGGGTGGTATGAGTGTCGTCTTACAGGTGGATTTGAAGGATTTTATCAAGGCCTTGGCGAATGATAGCAAAGACCCTGCTTTTTTGAATGCCTTAGAAAAAGCAAGCGAAAAGCAAAAAAGTGCACAATCCGATTATGTGACCTTATTTGCGGAAGCCTATCGGGAAGTGGGTAATGGCAAAAAACTTGCACCAATTTTTACGCGCAATGAAGCCTTACGCGATCAGATAAACTTTGAAACTTCGGATGGCGAAGTAGTTCGCATCATTCGGAGTAAGGCAAATGAAACGGTTGATCTGACCTTCAAACTGCTCAAAGAGCGGATTGACAAGCTCGGCGTAGTGCAGCCCAACGTTTCATTGGACGCTACGCGGGATATGATCGTGGTGGAATTACCTGGTATTGACAACCCAGAACGTGCCCGTCAGTACCTTCAGGCTGCTGCTAAATTGGAATTTTGGAATGTATATCGAGTGAGTGACCCCGGCGTACAGCAATATTTTATTGATGCCAATCAACGTTTGGCTCAAATCTTTGGTACTAACGATACGCGAAAGGATAGCTTTCAGTTACGCACTGTATATGCTACGGATTCATTAGGTAATGTGGACTCTACAAAAATTGCCAGGGTAGATACAATTCGTACCCCTGCAAGCATGAACCAAGGTCCATTGTTTGACTTGCTCACGCTCAATACAGTGCTTCCATCGGGTCAAATTCAATACCCAATGGCAGTTATAGGGGTTGCTAAAAAGAATCAACGCGATAGAATTGATACCTTACTCAATCACCCGGAGGTAAAAAATATTTTTCCACCAGATATGGGATTTCGGTGGTCTAAGTATCCTGCTAAAAACTATCAAACCAATGAGGATACAGAAGATTACGAGTTGTACGCTATTCGGAAAGAAAGAGGTTCTGAAAAGCCGCCACTTACAGGCGAGCGCGTGACGGATGCGCGTGTGAGTACGGATCAGTTGACAAATAAAGTGGCTGTTAATTTAAAAATGGACAACGCAGGCGCTAAAATTTGGGGTCAGATGACTACCAAAGCCGCACAGGACAATAACCGTGAGATTGCAATCACCCTGGACGACGAAGTGGTATCGGCACCTGCTGTAAACGAACCAATCATGGGTGGGGACTCCCAGATATCGGGCAGCTATACCGTGGATGAGGCACAAGACCTTGCGAATATCCTTCAGGTGGGTAAATTGCCTGCCGAAACGAGAAGTGTGCAAGAGGCATTGGTGGGACCTTCCCTGGGGAAAGAAAATATCAACAAGAGCTTGAATGCTGTCATTTTTGCGTTATTAGGCGTGATAGCATTCATGATTTTTTACTACGGAGGCGGTGGTGTCGTCTCTATTATAGCGCTTCTTGCCAATATTTTCTTCATTTTTGGTTCTATGGCATCTATGGGTACGGTGCTTACCTTGCCAGGTATTGCTGGTATCGTATTGACATTAGGTATGGCGGTGGATGCCAATGTAATCATCTATGAACGTATTCGAGAGGGCTTGCGAGAAGGTAAATCCCTCTTGGCTGCTATTGCTGATGGCTACAAGGGCTCCTATTCTGCCATTATTGATGCCAACGTAACCACGATCCTGACCTGCTTGGTCTTGGCTTATTTCGGGCTCGGGCCGATCAAGGGTTTCGGGGTAGTATTGATTATTGGCATTCTCTGCTCCTTATTTACAGCGGTACTCGTGACCCGTTTGATTATTGACTGGTGGACGATCAATCGCGGCAAAACGCTTTCTTTCTGGAATAATCTTTCTAAGGATGTGATGTCCAAGGTAAACGTCAACTGGATGGGCTACCGCAAGTATGCTTATGCGTTTTCTGCTACTTTGATCGTCGTTAGTATTGTTTCTTTTTTTGTGAGGGGGTTTGATCTGGGGGTAGATTTTAAAGGCGGTTATTCTTTCAATGTTCAATTTGCATCTGAAACGACTACTGATGCCCAGCAATTGCGCACGGCATTAGGAAAGGTTTTCGGCGCTACCCCGGTTGTAAAGGTGGTAGATGCTGAAAATACGTTCAATATAACAACGGCTTATTTAATTGATGATACAGGGACCGATGTGCAGGAGCGCGTCACCGAAAAGCTATTTGAAGGGGTCAACGGCATTGCAGGAGGTAAGCTGGACTATAAGACCTTCAAGCAAACCGACGCCAGTGGTACGCATATCTCCAGTTCCAGCAGAGTAGGCCCTACCATTGCGGATGATATCAAGGATAGCTCTTTCCTTTCTGGTACGATTGCACTTTTGCTGATTTTCACCTACTTAGCTATTCGATTCAGCCAATGGCAATTCAGCTTGGGCGCGGTGATAGCGCTTGCGCATGATGCGATCATTACAATGGGGGTTTTCTCCTTGTTGTATGGCATATTGCCTTTTTCGATGGAAATTGATCAGGCTTTTGTGGCGGCTATTCTTACAGTGATTGGTTATTCTGTAAACGATACGGTTATTGTATTTGACCGGATCCGAGAATTTAGTAGTCTTTATGCGGGTCGCCCGAAGGAAGAGGTGTTCAACCTGGCTATCAATAATACCCTGAGCCGCACGATCAATACCTCTGGTACTACTTTGATTGTGGTCATCATGCTGCTTATTTTTGGCGGTGGTGTCATCAAAGGGTTTGCCTTTGCGCTGTTTGTGGGTATCTTATTCGGTACTTATTCTTCGGTGTTTGTTGCATCGGCACTCGTGGTAGATTTGATCAAAGACATTAAAGGCAAAACGGAAGTGAAAAAGAAGACTTTCTCAAAAGCGGCAGCAAAAGTTTAAAGCTTATATATTTTTTGAAACCGTAGCGGGGGGCG
>CAZGJN010000056.1:5822-19684 GCA_964526645.1 uncultured Saprospiraceae bacterium
GTGCCACGTTTCTCAAACGTGGCACGCTTTTTTATTCTACCTTGAACTGCCGGATCAAGATCGCGCCGCTGGTTTGCAGGTTGGAAACCAAAATGATCACTTGTTCCTTTTTGCCATCATCTACCGAAACGGCAACGGTGTTCGGCGGAATGTCTCCAAGGCTCTCTGCATGCAAAATCAAAAAGTTATCAGTTGCCTGTAATTTCACGGGGATGCCGTGTTTGAGTTTGCCCACTCGGTGTTTACTTAGGATTTGCTTTCCATTTAAAAACAGGCTGGCAATATCGCCATCTACCGAGCCATTATCCCAAACTTTGATGCGCACATTGGGGCTTTGAACCTCCACGATACGTGCAACTTTTACCTCGCGCTTGGCGGCTTCGGTGTATTCAGGCACTTTTGCTTCTGCTGCGATTTTTGTTTCAATGGTCTGGTTTTCAATCAATTTTTCCAAATAGACTTTGCCTGGTGCACACTTGCCGGTTTTAGAATCGAACCCTTCGAGGTACCCTTCCCAAGTCCCTTCCAGGATGTAGCTATTCGACGCTTTTCGCAACCGCAATTTCGCCGATTTGATACACCACTTCCACTTGGGGTCTGTTTTGCTTGCCACGGCGGTTTCATTCAAGGTAAAAAGGCTATCTACCAATTGAAAAGTCCAAGCCAGCTGGTGAAAAGCACTGCCGCCATTATCCTCTGATACAATATAGGACTGCCCGCCGCCACTTGTTTCGAGCGTTAGTTCGTAGAAAAAGCCGTAGTCGCGGTCGGATTGAGAAAGATGCCCCGTCCAGCGCCCGGCAAACGAGAAATGCGCTTCTTCTTTGGTAATAGCGGTTTTTACATCATCCATTTTTCTTTCTAAAATAATCACACCAGGCGTGCAGCCATCTGCTTTCCATTCGCCTTCCAAGCGCTGTTTTCCATCTTTTGCACTAAATTGAAGGAGCATGTATTTCAAGCACCAACCACCGTCTTTGGGCTGAGTTTGTTCTACCTCTTGCAGCACCAATTGTTTGCCATCCCAAACGCCAGTGAGTGTGAATGCACCTTTGTTTTTTTCATCTGGCGAGCTTGAAAAGGAAGTGCCAGAGATGGATTGCCCCACCTGAGTGATAGTGATTTGATAGTAATAAGATTCCGATTTATTTTTCTGCGTAAGAATGCCATCCCAAGTACCGGAGAAGTCCTGCGCGCTGCTACTAATCTGTGCGCAACATAGCAATAGTAAAAGTGTAAATATTTTTTTCATACAAAAGATCGCGTTTTTTAAAACCAATAAGCGAATGTACTGATTTGCCAATGTGCTGATAGTATTATAAACAACAGACAAGCAGTATTTTATTTTAAAAATCAGCCTTTATTTGAGTTAGAACAAGCGCTTGCACAATTAAAATAACCATAGAAATAGCCGGCGTATTGCTAAAATAAGCGATTTTTACAGCAAATTAAGTTACGACAAATGTCCACGAAAAGAAAGCCAAATTGGCGCTATCTGATTTTTTTCTCCTTTATTGCCTTGCTGCTGGGTGTCATTTCTTTGTTTATTCCCTGGAATACAAGTAGTTTGGAGGCAAATCCGCATCCGGTGGAAAATTATGCTGAAGCTTTAAATAGAATTGAATCCTTTCGCAGCAAGGAAAAGCAAGCGATGAACCCGCGCTGTCAGGTGCAATTGCTGACACAAGGCCGAAAAGTGCAAAAGGCGATTATACTGGTGCATGGCTATACGAGCTGCCCCCAGCAATTTATGGAATTGGGCAAGCGTTTTTATGACTTAGGTTACAATGTATTGATCGCACCGATGCCCCATCATGGTTTGTTGGATAGAATGACGGAGGCGCATTCCTCCCTTCGGGCAGTGGAGCTTGCCGCTTACGCGGATGAGGTAGTGGATATAGCACAAGGCTTGGGAGAGAAAGTTGTGATGGCAGGCTTATCGGTAGGAGGTGTTGTGACGGCTTTTGCAGCTACACACCGTGAGGATATTGATCTGGCGCTACTGATTTCACCAGCATTTGGATACAAAGCAGTTCCAAGTGTGGCTACCGCTGCTGCTATGAATATCTACTCTTGGTTGCCGAATGGCTATGATTGGTGGGACTCAGCCAAGCAAGAACAGGGCGGTGCACCCCATGGCTACCCACGGTACGCCAAGCGCGCATTGGCAGAAGCGCTGCGCCTGGGATTTGCAGCCCGAAGGCATAAACCCATAACGAAAAAAATAATTGTAGTGACCAATCCTAATGATGCGGCTGTCAATAATAAACTCATTGATAAAACTATTCAACGTTGGCGCAAGCAAGGGCTTTTGCTCGAAACCTATGAATTTCCAATGTCATTGCAATTAGACCATGATCTGATTGAGCCAACACATCCGGATGCTAATGTAGAAGTGGTATATCCCAAATTGATAGAATTAGTAGAGCAATAGACGCCCATTTTTCTTTTTTTTTGGAACGATTTCAAACGCGAGGCAGTTTTGTCTAAGTCACAAATCATTCCTTTTTATGGCTACAATCCAATCCCGACTGTTGAAAAACCCATACCTATCCATGCTGGCTACGGCCTGGCGCTATGCGCGAGACGAGCGATCCAAGTACCTCCTGGTGTACGGTATGTTTGTGATGAGTAACTTAGTGATGGCACTGGAGCCGATCATCTGGGGCTTATACATTAATGAATTGCAAAAAAATGGCATAGAGGCGCTTCGCTCCACCTGGATGTATGTAGCCGCTTATCTTTTTATACGCTTGGCAGATTGGGCTTTTCATGGTCCGGCGCGCATCATGGAACGCGAATTAGCCTTTAATCTGAGCCGAAATTTTTTGCAAGAGCTGTACCACAAAGCCCTCCACCTTCCGGTGAAATGGCACCAGGATCATCACAGTGGCGCTACTATCAATCGGATTCGTAAGGCTTACGAAGCGCTCAAGGAATTTTTCCAGGATGGCTTTATGTACATGCACGCGCTGGCTAAGTTTGTTTTTTCCTTCGCTGCCATGCTATATTTTGCACCGCTCTTTGGTTTTATAGCGCTGTTATTGGGCATCTGTGTAGTGATTATTATTTTAAAATTTGATAAACCCTACATCAAAACCCTCGAAGAAGTCAATGAAGGAGAGCATGTGGTATCTTCTACTTTGTTTGACAGTTTGAGCAACATCATTACAGTGATCACGCTGCGCCTCCAAAAACGAATGGAAGCTGGGGTACTCCAAAAAGTGAGCAATATTTTTCCTGCCTTTCGGCGAAATATTCGGGTGAATGAGTGGAAGTGGTTTGTGGTGGAAGGCATCTGTATTTCTTTGATCTACGCGGTCATTTTATTAGGCTATGTTTATCAAAACTGGAAACCCGGCGAGGCTTTTCTCATCGGGGGCTTGGTGATGCTTATTGGTTATGTAGAGCGATTTACCAGTGTTTTCCAGAATATCGCTTGGCAATATACCCAAATTGTAAAGTACAATACCGACGTGCAGACGGCTCAAAGTATCATTCATGCTTATGCCGAATACCATTTGCCAGAAGAGGTGATTGCGCTACCTGCCGATTGGAATACCATAGAAATCAGCAAACTCGATTTTACGCACAACGAAGAATGGAGTGGTTCGAAAACTAAACAGGGCTTGCACCAGGTCGCTATCCGCATTCGTAGAGGGCAACGTATCGCGTTGGTGGGGGAGAGTGGTAGCGGTAAAAGCACTTTGTTGGCATTACTCAGGGGATTGTATCCGCCTGATAAAGTGGAGGTTGTAGTAGAAAATGAGCGATTTAATACCTTGGATATCATCAGCAGTCATGTAACGCTTTTTCCACAAGAGCCGGAGATTTTTGAAAATACCATCGAATACAACATTACATTAGGCTTGCCTTTCGGCGAACGCGAGGTGCAGCAGGTGTGTGAAACTGCTCATTTTTCAGAGGTGATCACCCAATTACCGAAGGGCTTGCAATCGAATATCCAGGAAAAAGGCGTAAATCTTTCCGGTGGTCAAAAACAACGCCTGGCACTGGCAAGGGGTGTGCTGGCAGCGAAAGATAGCGACATTGTGTTGCTCGATGAGCCTACCAGTAGCGTTGATCCGAAAACGGAACTAAAGATTTATGAAAAAATTTTTCGGGAGTTTGCCGATAAGGCGATTATCTCTTCCTTGCACCGATTGCATTTATTGATATATTTCGATTATGTGTACGTGCTTGAAAATGGAAAGGTTGCAGCGGAAGGCACTTTTGAATACTTGAAAGAATTCAGCCCTGTTTTTCAGGAACTTTGGCGGCATCAGGAGGAGACCATGCGCGTGACAGGGGCATAAAAAAAGTCGCACCACTTCGTGTGATACGACCTACTACTAACAAATTATAATCCCATGAATATATCTAAAATTAGAAAAGCCTATTTTTTGTATAATTTTTTTTGATATGCTTTTGTGTACTATATTTTTTGCTTAGCTTTGTTCTAATAACTTAGTAATCTGAGTTTTTAGTATGCACTATTTCGATAAAATCGAAATTTTTTAATTTAAATACCATTGGCTTACTGTTAACAAATTGTACGCATCCCATCGGATTGCATTCCTGTGAACATGCATCCCGAAAGCCGATTCTTTTTTGAATCGCAACCAATAAAAATAACGCTTCCTGAACAACTTGAGTTCCAATTTAAAATTCTATTAACAAACAATTAACGAACTCCGCAAAGCGAAGAAATATGAAACGAGGACTTTGAAAAAGAATCAAGCTTCATTCCATATCTCTTGCCTGCTTTTTCAAATCAATTGATAATCCTGATTGCCTGGCTTGCTACTTTCCTACCTGCCTGAATGCGGTAGAAATATTGCCCCGAGGGTATAAATCCACCTATTGGAGCGAAAGCCACCTGGTAATCACCGGATGTCTGATATCCGCTGAACAATGTAGAAACAGGCTGCCCTAACAAATTAAAGACGTCCACTTTTACAAAATCAGATTCAGGCAATGTGTAATGTATAATGACTTGTCGAGCAGAAAGGTACTGTGCTTTGTGTTTAATAGAAGAGGCTGCGATGCCCTCAATTGCAGTAGGACTCATACAGCTCAAACCCAGGTTGATGCGACTAAAGTTGCGTCCCAATACGCCATCCACCGTAGCAGCATCCACGCAGAGCCAGTTTTCTAGCACCGTAGCATAAATTTCCCGAAAATCGGTACCAAAAACCAAGTTCCCTGCATTATCGAGATTTTGTAAATCGGGGGCTGTACCAACGAAGCCATTTCCGTTCAATCCTTCTCCGAACAGCATCACAGGCGCTGCTGCCCCATGGTCGGTGCCGCCAGAAGCATTCTGCTCTAATCTGCGTCCAAACTCGGAGATCGTCATGCTGAGTACATCTTTTGCTTTATTGCTCAAAGCCAGGTCATCGTAGAAAGCTTTTACGGAGGTGGTCAGTTCCGTGAGCAATGCCGGATGCGTATTGCCTTGCCCGGCATGCGTATCAAAACCATCCAAAGTGACCATGTACAGCTTTGTGCCCAAGCCACCTTTGATGAGCCTTGCTACGATGGCTAATTGCTTGCCCAGATTGGGTCCGTATGCTACCCCGTTGGCACCGGCATCATAGGCTTGCTTGATGTCTTCAGCATAAATAAAAGTGCTATTGGTCACCGCGCGCATGTAGCCCAACTGGTCGCCATATAAGCAATCAGGCAGGTTAGATAAGTCATACAATTGTCCATTTTGAGCGATTTCGTACAATTCATTCGGATCGTTGACCGAAACAGAAATGTTGACGTTATTGGTATCATTGAATGCCAGGTTGCCGACCCCACCGATTTGAATAGCAGGCGGAATAGCCGGCGGATTCATCAAATAATCGGGATATAATTGCATCAAATAGCGACCTAACCAACCGGAGGAATCTACCACATCAGCATCGCTGGCAGAAGCCCAAATATCGGAAGATCGAAAATGCGACAAATTCTGGTCTGGGTACCCTACACTGTGTACCACTTTCATTTTGCCTTCCTGCCAAAGCGGATGGACCGCTTGCATCGTGTTGGGCATCCCAAATTCGGGGCTTAGTCCTATCAGCTCACCTTGCGGAATACGAATGTTGGGGCGGAGAGACTGGTAAGTGCCATAGTCAAAAACCGGGATAATTGTATTTAGCCCATCATTGCCACCTTTTAGTCTGATCAGTACCAAAATATGCTCTGTTTCTGTGAGGGATAAAGCCCAAGCCAGCGGGGAAGTCATGGCGCTTAGCGAGGTATTTCCCAGAAAAATAGACGATCCACCGACGATACCCAGGCTCCGCAAAAAGCCGCGCCGACTCCAGACCTGGTGGTCGCGTTCGTGGGCTTTGCCGTGCTCCAGAGCACTACCTACGGGGATGGATTTGGTGTTATTATCTTTATTATACATTATTTTTTTTGAATTTAAGTTGTGAACAATGCACTACTGCTTCTTTCAAATTGTCCTTACATGAGTTGAAATTCAGGTTTTCTTATCAAGTGATCCAACAGCAGGGCTACTTGGGCAGGTGCGGTCTCCCAGGCGAGGTTCCAGCCGCCGTCATTAAAATAATGCCCAGGAATCTCAGCTTTGAAAGAAATCGTTGCACGGTCGTATTCTTCAGGTGTTTGCATGCCATTAGGCAGGTAGTGGTTGGCAATTAATTCTGTGATAAAGTCTACATCATCCGAATTGTTTGATAAAGAGATAGCCAAATTCCGGAGCGATTCGGGATAATATTGATACAGTATAAAAATGACGTATCGGAGTGCTTGCCAGCGTCCAGTGAGCGTATTGCTATTGATCCAAATGCGGTTGCCTTGCCAGCCAGCCACATCTATCGGATTGAACAGTTCTTGCCCCAACTGAGCCGCCAAGTAAATCACGCCATCGAGCAACTCGTTTGTCCACTGCACGCCATAGTCGCCTTCCTTGATAAAACTCAGCGCCGATTCGAGCGGGCTTTTTACGATTACGCCAATATTAGCATCGTCAAAGAAATGTTCGCTTTTGAATAAAGTGCGGAGTACGGGCGCTATTTCAAAATTGTTGGAAATAAAAATACCCGCCAACTGCGTGACAATGGTCTCATCAATCTCTGGGCTGACAAAATTGCGGTAAATTTTGGTGCAAATGTAGTGGGCTACCTTGTCGGCGCGCTCCTGGAAAAGGAGGTTGTGGACATCGTCATAGTTCCAAGTACCTGTTTTTCCAAAAATTGTTTTAACACCAGGATCAAAAAAAGCAGGCAAAAAATTGATCGGGCCACAGAACTCTGCTAGGCTATTCCAGCCAGTCAGTGCTCTTGCTGTTTGTACGATATCTCCCTGCGTGTAGCCATTGTCCCTTCCGAGTGTGAACAATTCGTAAAGCTCCCTTGCATAATTTTCATTCGGATTAAAGCGTGTATTTTGAGCACCATTCAGAAATACCAACATTGCTGGCGTTTTACCTATTTCTACTACAAAATTCTTGAAATTCCCTAAAGCATGTGTTTGCAATAGCTTGTGGTATTGGTACATGTAAGAGGGGCAAAAGTAGGCCTCGAGGCGAGTGACAAAGTGATTGTGCCAAAACAAAGACCACTTGCCACGCACGCCATTTGCCAGCATGTCCAGTACCCATTGGCGGCGCCAGGCAAAAAGCTGCTCGATGGCTTGTTGTTCGGGCTGTGGCCCTTGATAGTCCGATACAGTCCAGTAAGCCCATTCTGGTTCTTCCAGTGGTGGCAGTGCCAGTGTTTGGTCAATCAGCGCATCTACCACCTGAGTAGGCGTTTTCCCCAGTGCATCGGTTATTTCCGATAGCGTTGCACCAAAGCCCAGTCGGCGATACAAGTGCATCACACGGCGCTTATCCCAGGGCATATCGGCGCTCGGCGTGTAAGGCGCAAGCGTTCCGGTAACGCAATTTAAAAAGGTCATAGGCTGTGATTTTGGTTTAGAAAATATGCATAAGGCAGTTTAAAAATCGAACTTAGATGGTGCTATTGTTCCGGATGAGCTACAAATCATTCTCAGAACGAAACTTTTCAACTCAATATGATTTGATTTTGGAAAATAAGAAAAGTTTAACGACCAAGTTGAGCAAAAAAGTGACTTAGGTATGACGAATGCGTCAGAAGAGTGTTTTATATTTGAGATTTGCACAAAAAAAGTAAGTCGCATCACAACTTAGGCGATACGACTTACTATCAACAAATTTATAATCCCATGAACATATGCATTCTAAGACCAGCTTTGAGCGCCGGTGATATATCTTTTTGAGTAAGTTCTTTCAATTTTTCTGTTGGATGTCTCCCCGAAAGTTTTGAGTAGTGAGTCAGGTTTTTTTTTCTCAAACCTGACTCACCAGGCTCAAACTAATATCCCATGTTACTTATCCAACTTTGTGATCCGGTTCTTTTACCGGCAATCATTTCGTTTGACAATACAAACATCTTACATTTTATTCCTTAGAACAAAGACAAAAATTTCCTTTTGTGAAAAAAAATGAGTTTCACAAAATCGAAAATCTTATTTTTAAAGGGATTACTTTGTTGAATTTTGTGAAAAATAACATTCTAAAAAGTGTTTTTTCTTTGAAAAATTTTTGAAAATTTTTTCTGCAAAGACATGCAAAGTGGCTCTTTGCAGAAGATTTTCTATAATTCTGCTACATTTGCACTACCTGATTGATTTTATCGAATGAAATGACACAGCGGAAAAAACCATCAACCATGGAGCTACTCAGAGAAACAATGGTGTTGATCCGCAAGGAAGCCTTGCTCGAATGGCGCATGAAATACGCGATTAGCGGGATTTTGCTTTATGTATTTTCAACAGTTTTTATTGTTTATACTGCCTTTATTCGGTTGGAGCCCAATGTGTGGAATACTTTGTTTTGGATTATCACGCTTTTTGCCGCAGTTAATGCTATTGTGAAAAGCTTCACACAGGAGAATAGCGCTCGGCAGCTCTACTACTACAGCCTAACTAACCCCCTTGCCATTTTATTGTCAAAAATGATTTACAATACCATCCTGTTGTTGTTGTTAAGTGTTTTATGCTGGATGGGGCTGGCGCTTATCACCGGAAATCCTGTGAAAGACGCGGGGCAGTTTTTGCTAGCCATTTTTCTGGCGAGTGTGGGCTTTTCTATTACGTTTACGTTTATTTCAGCTATCTCAGCCAAAGCGGACAATAGCGCCACACTCATGGCAATTCTGAGTTTTCCTTTGGTGATTCCTATCCTGATGACGCTTATCAAGCTCTCGGCGAATGCGCTGCGGCTGCTGAATGACACAGAGGTGCTGAAGGATGTCTGGACGCTTGTGGGGATTGATTTGTTGCTTCTGGCAGTGGCAGTGGTATTGTATCCTTTTCTCTGGAAAGATTGATGACATAGAGGAAATGTAAATAGAAATGCTTTGTGTTCGGATTGAAAAAAAGTTGAATCTATGAAAAAACATTGGTGGAAAGCCCTTGGCGTATTGATTTTGCTGTATGTTTTTACTGTAGGTATGTTGGTGCCGCTCAAGCCCGGAATAGCGAGGGTGGAGCCCAAGAGCGCGATAGCAGGGCAGTTGCTGCGGCTAAAGGTATGGGGTTATAATACAAATTTTAAAAAGGCAGAAGGTAAAATCCGCGCCTGGCTGAAGCTAAATGACGCTTATGTCTTAGGCTCAGAAGGGCTTTTAGTGAAAAATGACCAAGAGATGTCGGTTATCTTTCAGTTTCCGGGGGCACTGCCGGTGTACGATGAGGTAACCGAAGCTTCGCTTGTACTGGATAATCCCATAGACGGCGCTATCGTCTTGCCCGCAGCTGTCTTTGTGAAACAGGATATCATTGATGTACCCAAGGCTGATGCGGCTTGGGAAAATACGCCGATAGAAAATCTTCATACGAAACAGGAAATTACTTTTCCTTTCAGAAATATTTTGACAGAAACAATTCGCAACACCTATTTTCATGTAGCCTTATGGTTGGCAATGGTTATTTTACTAATTGGTTCGGTGATTTTCAGCATTTTATATTTGAGGAATTTTAATGCCGATTACGATCGAAAAGCAGTAGCTTTAACGAGCATTGGGCTGTTTTATGGTATTTTGGGTATTGTTACGGGTGCGGTTTGGGCTAAAAATACCTGGGGCGCCTACTGGAGCTGGGATGTAAAGCAAAATACAACGGCTATCGCCCTGTTGATTTATGCCGCTTATTTTGTGCTGCGCAATGCTTTTAGTGAAGACCCCGAAAAGAAAGCTCGGCTCGCTGCGGTGTACAATATCTTTGCCTTCGTGGCGCTTATTCCGCTGATTTACGTTATCCCGCGTATGACGGACAGCCTGCATCCAGGCGCTGGCGGGAATCCCGCCTTGGGTGGAGAAGACCTTGACAATACCATGCGGATGATTTTCTATCCGGCAGTGATTGGCTGGGCATTGCTTGGGCTTTGGATCGCTCAGCTAAGCTATCGGATCGAGGCACTCAAGGCGAAATTATTAGACCTTTAAATCGCTTTGCACTTGAAAAGTCTGTCAAAAAAACACTTGGTTTAATCAAAAAATAGCACGAGTTTTACCGCGCAAAATGAAAATGATGAAGCGATTCTTATCCTTCCTGCTGCTTTTGACAGGATGCCTCCAAAGCATATTGGCACAATCAGGTAATACTGATTTCCTAAGAAGCATCGGAAAAATCTATGTGGTAGTGGCAGTGATCGTATTGATATTCATTGGCATTATTGCATTTCTCATCTATCTTGAAAGAAAGCTAACCAAATTGGAAAATCAAATTAAAGATCATGACGCAGCCTAAACTAAGCTTCTATCAAAGTGTACAAAACTACTTTGATAGAGCTGCCCGTTTTACCGAATTGCCGCAGGGTTTGCTGGAGCAGATCAAGGTGTGCAATGCGGTTTATCAAGTACATTTTCCTGTAAAAATCGGCGATGAGGTGAAAGTAATCGAAGCGTATCGAGTACAGCACAGCCACCACCGAACGCCGACCAAAGGCGGGATTCGATATAGCAACCATGTCAACCAAGATGAAGTGATGGCACTTGCCGCGCTCATGTCTTACAAATGCGCCATTGTGGATGTCCCTTTCGGCGGTGCTAAAGGCGGCGTAAAAATTAATCCCTGGGAATATTCACCCGAAGTGCTGGAGAAAATTACCCGCCGTTATACCACGGAACTGATTCGCCGGAATTTTATTGGTCCTTCCATTGATGTACCTGCTCCTGACTACGGAACGGGCGAGCGCGAGATGGCTTGGATCATGGATACTTATCGCACTTTCAAAGGAGAAGAAATTGACGCAGCAGGTTGTGTGACCGGCAAACCGGTGAACTTGCAAGGTATCAGAGGCAGAACAGAAGCCACTGGGCGTGGGGTTTTCTACGGCATCAGAGAGGCGTGCAGCAATGCTGAAGACATGAAAAGGCTGGGACTCACGAAGGGCATCGAGGGCAAAAAAATGATCATTCAGGGGCTTGGCAATGTAGGTTCTTATAGTGGTATTATTTCTCAACAAGAAGGCGGTGTCATTATTGTTGGGATAGGGGAGGTGGAAGGAGCTATTTACAACCCCAATGGCATTGATATTGAAGATTTGATGCGATATCGCAAAGAACACAAGACCATAGAAGGCTACCCTGGCGCGCAGTTTTTAGAAAAAAAAGACAGAGAAAGAATCCTGGAATTTGACTGCGATATCTTGGTGCCGGCTGCGCTTGAGAATGTTATCACTTATGAAAATGCACCAAACATTAAAGCTAAAATCATTGCCGAAGCGGCTAATGGTCCTACTACTTTCGTAGCAGAAGAGCAATTGCTCAAAATGAACAAATTGATCATTCCAGATGTGTTCCTCAATGCTGGCGGGGTGACCGTATCTTATTTTGAATGGCTGAAAAACCTTTCGCACATGCGTTTTGGGCGAATGGAAAAACGGTTTGACCAAAAGCACACAGAAGAGTTGGTGGATGTAATAGAAGGCATGACTGGCAAATCGCTTCGCCCAGAGGAGCGGGCACAAGTGGTGCGCGGCGCAGAGGAAGTGGACTTGGTTCGATCGGGTTTGGAAGAAACAATGATTAATTCATACAACCAAATCCGAGAAATTATGTTGCAAAAGAAGATCGAGGATATGCGTACAGCTGCCTTCGCCAATGCGATTCTCAAAATCAGCAATGATTATCTCAATATGGGGATTTTCCCATAATGTTATTTGGAAATATCTATGCCGGAAATGGCTGTTCGCTGTTTCCGGCATTTTTTTCTAAAAAAAGAAGCGGTACTTCAAAATTTTATTGCAAAAAATTTTGTTTCTTTGAAATAAAAAAAAATTAAGAAAGGTTTTGTAACTTTCCGCTTCTGTTTTATTTGCAGATTAGATACAGAAATAGATTTCGCAAGACTCAATGTTTAGCCAATGTCAGAAAAATTAGACAAGATTGACCTCAAGATCCTGAAAATTTTGCAAGAAAATAGCAAAATCACTAACCTTGATCTGTCCAAGAAGATTGGATTATCGCCCGCGCCTACCCTGGAGCGTGTCAAAAAACTCGAACAAAGCGGCATCGTGGAAAGCTACCACGCCAAGGTGAACCCCCAGTCCATTGGGCTGAATGTCAAAACTTTCGTATTGGTATCCCTTGCTTGGCAAAAGGACAACGCGCTCAAAAATTTTTTAGATAAAATTAAAGAGATCGAAGAGATCGTGGAGTGCTACATCATCACAGGCGAAGCTGATTTCCTTATGAAAATCGTATGTAAGGATATTCCCACATACGAACAGTTATTATTTAAAACACTCTCTCAAATTGAGGAAATCGAGCGCTTGAAAACACTTATGACGCTTTCTACCGTCAAAGATTCCAGCTTGCTGCCTTACAGATACGAATAAATTTCGACATTATTGCCCATTGCTTTTTACAATGGCGACACTGGCTTTTTTCTAAAAAATGGGCTTCAGATTCGCATGAAAAAACATCGGCAATCCTTACTCTGGGCGCTTACACATCCGGAAATACAAGGCGGTTCTTATCTTTTTGGCACAATGCACGTCAAAAGCCTGAAAGCCGTCCAATGCCTCGATTTGGTGTACCAAAAAATAGAACATTGCGCCGCATTTGCCGCTGAGTTTGACCTGGATGATTTGCAGCAGGCTATTGATTTGACCTCTTTTACCCTTCCCGATGGTATGAATTTATCAGCTTTGTTGCCTCAAAAGCGGTACACTAAGTTGAAAAAAAATATTTACCAAGCCACCGGTATTGACATTGCGCTGTTAGACCACAGTCAGCCTATGTTAATTTCCAATCTGATAGACGAGCAAATGATACATCAGGATATAGACCTCGCGCTTGATCAGCATTTATGGGAATTGGCAAAATCATTAGAAAAAAAGATGTGGGGTATAGAAACTTTTGCAGCACAAATTGAAATACTCCAACAAATTCCGATTACAGCACAAGTACAATCTTTGTGGAATATCGGCCGTAACCTCAAGCGGCACCGCAAAAATTTGCTCAAAATGGCTACTTGGTACGAGCAGGCAGAGATCACTAAACTCTACTTGGCTGCCAAAAAAGGCTTGCATGACCTACGAGATTTGTTGTTGTACCAACGCAACACCTTCATGGCAAAACGGATCGCAGAGATGACTCGTGAGCATACAAGTTTTTGTGCCATTGGTGTCGCGCATCTCCCTGGTCAGAAAGGGGTGCTGAGGTTGTTAAAAAAAGATGGCTTTAAAGTAAAAAAAATAGTTTAAATGTTAATTGCATGATTTGAATATACAGTTTCACGAATTTTTTATTAATTTTCATGAGGCAAGCAGGTAAATAATATTTCGTAAATCTCCTAAGATTTGCGAAATCTGA
>CAZGJN010000057.1:0-19551 GCA_964526645.1 uncultured Saprospiraceae bacterium
CTATGAAGCCTTTCCCAATAACGTCGGCTTTAAAAATGGGCTGGCGATTTCGTATTCTCAATTAGGTAGGTTTTATAGAGACCACGAAAAAGATAAAGAAAAGGCAGCACCCTATTTTCAGCAGTGTTATACCCTTTGGGAAGAACTGGCTACGGCTTATCCGGCTTATGTAGAATTTCAGCGCAATTTTGAGTGGGCGAAGGCGGCATTGGCGGAGTTGTGAGCGTACCGGCGGATTCATCCGCCGCCGCCCCTTACTCCTGATGTCGCGCTTTGATCTGGTGAGCATGATGCGCCGCCGGGAAATAAAGAATCCGTATCGTTTTTTGGTAAAAAACGGATTTAATTATCACACTGCCGGTAATCTTTTGCGGAATGAACAGGATAGTATTGCGTACAAGCATCTGGAGAAGCGGTGTTTGCTGCTACATTGCATCGTAATTAATCCCTCAAAACCATGATATACCATCAAGCCGAGCAATTCACCATTAAGGCTTATTCCCGACTCACCGAAGGAAAATTTTCTAAAAACTCATCCGATGTTTCGGTTTCCAACCAATCAAACAACGACTTCACAGGAACCCGTGTGCCGGTGAAAACGGGCGTACCGCTTACAATTTCGGGGTCAATGGTGATGAGCGCATTCGATTCCATGATTTGAATGTTGCTTTTATCTTTTAAAGCTACGTTTTTTTGTGGAAAGTTGCAAATGGAGAGATGAGGCACACTTTGAAAGTGTGCCTCATCTAAAAAATGTATCAAACCAAATCCTTCACCCGCGCCAGCGCTACCTCCAAGCCACTCACATCGCTGCCACCCGCTGTCGCGAAGAACGCTTGTCCGCCGCCGCCGCCTTTGATGTCTTTCGCCAATTCCCGAATGAGATTACCCGCATTCATACCTTTGGCTTGCACGAGTTCATCGGAGATGCGAATGGTGAGTTGCGGTTTGTCATTAGAGATCGTGCCGAAAACAATGACGGCATTGCCGATTTCTTTTTCCAGATTGTAAGCTAAAGTTTTGACAGCGTTGGCATCCGTTAGAGGTATGCGTTTCACAAGCAGTTGAATACCATTTTTTTGTACAAATTCAGCACGCAATTCTTTTTGGAGACCCGCCGCTTGTTCGAGTAGCATCGCTTCGATTTGCTTTTGGAGGCGTTTGTTTTCCTCCATCAAGTCCAAGACGCGCTTGGCGGGTTCTTTCGGATTTTTGAAAGCCTCCCTGATGGCATTTAACTCGGCCAATTCTTCATTGATGTACTTTTCCGCTTCATCAGCGGTGATCGCTTCGATACGCCGTACGCCTGCCGCTACGGCTGATTCGGAGACAATTTTAAACAAACCAATTTCGCCCGTCGCTTGCACGTGCGTACCGCCACATAACTCTCTGCTAAAATCTTTATCAAATGTAATAACGCGCACCGTTTCGCCATATTTTTCGCCAAAAAGCATCATCGCGCCCGTTTTACGGGCTTCTTCGATGGGCATATTGCGCACTTCTTCGAGTTGGATATTCTCGCGGATTTTTTGATTGACTAAATGTTCTATTTCTGCGAGTTCATCTTTCGTAACTGCTTGAAAATGAGAGAAGTCGAAACGCAGGCGCTCATCGTCCACGTTTTGTCCTTTTTGCACCGCGTGTTTGCCCAAAATGCGGTGCAGGGCGGCGTGCATGAGGTGCGTCGCGGAGTGGTTTTGGGAAGTGGCAGCGCGTTTAGTGGCATCCACCTGAGCGAGAACATTTTCAGCTTGAATATTTTCCGGCACTTTATTCACAATGTGAATGATGAGGTCGTTTTCTTTTTTGGTATCAAGTACCTCAATGTGCTCGCCATCGAATTCCATGTAGCCTGTATCGCCCGCTTGTCCACCCGATTCTGCATAAAATGGGGTTTTATTGAGTACAATTTGATATTGCAAACCTTTTTTGTCTTTCACGGCGCGGTATTTAACGACCTGAGCATCTGCAACTTGTAATGCATCATAACCAACGAATGTTACTGCGCCCTCTTCACCAATCACGACCCAATCACCAACTTGCTTTTCGGCATCGGCTTTGGAGCGATTTTTCTGAATTTGCAAGGCTTTTTCAAAACCTTCAATATCAACGGATAAGCCTTTTTCGCGGGCGATCAATTCGGTCAAATCCACCGGAAAACCAAAGGTGTCGAAGAGTTCAAAAGCTTCCTCGCCGCTAATGATTCCATCCTTCGCTTCAATAGTATCTAATCTTTTCAAACCATTTTCCAAAGTCCGCAAAAACGAGCGCTCTTCTTCCAAAATCACTTTTTGTACAAAATCCTGCTGCGCTTTTAATTCTGGAAAAACTTCGGCAAATTCATCGGCTAATAAAGGCACGATTTTATTTAAAAACGGCTCTTTAATTTCTAAAAAAGAATAATAATACCGCACGGCTCTGCGCAAAATGCGCCGAATCACATAACCTGCGCCACCCGAAGCCGGCAGTTGCCCATCGGCAATGGTAAAGGCAACTGCGCGAATATGATCTACCACAACCCGCATCGCTACGTCGGTCAGAGCATTGCGATCATAAGAACCATGATATTTTTTATTACTTACTTTTTCTACGAATGTAATAAAAGGAGTGAAAATATCCGTATCATACGTATAACGTTTGCCTTGCAGCACCATGCACAAGCGCTCGAAGCCCATACCCGTGTCCACGTGCTTGGCAGGCAACGGCACGAGTGAACCATCTGCTTTGCGCTCGAATTGTATGAATACGTTGTTCCAGATTTCCACGACGGAAGGATCGTCTTGATTGACCAGCATTTCGCCAGGCACTTTCAAGCGTTCTTCCTCACTTCTAAAATCGTAATGAATCTCCGAACAAGGACCGCAAGGACCCTGCGCGCCCATCTCCCAAAAATTGTCTTTCTTGGAACCATTCAGAATATGATTGTCGGGGAGGAATCTGCGCCAGATTTCCCGCGCCTCTTCGTCGGAAGCTAAACCTTCTTTATCATCGCCGCCAAAAACGGTTGCGTACAGGCGATCTGGCTGAAGCCCAAGCACTTTGGTTAATAATTCCCATGACCAGGAAATAGCATCTTCTTTGAAATAATCGCCGAATGACCAGTTACCCAGCATTTCAAACATGGTGTGGTGCGTACCGTCGAAACCCACGTCTTCCAGGTCATTGTGTTTGCCGCTCACACGGAGGCACTTCTGCGTGTCCGCGATGCGCGGTGCAGGCGGCGTGCCATTGCCGAGGAAGTAATCTTTGAATTGCACCATGCCAGAGTTGGTGAACATGAGCGTGGGGTCATTTTTCAGCACCAGCGGCGCCGAAGGGACGATTTTATGTTGTTTCGATTTGAAAAAATCGAGAAAAGCCTGCCGTATTTCTTTGGAAGTCATTTTTTTTAAAATTCAAGGTTCGAAAGTTCAAGGTTCAACGTTGGTTGAAATCGGCTGCAAAATTAGCAGTCGCACCTTGATTTATCTAATCATTTTTGGAGAATCCTTACGAAAAGGAAAAAATAAGAAGTGACAGCCCTCAAGGGGCAACTATTTGGAAGTAATATGTTAAAAAGTACATCATTTGACAAAAAAGCATATTTCTGAGATGCATGATTTAAGTAAAACTACTCTGTATCAAAAAAAGTTTCAGCGTGCGTCAATATTTAAGGCAAAAAACATTCTTATTTTGATTACAAAAATCCATTTATCACTTTTCGGGTGACACGTTAGTCTAATTTTTATGTTAAAATTTTGCAAATCCAAGATGAGCTTCTATCTTTGGGATACCACCAAAGTTAAACATGGACACAGAAAGGTGAAAAGAACGCTAAAGTTCAGCCATTTTAAGATGAATTTGCCTTATGACAAAAGCGCTGTTTTTAGCTAATTTTGGTTAACAAAAATGCTCATGAGAAAGGAAAAATACTTTTACAACATTCACTCTCTCCGTTATGAAAAAGTTACTGAATCCTGGCGTAGCAAAATCCTTAAAGTTATAAGTTTTATATGCGCCGCTCTTTTTACTGCTTTTATTTTCACTTTAGTTTCTCATCGTTATTTCCCATCTCCGAAAGAAAAAACGCTTCTTCGGGAAATTGACCAAATGCGGGATGATTACAACCGCCTATTGAGTGACGTAGAACAAATGAGTGGAGTGCTTGGAAATCTCCAAGAGCGCGATGCGTATGCACATCGGATGATTTTTGGGATGGATCCGATTGATAAGGGGGTATGGGAAGGCGGTATAGGCGGGCACGACCAATACGAGCAATACCGGCAGTTCAAAAATTCGGGCGAGCTGATGGTTTCTGCACATGAGAAATTAGACCGCTTGAAAAGGCAGTTGGTGATTCAATCCAAATCATTGGATACGATCATCAATCTGGCTAAGGAAAAAGAAAAAATGCTGGCTTCCATTCCTTCGATAAAGCCAGTGCGTTCTGATAAGTTGGCGCGTAGCATCCAATTGCTGTCCGGTTTTGGCTATCGCATTCACCCTATTTTCAAAGTACCCAAAATGCACGCCGGCATTGATTTCACTGCTCCGAAAGGTACGCCGATTCAAGCTACCGGCGCAGGCCGGGTGGTCAAAGCGGAACGCGGCAGCGGATACGGTTATCACGTCATCATAGATCATGGCTATGGCTACCAGACTTTGTACGGGCATATGAGCCGCATAGACGTAAAGGTGGGCGATAAAGTAGTTCGAGGGCAACAAATTGGGTTGGTTGGTAATACAGGTACTTCCACTGCGCCGCATTGTCACTATGAAGTGCACTACCGCGGCGATAAAGTCAATCCGATTCATTATTGTATGGATGGTCTGACCCCAGAGGAATACCAAGATTTGGTGAAAGCCGCCGAAGCTGCCAATCAATCATTGGATTAAAATATACTTTTGCAATATGAATTTCAATATTCACGGAAAAGACCTTCTTTTGGGAGGTCTTTTTTGCATTCTTACAATTACAATTTTGACGAATTGTAAAAAAGTGGAAAAGCCTGCCGAGCAAGCAAACTTAGCCCTGGCAGCATCTTTGTCAACTAATGAATCTGATTCCGTTCAGGTACAAATTGATACGATTGAAAAAAGATATACCGTCATTGGCGTAGGCGATATGATGTTGGGTACGAATTATCCTTCTGCCTCCTACCTACCACCCAACGATGGCAAGGATTTGCTGTCGGATGTACAAGATTACCTGAAAAACGCCGATGTCACTTTTGGAAATCTGGAAGGTACCATGTTCGATCAGGGCGGCACACCCAAAACCTGTCGCAACCCCAGCGTTTGCTATGTTTTCAGAACACCGGCAAAGTATGTGGATCGCTATTTGGAAGCGGGCTTTGATGTGTTGAGCATTGCCAACAATCATTCTGGCGACTTTGGCCCCGAAGGTCGCCGTAAAACCAAAGAAGTATTGAAAGAAGCGGGCATCGCTTTTGCGGGCTTGGCAGGAACCGATGAATACACCGTTTTTGAGCGCAATGGCGTGAAATATGGGCTCTGCGCCTTTGCACCCAATAGCGGCACTTGCAATCTGCGGGATATTGCGAATGCAAAAAGAATTGTGAATCAATTGGTGGAAATCAGCGACGTGGTCATCGTTTCCTTTCACGGCGGTGCGGAAGGCGCGAGCCACCAGCATGTCACCCGCAAAAGCGAAACCTACGTCGGTGAAAATCGCGGCAATGTGTATGACTTTGCGCACGCAGTGATTGACGCAGGAGCGGATATTGTGTTCGGGCACGGGCCGCACGTCACGCGTGCGGTGGAACTCTACAAAGATCGTTTTATCGCTTACAGCATGGGTAATTTCTGCACCTATGGGCGTTTCAGCTTGTCAGGCCCGGCGGGCATTGCGCCGATTATCAAATTGGAAATCAACGAGGAAGGGGCTTTTCAGAGCGGCGAAATCGTGCCTGTGTACCAGCAAAAAACGCATGGCCCAAAAATTGACCCTCAAAAACGCGCCATTAAAACCATTGTAGATTTGACAAAAACAGACTTCCCCGAATCGCCCTTAATGATTGATGCCGATGGGAAAATGAGCAAGAAATGAGGAATCGGTGCTGTTTTTTTATTCAATAAAATGCGTGTAGATTCTTGATTTCCTAAACTCCTCTTTTTTCTTTGCAATGAGTCGGGTTGCGCTTGTTGTAATCTTTTGGCAATGATAAAACCATCGTTTTTCTCGGGAGGAGAAGGGAAATGTATTTTTAGCGTTTCAACGATTTGTTCATAAGCTTCAGCCACATTTGTATCTTTGAATTCTGCAGAATAAACATCTCGATTAGAGCATCTTACAAAAATATAATCATAAAAATCCCTCACCCACTGGGAGAGGTTTTGTTGAAACCGCTTGAGGCAACTAAATTTTATCTTTATATCATCCACCGCTCCCTTACTCCACGATTCCATCCTGTCGTTCCGGTCGCATTTGCGGGAAGAAGAGCACTTCCTGAATGGTCGTCTGATTGGTCATCAGCATCGCCAGGCGGTCAATACCGATGCCGATGCCGGCAGTCGGGGGCATGCCAAATTCCAGGGCGCGCAGGAAGTCGTGGTCAATGAACATCGCTTCGTCGTCGCCGCGCTCGAGTAGTTTCACTTGTTCCTCAAAGCGTTCGCGCTGCTCGATGGGGTCATTCAGTTCGCTGTAAGCATTGCAAATTTCTTTGCCATTTACAAATAATTCGAATCGCTCTACCAATCCTGGCTTACTGCGGTGGCGCTTGGTGAGCGGACTCATTTCCACCGGATGATCCATGATAAACGTGGGCTGCACGATATGTGCTTCGCATTTTTCGCTGAAAATCTCATCAATCAACTTGCCCTTGCCCATGCTGTCGTCCACTTCGATATGGAGTTTTTTGCACACTTCGCGGATGTCGGCTTCCTCCATGCCATTCAAATCAAAACCAGTATGTTCCTTGATCGCATCCAGAATTGGCAGGCGCTGGAAGGGCGCTTTGAAGCTGATAGTTTTATCCGCAAAAGGTACCTCGGTGGTACCATGCAGGTCGAGCGCCACTTTTTCAAGCAGTTGCTCTGTGATTTCCATCATCCAGTTGTAATCTTTGTAGGCTACATAAAATTCGAGGATAGTAAACTCCGGGTTGTGTGTGCGGTCAATACCTTCATTGCGGAAGTTGCGGCTAAACTCATACACCCAGTCAAAGCCTCCTACGATTAAACGCTTGAGGTACAATTCATTGGCAATACGCAAATACATCGGAATATCGAGTGCATTGTGGTGCGTGGTGAATGGACGTGCCAGCGCCCCTCCTGGAATAACCTGCAATACCGGTGTATCCACTTCCAGTGCCCCACGGGCATCGAGAAACTCCCGGATGCTGTGCATCATGTGCGCACGCTTAACAAAAACCTCCTTGACCCCTTCGTTCACAATTAGATCCACATAGCGCATGCGATGCCGGAGTTCAGGATCAACGAAAGCGTCATAGATATTACCCTCGGCATCTTTTTTTACAATCGGCAGCGGGCGCAGGGATTTGCCCAGGATGGTGAGTTCTTTTACATGCACGGTGATTTCGCCCATTTTGGTGCGAAATACAAAACCCTTCACGCCAATAAAATCGCCGATATCAAGCAATTTTTTAAAAACTTCGTTGTACAACTGATCCCCAATGTCATCGCGCTGCACATAGAGTTGAATACGCCCGGTACTATCTTGCAATTCGGCGAAAGCCGCCTTGCCCATCACGCGCGTGCTCATAAGCCTGCCCGCGAGGCAGACCTCCGTATATTGAGCAGCTTCTTCATCCTTGAAATCGGATTTGATGTCCATCGCAAAGGTATTCACTGGATACAATGCCGCAGGATAGGGTTCAATGCCTAAATCACGGATTTTTTGGAGGTTGTTGCGTCTTACGCTTTCTTGTTCACTCAGGTGCATTGCTTTAAGAATTGTGCGTTACAAATATATTTTGAAAAGAGAATTGCAAAAATAGCGTTTTTTGGATGAAAAATGTAAGTTTCAAAATTTACAAAGTCAGAACAACTAAGGTTTTGCAAACAAGTTTTATGGCTTTTTTGCGTTTGTAAGGAGTCATGCAACCAACACAACCCAACTGGCTTTTGCTATTGTTTTTGATTCTACTTTTGGCGCTCTCGGCGAATGCCCTTTGGCTATCGGAGATTTTTCTGGTGCGCGGCGGGGGAGGTATTGATTGGGCATTTCCGACACATTACTCGGTTTTTGTCATTGCCTTGCTGGCGGTGATCGCCTACCTTTTACCCTTTCGATTTATCCGAAGTGCAGCTTACAGCCAGCTTATTCGCAGCGCTGCGGAGATTTACCCCGTTACGCTGATTGCCTTTTTTCTATCCAAAACGATTTTTTTCAGCTTGTATTCCGGTTTTTACGGCTATTTGAGTCCCAATCTTTTCAGGCTGCTGCTGGTACTGCTGGTGTTACTGGTTTCGTTTTCCATCCACTTTGTCACCCGAAGGAACTTGCACCGTATTCGCTGGGGACATGGCTTTTTCGTAGCGGCAGGCATTATCACCGTCGTACCGCTTAGCATCCTCACAGTGCGATTCTTTTCTGGTTTTGGAGAGGGCCGTACTTTTGTAGATGCCATCAAAATGGGCTATCCCTATTTTTGGATCGTAGGTATGATGGGTTTGTTGGGTACGCGCACTGCTTTGTGGGGCGTGGTGCAAGAACAAGCATTTTTCAAGTCCGATATTCTGGATGATTTGACAGAAGATGATTGAAAATTGCAAAAAAATGCTGTTTTCTTCTTATTTTTCTTGCCAAACCAACTTTAAAACATGCGACCCATATTTGTACTCTTCCTGCTGGCACTTGCCATCGTGGCTTGCCGCAAAAATGCTGATCAATCGAGCACTGCGAATACGACCACTGCTCCTGCGCTCCACCGCGACTCGCTGCGCCGTGTGTACGAAAGCTTAGTGAAAACAAAGGCTGGGTGGATGCCTGTCTCTCAAGTGGTAGCGCAAGGCAAACTCTATCCGGTAGATGAAGCACTATTGGATACTGCCTTTTTTGTCTTCAGAGAAAATCTACTAAAAGCTATCCGCCAGAAAGATGAATTTTATCTGCTGGAAATAACCGATGAACAGATTGAAAATGGTTTCGGATTAGATGCGGGGTTTCGGACTTTTGTGGAGGGCTGGCGCTTGGACAAAGCAAAGGATTCCTCCGAAATTTGGGATAAGCTGAAAAGAGCATTGGCAATGGGTGGTGTTTTCAACAAAAGTAAAACGACTTTCACTGCGCCTTACTTTGTAGCGACCTTCCCAAAATCTTACGATGCGGAGATATTTGGAGCCATCACAGGCGAAGGGGTGCGGGTTCGCGCCGCGCCAAACGCCAATAGCCAGATTCTCAAGACAATTTCTTACGATGTCGTACAACTGCTGGAATACACCACCCAGCAAGAAACCATCAACGGAGAAACTTTTGCCTGGGTGAAAATAAAATTACCAGAAGGCAAAGAAGGCTTTGTGTTTGGGAAATTCTTCGGCAGCCCTTCAGATGCAAGCGTTACATTCACTCGACAAGCCGATGATACCTGGAAAATGACCGCTTTTGTTGGTACGCAATGAGCCGCCACAAACCACAGCTTTGGGCAAAATTTGCCCGCCCGAACTGTACGAAAACTTTTGCCCCTTGCAAAATTTCTGTTGCTTATCTTGTCAAAATAAATATGCAATAACTATTATTGCATGACGCAGTCTCAGCACCAGCCGACACGACCATGATTGGGCAATTTATCCATCGAAATCAGTGCTTAAGAGCTACCCTGGCTGGATGGCTTGTAGCGGCTATTTTGGCTTGTACTATCGGCGAATACCTCGTGTTTAAATCCATTCAATTCAACATCCGCAGGCAAATCAAGACTCAAATCAAAGCCTCTATTCCCGAAGAAAAGTTGGTTTGGATTGCTATCGCAACAGCACAAGCCCCCAAAGCATTTCAATTCCTTGAAAAGGATGAATTTCGCTACCACGGCAAAATGTATGATATTGTGAAGCAAGAGGAGCGCGGCGATTCTACTTATTTCCTTTGCATTGATGATGAAAAAGAGACCGCGCTTTTTGCAAACTTACAGGAAGCCATCCAGCAAGAATGGTGCAAAAACCCCCAGCACCACCAGCACCAAAAGCAGCTTTCGGAACTGATTCCTAAATTTTATTTTTTTTCTGACACCAGAATGCTTCTTTTCGATATAAAATTTCACAACAACCACATTCCGTTCACTGCAATTATTTATTCACCTCCGATGAGACGGACGGTTTACCCGCCGCCGGAAAGATGATGGGCTTTCTATTCTCTACTCGTTTTTGTTTTTAATTGCAATAGGCGCATAAAAAATAAAAGATAGCGATATCTATTGCATCATGTATTTAATCAAGATCAGATCGTTATGAAAAAATTAATATTTTTTAGCCTATTTATGATGATAGGCATAATAAATCTTTCGGCGCAAATAGTGCGCGTAATAGACCGCTCCACTCTGGAGCCGCTGGAATTTGTGTCTGTTTTTAACAAAAAAAATCTAACTGTAACCACCACGAATGCTAAGGGTGAATTTGACCTGGCTACATTCGCTAATGCTGACAGTATCTCTTTCTCATTGATTGGTTTTCAAGCGCTTACACTGAGTATTCGAGCTATTCAGACCAATAAATACATTGTAAAATTAGGTGAAAGCCGGATCGCGCTGAATGAAGTAGTTGTATCAGCAAACCGATGGGAGCAAGATAAAAGAGAAGTTGCACAAAAGATTACTTCGGTCAATCCAAAGGAAATTGCGTTTCAAAATCCACAAACAGCAGCGGATATGCTCGGTGCTTCGGCAAATATTTTCATTCAAAAAAGTCAGTTGGGCGGTGGTAGCCCAATGATTCGAGGTTTTTCAACCAATCGGGTGCTGCTGGTAGTAGATGGGGTGCGCATGAACAATGCCATTTATCGAAGTGGCAATTTGCAAAATGTTATTTCGTTGGATGCAAACGCTTTGGAGAGCGCCGAAGTTTTATTTGGTCCGGGCTCGGTGATTTATGGGAGTGACGCGATTGGCGGAGTGATGGATTTCCATACCCTATCGCCTAAACTGGCTGCTGGTGAGGGCATTCGCTTGGGTAGCAATGCTTTGATCCGCTGGTCGAGCGCAAATAATGAAAAAACAGGGCATGTAGATTTTAATATCGGCAGGCAAAAATGGGGCTTTGTTACAAGTTTAACTTATGCCGATTATGATGATTTAATCATGGGAAGTAATGGACCAGAGGAATATTTGCGCCCGGAGTACCAATCGTTTGAAAACGGCAAAGATATCGTCGTGCAAAATAAAAATCCGAAAAAACAGGTGCGCAGTGGCTACGACCAATGGAATCTGCTGCAAAAAATTCGATTCAAGCCAAATAAAAACTGGGACATCCAGTACGGATTTCATTATTCCACAACTTCAGATGTACCTCGCTATGATCGTTTGATTGAATACCGAGGTGGTACTTTGCGCGATGGCGACTGGTATTATGGCCCGCAAAAATGGATGATGCATAACCTGAGCCTTAGTAACTTACGCGAAAGCGGTTTGTACAATCGCGCTCGATTGACCCTGGCATTTCAGGATTATGAAGAAAGCCGCCACGAGCGTCGGTTCGGGCGTTTGCAACTGTTGAATCGCACAGAAAAGGTAAAAGCTTATTCCGCCAATTTGGATTTTGATAAAACACTTAGTAACAAAACAAGCCTATTTTATGGGCTGGAGGCAGTTCTCAATAATGTAGGTTCCAAGGCTTTTCAAGAAAATATCGAAACTCAAGTAACCGAGCCTATCTCCACCCGCTACCCAAACGGTGCTACTTGGCAATCGTATGCTGCTTATTTGAACTTAAAATCCAATATTAGCAAGCAATTTACATTCCTATCAGGATTGCGTTACACACAGTTTGCCTTGGAAGCCCCTTTTGACAAAGCGTTTTTCCCATTCCCTTTTGACGAAGCAGCCATTGATAAAGGCGCGCTGAATGGAAGTTTGGGATTGGTTTTCCGGCCGGCGGAGCACTGGCAATTCAACTTCAATGTTTCTACTGGTTTCCGGGCACCCAATATAGACGATGTGGGTAAAATATTTGATTCCGCGCCTGGGATCGTCATTGTGCCTAATCCCAATTTGGAATCGGAATATTCTTATAATGTTGATTTTGGAGTTATTAAAACCATTGCAAACCGTGTAAAGATTGATGTAACCGGTTTTTATACGATTTTGAATAATGCCATTGTGCGCCGCAATTTTACATTCAATGCTCAGGACAGTATTGTTTATGATGGCACCTTGAGCCAGGTACAAGCCTTGCAAAACAGTGCACAGGCAAATGTGTACGGTATTCAGGCAGGCTTGGAAGCAGCATTTTCCGACCGTTGGTCGCTCGCCAGCTATATCACCTGGACACAGGGCGAGGAAGAAGACGAAGCCACCGGCAAAAATGTTCCGCTCCGACACGCGCCGCCTTTATTCGGCGGAACCTACCTGAATTTTGAAGCCAATCGCTTTCGCGCAAATGTGTACGCCTTGTACAACGCGACAGTCACCCATGAAAATCTGCCACCCTCTGAGCAGGGAAAACCAAGTATTTATGCCAGAGATGAAAATGGGAATCCTTATTCACCAGCTTGGTTTACACTGAATTTTAAGGCAAGCTATCAAATTGCACCAGCATTACAACTCAATGTTGGATTAGAAAATATACTCGATGAGCGCTACCGTCCTTATTCTTCGGGTATCGTGGCAGCAGGCAGGAATTTAATTCTTGGACTTCGAGGGCGATTTTGATGTGTAAAAAACTGGAATAATAGAATAATGGAGTATTGCTACTCCATTACTCTATTATTCCAAAAAGGGGTAGGAATGTTGGTTATTCAAAGTTGAAAATTTCCTCATCTACCAGATAAGGTAGTGTCACTTTTAAATGAGGGTTAACTTCCATTGCCCTTTGTATCGTTCTCATTGCCCCTTCGTTGCGCGCCCAGCTGCGCCTGGCGATACCGTTGTTCACATCCCAAAAAAGCATAGATTGCAATCTTTTGGAAGCTTCCGGCGTACCATCGAGTACCATACCGAAGCCGCCATTGATCACTTCACCCCAGCCTACGCCGCCGCCATTGTGCAAACTCACCCAGCTGGCCCCCCGGAAGGAGTCCCCGATGACATTTTGCACCGCCATATCCGCTGTAAATTTAGAACCATCGTAAATGTTGGCAGTTTCCCGATAAGGAGAATCCGTGCCCGACACGTCGTGGTGATCCCTGCCCAGTACGATCGGTGCGCTGATCGTCCCGTTGGCAATCGCATCATTAAAAGCCTGTGCAATTTTGATTCTGCCCTCGGCATCAGCATACAAAATACGGGATTTAGACCCAACAATAGGGATGTTGTGATCTGCGGCTTCTATCCAAAGCAGGTTATCCTGAAGTTGGGCTTTTACCGCTGGCGCGGACTGCTGCCATAAATTTTTTAAAACAGCGGCTGCTATCCGATCCGTGGCATCCAGGTCTTTCTTTTTGCCGGAAGTGCACACCCAGCGGAAAGGTCCGAAGCCATAGTCAAAACATAGGGGTCCCATGATATCCTCCACATAAGAAGGATAGCGATACAGCCCTTTTTCTTTATCTTTCCAAATGTCTGCTTGCGCCTTGCCCGCTTCGAGCAGGAACGCATTGCCATAATCCCAAAAGTACATGCCCCTGGAAGCCAGCGTATTGATAGCAGCAACGTGCCTACGCAAAGAGCACCGTACTTCCTCCAGAAATTTTGATTTATCTTGAATCAATAAGTCCTTTGCTTCCGCAAAAGAATACCCAGCAGGGCAGTAACCCAAGTCATCGATGTTGTGGAGGGAAGTTTGGTCAGAACCCAATTCTACTTGAATATTTTCCGTTACCAATTTTTCCCAAAGATCAATGACATTGCCATGATAAATCAGTGCAGCTGCTTTCCCCTCCCGGCGGCACTTCTCTATTTCGACCAATAGTGCATTCAAATCTGTAAAAACAGCCGTGCGCTCGATATAGCCATCGGCAATGCGTTGCGACACAGCGTCTGGATCTACTTCTGCTATCACTCCTACGGCTCCCGTGATCACGGCAGCACGGGCTTGCGCACCCGACATTCCTCCCAGACCGGAGGTGACAAAAAGCCTCCCCGACAAAGGTTTGGCACCTGAGCCTTCCGTTGTGCTGAAGCCTTTTAGCCTTGCAGCATTCAAAAGCGTAATAGTAGTGCCGTGCACAATTCCTTGTGGTCCAATGTACATGAATGATCCAGCAGTCATTTGCCCATACTGCGTTACGCCCAGGGCGTTGTACTTATTCCAGTCTTCTTTTTTGGAATAATTGGGTATCATCATGCCATTGGTGATTACCACTCGTGGGGCTTCGGGGTGAGAAGGGAACAAACCAAGCGGATGCCCGGAGTAAAGCACCAGGGTCTGATGTTCAGACATTTCTGCTAAATACTTCATGGTGAGGCGATACTGCGCCCAGTTTTGAAAAACAGCACCATTGCCACCGTAGGTAATGAGTTCGTGTGGATGCTTGGCAACTTTGGGATCCAGGTTATTTTGAATCATCAGCATGATAGCTGCTGCTTGCTTGCACTGATGCGGATAATCCTCGATAGGGCGGGCGTGCATCGGGTAATCGGGACGAAAGCGGTACATATAAATACGACCATACTGCCGGAGTTCTTCCAGAAATTCCTTTGCGAGCGTAGGGTGGTGTTTGGGCGGAAAATAGCGCAGCGCATTTTTGATTGCCAATATCCGCTCGTCGGCGCTCAGTACGCCTTCTATCATCCGCTTCGGCGCATGGCTAACCCCCTGTTCATAGGGCTTTGGCGCTGGTAGCTCAGCTGGAATACCTTCTACAATCGCTTTTTGAAACTCGGTCATAATCTGGATGGCTCATTGTATTTGATTACAAAGTTCGGCAAAAACCTTTTCCTCACAAAAGTTTTTACCTTTGCAAAAAAAGAAAGCAAATTTTTATGTTTATCGTGCTACTTGCATTGGTTTGGGGTTTATTTGGAGCGATGTTATTCCTGAATTTATATTTCAGAATTCGGGTATTAAAAACCTATAAAAAATTGGTACAGAATCGGGTAGAATTTGGTGCCAGCCATTTGTTCAATCGCAAGAAAATGGAAGAAGAAGTTTATCCCAAGTATCCCCACATGAAATCCGATATCGAAGTTTTTGTCAATCACATCCGCTACTCCGTTCGGATGGCGACAGTACTCATCGCGCTCATCACCCTATTTGGCGCTATTTTGATGTATTTCAGATAAATAAACCAAACACCCCTTCATTCAGGTTTTATGGCTTTTGTTTCCTCAATATTAAGAGCAATTATTTGTCTCTAAGATTACATTTTCGCTAAAGTATTTTCTGAACGCATCACAAGCAACGGGGTTATAGTTGCGATAATTAACATTTCATTTTTCTAACCTAAAAACTATTTTAAAATCATGTTCAAGCAACACCCTTTTGTACCAAAGGTGCTATTTTTCTTGTTTATTGCAATCTTTTTGCAAAACTGTACTACCGATGAGGCTTCTACAATCGAACCACGCGAAACAACAGAAACGGAAGACCTGATTAGTATCGCCCAAGCAGAAGACCTACAGGAGTTGACAAGTGATGAGGTCACGCTGCGGAATTTGCAAGGTACGACCTTCAAAACGCTCAATCAGGCGCTCCAGTGTACCAATCTGACCGGTGCTCTATTTTCCGGCCGCAAGACGATCTATGCACCAACGGATGCAGCTTTTGCCAAATTAGGATTGAATGAAAGCAATGTTTGTAGCGCTTTAAATGCAGCTACTTTGACGAACATCCTCCTTTATCATGTGACCGATGGTCTGGTTTCTATCAACGAGCGCGGTTGTATCGAAATGCTCAATGGGGATATTGCTCAATTGACCTACGAAGGCAATCTTTTGTCTATCAATGACCTTGGCATTAGCCGGAGCTTTGCTCAAAGACGCATTGGCTCTTCTCTGTTAGTTTATGTTATCAATGATGTTTTACAAGTACCGAGCCAAACCATCGTCGAAACTGCTATTGGTGCAAGCCAGTTCTCTTCTTTGGTAGCGGCAGTATTAGCGGCTGATCCGGCAATCGCGGCGGCACTTTCCGACCCGAATCAGATTCTGACCGTATTCGCTCCAACAAACGAGGCATTTGATAATTTGGTCAGTGCATTAGGTGCGAATTCTCTTGAAGACTTGGTTGATCAAGTGGGTGTGCAGGCACTTTCTACGATCTTGCTCTACCATGTGGTGGATGCCTGCGCTTTCTCTAATGATCTGCAAAATGGTCAGATGTTGACAACCCTGCAAGGAGAGAAATTGAAAGTGGATTTGCGAAACCTATCCATCATTGATAAAACGGATGACCCTGCGAATTTAGTCCCAACTGGCTTGGATATCTTAACTTCCAATGGCATCGTCCATACGATTGACAAGGTGCTATTGCCAAATGCGATTTTGGAAAATTTATAAACAAAGGTGGTACTTATTCCAAGGATTTTATTGCAAAAGAGGGATGTTTTCTCGTAGGGAGGCATCCCTCTTTTAGTTTATCACCCTATATCCCACTTTCACTCTACATACTGCTGCCGCACCACCAGCGTATAAAAATCATTTTCCACTTCCAAGTAGCCCTGATCGTAGCAAAAGCGATACACATTGCCCGATTTCGTCACATATTCGTTGGTGAAATAGCTGAATTTAAAGCCGCGTTCCGATAGCTTGTCTCTGTGTACTTTGGTCTTGCCATCGGGGTTCAATTCAGCGAGGATGCGCCGATTCTTGCGCAGGATGTTGTTGATGTTGCGAATAAAATTAGTCGCATCACTATTCAGCCGATTGTTGTAAGCACTGCGGCACTGGTCGGAGCAAAAGCGCTTATCCTGCCGTCCAATGATCTCTTCGCCGCATTCGATACAGTTTTTTTTTTCCATAGCAGAAATGAGTCTATCCGTCATTAGTCGAAAGTTATTGCATTTATCCTGCCGTTGGGTTTTTAAATTCAGACGTTTCCAGCGGCTGTAAGTAACTTTTTTTTAAAAAAAATTTCAAGAAAGTATTGACTTCTGAATTTATTATCGTATATTTGCGATATAAATTTTAATCGAATAATGGCAATAAACAAAAGTTTAGAATTTTCAAAGGAATTAGTGGAGTTGGCGGAGTTTGCCAAAGCCCTCTCGCACCCCGCTCGAATCGCGATTCTACAAACGTTGGCAGAAAAGCAAATGTGCATCTGCGGTGAGATTGTAGAGGTGCTGCCCCTGGCACAGGCTACGGTTTCCCAGCATTTAAAAGAATTAAAAAACGCTGGCTTGATCAAAGGCGAGGTAGAAGGCAAAAAATCGTGCTATTGCATTGATTGGGAAGCGTTTGGTCGCTTTACCAGCAAGATGAACTCCATGTTTAAAGATTTATCAAATCAACAATGTTGCTAATATGTACTGGCGGGCTTCAGCCGCCGTTAAAATTAAGTAGCTCTCGGTGGCTGAAGCGCACCGATACAAAATCATCCGTTTATGAAAACAGAATTGGAACTAAAAGAACTGGTTCGCCAGAAATACTCAGAAATTGCCCTCCAGGAGAAATCACTCGACGACAATGGTTGCTGCGGCACGACGGCTTGCTGCGGGGATGTTTACAATGTAATGGCCGACGACTACACCCAACTGGAGGGCTATAATCCTGATGCTGATTTGAATCTCGGCTGCGGCTTGCCCACGCAATTTGCTAAAATCAAACCCGGAGATACGGTCATTGATCTTGGCTCTGGCGCAGGAAATGATGCCTTTATTGCACGTCACGAAACAGGACCAACCGGCAAAGTGATTGGTATTGACTTCAGCGAGGCAATGATTGCTAAAGCGCGGAAAAATGTAGAAAAACTGGGCTTTAACAACGTAGAATTCCGCCATGGCGATATTGAAAAAATGCCGGTCGGCGCTAATGTAGCCGATGTCATTGTGAGCAATTGTGTGTTGAATCTGGTACCCAACAAAGCCAATGTTTTCAAGGAAATTATGCGCGTACTCAAGCCCGGCGGGCATTTCAGCATTTCTGATATTGTATTGGTTGGCGAGTTGCCAAAAGACTTGCAGGAAGCCGCCGAGATGTACGCGGGCTGCGTGTCCGGCGCGATTCAGAAGGAGGAATACCTGGATTTGATTCGTCAAACTGGTTTTGAAAGTATTGAAATTCAGAAAGAAAA
Source organism: uncultured Saprospiraceae bacterium (assembly GCA_964526645.1). Classification (GTDB taxonomy): domain Bacteria; phylum Bacteroidota; class Bacteroidia; order Chitinophagales; family Saprospiraceae; genus JADJNW01. The sequence goes on from CAZGJN010000057.1 coordinate 18,283, forward strand.
AGAAATCATCGTTCCCGACGATATTCTACTGCAATACATCAGCGAAGCGGATTTGCAAGCATTCAAACAAAGTAATATCGGTATTTACAGCATTACCGTCTTTGCCAAAAAGTCAGAATGCTGCGAGCCTGGCAACGGCTGCTGCTGATAGCATCGTCATCTGATGAGTCATCAGATGACTTTCAAATAAATAAGTACAATATGTCAAATCATCCCAGTATGTCTTCGCGCAAACGCTTGTCTTTCCTGGATCGTTATCTCACGCTTTGGATTTTCCTGGCGATGGCAATAGGTGTGGGCATTGGATATTTTGTGCCGGGAATCGCTGATTTCATCAATACCTTTTCCGAGGGCTCTACCAATATTCCAATCGCTATTGGCTTGATTTTAATGATGTATCCGCCATTAGCAAAGGTAAATTATCAAATGCTGCCCCAGGTTTTCAGGAATACTAAAATATTGGGCATTTCATTATTACTCAACTGGGTAATTGGGCCTGTTTTAATGTTCCTCCTGGCAATCCTTTTCTTGCGGGATTATCCAGCTTACATGACCGGATTGATCCTGATCGGGCTGGCTCGTTGTATCGCAATGGTGATTGTCTGGAATGATCTCGCCGAGGGCAGCCGCGAATATGGCGCGGGTTTGGTGGCATTGAATAGCATTTTCCAGGTGTTTTTTTATAGTTTTTATGCCTGGCTTTTTATTACAAAACTACCGCCTTTATTCGGTTTTGAAGGGGCGATTGTGAATATTTCCATAGCCACTGTTGCCGAAAGTGTAGCGATTTATTTGGGTATTCCGTTTGCAGCAGGCTTCTTAAGTCGTTGGTTATTAACAAAATACAAAGGCGAGGACTGGTATCAAATAAAATTTGTTCCGCTCATCTCTCCTATTACATTGATCGCGCTTTTATTTACGATCCTTGTCATGTTTAGCTTGAAAGGTGAATTGATTGTACAAATTCCGCTTGATGTGTTGCGCATCGCTGTTCCACTGCTTGTTTACTTTGGCATCATGTTTTTGGTGAGCTTTTTTATCGCCAGGGCACTGGGTGCCGACTACTCCAAAAACGCTTCTATTGCATTTACGGCGGCGGGTAATAATTTTGAACTGGCGATTGCCGTAGCAATTGGCGTATTTGGTATCAATTCCGGGCAGGCATTTGCGGGTGTGATCGGGCCCTTGGTTGAAGTACCGGCGCTCATTGCTTTGGTCAATGTAGCATTTTGGTTGCGCAACAAATTTTATAGCAAATCAAATATTCTA
>CAZGJN010000058.1:0-18664 GCA_964526645.1 uncultured Saprospiraceae bacterium
CTTACTTCTGAAGCTGTGACTCCAGGTAAGTAATGGCATGTCCTACGGTCTGAATGTTTTCTGCTTGTTCGTCTGGAATGGAAATATCGAATTCTTTTTCAAATTCCATAATCAGTTCGACCGTATCCAATGAGTCAGCGCCAAGATCGTTTGTGAAGCTAGCCTCAGGAGTGACCTCAGATTCGTCCACACCTAACTTGTCGACGATAATTCTTGTTACTTTTTCTGCAATGCTTGAAGACATAATCAATTCGCTTTATTTAGTTTAACGAATGTTCCTGCAAAGGTAAAATTTAACTCTATTGCACAACTATTTTTTCTTTTTTTTTTTCCCTTTCAATTTCCCAGACGAAGATTTGATAATATTCAAGATCGGTGTACCTTTACCAAAGGATTTATTGTAAAAAATACACTTACAAAAGCAAAATTGGAGTTTATTTGCCAAAAAGAAGGAACGTATGGCGAATGTGATTGTTCCTAAATTTTGTTAAATTGCTTATTCTCAAATTCATCCGCTATGTTAATGCATCCAGCAGAATCAAGCACTGTGAAAAAATTGCAAGTGGTTGACCACCAAAATACAAAGATCGTAGCCACCGTTGGTCCGGCTTCTAGCTCCTACGAAATGTTGCTAGAACTGGTACGAGTGGGCGTTGATGTATTCCGCCTCAACTTCTCGCATGGTACGCACGAAGACCATCTGAAAGTGATTGACAACATCACTCAAATCAACGAACGACATGGGCTACACATTAGCATCCTTGCCGATTTGCAAGGCCCTAAGCTCCGCGTTGGTAAAATGGAAGGCGATGGATTGCCGCTGAAAGAAGGCGACGTGGTGACCTTTGTCAACGAGAAATGCGTGGGCAATATGGAGCGCATTTATATGAGTTATCAGCAATTTCCGATGGACGTAGAAGTAGGGGAGACTGTGCTGGTAGATGATGGCAAACTGGTATTTGAGGTGCTCGAAACCAATAAAAAGGATCAGGTTAAACTGAAAACCCTTTTTGGAGGGGTGCTCTCTTCTAATAAAGGCGTAAACTTGCCGAATACCAACGTGTCGTTGCCTTCGCTTACAGAAAAAGACTTGGCTGACCTTGAGTTTATCCTGACGCAACCCGTCAACTGGATTGCCTTGTCCTTTGTACGCCGCGCGCAAGATATTGAGGACTTACGCGAACGCATTCAAGCGAAAAACCATCCGGCAAAAATCATTGCTAAAATCGAAAAACCGGAAGCCGTTCAAAATATCGATGAAATCATCAAATCTACCAATGGCATCATGGTAGCACGGGGTGATTTGGGTATTGAAATGCCCATTGAGCAGTTGCCCATCATTCAAAAAGAAATTGTGTCCAAATGTATCCAGCGGGCGCGCCCGGTGATTGTTGCCACCCAGATGATGGACAGTATGATTACTAACCCAAGCCCTACCCGTGCCGAAGTGACCGACGTAGCCAATGCGGTACTCGACGGCGCTGATGCGGTGATGCTGAGCGGTGAAACCTCTGTTGGCAAGCACCCTGTGAAGGTGGTGGAATACATGAATAAAATTATTGACGAAGCGGAGCGAATTTTCAGTTTTGAAGGTCGCCGCCCGGTGCCAGTTGCTAAGGCACGCACCTTTATGTCCGATGTCGTATGTTTTAACGCAGCAAAAACAGCGGAAGAACTCGATGCAAAAGCCATTGTAGGGATGACAAGCTCCGGCTATACCGCGTTCAAAGTCTCCAGCTACCGCCCTATGCGCGAAATTTACATTTTCTCCGATCGCATGCACATGCTTGCTACGCTTAATCTTGTTTGGGGCGTGCGCTGCTATTACTACGACCGTTTTACCACCACCGATGAAACCATCAACGACGTAAACGACATGCTCAAAGCAGCGGGCAGGGTACAGCCCGGCGATGTCGTGGTTAATACAGGAAGTATGCCCTTGCACCGCCGCCACCGAACGAATATGCTGAAAGTAACCATTATCGAATAAAGCAGTAACGGTTCGTATATGCACTGTGTGCCTGTGTTGCGCTTGCGGCAGGCACATAGTCGCATATACAATGTTGTGCCTTGTTATTTTACTTTGAATATTCTTTTAGATTTTTGCAAATTTCTTCGGTTGCATCAATCTCTTTGCTCGTTTTACCAATAATAGATTCAGCAAGATATTGAACACCATTTGGCCAGGTATGTCCTCCTCCCTCTACAATATAACTCCAAACGTTAAGCCCATTCTGCCCTGAATACACTCGTTTTGTTACCGTCGTACCATCATTAAAATTGTTAGGAAGTTGCGTTTCAACGGGATTACTGGCGGCTCCTATTATTGTAACCCACTTATCAACAAGCGCTTGATGGCTTACCACAACTCCTGCAACTCCGTTTATAGAGAACAAAGGGTCATCTGTTCCGTGAATTAGCACTGCTGGAATAGGAATAGAAGGATTGCAACTATTAAAAGTCAATTCAGCCATTGTGCCTGCAACCGCTGCTGCTCCTGTTATTTTGCTCGGAAGTTCGCAGGCTAAACGCATCGCCATATTTGCACCATTTGAAATTCCTGCTGTGTACACCTTTTTGTCGTCAATATTATATCTGTTTTTTAGCTCGCTAATGAGGTCTGAAATAAAGCGTACGTCATCAATGCCCTCTTTTACGGCAGAAATTGTATCTCCAACTGCATTCAATATCCTTCCATCGTTCCAATTTTTTTCAAAGGCATTTGGAAATACTAAAGCAACATCATTTTTTTGGGCAAATCCTTTAAAGTCGGATAAATTTACCATATTCGACATCTCACTATTTCCACCATGCAGAAGGATTAAAAGTGGATATTTATTGTTATTCCACCCTTCGGGTATAAAAAGTGTGTATTCTCTATTTATGCCACCCGACCCGATAGATGTAATTAGCTCTAATTCTGGTTCATCGGCAACGGGCTCAATGATGTTATTATCTTCTTTACAAGATGAAACCATAAACAAGAAGACTAATAGTGTGAAAAAGATTGATTTCATTTTTTCCTTTTTTGTTTCACCTATTAGATGCTGAAACTCATCTATGGTTTAATTTAATGAGGCACAACTTGTTTATACCAGCATCGCTTGTATCCATTATTGTATATACACCACATATGTACCGCTAAAAAAATACCTAATATAAAGGAATTAAAAACTTAAATAAACCAGATTCACCCACCCAGCGCCCGATACTCCGAAGGCGTGCAGTTCATCAATTTCTTAAACTGCCGATTAAAATTCGACAAGTTATTAAAACCACATAAAAAGCTGATTTGCGTGATGGTGTAATCGTATTGCAATAAAAATTTGCAGGCGCTTTTCACGCGAAATTCATTGAGGTAATGGACAAAGGACTTGTTGGTGATTTTTTTAAAATACCGGCAAAACGCATAGCGGCTCAGGTGTACGGAGTGCGCCACATCATCGAGGGAGATTTCTTTATCAAAATTATCAGCAATGTAACGGAAGGCTTTCTTCATGCGGCGGTACAGGGCAGTGTAAGAATAGCTGGAGGATATTTCTACCTGTGCTAATAATTGTTTATCAGCACTTAACGCCAGTTTATTTAGCAATTGTAATAATTGTATGATACGCGCGGCGCCGCTTAATGTAAGCAATTCTAAAAACAAGGGTTGTACCTGTTGCGAAAGGCTTTTTTGCAGTTTGAAACTTTGCGAAGCTTCTTCCAAAAATTGTTTCACGGCAGCCATTTCGGGCAATTGAAAAAAATACCCGCCAAACGAACTTTCGGTGAAAAAGACTGATATAATGTGCGAATCCGGCGATTCAAAAATATGCGGTACGTTAGCACCGATCACATACACGTCGCCCGGCTCGAAGTGATCCACATACCCACCGATGGTACATTTGCCGTTGCCGCCCACCACCAGACTGAGCTGATACTCAGGATGATAGTGCAGCTGATGGTATTGGTGTCCGTCGCGGTTTTCCTGCACGTGAAAAGAAGTTCCCGTATTCTCCGTCACTTTAAATAGGATCGGTTTCATCACTTCCATGTCATTTTCCAATTTGAGCAAAAAAGTATTGTAAATGGGCAATGGCGGAAAAGCGTGTTGATGTAAAACGCTGAAAATTTGCGGTACGAAATCGTTGAGAAGGTTTAGGAAGTTAAGCGGGTTTAGTTCACCGCATAATCTAAACCTTCTAAACCTCTCCACTTTCTAAACGTAAAATTTAATATGGAAACGCTTACCGACGTCAAAACGCTGTATTCGCACTTAATTTGTTCTAAAAGTGGCAAAAAATATGATAAAAATGTGCTGCAAACTTTTTCCGAACTGCACAAGCCTTTGCTCGCACAGTATGATCTTGCCTTTGGATTAGACAAAAGTATGTTGTTAGATCGTCCCAACAATATGTGGCGCTATCGGGAAATGTTGCCGGTGGAACAGGATGAAAATATTGTATCACTGGGGGAGGGTTTTACGCCAATTTTACCAATGAAAACTCTTGGAAAGCAATTGTCAATCAACGATTTATATTTAAAAGATGAAGCGTTTAATCCCACGGGTTCTTTCAAAGCACGCGGTTTGTCTATGGCAATTTCAAAAGCGAAAGAATTGGGCGTGAGAAAGTGCGTCATCCCCACGGCGGGCAATGCGGGCGGCGCGATGAGTGCGTATTGTGCCAAAGCAGGACTCGAAGCGCATGTGTTTATGCCAATGGCAACGCCGGAAATTTTCAAGAAAGAATGCGAATATTTTGGTGCAAAAGTGACGCTGGTGAATGGCAGCATCCGCGATTGTGCATTGGAAATCAATAGAGTACGTGAGCCCGATTGGTTTGATATTTCTACCTTGAAAGAGCCGTTCCGACTGGAAGGTAAAAAAACAATGGGCTACGAAATTGCGGAGCAAATGGATTGGCAACTGCCCGATGTGATTATTTATCCGACGGGCGGCGGCACGGGTTTGATTGGCATTTGGAAAGCTTTTGATGAAATGGAACAGTTGGGTTGGATCGGTTCGGAGCGCCCGCGCATGGTGGTGGTGCAGACGGAGGCTTGTTATCCCATTGTAAAAGCATTTCAAGAAGGAAAATTTACGGCAGAACCCTTTCAAAATCCGGCGGAAACGATTGCGAACGGCTTGCGCGTACCGGCAGCGTTTGGCGATGAATTGATGTTGCAAATTTTGCACGAAAGCGAAGGCACGGCACTCGCTGTTTCGGAAGCGCAAATGCTGGAAAGTTTGAAAGAAGTGGCGCAACAAGAAGGGATTTTATTGGCACCTGAAGGCGCGGCGACTTATGCAGCGTTGAAAAAATTAGCGGCGGACAAATGGATCGATTCAGAAGATAAAGTGCTGTTAATCAATACCGGAAGTGCGTATAAATACATGGAAAATTTGTAAGGTTTTCTAAGCGTGAATGCTCAAACAGCAGCAAGCTGCTATCTTGCTCGTATCACAATAATTGGAACGCGGATCACGCGGACGACACAGACTGGCGCGGATTGCTTTACCCGCGTTCATCCGCGTGTTTCGTGTCGTCCGTGTTGCCATTGTTGTCTAGTGTGCTGTCCCGTTTATTGATTTTCAATGTTCGTACCTAAGAAACTTTGTATGTTTTGTCACAAAAACCGCGCTTTCAGCTCTGGCGTCGGAATCATACAGCTTTCTTTTTTGCCAAACCAGCGGTAGCGATTCCTGGCGATCCAATTGTAAATGGCATCGCGTATAAACTTTGGAATGACGATGTAAACAGAAAATACCGGCAACAACCCATCTAAATATTCGACCACGCGCAGCGGCACATCCGAATGCGTATAAAATTTGCCTTTCTCCCACAGTACCACGGTACTCAGTTCTTCCAGTGGCATTTTTGCTTCTTGTAACAATTGTTGCCCAACTGCCGACTGCAAAGCGGCGAACCGAATCTTTGCTTTTGAGTCGCGCAGAATAATGAACTGCACAAAGCCGTTGCACAGATTGCACACGCCGTCGAAGAGCAAAATCGGCTTGTCACGAGGGATGGCTGATTGCACATTGTCCATTGTTGATTGGGTATCGGTCGGCATCCTTTTATTTTTTTTATAAGAAAAGTGTAAAACACCGATTTTGCAGGAGGTGAACAAATCCGCGTTCATCTACGGTGCTAATGTTTATTGAGATTTGCGAACCCCGACCTTGGTCGCGGCGAGAAATTGTCAACATCTAATTCGTTATAAAGCCTATCAAAATAATTCATTGTCACTTTTTTCTCCTTTTTCCCAACAATCAATGTTATAAATGGTGGTTTCAGCTATATTTCTCAGGGCTGTATCCGTTAGGAAGGCTTGATGACTGGTAATCAAGACATTTGGAAAAGTCAACAAGCGGGCAATCACGTCATCTTGCAGGATTTCATCGCTGTGATCCTCAAAAAACAAGCCTTTTTCCTCTTCATACACATCCAGCCCCAGGTAGCCGATGTGCCCGGATTTGAGTGCGCCGATCAACTCTTTTGTATCCACCAGTGCGCCGCGGGAAGTGTTAATCAGCATCACGCCTTTTTTCATTTTTTCGATTCGTTCGCGGTTGATGATGTAACGCGTCTTGTCATTCAAGGGTGCATGCAGCGTAATAATATCAGATTCAGCGCACAAAGTGTCCATATCAACAAATTGCAAGCCATATTTTTCAGTCAATTCGGCGTTTGGTTTAATATCAAAGGCTACTAAATTGCACCCAAAGCCATGTAGAATTTTGGCAACTATATTTCCAATCTTCCCCAAGCCTATAATGCCCACCGTTTTGCCATTCATATCAAAACCAGTCAAGCCATTCAGAGAAAAATTTAAATCCCGGACGCGTTGATTGGCTTTTATGATTTTGCGATTGAGCGTCAGCATAAGCGCTACGGTATGCTCTGCCACCGCGTAGGGAGAATATTCTGGCACATTGGCAACTTTGATTCCCAATGCTTTTGCTTTATCCAAATCCACGTGATTAAAACCCGCCGAACGCAAGGCAAGGTACTGCACGCCTAATTCTTTTAACTTTTCAAGCACGGGCGCAGAAGCATCGTCGTTGGTAAACACAGACACACCGGCACAATCCTGCGCCAGAATGGCTGTATTGGTATTCAGATAGGTATCAGTGAGCAATTTTAAGGCATGTTTATCTGCATTGGCATCGTGCAATGGCTGCTCTTCAAATTTGTGTGCGCTGAAAACGGCAATATTCATAGGGCATTTTGGTTTATTATGATTAAAATAGCCTATTTAACGCTTCAATTTACCTAAATTAGACTGCTATGGGAGGATTTTTGTTTTAAATGACCTGATTATTAAATCATAAAAGGCGTTTACAATTTTTTAAAAGGGTATTATTGTTTTAAAATAGGCGTATTTTGTTTTATAGATGCCATTTTTAAAGTGAAAATAGGCGTTATTGTTTTAAAATATGGTGTATTTTGTTTTATCATCGGCATATTTATTTTAAAATACGGCGTTTTTTGTTTTATAGAGGACGTTTTTAAAATAAAAATTGGCATTATTGTTTTAAAAAACGGGGAATTCTGTTTAAAAAATGGCATTTTTATAATTAAAATTGCCAATTTACTTTTTAATAGCCATCCCGCAAATGACAGAACCGTAGCCGGAATGATTCGCCCCTTCGTTCAGGTAAATTTCTTTTTCTTCCAATTCTACAAAATCAAAATCTGCAAAGGCAGTTTGCACCTCTTCAATGGAATAGAGTATATTTATGTTCTGCGGACCGCCGGATCGCTGCGTTTTTTGGTATTCCAACTGCTTTTTACTAAAAACTTCTACAATCAATGCGCCGCCTGGTTTTAAAAAAGTGGCAATTTTTTGATTGTAATTGAGCTTTAGATCCGCCGGGAAGTGCGCAAAAATAAACGCCACGGCATCAAAAGAGGCAGGCTCAAAGGCTAAATCATTCACTTCGCTTACCCAGTAATTGATATGCACCTGATTGGCTTCCGCCAAGGCAACCGCTTTAAGCTGCGCTTTTTCACTCCAGTCAAACGCGGTTACTTCCCAGCCCAATTTGGCAGCAAAAACAGCATTGCGACCTTCGCCTTCGGCGGGAAGCAGGAGTTTGCCCAGCTCGTATTGCTGAATTTTTTCTTTAAAGTATTCATTTGGCTCGGTGCCGTAGATATAGTCAGATTGGCTGTAACGTTCGTTCCAGAACTCTTTCATAAATTTTTTGATTGGTAAAAATTTTTAACCCGTGGTGCATCTGAAAAGTTCACAGCTCCATAGCGACTCAACAGATAAATTGCCAGGAATATAAATCCAGTGCTTAACACAGCTACAATATATTGTTGTTCAAAAGCAGAAGCCAGGTTGTTGTTCAAATGAAACAAAATGACTGCCCAAAGACTACCCCGGCTTTGATTGAAAATAGCAGTAAGAATAATGGCACCCACAAATAACCCAAAGAAAAAGCCAATGGCGATGCCGATTGAAAAGTTGAATCTTATCCAAAACATTGGGAGGTGCCAGACTCCCCAAATGAGCGCCAAAATAGCCGTAGCGCAAAACGCGGTATAGCGTTCTTGCAAATGTGGCAACAAAAAGCCCCGCCAACCAACCTCTTCCAAAAACGAATAAACCAAAAACGGCGCTAACCAAGCAAAGTAAGCCGTGTCGGAAGTCAACTCAAACTGTGTTTTTGTCACTTCAAACGTCCACCAAGCCCCTACGATGATGCGATATGCCAACAATCCGATTCCAAATAACAACAATGGTGACAAAACCAGCAGCCAGACTGTTCTATGCCACAATTTGAAAGAAAAAGTAGCCCATAATTGTCTTACGCCAGGCTTCCCGTAAAACAAATGAGCTGTCCAGAACGCGCCGATAAAGGGTCCGAGCGCTGCAAAAAGGTAAATTACGTCCGATTGCAAGGGGTTGATGATTTTTTGTTGCAACAAAATGCCATCGGCAATCAAAATGCACCAGGTAATGCCAAAGGCAAAAGCAATATACGTCCAGACAGGTCGGCTCATTGCATTATTTTTTAATCGAAAATAGCTCAAAAAAAGCGCGGGAGGCAATGATAAAAGTCTAGGGCTATCGGATAGATTTTAGCACTGGGTTTTCAAGGAAATAAATGCTTCGGAATAGAAATTTTTTTAAGAAAAACAGGCGGATTCCGCTTAACAGGTGTGTACAACGATTTTTTTTGATAACTTTGGCGCTGTCCAAATGATTGAATGACAAGTGCTAAATCTATTTAGAACCAACCAGTTATTTTTCAGCGTATTACTCATTTTCTACGTGGCAGCGTTGCACGTAGCGGTGTTTGTTACGTCGTATGACTGGGCGCCCATTGGTTTTGGTTACTTTAGCGGACTGGTGTATGCGCAGATCGGTTATCAGGGACTGGTGCCGCAGGTCGTTACCATTGTGCTGCTATTTTTACAAGCCATAGCGATCAACGCCATCGTTGCGAATCACCGTTTGGATGACACCGTGACCCTGTTTCCAGGTTTGTTTTACATTCTGATAGCCAGTGCGTTACCTCGTTTTTTGCTCTTGTCGCCACTGCACATGGCAAATACGTTCTATCTGATCGCGCTTTCCGAATTGTTTAAAGTTTATAAAAAACCTTCTGCCGCCACCAACATTTTTAATGTCGGTTTTTGGATTTCGATTGCCAGTTTATTTTATTTCTCCTACAGTATTTTTATTCTGCTGGCGTTTGTCGGCTTGGGGATTCTGCGGGCGTTCAGTTTGCAAGAACGCCTGATGGTGATAATTGGAGCACTGGTGCCGTATATTTTGACAAGTGTTTATGTGTTTTGGAATGACCAGTGGGCAGAGTTTGTACAACAACACTTCATATATAGCATTGCGTTGTTTGATTTTAGGAATGAACCGAATTTGGTATCCGTGCTTAAAATCATTTTTGTAGATATTTTCCTGGTGGTCGCTATTTTTAGCTACAGCCTTTACATGTTTAAAAAGAATATTCAGGTTCAGAAAAAAATCAGTGTGCTGTACTGGGGGTTGCTTTTGGCAGCATGTACGCTGTTTTTTCAGGCAGGCATTCAGTTGGATCATCTCTTGGTGTTGGCGGTGCCGCTGGGTATGATGATTTCTATTAATTTTACCAGCATGTCTTCCCGTTGGGCAGAGGTGCTGCATTTGTTGATTTTGGTGGTCATTTTGATTTTTCAATATCAACAATTCTTATTGCCCGATTAAGCCAAAAATTTTTGGGGAACAAAAGCGAATTTGATACAGTTTTGTAAAAAAAATAGGTTGTTATGAAATTTGGTGTAGTAGTTTTTCCTGGTTCTAATTGCGATGACGATGTGGTACACGTGCTGAGAGATGTATTGCAACAGGAAACGGTGAAATTGTGGCACAAAGAGCATGATTTGAGCGGCTTTGACACCAGCGATTGCATTGTGTTGCCGGGTGGATTTTCGTATGGGGATTATCTGCGGGCTGGCGCCATTGCTCGGTTTTCGCCGATTATGGAAGCAGTGGTGAAGTTTGCCAACGAAGGCGGCTACGTGTGGGGCATCTGCAATGGTTTTCAGATTTTGTGCGAAGCAGGGCTGCTGCCAGGCGTTTTATTGCGCAATAACAATCAAAAATTCATTTCTAAAAATATTTACCTGCGGTCGCAAACAAAAAATAGCCCGATCACAGCGACGATTCCGCCCAGCAAAGTCTTGAAAATTCCGATTGCACATGCAGAAGGGCGCTACTTTGCTGATGAAGCGACTTTGCAGGAATTGCAAGCCAACGACCAAATTTTATTTAAATATTGTGATGAAAACGGCAACGTTGGCGAAGAGGCGAATCCGAATGGTTCGCTGCTCAATATTGCCGGTATTTGCAATCGCGAGCGCAATGTGTTTGGCATGATGCCTCACCCGGAACGCGCGTCGGAAGCGGCTTTGGGCAATACCGACGGCAAATGGCTATTTGACTCGCTGCTGCAATCGGCACGGGTATTAGCGGTTTAAAAAAATTACTTTTGAAAGTTCGGGTTGATCTTTTCAATGTTTCAGGTTATCTTTGAAAAATGCAAGCAATCAAGGAGATAATCACGGTTGATAAAGAAATTCTAGGCGGACAGCCTGTTTTTTCGGGTACACGTGTACCCATTGAAACGCTTTTTGTCCATCTTGAAAAAGGAATTGCTTTAGATGAATTTTTAGAAGATTTTCCGACAGTTGCCCGCGAACAGGCGATAGCACTATTGGAAATTGCTGGTAAAATTGTTACTTCTGAGCATTTTATGCAATGGTATGAGGCTGCTGCTTGATGAAAATATACCCCATCGTTTGCGAAGCGACCTTTCTGACCACGAAGTGTTTACAGTAAAATATAAAGGTTGAATGGAAAAAAAAATGGTGAATTGTTAGAATTGATGCTAGCAGATGGCTTTGATGCATTATTGACATTTGATAAAAATTTGCAATTTCAACAAAACTTTAACAAGTATTCCATTCCTGTTTTAGTGCTCCGAGCAGAAGATAATACTTACCAGACCTTAAAAAAATTGATTCCCGCCATTAAGATAGCGCTCTCTCAAGTGTTACCAATTGGGCCATTAGAAATTAAGATGTGATACCATTTCCCAATGGAAATGGATGCCAATGTCATAATTAAGTTTTGCGCACTTAAAACTAAGTAGTATCCTGTGTTTTCCTTTTAGATTTCGCAAAGCTTGAAGATTTACAAAATCGTATCCAGAAATTAAAAACCCCGCAGCAAAACGCGCTGCGAGGTTCAGATAAAACTATGATTCACAAAGGATTGTTGGATTCACTTGATGAGTTGGTATTATATTATTAAATTCAAAGCCTCTCTTTTTATTATAATTTATTAAGCATTTTTAATTATTCATTTGACGTATTCCTCTACGTGAAATTAAAATGCTCCGTAACTCTATTCATCAAAAAAATCGTTGCCTTTGTAGATGTTATTTACTTAGTCTTGCTCGTTTGAGCCACCAGCGAAGACTCTGAAGCTCTGCCTGTCAATTCCATTGCCATTTTCGAGCCATCAATGTTGGTATAATTCATTTGTACAAAGCCATAATCAGGGTTGAACAAAGCGGACAGCGCGGTTTGCCCCAGTTCACTCTCGGCGTTCGCCGTTACTTCGTAGCATTCCAGGATACCAAAGGTAGTGCGCACCATTTTTTTGTCCGTTATTTTATAATGATAGGTGTTCGTCACTGCGCCTTTCCATTCCTTCCAGCGTGCATCGCTCCAGAACGCCCCAATTTGCTGGGTCCACGTCCATTCTGCGCCTACCTTGTACGGTGCCTGGATGTAAGGAAATGGATTCAATTCGAGGATGCGGAAAAGCTTGGAGCGCGGCGGGTGCATCCAGATGTTTTTCTCGTTTTCCACAATGCCAGTCACTTCGGTGTAGCGGGCGTTGCCATCCGCCGTGAGGTAGTCGTATTGGACCACCGTGCGGTTGTAATCGGGCTTCATCTGTTCAATGCCTTGCAAACCGTGGAGCACCGTCATCTGCACGGCTCTTACCGTTTCTTCGTCGGCGCGCAGGGCAGGCACAAATTGCCAGGCTTTTTCGTGGTCAATGCCCGCCGTTTCTGAGCTTTGGTGCAAAAATTCCTTGCCATCTTTGTCGTAAAAACGGTAGCTGTACGTGAAGGTCAAGCCTTCTGGATACGTAAAATTGTCTTCCGTGAAGCGGTTGTCATCCTTGTAATTTGGATCAAATTGCTCAATAAATACGCCGCCGATGTTCATCAATTGACGGTTTTGTGCATGCAACAAGAAGGTGCCACTCAGCAGGGCAAGTAAGAGGAACCAGTTTTTAAAGCGTTTCATAGACTTTGAAAATTTTGTCGGTTATCAGATAAAAAATTATAATCATTCGTAACCGTTTCTTTTTCTGTTAATTTCGGTTACACTTTTATTGAAATAAAAACCGTGCCAAAATTTTCAAAAAATGCTTTTTGCTGGAAAATTTTTCTTTAGCCGTGGTTTTGGGTGGGTGCTGTGGGTTTTACTTTTCGATCATTGCAATTACTTCAATTTCAATCAATACATCAGGATGAAACAGCGACTGCACGCCTGCGAGTGTGCTGGCGGGCGGATTTTCGGTGGAAACGTACTGATTGCGAATGTCCCTGAAAGTAGGCAACAGATCGGGTGTATAATTTTTGATGTAAATGTTAGTTTTTACTACATCCTGAAAGGAAGCGCCGGCTGCCTGGAGTGCTGTTTTCAGATTTTCAAAAACCTGGCGGGTTTGCAGGGCAAAATCTCCTTTGCCGATGATTTCACCTTTTTCATTCATTGGCACCTGCCCTGATATGTAAATGACTCGTGCACAATCCATTGCAACTACATGCGTGTAGCCTGGCGGTTTGTTTGAAAAAGGATTGATGAAAGTTTTCTGAAGGCGTTGCGCACAACTTTGCAGCAAAATAAGCACACCCAGCCACAACAAATAATTTTTCATAGGAAACATTTTGACTCAAAGTTCGCTATTTTTAATCACTTGTTGCGGCTGGATTATATTTTAAGCCATTTCCACTGCTACGTCCGCGGCATAACAATACGTGCGCATGCCCGGCAGCATTGGATCATGGCTAATTTGTTGCAAGACAAAAGTTTCTTTTGGTTCAACTACCGAATGCAGTTGCTTGCCACGATGCAAGGATTCATACGTTTCGTAACTAATTTCTGTGCGGCGCTCCAATCGTTCAAACAATTGAAAACGACTCACAATGTCTCTCCAATCCTGTTGCAATTCTCCTTCAAAAACCTTTGATTTTGAACCACTTCCGTATGCAAAAAAGCCAATTTTAGCGTTTGTCAGATCGTTGCCCTCCTGCCAATCCAATTCCAGATTGCTCATCAGTGACACCAAAATAGAGCCCGTATAAACATTGCCCACCAGGCTGGAGGCACGCTCGCCCCGCTCAATGTATGTTTGTACAAAACTTTGATAACCAGGTGTTTTTGCAACCAATTTTAAGTAAGATTCCCACTGTTCCACAACTGGAATGGGCACGCCGGTTTCCTGTTCAATCTGACTTTTTTTGCCTGCTTTAATGGCTTCTTCTAAATAAATTTCAGTAAAAATACGTCGTGCATGGAATGCGTAAGGCAAGTGAAAAACCAGGCGCTGCCATCTGCCAGAGCGTACCGGACCCGCATGACCATTGACATAGCCCAGTGCTGCCGCGATAAAGCGCTGATACGCCTGCCGGATGCGATCTTGATAACATTTGTTAGAATACTGTCCATCAAAGATTGGTGTATCACGATGAATTTGAATATGTTCATCCGTGGAATCAAAAGCGCCCAAAGCCGGCGTTGTTTTGATGGGAGCTATTTCAAGATCAGCATCTAAATGTTCCAGATTCAAATGATTCAACACCTCTTTGGCAACCTCCGCGCGCTTACGGGTGTGAATTGGCTTGAAAAAATCATGCACATCCACCGTCGCAACGCCCCAAGCATCGCCAATAGCCAGCAGCCGCGGCTGTTGCTTGATGAGCATTGCCACTGCGCCTGCGCCTTGCGTGTATTCGCCGCCAGAGCCGAGTTCGTATTTGGCAAAATCCGTAGAAACGACAATTCCCAAGCGTTCTGGCGATCCTTTTACCCAGTCGAGCGTATTTTGCAAAGCATCCACCGCACCGATGCAGGCAAAGGTCAAATCAACCGCATCACATTGCAACAAGCAATTTGTACCATATTGATTTTCAAAATATTGTGATAACATTCCTACCACATAGCTGGCGATTGGCTTCGAGCCATCCAAGCCACTTTCTGTACCTACATACAAACGCCCGATGTGGCGTGGATCGAGCTTATTTTTTTGGATCAATTCCAACACAGCATTGGCAGCCATGGTAGCAACGTCTTCGTGCGCGTCGGGCATTGCCATAGCCGTCAATCCCAAACCCTTGTGAAGTTTGTCGTACTCCAGCGCGCGCGCCGTTGCTAAAGACTGGATCGGCAAATACAATTGCGGTACATAAACCGCCATATCATCAATACCAACTTTAAGAATACTGCTGGACATCATAATTTTCTATTTTTCGATTCCGAAATGTAATCGAGATTTAAAAAGAAAGTTTACGAGTTGTCAAGTTCTTTTTAATTAAAATTACGACGTCTAAAATCTGATTATAATTATAAAGCTCTAATTTTCAATATTTTATACGATTAAGATAAAGATTTATAAACCTGCAATTTTATGCTGTTCTTTGAGAACCAAACAAAAGGAAAGAACTGTGTCTTCCTCTTGCCATATTTATTTTTTTAGTATTGGTCAAAACGAAGATAAATTCTATATTTGTAGGCATTATAAAATTACACAAAATCTTAGCCCATGAACATGTGGAACACTATTGCGACTCAGCAGGAATCTGCTGTCGAAAAGGCGCTTTTTACGCTCCAAACATTGAGCGATCCTGACAATGCCTCCATTCTGGATTTTCTACTCGAACACAACGAAACCACTATTTTGGATTTAACCATTGCGACCGGTTTTGACGTTGAGCATTTAGAAATGCAGCTCGACTTGTTGTGTCAAACCAAAGTGGTACAATTGTGCAGCGATCTTTACAAAGATTGGTATTCTATTGATTATCAACGTCTTCAAAAGGTGAGTGGCATCGCGCAACAATTGGCAAAAAGAAAGTAACTGACTATTGCAGCTCCGGTGACATCTATCTCAACACTCCATTAACGTTTTGTAATTTAATTTTTAACTTTTTGCTTTGAGCGGCTTCTACTTTTCTACCTAAATTTACACCAGCTAATCCACACACTCCACATCGTATCAATTATCGGATAAATTGCTGATAATAAGGATATTGCAATGAAAAACACATTAAAATATTTCTCATATTATACAATTCTGTTACAAATTTGATATTCGAGACCGTAATCAATTATCTAACCTAAATACCGTTGTATGAAAACTTTTTCTATGAATGCGACCTGGAGTCGGCTAACTTTATTTTTTTTAACCACCTGTTTTTCAACACTTTCTGCACAAGACACGGCTGCCGTTCGTATGCACGAAGTGGGCTTGCAAATCAGCAATTTCAATTTGGAGGATTTTGGCTTGGTTTACAAAGTGCAACGCCTCACGAACGAAAATCGCTACATGCGTTATCGATTGGTATTCAGTAATGTAGGCTTTGTTTCACAACAAGATGGCGACGATACCGATTTTAATTTGGGTTTGGGCGGTGCTATTGGTTTTGAAAGAAGACATGCCTTGGGCGAGCGCGTGCAATTCCTGCAAGGACCCGAATTTTCGGTTGGTTTTTCACATTCCAATTTTAATCAGCAATTTATAGAATTCACTACAACCAGTGTCAATGCTGGGATTGGTTATATTTTGGGATTGCAATATAACATAAATGAAAAGTTTTATATAAATCTGGAAACGATTCCAGCTTTATCATTTAGTTACAATACTTCAAGGCAGGAAAACGGCAATCAGAAGTCCACAAACAATACTACTAGTCTGAACGCCAATTTTAATTCTGAAAGTATCGCGCTGACATTGGCTTTCCGCTTTGGTGTAATGCCCAAATAACTTTTGCCGGAATGGTGGAGCACCTCATTCCAAAATTCCACCATTCCACCATTCCATCATTCCAATATTCTAATCTTCCAAATAATCCATCCAACTCGCATTTTACATCAACTATTTTTTTTATAATTGTCGGCGGAAATCCTAAATCCACTCAATCCAACCATGAGAAATAGAACCATCATCGAAAATGTAAAACCCGAAATTGACGGGGGTTTTTATTTTATCAAGCGCGTTGTTGGCGAAAAAGTGAACGTCACTGCCGATATTTTTTCCGACGGACACGATACGCTGCGCGCTGCCCTCCTCTACAAATTTGCAGACGATAAGCCCTGGCAAGAAATTCCGATGGAATCGCACCCCAACGATGTTTGGACGGCGAGCTTCACTGTGGAAAAACAAGGATTTTATACCTACAAAATTGAAGCCTGGGTAGATCATTTGAGCACCTGGCGCAAAGGGTTTTTGAAAAAATACGAGGATGGTCAGCATATGAGCGTGGAACTGCAAATCGGGGTGAATCTGCTGCGCAAAACGGCCGAAGGCTATCCAAAAACGAAAGCAGCACCGCTGACGAAAATGGCGAAAGCCTTGGAATCGGATACGTATGAAGATGCGGTGCAAATGGTTGTCAGTCAGGATTTTGCACAATTGGTGCAGGATTTTCCGATGAAGCAGTTTGTTACCACCTACGATAAAAATTTAGGCGTGCGCGTGGGACGCGAGAAAGAATTATTCAGCGCCTGGTACGAATTGTTTCCGCGCTCGGCAAGCCTGGAACCCAATACGCACGGCACTTTCAAAGATGTAGAACGCCTGCTGCCACGCATCGAAGAGTTGGGTTTTGATGTGTTGTACCTGCCACCGATTCATCCCATTGGTGAATTAAACCGCAAAGGTCGCAATAACAATGTCACGGCTGAACCTGGCGAACCCGGCTCCCCCTGGGCAATCGGCAGCAAGCACGGCGGTCACAAAGACATTGAACCTCAACTCGGTACGCTGGAGGATTATCAACATTTGATACAGGCAGCCAAAGAAAAAGGCATCGAAATTGCGCTGGATTTGGCGTTTCAATGCGCACCCGATCATCCTTACATCCAGGAACACCCGGAGTGGTTTTTGTGGCGACCGGATGGTACGATTGCGTATGCCGAAAATCCGCCCAAGAAATACCAGGATATTGTCCCCATCAATTTTGAAAGTGAAGATTGGAAAAACCTGTGGGAAGAACTGAAAAGCGTGGTCGAACATTGGTGCAAGGCGGGCGTCGCCATCTTCCGCGTGGACAATCCGCATACAAAGCCTTTCCGTTTCTGGCATTGGCTCATCACGGAAATACATAAAGATTTTCCAGATACGATGTTTTTATCGGAAGCCTTTACCCGCCCGAAAATCATGGCGGAGCTTGCAAAACTGGGCTTCACGCAGTCCTACACGTATTACACCTGGCGCACGAGCAAAAAAGAATTGGAAGAATATTTGACCGAATTGTCGCAAACGGAATTGCGTGAGTATTTCCGTCCGAATTTCTGGCCCAACACGCCCGACATTCTCACCTACGACATGATGGGCGCGGGCGTCAACGCTTTTGCACTACGCTACCTGATGGCAGCGACGCTGTCGAGCAATTATGGTTTGTACGGTCCGGCGTATGAATTTTTAGAAAATACCGGCAATCCCGTTTCCGGCAAGGAGGAATATTACGATTCGGAGAAATACATCATCCGCCATTATGATTGGAATGCCCGCAATCGCCTCACCGACCTATACACGCGCGTGAACCGCATTCGCCGCGAAAATAAAGCCTTGCAGACAACCTGGAACATCCATTTTACCCGCACGGATAATGACATGCTAATGAGTTATGTAAAAGTAACGGATGATGGCAGCAACGTCATTTGGTGCATCGCCAATTTTGATGTGGTCAACAAACAAGCCGGCTACGTAGAAGTGCCCAAAAAACTCCTAGCGATTGAAGGCAGGGTGAATCTAAAAGTAACCGATTTGCTTGCGAATGAAACCTATTTTTGGTTCAGTGATTGGAATTACGTAGAACTGAATCCGTCGAAATATCCGATCCATATTTTTAAGGTCGAAAAGAATT
>CAZGJN010000059.1:0-17810 GCA_964526645.1 uncultured Saprospiraceae bacterium
CTCATTTGATAAAAAATCAAACAACTACTTCGAATTCATACAAATTTAATTAATAAGTAAACGAGTATATTCAAATGATATAATAGACTTTATTTAAACTGATTTTAAATATTAATACAAATTTAGTTTTTTTGCATAAAAAAAGAGATGGGAATTAGTTATAAAGATATAAAGAAAGGAAACCAGTGGAAAGCGCCAATTGGCTTGAGTTCCAGCCAATTTATGAATTTGAGTGTATTATTTGGACAAGCATATGAGTCTATCCATGAAGTAAGTCTGGAGCAAGGTGCCTCGAATTTAAAAAAGGCATTGTATTTGTCCACGTATGAAGATTGCTTGTTTTTTGTACTTTTCGCTTTGAAGAATGGACTAAGGTATGAAAGTTTGGGCTTGGTTTTTGGGATGGACGGGAGCAATGCACAGCGCAATTTCGAGAAATATTTGACTGTCTTGGAAAAGGCTTTGGAAGGTAAAGGGTTCTTACCTCGGCGCAGTTTTAAGAGTGCCGAAGAATTTCGCGCCTATTTCCAACGTCAGCAGGAATTAATCATAGATGCCAGCGAAATGGAATTGTAGCAGTAAAGTCATTTATCAAAAAATGATATGCTCTATGTCAATTTGAGAATCGCTTATATCCAACATAGCATTGACAAGTGCCGCTTTTTTAAAGTTTTTTATATCCAGCAGGAGGATATCCTCTTCTTTCACAAGTCCTTGGGCAATAAGAAAGGCTCTTTTAGTACCTTTGAGCAGTGGGAATTTGGGCGTGATCCAATGATTTTGTTCATCATAAAAAACGATATTAGAGTAGGAAGTATCCGTAATGCGATTGTTTTTTACAATTAATATTTCATCACAATCACCACGCTGTTCAAATAAAGTCTCCAATACTTTCCTATTTTTATATTTAAACGTGTATTCTATTTCGTTATTAATGACTATCTTCAAGCGGTTTATACTTTTAATTTGATACGGTGTAAATGAAACGCTTTGTATGCAGTCATCATATTCTATTCTACATTTAAAAACACCGTTTTTAAAATCATCAGGAATAGATATAAATTGGCTCAAATCAATCGCTTTAGTTTTATGAAAAAATAACTGTCGTGTTCTATTAAAACGATGATTATGAAACTGAATATTGCATAATTTCCCTTCCTGAATTTTAATCGTTTCAATAAATTGGCACATATACTTTCGTGATTAGTTCTTTATATTCAGATAAAGGATCGCTATAAACTGTAACGCCTCCGCCGCTTTTATAATACATCTTACCATCAATTTCTTCAATAAACCGGATCATAACCCCGCTATCTAATTGATAACCATCAAAATACCCAAAAACACCAGTATAAAAACCGCGATGATGAGTTTCTGCCTGTTTAATAATTTCTAAGGTTTTCTTTTTAGGTGCGCCACTAATAGACCCCGCAGGAAGTAATGCCAATATAATATCTCCAATTTTTTCATGATAATTGTCTTCCAATTTACCACTCACGCATGAAGAAATCTGAAGAATGGTTTTGTCATGCGTTTGAATTTCATCAATGTAGCGGTATTGCTCTACTTGCACGGCTGAAGCCACTCGACTCAAGTCATTTCGAATTAAATCAACAATAGTGGCGTGCTCTGCTTTTTCTTTTTCATTATCGAGGATCCGTTGTGCGGCATCGGGTATCGCAGCATCAATAGTGCCTTTCATAGGAAATGAATAAATTTTGCCATCTTTAATTTGTATGAAGCACTCTGGCGAAAAAACCACAAAATTCTTGAAGTAGAGCTTATATTTTGCCTTACTTTCACGATAAATCTGATAAAGTGTCCGATTAACTTTGATTTCTGTTGGAAAAGTCAAATTCGTTAAAAAAGAATTTCCTTTTTTTTGATTTTCAAGCACATAATCAAATGCTTTCTTGTATTGAGAATATGCGATAGGGTATTTGGCGACTTGTAAAGGCGGCGCATATTCCACTTTCATTTCATCGTTAGAAAATCCATTTATATCATACGATAAAATATCCTTTTGTGCTTTTTCAGCCAAAAAAACATGATACTCCGTCAGATCAAAATTAAGAATAAAGATAAAAGGCTTACGCGCTGCGCCAAAAGTATTCAGTTGATCTCTAAGAATCATGTTGTGCATCAAGGAATATTTAATACTTTATGTGTTTGCAAACTCAAGCGCCAAATAGGGTTTTCCATGCAATATTCCAATGCCAGTTGTGTGTGATGTGCCTTTAGCGGTCCGTCCATAGGCTGAAGGAAAAAATACTGAAAATCAAGCTTTTCGTATAATTCTGGAGCGGCACCAGGCTGCGGGAAAACCAATTTTAGTTCATGCCCTTCTGTCACGACAATATTTGTTCCAGCCTTAGGGCTCATACAAACCCAGTCAATTCCTGGTGGCAGGGGAATGGTCCCGTTTGTCTCCACGGCAATTTCAAAATTTTGATTATGAATAGCTTGTATAAGTGGTGCATCCAACTGCAACAAAGGCTCTCCTCCGGTGCAAACCACATAAGGCTTCCCAATTCTTCGCACCGGTCGCCAAAGTGAAGCCACTCGCGCTGCCAGTTCCTCAGCATTATACGCCCCGCCGTTCTTTCCATCCATCCCCCAAAAGTCGGTATCACAAAATTGGCAAATGGCTTTGTGGCGGTCTTCCTCGCGCCCCGTCCAGAGATTACACCCCGAAAAACGACAAAAAACCGCCGGGCGACCCGTTTGCGCACCTTCTCCTTGTAAGGTATAAAATATTTCTTTGACTTTATAAGCCATAGGTAGCATTTAGTATCAAAACATCATTACACGCATTCTACCTCGAAAGTTCATTTACATATCATCGGCGTTTCGCTCAAATGTCAACCTTGCTACAATTATATCCATGGGAAAGTCCGACCTTTGATGTTTCAAAATTCCTTGAATATGAAGCTACAACTACAGTTTCCACTGTCCATCACTTTTTGGGCAATCCCCTTCCTTTTTTTCGCACAAAGTGGCTGGGTGAGGCAGCCTGGCGATTATTATTTCAAGGTGAGTTATAGCACTTTTAGTTCCCAAAATTATTTTGACACCCTCGGGCTGAGGGTACCTGGTGTGCAGCAGTTTAGTCAGCAAAATATTTTTTTGTACGGCGAATATGGTTTGGCAAAATCCTTCGCTCTTACGCTCAACTGGGCACCCTGGCGCGCCAATCGCTACAGCAATACAAGCTGGGTGACCGGCATCAGCGATCCTATGTTGGAAATTAAATACGCACTCCCTTTGCCTTTTGCCGTGTCCCTGGGGCTGGCAGCCGAGTTTCCTTTGGGAAATGCCAATTTGAGTACACAAGACGATGCCCTGCCACCCAACACAATCATTTTGCCAACGGGAGATGGTGAATGGAATTACTTGGCGACACTGGCATTTTCTCATTCGCTTGCTCCAGAACCTGCTTATGTTCAAGGATTTGTACAATATAACTATAGAACAAATTATCAGGGACTCGACTTTCAAAACCAATTCCGCTATGGCTTGGAAATTGGCTACCGCTTTGGCGAAAGGCTTTGGGTCAACGCCGCCCTGCGCGGGCAGGGGCTTTCGGGTAGGCGCAGCGGCCCTGTTGGGGATTTTACCAGAGGTGATGGCACTACCTATGATCAATTGCACATAGGCTTTAGCTGGAATTTCTGGCATAGCTTGAATCTTACATTGGATATAGAAAACTATGCCAGTTGGTTTGAAGATCAGCGCAATCTTTACAGTGGTAGCGTTTTTCTGCTTGGCTTGGCTTTCACACCAAAATTAGATTGAACAAGCTTTGCTTTTATTTTTTTTTTACCTTGCCATGCTGTTTGTTCAAAAAAGCTTTGCTTCCAGATATGATGAGAATAAAAACGACTCTTTTGCCAATAGTAGCAGCGGCTTTTCTTTTTTCATATTGCAAAAATGAACCCAAAGCACGACTTGTAGCTTTCAGTATCACATGAGGTATTTTGCAGAAATTGCCTACAATGGCTTCGAATACGCAGGCTGGCAGCGCCAACCGAATCAAATCAGTGTACAACAGGTCATTGAAGAAGTATTTTCAATTATTTTAAGTACCAATATCGAGACAATAGGTTGCGGCAGAACCGACGCAGGAGTCCACGCCAGCCAGTATTTCATGCACTTTGATTTTGAAGGTAGCATTCCCAATAACTTGGTGAACCGCTTGAATAAGCTATTGCCCAAGGATATCGTCCTCTATCGCATTTTTGAAGTGCCGCCAGCCGCACATGCCCGCTTCGATGCATACCAACGCAGCTATATCTATCATCTCACATTTGAAAAAAATCCTTTCACGATCCAAACTGCCTATTTTTATCCTTACAAGCAAAAGCCCAATTTCGAATTAATGCAACAGGCAGCACAGCTACTGCTTGCTTATCACGAATTTTATCCTTTTTGTAAAACGGACCACGATGCCGCAACGCTACACTGTACGATTTCTCGATCGGAGTGGATTCAACTGGACGAAAAAAGAATGGATTTTCACATTTGCTCCAATCGCTTTTTGCGTGGCATGGTGCGCCTGGTAGTGGGCATGTGCCTCAATGTGGGTTTGGAAAAAATCTCCATAGCCGAGGTAAAACATGCCTTAGACGAGCAATCTATGCTGAAAAAAAGCTGGAGCGTACCACCCGAGGGCTTATTCTTATCGGAAGTGAAATATCCTTTTCTCTGAAAGTTTTATAGGAAAATTAGCTTGCGTCGCTGTACTTTTACAAAACAAGGTAATTCGCATGAAACTACTGTACAACCCGATTTTTTTGCAACACGACACCGGATTGCATCCTGAAAACGCTGACCGATTGCGCATTTTTTATGAATTGAAAGAAACGGCCATCCCCAATGGATTCGATTTTCTGGAACTGATTCATACCAAAAATTATATCGAGCAAGTGCGACAAGCCAGCCAATATGAAGTGCCACTCGATGGCGATACGGTCACCTCCCAAGGCAGTTTCGAAGCCGCCTGCTATGCCGTAGGGGCTACTTTGCTGGCCATGGAAACACAGAATTTTGCGCTGGTGCGACCACCAGGGCATCATGCGTACCGAGATCGGGCGAGCGGCTTTTGTTTGTTCAACAACATTGCCATTGCAGCCCAGTCTTTAGCCAATGAAGGCAAAAAAGTGCTTATCCTCGACTTTGACGGGCACTTGGGCGATGGCACTTCGCATATTTTTTATAATTCCGAGCAAGTGCTTTATTGGTCGCTGCACCAGTATCCGGCGTTTCCGGGGCACGGTTTTATTGATGAAATAGGCACTGGCAAAGGGAAAGGACGTACCATCAATGTGCCGCTTCCGCCAGGTAGTGGCGATGATATTTTTATGCACGCTATCTATCATTTTTTGCCACTGGCGCTTCAATTTGAACCCGACGTGGTAGCCGTTTCAGCAGGATTCGACGCTTATCAGTACGACCCCTTGCTAAACCTGAAGTTGAGTTTTAATAGTTTTTATAAAATAGGTCAAATCTTACAAGCACATTTTCCTTACATTTTTGCAGCATTAGAAGGTGGTTATCACATCGAAGCACTCAAAAAATGTGTTTATAATTTTGTAGCGGGCATCAATGAGGAGCCTATGCCTTTTGAAGAACCGGAGACCGTCTCCAGCATGCGCGTGTGGGAGACCTACGATATGCACCTGCATGCCGCGTTTGCCAATCTTTCAAAATATTGGGATGTTTAAATGCCTGTTTATCAAAAATATTAGTATATGCGAAACCCAAGAAACTCCGCCAAGCAGTTAGACAAAATTTTCAAGCCCAGAAACCTTGCACTGATTGGCGCGTCCAATCGAACGGACTCCATAGGCTATGCTGTGATGCAAAATCTCATTAAATCGGGTTTTGAAGGCAATATTTACCCCATCAATTTAAAATACAGCGAAATACAAGGTTTTCCGTCTTTCCGCTCTATCGGCAAAGTACCCGTCAAGGTTGATTTGGCGATCATCACCACCCCCGCGCGCACCGTGCCGGGTATCGTAGAAGAATGTGGCAAAGCAGGTGTAGGAGGCTTGGTCATTATTTCTGCCGGTTTTAAGGAAGTCGGTGGTGAAGGTTTGCAAATGTACGAGCAGATCAGAGAAATCGCCCAGCAGTACCACATGCGTGTGATTGGCCCGAATTGTGTTGGTATTACTAATCCTCATCTAAAATTGAATGCCAGCTTCACGACCCACATGGCTCAAAAGGGGAATATCGCTTTTATTTCACAAAGTGGTGCTTTATGCGCTGCGATCCTCGATTGGTCCTTGAGCCAAAACGTAGGCTTCAGCCATTTTGTATCTTTGGGTTCTATGATTGACGTGGGCTACGCAGATTTGATTGATTACTTTGGCACGGACAGCAATACGGCATCCATCCTGATTTACATGGAAACCCTGAAAGATGCCCGAAAATTTATGAGCGCCGCCCGCGCTTTTTCTCGCAACAAACCCATTATCATTCTCAAATCTGGCAAAAGTCAGGAAGGCAGTCAGGCGGCTATGTCGCACACGGGTTCTCTGGCGGGCAACGATGCTGTGTATGATGCTGCCTTTCGACGAGCCGGAATCATCCGGGTAGAGACCATCGCTCAGTTGTTCAATTGCGCTCAGGCACTTGCTATGCAGCCGCGTCCACGCGACAAGAGATTGACCATCATCACGAACGCCGGTGGCCCTGCGGTACTTGCTACCGACCACCTGATCGCAAACGGCGGCGCAATCGCAACCCTTTCGGAAGAGACAAAAACGGCGCTCAACGCGATCCTTCCTCCCCATTGGAGTAGGAATAATCCAGTGGACGTGCTCGGCGATGCTTCCGCGGCAGTGTTTAGAAAAGCTGCTGAAATTTGCTTGCAAGACGAAGCGACAGATGCTTTGTTGGTAATTTTCACGCCCCAGACGGTCACGGATCCTACTGAAGCCGCCGAACAATTGGTATTAGCATCAAAACAAGCAAAAAAGCCGATCTTCGCGGTGTGGATGGGCGAAAATGACGTTGCCAACGGCAGAGACGTGTTAGAATTTGGCAAAATTCCTAACTATCGCTATCCCGAAAGTGCTGTGGATGTTTTTCTGAAAATGTATCAATACTCCCGAAACTTGGCGTTGTTAAATGAAACACCCACTGCCATTCCGGTGGAATGCGAACCCGATACAGAAGCCGCCCTGCACCTGATTCAAACTTTCGTTCAGACCGGCAAAGCGCAACTAAATGAGTTGGAAGCCAAACAATTGCTGCGTTATTATCAAATTCCTACCACGCAAGGGCAGCTTGCCAAAACAAGCGCCGAAGCCATCGCTATCGCCAATGAAATGGGTTATCCGGTTGTATTAAAAATCGTTTCCAGCAGTATTTCACACAAAACGGACGCAGGCGGTATCCGGCTCCAGTTGGAAGATGCCGAGGCAGTTGCCATTGCTTTCCAGGAGGTGCTGAAGGCTGGAAAAATGTATGCTCCAGCTGCCAATATTGAAGGCGTTTTAGTAGAACCGATGATCGAAAAAGCCAAAATGGAATTACTCATTGGTGCTAAAAAAGACCCTGTGTTTGGCCCAGTGATCGCCTTTGGTTCTGGCGGCGTTGCTGTTGAAATTTTTAAAGACATTCAGTTGGGCTTGCCTCCCCTGAATATGGCATTAGCCAAACAAATCGTAGAAAACACCAAAATTTATCCCTTGCTAAAAGGCTATCGGGGTACGCAAGGTGTCAATTTACAGGAACTACTGCTTACTTTGCGCAAATTGTCTTACCTCGTAATGGATTTTCCGGAGGTCAAAGAAGTAGATATCAATCCCTATCTGGCAGACGAAACTGGCGGGATCGTAGTAGATGCGCGTATTCTACTCGATACAACGGTAAACCGAAAAAAGGGCTTGCCTTACGAACACATGGTCATCTCGCCCTACCCTACTAAATATTTCAAAAAAGTAAAAACAAAAGAAGCGTTAGACGTATTGCTTCGCCCTATTCAGCCTGAAGATGAACCATTGGTGGAAAAAATGTTTGGCTACATCTCCAAAGAATCGCTGTATTTTCGATTCTTTGGGTACGTGCCCCATGTCACACACGATTTTCTCACCCGATTTACCAATATTGACTATGATCGAGAAATTGCAATAATAGCAGAAGTGGAAGAAAACGAGGCGCGGAAGATGATTGGAGTCGTGCGGATCATCACAGATGGCTGGGGCGAAAGCGCCGAATATGCTATCCTCATCGCCGATCCCTGGCAAAAACACGGTTTGGGAAGCATTATGACCGATTTCATTCTGGAAGTAGCCAAAGACAAAGGCATCAGTAAAATCTACGCTTCTGTATTGGCTACCAATAAAGGGATGCTCCGGCTTTTCGAAAAAAAAGGCTTTCGGATCAAGCGGGAGGGTTTCGATTCTTATTATGCAGAAATAGATTTGTGAAGCAATCCGTTTTATTCAAATACGGCGCCTTGCAAGCGCTCAGAATCATTTTCTTCTGCTATCTTAGCACAATCATTTGATTCATCAGCCTATCGGCAAATCAGCTTATCAAATTTATGTACACCAGAGACGAACAACGCGCTTTTTTTGAGCTTTCCAAAAAATACCTGAGCCAGGATGTTGCCATCGCCGCTACGCCTGTATCCCAACAAATGGAGGATTTGCGCCGATTGATCATCTACCATGAGTGGCGTTATTACATTCTCAACGATCCTGTGGTGAGCGATTTTGAGTACGACCAATTGTACAAGCAATTGGAAAAACTAGAAGAAACACATCCTGAATTGGTGACGGCCGACTCCCCCACCCAGCGTGTGTCGGCGGATTTGAATTCGGAATTCCCGGAAGTGGCGCATCTCACGCCGATGTTGTCTTTGGCGAACTCCTATAACGAAGAAGACTTATTTGATTTTGACGGGCAGATCAAGCGTCTCTTGGGTTTTGCGGAAGATGCTGATATTGAATATGTTGTAGAGCCTAAATTTGACGGAGGTAGCATTGCGTTGGTGTATGAGGATGATCGCCTTGTTCGCGCCGCCACCCGCGGCAATGGCGTGATGGGCGAGGAAATGACCGCCAATGCTCGCGTGATTCGTTCCATTCCATTGAAAGCAAATTTTTCAGAATATGGCATTTTCCGAGTAGAATTGCGTGGTGAAGTGCTGATTCGCAAGGATATTTTCAAAAAAATGAACGCTCAAAGAGCCGAGCAAGGCTTGACTTTGTTTGCCAATCCTCGCAATACAGCAGCCGGCGGATTGCGCATAAAAGACCCCAAAGAAGCGGCGCAGCGCGGCTTGGAAGCTTTTGTTTATACGCTTGGTTACGCCGTTGATCAAGATGGGAATAATGTATTGAATCGCTTTGCAACGCATTGGGAAAGCTTGGATTTATTGGATAAATTGGGTTTTAAAGTACCGACCGCTGAGCGTAAGATTTGTAAAAATATCAAAGAAGTAGTGGACTTTTGTCATGAGTGGCAGGAAAAACGCGACACGTATCCTTATGAAATTGATGGCATGGTGGTGAAAATCAACAGCCGTGAAATCCAGGAACGGAGCGGCTACACTGCGCACCATCCGCGCTGGGCGATTGCCTTCAAATTCCGCGCCAAGCAAGCCACTTCCAAATTAATTAACGTAGAATATCAGGTCGGGAAAATTGGTTCGATTACGCCGGTAGCAAAATTAGAGCCTGTGCAGTTGGCTGGCGTTACCGTTTCTTCGGTTTCCCTTCATAATGAGGACTTTATCAAGAGTAAAGACCTGCGCCTCGGCGATACGGTTCTGGTAGAACGCGCCGGTGATGTGATTCCTTACATTGTAAAACCGATGGAAGAGCTCCGTGATGGAAGCGAACAGCCGATTGAATTTCCAAAATATTGCCCGATCAATGACACCGAAACGCCCGTCACGCTTGTGCGCGAGGAGGATGAAGCCGCCTGGCGCTGCCCGACTTGTGTGTGCGGGGCGCAAGATTTACAGCGTATTATTTTTCACGTTTCCAAAGATGCGATGGACATTGAAGGGATGGGTAAATCTATTGTTGAGCGATTTTATGATCTGGGTTGGATTCGCAGCATTGCAGATGTGTACAATTTAGACTATGAGCGAATCGCTGATTTAGAAGGCTTTGGCAAAAAATCGGCAGAAAATCTGCGCAAGAATATTGAAAAAGCAAAGCAAAATCCGATTCAAAGATTATTGCATAGCTTGAGCATTCACCATCTTGGTAAAAAAGTTTCTAAACTATTAGCAGCTGAAATTCAGCACGTTTTAGATTTAAAAAATTGGACAATAGAAAATTTTACCCATATCAAAGATGTCGGCCCGATTGTAGCTGAAAACGTGATGCACTGGTTTCAAAATGAAAAAAATATCGAACTGCTAAAAAAGATGGAAGCATTGGGTGTCAATATGAAGCAAACCGATGAGGACCGCCCAAAAGCGCGTGCCACCGAAGGTCCATTTGCAGGAAAAACGATTTTATTTACAGGTACTTTGCAAAAAATGGGTCGCAAGGAAGCCCAAGAAAAAGCCGAAGCCCTCGGCGCGAAAAACATCAGTGCGGTAAGTAGCAATCTCAATATTTTAGTTGTGGGCGAAGCCGCTGGCTCCAAGCTCAAGAAAGCGCAAGAACTGGGTACGGTGCAGATTTTGACGGAAGACGAGTTTTTGGAGTTGATTGGAGAAGCATAAAATTCCAATTTGTCAGGCAGCAGGCAGCCAGTACAAAACGTTTTCCAAAAGATGCCCTGACACATCACTTGTGATATATTTGTGAGTATAGCATATTTCAGTTACCTTTGGTAAAAGGTCAATACATGGATTTCGCCTTGCATTTGGATTATGAAGAAGAGGATCTGATAAAAGCCTGTATTCGCAAAGAAAGATGGGCGCAGAAGCTGTTGTATGAAGAGCATTACGGCAAGATGATGGGTGTTTGCCTTCGCTACGCCAGCAATGAAGAAGATGCCCTGGATATTTTGCATGAAGGCTTTATAAAAATTTTTAAAAACATTGGTAAATACCAACCGGGAACCTCTTTGTCATCCTGGATACGGCGCGTGATGATTAATACCTCGATAGACTATTATCGAAAAACAATCCGGCGCCGCACAGAGGACATTGAATACGCTCACAATATCAGCTCCAATGACGCTGATGCCATCAGCCAATTCACGGAGCAGGAAATTTTAGAGGCTATACAGCAACTATCACCTGCTTACAGGACGATTTTCAACCTGTATGTAGTAGAAGGCTATTCTCACAAAGAAATTGCCAGCACACTGGATATTACAGAAAGTACTTCGCGTTCTAACTTGGTAAAGGCGAGACTAAAATTGAAAGAGCTATTGTCATCGAAATTGTACGGCTATGAAGAAGAGTGAACCATTTGACCAAATAATAAAAGACAAACTCAGCAAATTACACGCTGATTATGAACCTTCTACTTGGGAACTGCTGGAAGAAAAGCTGGACGCCCAAGAAGCAGGTGTACCACCAATGGAAGACAGGCAGTGGGATGAGATTATTTTTGATAAACTACATCAAATAGAAGCAAAACAAAGAAAAAATCATTGGGATATTTTAGTGCACAGGCTGGATAGCAGCCAGGAATTGCAAATGAAAGTATTTCAGCACAAAGCGATAGAGCTGGCACTGCTGTTATTGATCATTTTTACCTTAGGGCAATACCTTCCGCAAAATGTGCAAACCATTGAAAACCAGAAGATAGAACAAGTGGTTGCTACAGACAAGGCAACCTCACGAGTAAATGGCTTTACTGAAACAAAGAACGCCTCCAAACTATCAATTCCTGCACAAAAACGGGTGTTAAAACCTGCTGTTCCCCAAAAGCAAAACAATACAATTACTGCTGAAACTGCCCTGCCCAATGGCATTACCGTTGAATCGCCACCTGCTACCAAAGTGGATGCCGCATCTGCCATTCCATCCATCGGAGCTAAACCAGCCATCGGTCAACATAAGCCAGAAAAGCCCATCAGCTATATTTTCCAAAACAAGCCTGTTGCCAATCGCACAGAATTATTAGCTGCCCTTGAGCGTATTGATCTTTCTGAATTAGACTATGAAGATGCTTCCAATGCGCCCTATCCGCTGATGGCGCAGATGGTTCGTCGCAGGGTAAATCTTCGGGTCGGGATGTTTGGTAGTGGGGACTATAATTTAATCAGCACGCCCCTCCAAGACATTGACGACATATCCTTGCAGCGCTACGATCGCTATACGCCGGGCTACGGCGGGGGTATTTCCATTGGGTTAGACTTTGGGCGATGGGGAGTCGAAACAGGGGCTGTTTATGCCGCCAAATTGTACCAACCACAACCTATTCTCTACCTTATAGGAAATCTTGCTGATGGCTACTATGGTGAAGGAATAAAAGATATTGAATATAACATCATTCACATTCCGCTTCACATTCGGTATAATTTTATTAATACAGACAAATGGCGGGCTTATGCACTGGGCGGTGTAGGGGCACAGATCATTTTTGAGTCTTCTTACTACATCGCGGACCAGCGTGGTTTCGAAAATGCGCTCAGAATTTTGCCGCCACCCCCTCAGCGAAACAACAGCGTTTCACCTTCGCGCGAACCCAATACACACACGCCGCTTGATGATCTTTACAAACCGGAAGGATGGCTGGAGGGTGGAAATTTGAAAGAAAACTCGCTCCTGAGTGGCAATATCGGCTTGGGATTGGAGCGTCGCTTTTCAGAGCGCTTGAGCGTTTTTACACAACCAACTTATCAGCATTCCATTTATTACCTTAACAAAGGTTGGGGGCTTTACAAAGACCGCATCCACACCATGTCTATCTACACAGGTGTTCGGGTAAAAATTTTCTAATCCGGCAATAACATAATCTTGCCGATTTCATTGCAATCAGGAAAATGGTTGCAATTGAGCCAGTATATCTTAGCCATTGGCAGCTTAGCTGCAAAACGCTTCAAAAACCAAACGCGTATCACTTTATCCCTTCTCCCAATCATCAAATACAAGGGAATCTGCAGGTGTTGCAGCAGGCGTTTCACTTTGCCGGGGCGAACAGAAAAGTTTGGGATGCTATGCCAAATACCGAAGAGGCGACGACGGCTTTCTTCCGTTGCCAGGTGCTGCGTCAAAAAACGGAGTGCGAGGGGGTGAATCCAGCCCTTTTGCCGGAGAAATTGAGCTATTTTTACCAACCTTTCGGGGTTTTGAAGCCATTTTTCAATGTATTTTTTTAAACGGGAAGGTATCCAAAAACTCCAGCCCAACCAGCGGGTGCGAATACCATCGGGTGCGAATAGGTAAATATGCTGCGCTGCGTTGCCGATTTCTTCCATCAAAGCCAGTATTATCCTGCCTCCCAGGCTATGCCCCAACAGGGTATATTGAGTGGCGGCTTCTTTCTGTTTGATTATTTCTATCAATTCCAGAATGTCCTTTTTGTCAAAAAAATCCTTCTGCCAAATGGAATTGCCATGGAAAGGTAAATCCAAAATGTAGGTGGTAAAATGTTTTTTTATACCCGCCTCCAGTGGCAGAAAAGCACTTGCATCCGCGCCGAAGCCATGCAAAACGAGCAGGAGTTGCGCCCCTGTCCCAAATTTAAAATAGTGAATATTACCGCCCTGCGTGCTAAGATATCCTTCTGTCATCGCTGTCTAATCGTCTTGTACAAGACAGTTGTTTTGACTTTCATCAGAAAAATAATTTTTTTCCCTCAATCTTGTTCTATGGTTTTACTCGTATTTCAAAAAAAACAAGTATTATGCGTATTATCATTCTATTATTCAACGTCATTTTTCTTTTTTCTGCTTGCAAAGTAAAGGATTATCAATCTGATTCTCGTCCTATCACGCACGAAATGTGGGATAGCTTGTTGCAACAATACGTTTCGGAAGATGGAAAAGTCAATTATCAGGGATTCAAACGAGATAGTGTCCGTCTGAACGAATATTTGAATCTTTTGAGTAAAAACCATCCAAGTGAACAAAATTGGAGTCGGGAAGAACAACTCGCCTACTGGATCAATGCTTACAACGCTTTTACGGTCAAATTGATCGTGGACAACTACCCGGTGCAAAGTATTAAGGACATTAAAAAAGGCATCGCCTTTGTGAATAGTGTCTGGGATATCAAATTTATTCAGATCGAAGATCGCAGCTATGATTTGAACAACATCGAGCACGGTATCCTGCGTCCAAAATTCAAAGAGCCGCGCATCCATTTTGCTATTAATTGTGCTTCTGCTTCCTGCCCCAAATTGCTGAATCGAGCTTATAATGCTAATCGTTTAGACAAGCAATTGGACGAGGCCGCTCAAGCTTTTTTAGCTGATCCTTTCAAAAATAAAATCGCGGCAGACCGAATTGAAATTTCCAAGATTTTTTCCTGGTTCCAGGGAGATTTTGGTGATGTGATTGATTTTATCAACCGATACTCAACCGTGAAAATCAACCGCAACGCTAAGGTAGAGCATTTAGAATACGATTGGAGCCTCAACGAAGGGTAACAAACGTGGCTGGTTTTTATAAAAAAGGTACTCCTGAAATCGGGAGTACCATGATAACTATAAACAAACAAAAAACATTAGCTATTTGAAGAATGAGTTTCTAACAAAAGAAGAAAGAAAGGGTTCTGAAATTTGGCTTTTTTTTTCAGGGTGGTGTAAATTTGAAGAATGGAAACAGCAAACTTTCGACCGCCATCCATCTTATACCTTCTCCTGGGAATAATTCTCCTGCTGCTCTTCTTTCGGTTTTTATTGGCTTTTCGGTATTTTTTCGGCGTATTCCTTCTTTTAGCTATGCTGGGAGTAGCCATCTTTATTGCTTTTCAATATTGGCAACAAAAAAATCGAAAAAAAAAGCTCGCAAAAACACCAGAGGGGCAAATTCAACTCAACATAGAATACTGTGAGGAAGAAATAAAAAAGCATAGCCATGACATGCACGACATCCAGCGCAGCATCCAGCAGATAGAGGCAAAACTTGCTGCTGTGGAAGGGCTGACGCCACAAATGCAAGCAGAAAGCCAATCTCTCATCAAAGCATTTCAGGAAGAATGGCAGCTTCGGAAGGTCAAGGTCACTTTTTTTGAAAATTGTATGCAAAAGCTGAAGCAACTACAGGATGCCCACGAACTATCAAAAGAATTGATGCTAAAAAAGGATAAGCTTCTACAACTGAAGGATAAACATTACGAAGACATCGCTCAAATAGAAGCACTTCAATCTGAAATAGAATGGAATTCAGCTTATTTCGAAACGATTCTGGATTTATCGCATCGGATGAGCAACAGCCCCTCTACGAGTGATGCCCACCGCCTGCAACTGGAACTGGAGGAAAAGATAAAAGTTTGGAAGAAGTGATACTTTCTGAGGTATCACTCCTTTTATACAAGGTGATTATTTCCCTGAAGAGCTCAAAAACTCATCAAAAGATTTATTTTTGTAATGATCCTCACCGATGTATTTCAATTCTTTCATCATCCCATCCACTTGCTTGTAGCCCGGAGAAATCGTAATACGAGCCTGTTTCTCATCCAAATATACATAGCTCGGATAGCTCAATCTACCATCGAGCAAAGAATAGGCAAGCTCGTGGATGCCCCTATTGCCAGAGGGGATATACTTCAGGGTGTACCCATTGTATTGGATGGACTCCCGCTGTTCTGCATCAAATTTAACTGCATAAAAATTTTCATTCATAAACTTCACTACAGCAGGGTCTTTAAAGGTAGTAGCGTCCATTTTTTTGCACCAGCCACACCATTCCGTATATACATCAACAAAAATTTTCTTAGGATTTTTTTCTGACAACTGAATGGCTTCTTCCCAAGTGTACCATTTAATTTCTTCTTCTCCTGCCTGCGTAGGAGTAATTGCTATTTTTTCAAAAGGAATAAAAGCGTATGCCAATACACCAATTGCTATAAAAACAGCACCGATGATAAACTTTTTCATTTTGAGCAATTTTTTGAACAAAAATAACTTTTTTCAAATATACTCTTAATCCGCTTTATCGGTAGCTTCGCCAAAGTGGTTTAATAATTCTTTAACTAAGCAGCGTGGCAAAGCGGACGGATTGTTTCTTTAGCAAGAATCAAAAAAAAAACAAGGTTTCGATTGAGGTTGCCCGAAGATATGCAGGAGTGCTACTTTTGCATTTTTAAATTTGATGGTTTAAATTTTGCGATATTACTTAATACACCCAGAATATGAAAAAAATAGTAGTGGCGGTGGGAGGCTCAAGCGGCGCGATATATGCCAAAGTATTGCTGGATAAACTACACCTACTGCGTAACCAAACGGATGCCGTTGGAATAGTGATGAGTGACAATGCCAAGTTTAATTGGAAGTTCGAGCTGGAAAACGAAGCCTATCAACAATATGCCTTTGATTTTTACGAAAAAAATAATTTTCTGGCACCTTTCGCCTCTGGTTCGGCAAAGTACGAAACAATGATCATTTGCCCTTGCTCCATGGGCTTACTGGGGCGCATTGCTGCGGGCAGTTCCGAAGATTTGACCACACGAGCTGCCGATGTAATATTAAAAGAAAGAAGACGTTTAATCCTGGTATTGCGCGATACGCCTTACAGCTTGATTCATATCAACAATATGAAAACAGTCACGGAAGCCGGAGGCATTATTTGTCCGGCAACGCCATCATTTTATAGCAAACCCAAAAACTTTGAAGAACTGGCTGCCACTGTGATTGATCGGGTACTGGATTTAGCGGGTTTTGACGTAAGTACCTATCGCTGGGGAGAAGACTATTAATTATTTTCAGACTGATTATTCATAAAATTATTTTGTTTACATGAAAAGACTTATTTTAGGACTTTTAACCAATTTAATTTTTCTGACAAGCGTTTCGGCGCAAAATACCACAACTAAAATGGATTCAGTGAGTTACAGCCTGGGGGTTTTAATGGCTCAAAGTTTAAAACAACAAGGTTTCGACAAAATTGATGCAGCTTCTTTGACAAAAGGCTTGGAAGATGTAATACAAGGCAAGCAATTGCCCATGTCTGTTGAGCAATGTAATGAGGTAGTGTCGGGCTATATGCAAAAACAGCAAGCTAAAAAATATGACAATGCGATTGCTACGGGTAAAAAATTCTTGGAAGAAAATGCCAAGCGCCCGGGTGTCGTCACATTGCCAAGCGGCTTGCAGTATGAAGTGCTAAAAGCAGGCTCCGGTGCCTCTCCTACACCAAAGGATAAAGTAACTGTGCATTATCATGGCACTTTAATTGACGGAAGGGTGTTTGATAGCTCTGTGGAACGAAACGAACCCGCTACCTTTGGGGTCACACAAGTGATACAAGGTTGGGTGGAAGCGCTCCAACTTATGAACGTAGGTGCCAAGTGGAAATTATTTATTCCTTACAATTTAGCTTATGGCGAGCGGGGCGCTGGTGATATAATCAAGCCTTACTCCACGCTTGTGTTTGAAGTAGAATTACTGAAAATAAACTAATAAGAAATATCTTTTTAAAAACGTATAAAATGCGAGTTACTTGTTGGATTCAGGTGACTCGCTCTTTTTTAGTATATGTCATTACATATTAATAACCATTAAGTATCCTAAAAACCCATGATTTGGGATATGCAAAGGTTCTATATATTTAGGAATACATACTTATTACTCAAACATTTCATAGCATGCATAAAATTGTTATTATAATTCACCGATGCTCATCATTTATATTGTCCAATGCTGACTTTCCCGGATATAAGTCTTTTTCACGCAAGGTATTGAGTGGTTTTTCGGTGGTTTTTAAATAATCGT
>CAZGJN010000060.1:0-14403 GCA_964526645.1 uncultured Saprospiraceae bacterium
GCATCCTGTAAAGTTATTACTTTTTTTTGCTTTATTTAGTGCGTAACTCCTGAGAAAGCTAAAAAAATCAGAACCTCCCCTACTTGATTCAACTATACAAACCAAAAAGCGCATCACAGCATTTGCTTCTCAACTCATAATACAAAATAATTTAAGTCAATGTGCTGATTTGATAATACGCAGAGCTGATTTTATCTGTCTATAAATCACCTTTTTGCAAATAAATACAAATGCCACTTATGTATCTGGGCAAGAACCTATTTACAATAAAATAACACTCACCTTCAAGGATTTGCATTAATTTTGGCAAGGCTACGGGATAGGGTAGGTAAAGGTTTTATTTTTTAACCCAAATCCCAATAAAAATGTTGCGTAAAATCCATCTGGCGCTCAAAACCGCCAACATCCGCAATGCGGGTACCAATAGTAAGGCTGTACTGATTATCGGGCAAGAAAACCGAGACCTACTACAGCACACTTTCCAAGATGCAGAGGAACTGCAAGAGGGCAGATCTCATTTTCTGACACTGGATGTATCCGAGCGAAATCAGCAGTTAGAATACAGCTATATCCGCCTTGGCATCCGAGGTGCTGATGCCTGGCTACCAGAATTTGCCTTTGTTTGGGTGGAAAAAGAACCCCAATACGAAGGTGATCCCGTCATTCAGCCCCTGGCGCTCAAGACCTATGCCAGTGAAACCCTAAGTGTCACAGAAAAAGAAGGTTTCCTTTCTATTCCGCTCAGCCGCGCTTATTACGGCGGTTTTTATAACAAAATCCAATATTTCCTGATTGTCATCAAAACAAGTGATAACAAGTACGCTGGTACGAAAAGTCTTGTGTGGCTGACAATTCGCAGCAAAAAGCAAGCAGTACTGAACATCTCAATCTACGGCGAAGCTGCTACCCAATACGGAAGTACTTACATAGGCAACTTTGGTGTAGAACCCTTTAGCTATGCGGATTTGCAAAGTATCGAACTGGCAATTGATGGAGAGGATGCCTGGATGCCAGAACAAGTGCTTATTTTTGGTTATGAACAGCAGTATGCCGAGCAAAAAAGCATGATGCCGCTCGTGTATATCCCTGATTGGAAAGGCATGGGCTTACCGCAAATGAGTAGTGATCCAAAGGAGGGTGCTGCTTCTGTAAAATTGTATCAAGCCTATTTGTAAATCATTAATAATTTATTGCTAAAATATAAAGCCTCTGCTCCTTAGTAGGGGCTTTGATTTTTTATATCTTTAAGCCCAAATGACAAATGAATGAACCTCAAACCTGAATTTGCCTTAGAAGTATTCCGCCAAATGGCTTTTATCAGTGCGCTGATAGGCGGGTTTTCCTTTTCATTTATTGGCGTTTTATTGTCAATTGCCGAGCGCCAGCGTATGATTAACTCGACGATCATAATAGCTATGCTGGCAGCATCAGGAATGATTGTATGCACGCTTGGCTGGACTATGAGCATATCTTTTACACATCAGCTGACGGATATTGAAAATCCTGAAATGCCACTATTCCTAAGGCAGTTGCACAGGTTTTTATCTCTAATTTTTATAACATCTATCTTTTTATTTTTGGTTAGTTTGGGGCTGAGTGGTTGGATTCGGTCAAGAACACTTGGCATCATATCGAGCATTATTTCCACAGGT
Source organism: uncultured Saprospiraceae bacterium (assembly GCA_964526645.1). Classification (GTDB taxonomy): domain Bacteria; phylum Bacteroidota; class Bacteroidia; order Chitinophagales; family Saprospiraceae; genus JADJNW01. The sequence goes on from CAZGJN010000060.1 coordinate 1,653, forward strand.
GCTGTTTTAGCAGTATTGTGGATTTTTTCTTACTTTATTAAATAAAAAACGAAAAGTATTATTTGATTAAAACATTTTTTTAGAAATCCTGCTTTTACAGATTATTATGATGATTTAGTGTCAAAAACAATGTTGCACTTGAAAATTGGAGTAAAATAACTATATTAAACGCTGATTTATAAATCACTCAATCAAACGCAAAAACTAAAGCCTATGTGGAAAGAGTTCAAAGAGTTTATCATGCGCGGCAACCTACTCGATCTGGCGGTCGCGGTGGTTATCGCAGGCGCTTTTGGCACGGTAGTCACATCTTTTACCAATGACATTGTGATGCCGCCCATCGGATTAGCCCTGGGGGGTGTAAATTTCAGCGATCTGGCAGTCACCCTGCAAGCTGCAGAACTGAATGCAGATGGTTCGGTTGCAAAAGAGGCGGTATTGCTTCGCTACGGCGCTTTTATCCAGACGATTATAGATTTCCTGATTATTGCATTCGTCATTTTTATGGTGGTAAAAGGCTATAATAAAATGCTGGAAATGCGCAAAAAACAAGAAGCAACAGCGCCAGCACCTCCTCCGGGACCTACAGCAGAAGAACTGCTGGCGGAAATCCGCGATTTGTTGAAGAAATAGTAGAAATATCCTACTGCCGGAGCGCTTGTAATGTGGGTGGAGGACAATTTCTTACGAAAACAAGGTGTGCTACTCGGCCCGAACTTTTTTAAAATGGACAAAACGCTTCTCACCCGTCTTGATCGAATGGAGCAGCTTGCTCGCGCTTCGCGTTGGAGGCGACTGTTTTACAGACCTTTTGTGTATGTTTCGGCTATTTTGTACAGAGGGCTGCTTTATCCCCTTGTAAAAAAAGAATGGTATGTGCGTACCCGAACATTTTTTGGGGCTGAGATGAAAGTTGCCTTGCCTGCTGCTACGGAATTAGCCTTGCTGGGGGCTAAATCCCATGATTCTGAGATTCGGCTGACGCGCTTTTTGTTAGGGTATCTTCAGCCAGGGCAAGTATTTGTTGATGTAGGCGGGCACTTTGGGTTTTATACTTTGTTGGCAGCGCATCTGATAGGGGAGGAGGGTAGCGTTTTTACTTTTGAGGCGGCACCTCGGGTTTTTCAAATTTTGAAAGCTAACGCACAAACTTTACCTCAGATAGAAGTGTTTCACCAAGCCGTAAGCGAAACTTCAGGAAGCCTTGTATTTTATGAATTTCCGCTTTCCCACTCGGAATACAATACCCTGCTGCCGGCGCAATTTGAGCGAAGTGATTGGTTTTATAAAGTGCCGCACCAAAAAGTGGAGGTGCCTTCGGTTTGTTTAGACGAATTTTTTAGCACGAGGCAGTTGCAGCCCAATTTCATAAAAATTGATGTAGAAGGCGCTGAATTTGAAGTGATTAAAGGAGCTGTCTGCTTATTGAAGCAGTATAAACCCGTGGTCGCTATGGAATTTCTTGCCGCCAAACGAGGCAATGCGGAACACCACCACGCGATGGCATTGCTGAAAGAATTGGGCTATCAGCCCTATTGCATTGATGAGGAGGGTGAGTTGCAAAGCTGCCCGGACATAGAAACACACCTGGCTCAAAAAGGCTTGGATTCTGACAATATCGTTTTCATGAAATAAACGATCAAGCTTTTCGTTCGATGTCAAACCCCGCTTCCTCTACTGCCAGGATCACTTCCTCCGCGCTCAGGTTGTCGCCTTCCACTGTAAGAATTTTTTCAGGATTGGAGGTATCCACTTCCCATTTTTCAATGCTTTTAAGATCATTGAGAAACCCCGTCACAGTTCGGACGCAGTTGCTACAATTGATATTGGTCTTGAATTGTAAAGTCGTCATTTGTTTCAAAAATTTGAAAAAATTGCTATCCTCGTGGGAAAACACTTTTAGTCAAAATTCAGTTGAAAAGAAGGCTTATTTTTCATATATACCCGAAACATGGATGCACAACTGACTTTGCAACAAATCATCAATACGATGCCACAAGTAGGCAAAGTGGAATGGATCGGTATTCGACCGGCGCGGAAGATGCCGTTGCAAACCGTAGAGGAAGTAGCTGTGGATGAAAAACATGGACTGGAGGGCGACCACTACAGCAAAAGCAATGGTAATCGGCAGGTGACTTTGATACAAGCAGAGCACTTGGAGGTAGTGGCGGCTTTTTTGGGGGTAGAAAAAATAGACCCATCCCTGACGCGCCGCAACGTGCTCGTTTCGGGTATCAACCTGCTGGCTTTCAAAGATCGGCGATTTCAGATTGGCACACTCATTTTGGAGATGACAGGCATCTGCCATCCTTGCTCGCGGATGGAGGAAACCTTAGGCGCGGGTGCATACAACGCATTGCGCGGGCATAGCGGCATCACGGCTAAGGTGATAAAAGGAGGCCTGCTTCGGGTGGGGGATCGCGTAGCATTAAGACTGGAACAAGATGCCTGAGCACGTATCTGAAATTACAGATCAAGTAGTAATTCTGCTTTAAAATAACTCACCCTACAAATTTGTACCCAACCCCTCGGATGGAAAGAAAACGCTTTGGATCATGGGGTTCGCGCTCAAAATATTTGCGGAAGCTGAGAATAAAATTGTCAATGGTACGGGTAGAAGGATAGACATCATAACCCCAGACGGATTGTAGGATTTGTTGGCGGGATACGACTTCATTTTTTCGTTCAATCAATAATTTAAGCAACATGGCTTCTTTTTTGGTTAAAGAAAAATTGCCATGTACGCCCACCGCTTCATAGGTGGCAAAGTTGACCCGATTGCCATCGAATTCATACAATTGGGGCATATTTTCGGGGGATTTGCTGGTGCGCTGGATCAGTTTTTGGATGCGGAGTAGCAATTCTTCCAGCACAAAGGGCTTGGTCAAATAGTCATCAGCACCTTTTTTCAAGCCCGTGATGCGATCAGCGGCGGTATCTTTGGCAGTAAGCATAAGAATAGGCACTTCCCGATCGGTCAATCGGATTTGTTCCGCAAGCTGGAAGCCATCCACCTCGGGCAACATGACATCCAGCAGAATAAGGTCAAAGTGTTGGTCTTTAAAAGATTTCATAGCCAGTTTGCCATCCATCGCCGCTACCACTTCGTAGTTTTCCATTTCCAGGTTTAGTTTAAGCGTGTCCCGCAGGCTTTCTTCATCTTCTACCAATAGAATTCGCATCATAAGCATTCACTCTAATTTGAATAAGGTCTATTTTTTTAATAAAAAGCTGATTATTGCTTTATCAATACATCATTATATTGGCAAATCAGCATATTCATTTCTGATTTATTGGTAATTCAATTCTGAAAATTGTCCCATTAGGGTGGTTGTCCAGTACAGCAATGGTGCCACGATGAGCCTTTACGATCTGGTTGACGATGTACAATCCCAATCCTGTACCCTTTGTTTTTCGAGTTTCTTCGTTGCCGACCCGATAAAACTTTTCAAATATCTGCTTTTTTTCTTTATCTTCAATACCTATTCCCTGATCAGCTATTTCAAATCGAATAATATCATGCTGCTGGGAGAGGCTTACGTCAATTTGTGGTTTTTGGGAAGAATATTTTACCGCATTTTCCAATAAGTTAATAATAACGGAGGTCAATCCCGATTTATCTGCTACTAATACTGAATTTGCAGTGTTTTCATGGTAATTAAAAGTAGCGTGGCTATACTTACTTTTCATTTTTTGTATCCACTCGCAAAGCATTTTTGAGAGATCAATTGTTTCCAGATTGGGCTGATAGGCGGTTTCTAACTTAGCAGAAAGGAGCAAGTCTTCCACGAGCCTGTACAATCTTTCGGTTTCATGAAGCCCTGTATTGGTCAGTTTTTCTAATTGCTCGCGTTGGAGTATTCTTTTTTGGAGGGTTTCAAACACCAGTTTTACCGATGCAATAGGCGATTTTAGCTCGTGTGTAATGGAAAGTAGAAAATTGCGGCGCTGCTGGGCAGCCATTACTTCTTTATGATACCCCCTGTTAATCAGCCAGATACCAATAATCAAACTGAACACAAAAACCAGCGCTTCGCCCAGGATCATCCACTCTTGCCGCCGGTATCTTTTTTCGAGGGTTTGATATATTGCAGAATCGAAAAACTCAGCATCATTTTTTATCAAACCTTCTGCAATCATACCGATTTTCAATAAGTCGCGCTTGGCAAAAAAAGCATCTTGATTTTTAGTAAATAACAGAACCGACCACCAGGTGAATGCCATTAGCATGTAAGCAATTACAATGTAAGATAATAAGCGGAGTCTTATGTTATTATGCGTATTTGTCATTACTTTTTATTGAAAAACAAGATCCATTGCTTCGCATATTTTTGCAGCAGCTTCCTCCAAATCTGCCTGGGTATGCGCTGCTGATACAAATCCGACTTCATAGCCCGAAGGCCCCAGGTAAACGCCCTTTTGCAAAAGCGTATGATGTAAAACTTTAAATTTTTCCATGCTGTTGGGATCAATATGATCCGCCCGCGTCATGCGTGTACGCGAAAAGGCAATCCAAAAAATAGAACCGATGAATGGAATGCTCACCTCATAAGATTTTGAATCACAATACTGTTGGATTTGTTGCACAAAACCTTGCGTTTTTTGAGCGAGATGCTCGTAGAAGCCAGGCTCGAGCAACTGCTCCAATGCTGCTTTCCCTGCTGCCATGGCTACGGGATTGGCAGAAAGTGTACCCGCTTGATAAACAGGACCTTCTGGCGCGATATGGCGCATTATTTGCTGGCTACCCCCATAAGCTCCCACAGGCATACCTCCGCCAATGATTTTGCCATAAGTGACAATATCGGGCTGGATGCCATAGTATCCTGCTGCCCCTTCAAAACCGACCCTAAAACCGGAAATGACCTCATCAAAGATAAGCAATACCTGGTGTCGGGTGCATTGCTCTCGCAAGAACTGAAGATAAGATGCCTCCTGGAGTAGTAAGCCATTATTGGCGGGGATAGGTTCAATGATCACACAGGCAATATCCTGGCTGTGATGGGTCAAAACTTGTTCTAATGCTTCTTTGTCGTTTAAAGGCAATACAATAGTTTCTTTTGCAAAGGCTTCTGGAATACCGGCTGAGGTACTCACCCCAAAAGTGACCAATCCGGAGCCGGCTTTTACCAGCAAGGCATCTACATGACCATGATAGCAGCCTTCAAATTTCACAATTTTGCTTTTGCCACTAAATCCCCTTGCCAATCGAATGGCAGACATCACCGCCTCGGTACCGGAGGTGACAAAGCGAATTCTTTCAACGAATGGGTTATTGGCTATCAGTAATTTCCCGATTTCATTGCCACGCCGTGTGGGTGTACCAAAGGAAATACCATTATTCACAGCGGCTATCACTGCTTCCCGAATTCGAGCATTATTATGCCCTAAAATGAGCGGCCCCCAGGAGCCGCAAAAATCTATGAAGCTATTGCCATCGGCATCAATGATGCGGCTACCGGCTCCTCTTTCTACATAAATAGGCGGGCCGACTACCGCTTTGAATGCTCTCACGGGGGAATTCACCCCGCCCGGAAAGTATTGTTTGGCTTCTTCAAAAAGAGTAGCAGAACGCTCGCGGCTTATAGCATAATCCTTTAAGTCCATCTGTTGAAAATTATGAAGGTAATTCAAGCAAAAAAGAAAAAAATAGAAAGCAGAAAAGTTTAAATAAAGAAGTCAAAGATTTTTGACAAAAGCTTGTCATGCCTTATCGGCAATAGAAAAGTCGTATCTGCTGTATTATAGCTGAAGCACATCACAGCCACCTTGTCATCAAGATGCGGTTGTGATCCTGAAAGTGAAAATTGCGGTACAGCGCTTTACCCGCTTCATTGTGCATCTCTACCTCAAGGTGAATGGCTTTTATTTCCATTTCTTTTGCTTTTTCAGCAACAAATTCAATTGTTTTAGTGCCAATGCCATGGCTTCTGAATTCGGGGAGCACATACAACTCATCGAGGAAGGCATCGCGCCCTTTGAACTCAAAGCTATAACCCAGCGTAAGCGCCACATAGCCAGCCAGTTTTCCATCTGCCATAATCAGCCAAAGCTTGCCGTATCGCGCATCATTGATAAAAGTTTCGAGGGTCTCTTTGGCTGCTTCTTTGTCAAAAGCATAGGCATCAATCGAGTAAAAATCGCGCTGCATGTTCATAATAGCTTCTACATCATCAATACCAGCAGCAAAAAAATTCAAATTCATGTTCACAGGGTTTCAAAAAAAATAAAATATTAGGCTTCTCGCCCGAAAGTTAGCAAATTATTAGAATCAAACAATATACAACCGTTAGTTCGTAATTTATGTCAAAGCAATATCATTCGATATGCTTGATTTACAATGTTTAATTCAAATAAAAATATTCGTGCTGGCAGTAATATTTTTTCTTAGTGGGTCAAATCGGTTGTTTCATTTTTTAGATTTCACAACGATCAAAGATTTATAAAAGCTCCGCCAATATTTTGGATCATTGCCTATTTTTTAGGCACAGATCAATAAGAATAGACAAAACCGCTAACTTGCTCACAATTTTGTACATTTCAGAGAATTTAAAGACGATCATTTAGTTAAGGTTTACTTGAATGCACAAAAATAGTGCTACTCAACTCCTGAATTGAAAACGAATAAAAATGGTGCTTACCCTGAACTCATTAGCGGCACTCGATTCCATCGCCCGAAGTATCCTGGCAGGGGCGGGCCTGCGCCGCAAATTTGCGTTTTATGGAGAAATTGGTGCCGGCAAAACAACTTTGATCCAAGCGATTTGCAAGCAACTCGGTGTGCGCGATGCCGTGCTAAGCCCCACTTTTGCACTGGTAAACCAATACAGCTACCTTGATGACTCAAAACAACTTCAAACCTTGTACCACCTCGACTTGTACCGGTTGAAAAACGCACAAGAAGCTTTGGATATTGGTATAGAAGAGATGCTTTACGACGAGGGATATTGCTTCATCGAGTGGCCAGAATTGATTGAAGCCTTGCTGCCGGATGATACCGTGCGAATAAAAATTTTTCTGGAAGAAAATTCCACTCGAAAAATCGTATTTTTGTAAAATCATTATCTTGACCATTGGTCATTTTTGAATTATAAAAAAATCGAATTATTAAGTCGCCGTAATTAATTGTCAATCAATAAGAAGCGTCGGATTTTATGAGTGAGAAGGAAAAAAGAATACCTATCCCTGAAGCATTAACCGAAAGCCAGTATTTTACGCAAACGGAGATGCTTCAAGTGCAACAAAAACCCAACAAATTTTATATTGGTATTCCAAAGGAAATTACCCTGCAAGAGAATCGGGTAGCTTTAGTCCCTTCTTCCGTGAAAACCTTAGTCGCTCACGGGCATCGCATTGTAATCGAAATGGGCGCTGGCGAAAAAGCACATATCTCGGATCGGGACTATGCAGAAGCAGGCGCAGAAATTGCCTATGACTCGGCGCAAGTTTATAAAGCTAATATCATTCTCAAGGCGGCACCGCCGACACTTGCAGAAATTGACCACATGCACCCCGACCAGGTATTGATCTCTCCGCTGCAACTACCCGTGATATCAGGAGATTATATTCATAAATTGCTCCAAAAGCGCGTCGTCGCGTTGGCAATGGAATACATCAAAGACGATTCGGATACTTTCCCTGTAGTGCGCATCATGAGTGAATTGGCGGGCTTGAGTGCAATGCTGACGGCTGCTGAATTGATGGCTTCTACCAGCGGTGGCAAGGGGACTCTGCTAGGCGGTATTTCTGGTGTGCCGAGTGCTCAGGTGGTCATTCTTGGCGCAGGCATAGTGGCGGAGTATGCCACGCGCGCTGCGCTGGGCTTGGGGGCAGAGGTTCGGATTTTTGATAATAACATTTACAAACTCAAACGAATTCAAAACCAGGTAGGAAGATCGTTATATACCTCAGCCATTGATCCTTATGTATTAGAAAAAGAATTGATCACTGCGGATGTAGCCATAGGCGCCATGCATTCCAAAACAGGCCGTACGCCCCTCATCGTGAGTGAAGATATGGTAATGAAAATGAAGCCAGGGGCTGTAATCATTGATGTGAGTATTGATCAGGGTGGGTGCTTCGCTACTTCAAAAGTGACATCGCTGGAGCGTCCTACTTTTATTAAGCATGATGTGATTCACTATTGCGTACCCAACATCGCCTCCAGGATATCGCGTACTGCTTCCATCGCTATTAGCAATATCCTTACGCCCGTTCTATTGAAAGCCAGCGGCACGGGCAGTATGGAGCACTTACTTTTCAGCAATCCGGGCTTGCGGCACGGCGTTTATACTTACAAAGGCTGTCTGACAAATGAGTATTTGGGTGAGCGCTTTCAAATCAAAACTACAAGTTTAGATTTATTAATCACTTCTGATTTGTAAAATCTGCTTAATATACACTTCATCAATACTTTATAAGTTATGAAAAAATATTTCATAATGCTGCTGCTTATAATTTTTTGTACGGCTGTATTTTCACAAAAGCCTTATTTTCAACAAGAAGTACATTATAAAATTACAGTCGCACTCGATGACCAGCAGCACCGCCTTTCAGGAAATATAGCAATCGAGTACATTAATCATTCGCCGGATCAACTGGAATTTATTTATCTGCACCTTTGGGGTAATGCTTATCAGCATCGAAATACAGCATTTGCACGCCAAAAGCTACGTACGGGAAGCACCGAATTTTATTTTGCAAAAGAAGCAGACCTGGGTGGTTTTAGCGGCTTGGATTTTGAAGTAGGTGGTGAAAAGGCAAACCTGGAAATACAAAAAGACAATCCAGATATTGGCATATTGCACCTGCCCAAAGCCCTGGAAAGCGGCAAAAGCATCACCATCACTACGCCCTTTCAGCTACGCATCCCCGCTTCTTTCTCCCGCTTTGGGCATGTGGAAACATCCTATCAAATGACCCAGTGGTACCCTAAACCAGCTGTGTACGACCGCGAAGGTTGGCATCCTATGCCTTATCTCGATATGGGCGAATTTTATTCCGAATTTGGTTCTTACGATGTGACTATTACACTGCCAGACAATTATTTGGTGGGCGCTACAGGGGAGTTACAAACAGCCAGTGAACGCTCATTTTTGCAGCAAAAGGTGGAGGAATCCACTCGCTTGTTGAATGGAGCGGGCGCTTCTCCTGCCTGGAGCCAGGTGCAGCAGGACTCTTTCCCTCCTTCAAGCAAGACTATGAAAACTATCCATTACACAGCGGAGAAAGTGCATGATTTTGCTTGGTTTGCCGATAAGCGTTTCTTAGTTCAGAAAAGCGAAGTGCTTTTACCCTCTGGCCGAAAAGTGGATACTTGGGCGATGTTCACCAATACAGAGCGCAATCTTTGGAAACAAGCTACGCAATACCTCAACCGCGCTGTAAAATTTTATTCGGATGCCATAGGCGAGTACCCTTATCCTCAGATGACTGCCGTGCAAAGTGCTCTCAGTGCGGGTGCTGGTATGGAATACCCCATGATTACGGTCATTGGCGTAGCCGGAACACCAAAAGACCTGGACATCGTGATTACACATGAGGTTGGGCACAATTGGTTTTATGGCATTTTGGCTTCCAATGAGCGCGATCATGCCTGGATGGACGAAGGGATTAATTCTTATTATGAAAAAAGATATGCCAAACAATATTACAAAAACAACGATGATTTTGAGGATATACCAAATTTTATCAGGAGAGGCTCCGAAATAACCACAAACGAACTGATTTATCTTTTTCAGGCGAGGCGCAACCTCGACCAAGCACCGGCAAGCCATTCAGATGACTTTACACCAACCAACTATCTACTTAGCGCTTATGAAAAACCGGCCCTTGCTTTTTACCATTTGGAGCAGTACCTGGGCACTGCGCAATTTGATGCCGCTATGCAATCTTATTTCCAGGAATGGCAGTTCAAACATCCGCAACCCACTGATTTAAGGCAAATTCTTGAAAGAAAAACGGAACAAAACTTGCACTGGCTGTTCGATGGCTTGCTCTACTCAAACGCCAAACTCGATTATGCCATTACGCACCTTGAAAAAAGAACAGACAGTCTACGGCTGACCATTAAAAATAAAGGGAAGGTGGCTGCGCCTTTTGTGTTGAATGGCATGAAAGACGAGCAAATTATTTTTCGGCAATGGTATCAGGGCTTTGATAAAAAGCAGGATATTGTTTTGCCAAAGGATGATTACGACAGATTGACACTCGATGCCGAGCGATTTTTGTGGGATATTAATCGAAAAAATAACCACATTAAGCCGTCTGGGTCGAAAATTGAGCCTTTTCAACTTCGCTTTTTGCCGGGGCCAGAGGATGATCAGCGTACACAGTTATTTTGGTCACCGGCTATGGCTTGGAATCAGTATGACAAATATATGCTGGGCTTAGCACTTTACAACACTACCTTGCCTTTCAAAAGTTTTGATGTTACCCTTATTCCGATGTATTCCTTTGCCACCAATTCGGTGCTTGGTTTGGCGGATGCACAGTTGCATGTCTACCCCCAGTCAAGACTGGTTCAGTCGGTTACTATGGGGATAGGGGTGAAGCGTTTTCATTTTGATCAAAATTTCAAATTTGATTATCAACTGCGATACACTCGCTTAGTTCCTTCTTTGACAGTAGAATTGGGCAAGAAACCTGCCAGCAATTTTTATCAACAGCTACAGTGGCGGGCGATTGTGTTGAGCCAGGAATTTCCTCGATTCGGCTCTTTATCGGGTAATTTTATCGGTAAAAAACAGGACAATACAATCATCTACGAATGGCGCTATTTGGGTGAAAATCGCCGGAAACTCCATCCGTTCGGATTTTCGCTGGCATTGGAGCAACAAACGTATGAAGACAATTTTGACCGAAAACAGCATTACCTGAAAGTCTCGCTGGAGTGGAAGAGCAGTTTTACTTATCAGGCAGATAAAAATATCCGCTTTCGGCTTTTTGCAGGCGGATTTATCAACAATACTCGCCGCGAAGCAGGAGCGATCTTCCCAGGGGCGTTCAACCTCACGGCGCAGGGCTTTAATGATTACCGCTTGGACGATTATTACTTTGGCAGAAGCGAAGGGCAGGGCATTTGGTCGCAGCAAATTACTATCCGCGACGGCGGTATGAAAAACACCATTGGAGATGGTTTTAGCCTGGGGCGCAGCAATAATTACATCTTAGCACTAAATATGATAGCTGATTTACCGGATCGGGTACTACTCGGACTCCCCCTGAAGCCCTATTTTGATATTGGTTATTTCGACAATGCCATGCCCACTGGCACGAGTGATACCTTTGAAGACCAATTGCTCTGGAGTGGCGGTATCGCATTGGAATTCGTACAGGATATTGCTGCTGTTTACTTTCCAATCATACAATCCAACAATATTCAAAATCGCTATGCGGAAAGGGGCAATTATTGGAATCGTATCGCTTTCACGCTGGATTTGAGGAAATTAAACCCAAAAGAACTGATAAAAAGACTGGATATTGGCAATTGAAAAATTGGTAATGGCCCACAACTCAAAGATTTACGAAATCTGGAAAGCGAACATTCTACTCATCAGGTGAATAGACTAAGGTTTCTTGAATATTTATGCCTTGCTCCAATTGAGCATAAAAAAACGTCAGGTATTGCAAGATGTCTTGCCGAGAAGCATTGGAAAGCAGTTTGAAGTTTTTCACATAGCTCAGAATCGCTTCCCTTTTTGACTGGAAATGGCGAATTGTTTCTGCTAATTCCTCATTGGATTGGGCGAACCCGATGAACTTTCGGTCGCGTTTATTTTTCATCCCAAAAGTAGGATCGGGGATAGCGTAACTGGCATTGACTAACCCGGAGAAATCAAAATCGTAGGGCACCAGCAAATAGTAGTTATCATCAATAGAACGCAGTGCTTTCATGTTTCTGAGCATGGCGGTATTCCAGTCCATGTTGCCGATCATAAATTGGAATAAGTCGTGAATATGGATATTTTCCTGCTGAAATTGCGCGCGCTGTAGCCCAAAGCAATCTTCACAAAGCTTGCCGTTGACGCGCTTCGCCATTTCTTTTTCATCTTCCAGCAAAATAGCATAGTAAGTAAAAGCTTCGTTGTTATTGGTGTTTTGGTATCTCACGCGGAGTAACTGAGCCCTGTAGCTGATAGGCGTTAAAATTTGATATAACTTGTACACCAGATACTCCCGCAGGATGTGTTCATCTCCTTGTGGGTCATTTACACAATGCGTGACGAGTTTGAGTTCGTCGAAATCAGATAAATTGTTGTTTTTCAATTCCTTTTTCGGAAAATTGAGCTTGAGCGGCGGAAAAGGACAAACCCTGCGACGAAACTTGCCACGCACTTCCAGCTCTAAATTCCACACCCTTTTTTTACCTTCTTCGTCCTTGTAAGTCAATGTGGCAGGCATTTCATTGGACGTATTTTTATTGATCAGCATCGAATCCATGTCCATTTTTATATCTACCCTTAGCCCCTCCTGATAGGAAAGGGCATCAAAAATGCTTTGAGCAGGCAGAAAATGGATAGGCCAGATATGTATAAAAACGACCCAGGGTATCAAACCGATGAAGGTGAATAGGTTTTTCATTATGCAAAATTTTTCTCTTGCTGCAAATTTCGAGTAAAAAAAAAGAGGGGATACTAATTTTTGTAAAAAAATAAATTGTTTTTAATTTTAAAAAATAAAACAATTTTATGTATATTCAGGAGTTACGCACTAAATAAAGCAAAAAAAAGTAATAACTTTACAGGATGCG
>CAZGJN010000061.1:0-14188 GCA_964526645.1 uncultured Saprospiraceae bacterium
GGCTCACATCGAGGTTCATCCAGGTGCCTTCGTCGGTTTTGAGATGTAATTTCCGGCCAGGCTCCAGCGGTAAACCCTCTTTTTTCTCTTTCTTTTCTGTTTTTGTAGAATCTGATTTGGTCTCGTTTTCCTGGGCTACTACAGCACCGATACCCAGGCAAGTGAAAAGGCATAATAAAAGCAAGTGTTTGCAACATATTTTCATACGAATAACTGTTTTGGGTGATTTAAAAAATGATTCGATTTGAGTGCTTAAATCTATAAAAATTCTGTGATTGTGGCCAATTGCAAAACAATTTAGTATAAAAATACTGCAACAGGCAATGACCTTCATTTCCTCAAAAAGGCCTGAAAACCGACAAATTTAGCATTGCATGATCATTTTTTTATATTTTTGTTGGTATAATGACCTGTTTGATTATTTTTGCGCCACAACTGCTACCGATCTCCAATTTTTTCCTACTGCAAGGCATATAACACCCTTCTTTCGGCAACAGCCGGAATAGTCATTTTCTTTTCACAATTAAATCCAATCATATGAATCGTTTTGAGGCTATTCTAAAAACCGGAATTGTATTTGTATTTTTCATTTTTTCCATTTTTTCTAACAGTCATGCGCAACCGCGCGACAAGCAATGGGTCTATCAAATGGGGCATACTGCCTACCAAAACAAAGTAAAAAAGGACATTCAGGCAATTATCCAAAGTGGTCAGTTGCCCGAAAACGCAAGCCCTGCTGTACCCAATGCTACGTCGAGTATTTTCACTTCCAGGTCGCAAGACAATGCCATCAGTGAATCCCAGGAAACCGAGTCGGAAATCCATGCTGCTGTGAACCCCAACGATACTGCCAATATCATCGTAGGAGCAATGAAGTTCTCCACGGGGGGCTTACTCGGTGCGGAGCTTTCTTTTCCAATTTATTATACCAAAGACTTTGGGGCGACCTGGCAGCTGAGTCAATTTAATGGGGTAAATGACCTGCCTCCGTTTAGTTTAGTGGTAGGTGGCGGCGACCCGATTATTGTGTTTGATCATCGTGGCGTTGCTTATTTTTCCTGGCTTACGCTCACACTTGACCTTAGTTTTACCATTAAAATGGCATTGCATTGGGCAACTTCCGAAGATGGAGGTGCAAGCTGGAAGCGACAAACAACCTTCATTGATGGTGGAGAACTCAGTGGCGATGCAGAGACTCCCACCGGTCGCTTAGTGGACAAACAATGGATGGCAGCGGATGTACAATCTTCTCGAAAAGGTAACGTATATGTAGCTTATACTGAAATTAACTTGAGTGATACTACTTACAACATACTGGTAAAAACAAAGCCTACTACCAGTGATACTTTCTTTTCGGCGGTGGATGTTACACCCGAAGAAATCGTTTTTGCTCAATTCAGCAGCATTGATGTAGATGCCTTTGGTAACGTGCACTTGCTATTCGCTGGCGCTACAAATGACGAAGCTGCTTTCGGTTTATACCATTGCAAATCCACTGATGGCGGCGCTTCCTTTTCTGTGCCGGTTCGCATATCCGACTTTAACTTGCCTTGCTTCCCTCCAGGCGTGGATAGCACTTGCGCTGTGGTGGGGATTGATGCCCGCAGAATGTATCCCTGCCCTCATTTGCGTGTGGACAAGTCAGGTGATACTTACGATGGGACTTTGTATGTGGTTTGGACTGCCGATGGCACTACTGCAAAAGCTTCGGAGGGACTGGATATTTATTTTTCAAAATCAGCTGATAATGGCAAAACCTGGTCAGTGCCTCGTATTTTGAATACAGATACTAATAAAAATTTGCATCAGTTTTTTCCAAGCATAGCGGTTAATGAAACAGGAAAGGTGGTTATTACCTGGTATGACCGCAGAGAAGACCCCAATAATTTGCTAACCCGTTATTACATGACCGTCTCAAGAGATGGCGGCGACACCTTTGAGCCGGACTTTGCGGTAGCTGCAGCAGCCAGCGATTTTTCCGTGATTGGGCAATCGAATGCCGATTTCGGCGTAGGCGAATACACCCAAGTCGTCACTACTTCAAATTACGCCATTCCTTTTTGGGCGGATGGGCGTAGCAACGATGGCAACATTGAAGTCTTCACTTCTTTGATTCCAATTGCGGAGGATCAAACCACGAGCCTTGAAGAAATTGGTACTCTTGCCACTCCGATGAACATCAGGGGCATTTATCCGAATCCGGTGCAAGAGGGCGAAGCGACAATAGAATTAGAATTAAAGGAAGAGGCATTTGTCACGATTCGCTTATTCGATAGCAAAGGCGCTTTACTGCAAACACCTATAAATCGGCGGGTTAATACTGGCTTGCAGCGGTTTTCTCTAAATTTGAAAGGCATCGCTTCGGGGCAATATTTCTGTGTAGTGAACTCAGACAAAGGCTTTAAAGCCAAGTCATTGATTGTCAAAAACTAAGATTTAAACATGCGTTATCCCGAATTTTTGCATATAAAATTCGGGATAACGCATATTCCTTTTCAGGCTAATTTAAGGCTGGGATAACGCATTTGCGCCCATTCAAATACGCCAAATAAAAGCGCCGAGTAGAATAAATCCCCTAACAGGGTATTGGCAAAAAATGGAAGTCCGGCAATATAGCAAGTGATCAATCCAATCATATTTTGAGGATAAACCGGACTGTTGAGCCAGACCCCGAAATTCGTTACCAGAAAAAACAATATAGACGCTAATAAGCTCGCCGTCAAGACATTAACTACGCGCACCTTGCGCAGCAGCAAAAAACCCAACACCACGATCAATGCGAAGCTTCCATACACCCATGCGTTGCCAAACCAGGAAAAGCCCTGGTAGTAAGCCGGGTACATCTTAGCATAGACCACATTGTTCAATACTAAATCACTCAACCACATTGCAACGAAAGGCACGAGAAAGGCCAGTGCGCGTTTAGTAAAATAAGCAGCGCCAAATAGGGCGATGGCGCCTATCGGCGTAAAGTTATAGGGATGTGGAATCAGGCGGCTCAGCGCGGCAAGTACCACCAACACAATGAGAACACCGATTCTTGTATTTAATGTAATATTCATAGAGACTCACATTTTGGGTTTTGATTTCCAAAGGTATGGCAAAGGTACGTCAAATAGCCAATTTGTTCAATGAAATGAATTTGATTTTGGGCAACAATTGTTCCAAAATATTTTTTACCTTCTCAGGTTAACACTAAAATCAAAGCCAAAGTTGGTTTTCAGGGCATAACTGTATCATTTCCACATGCCGACTAACTGTTTATCAATCAAATTGCTATGAAGTAGTTTTAAATTTATATCCTGATGTGAAAAATATATTGCTTAAGTATGGCATAACTGGAACCCAAATTTAATGTAAATGACTGAAGATCAACGGAAAATTTATCAAGCCAAAGCCCAGATTTTTTGGCGTTTTTTGAGATTTGGCTTGCTTGCCTGGGGTGGCCCTTTTGCACAAATCGCCATGATAAAAAAGGAATTGGTAGAGGAAGAAAAATGGATTACCCCCGAAAAATTCAACAGAGTTTTGGCGGTGTACCAGGCTTTGCCGGGCCCTGAAGCCCATGAATTATGCGTTTATTTTGGGATGCTCGCTGGTGGGCGCTGGGGCGGATTTCTTGCAGGGTTGGGTTTTATGCTGCCGGGATTTGTTTTGATATTATTATTAACTGCTTTTTATATTACATTTGGCATTAAATCCTCCTTGGTGCTTGCTATTTTTGTTGGATTTCAAGCTGCCGTAATCGCTTTGATTATCAGGGCAGTACATCGAATCGGTGCGCATATTTTAATCAATTATCGCCTTTGGGCGATTGCGGGCATTTCAGGTATTTCTTTTTTTCTGGGTATTCATTTTTTAATTATTCTCGCTACAGCGGGTATTGCTTATATTTTTTGGATGCGAAAGAACCTCATTATTACTTCGTTATTAGGAATTGCTTTGATATTATATGCAATCTTGTCATTTTCAACTGAAACATTACAGCCTTTAATAAGTTCAGAAACAAGCGCTTCAGGCTTCCAACAAGGCACACCCCTGCAGATTTTTTTTAGCGGACTCAAGGGCGGGCTGCTTACTTTCGGCGGCGCTTACACCGTGATTCCTTTTATGCAGCAAGATGCAGTTTTTACTAATGCCTGGATGACCAATCAGCAATTTCTCGACGGGATTGCCTTATCAGGCTTGCTGCCCGCGCCTTTAGTCATTTTCACCACATTTGTGGGATATTTTGGAGGCGGTTGGCTGGGGGCGATTATGATGACCATCGGCATTTTTTTACCTGCCTTTTTATTTACTTTAATCGGGCATCAAGTCATGGAACGCATCATTGCGAATCCGGCTTTACACAATTTTTTGGATGGTATTAGCGCCGGAGTGGTAGGATTGATAGGGATTACAGCGCTTCAATTGTTTAGAACGACCATTGACGACTGGCTGTCTCTCCTGATTTTTGCGCTTGCCTTATTTACACTTTATCGTTTTAAAAGAAAATTTGTAATTATTATTGTAATAATGGGCGCGGGTATGCTCAGTTTGATATGGTATCAAATATTATAAGCCCATTACTCCTGCTCTCCATACTGAAATCAAATTGTACAAATTTTCATTTTTGATAGCTTTTCCTATATTTGAGCACTTTTAATCTTCGTACAAACTAAATTTGGAACAAAATTATATCAGGCTGATGAAAAAAATCTTTGGAATCACCGTAGCGACCTTCTTGATTTTCAACGCTTTTGCACAATCAGATCGCTGGCAACAAAGAGTTGCCTACAAAATGGAAATTGATTTTGATATTCAAAAACATCAATACCAAGGCAAACAAAATTTGGTTTACATCAATAATTCGCCAGATACTTTATATAAAGTTTTTTACCATTTATATTTAAATGCTTTCCAGCCAGGTAGTGCTATGGACACCCGGTCGCGCAACATACCTGACCCCGACCGCCGCGTAAAAGATCGAATTTTTCATCTAAAACCAGATGAAATTGGTTATGAAAAAATAAAATCCCTCACACAAAATGGCAAGCCCCTCGCCTACGAAGTAGCGGGTACGATCCTTGAAGTTGTGCTTCAGGAGCCTATTTTGCCGCACAGTTCTACGATTTTCGATATGGAATGGGAGGCACAAATTCCGATACAAATACGGCGCAACGGTCGCAACAATGAAGAAGGAATCGCTTACTCCATGGCGCAGTGGTACCCAAAACTGTGCGAATACGACTACCAGGGCTGGCATGCTAATCCCTACATTGGCAGAGAATTTTATGGCGTTTGGGGGGATTTTGATGTTAAAATCACAATTGATAAAAACTACCTTATCGGTGGTACAGGCTATCTTCAAAACGCTAAAGAAATAGGGCATGGATATACGGACAACCCTGTCAAACAAGCAGGCGATAAGCTGACCTGGCATTTTATAGCCCCCAATGTGCACGATTTTGTTTGGGCGGCAGATCCTGATTATACCCACTCTACCCTAATAAGAAAAGACGGGCTTACGCTGCACTTTTTTTTCCAAAAGAATGATAAAACCAAAGAAACCTGGGCGGCGCTACCCAACATCATGGACAAAGCTTTCGATTTTATCAATAAAAATTATGGGCAGTACCCTTACGATCAGTACTCATTTATTCAAGCTGGCGATGGCGGCATGGAATATCCAATGGCTACTTTTATCACAGGAGAAGGAAACCTCCCCGCGCTGGTAAGCGTATCGGTGCACGAGTTGCTGCATAGTTGGTATCAAATGATGCTTGGCACGAATGAAAGTTTGTATGCCTGGATGGATGAAGGATTTACCAGCTATGCGCAGCAAGAAGTTTTAAACTACCTGAAAGCAGAGGGACTGATTCTGGACTCGAAGCCCCAAGCAAACCCACAAGAGGGCAACTACAAAGGCTACATGGCATTAGTCCAGTCTGGCAATGAAGAGCCAATGAGCACACACGCTGACCATTTTATGACCAACTTTGCTTACGGCAGAGCCGCTTACAGCAAGGGGGCTGTTTTCCTGAATCAATTGAAATACATCATCGGCGAAGAGGCATTCCGCAGGGGCTTGCTGCGCTATTTCTACACTTGGCGTTTTAAGCACCCGAACCCAAACGACTTTATCCGCATTTTTGAAAAAGAATCGGGCTTAGAATTGGACTGGTACAAAGAATATTGGGTGAATACCACTCATTTTATTGAATATGGGATCCAGTCCGTGGAAGAAAAGGAGCAAAAGAGCACCACCATCATCCTTGAAAGATTAGGCGGCATGCCGATGCCTATTGACGTGGTAGTCTCTTACAAAGATGGTAGCCAAGCGGTTTTTACAATCCCTTTGGATTTGATGCGGGGTAACAAACCTCAAGAAAATAGACAAGCTACTTACACTGTTTTGCCTGATTGGCAATGGGTAAATCCTACTTATGAATTTACCATCCCACAGGGGCTGGGCAATATTTTAAAAGTGGAAATTGACCCCACTAAGGGGCTCGCGGATATGGTTGCAGAAAATAATGTTTTTGACAAAAAATAAGTCATGCTATTAAAATCAATTGCCCAAGTCCAATCTTTTGTTGCTGGCGATAAAACCATCATCCAGGAATGGCTACACCCGAAAAATGACCAGGTAAATGTGCCGTACAGCATTGCTTTTGCAAGCATAGAGCCCGGAATGGCATCTTTGCCCCATGTCCTTCGGCATTCCATAGAGGTGTACATTATTCAAGAAGGCAGCGGCATTGCCTACATTGATGGAGCACAACATGTGGTTCAGGCAGGAGATTTAGTGTTAATTCCGGCGGGTGCCGTCCAACACATCGAAAATACCGGAACCGAAGCACTTCGCTTTTTGTGCCTGGTATCGCCCCCCTGGCAACAAGAAGAGGAGTTGGTTTACTGAATATTTTGAGAAGAAGTTGCCTGTCCTTCTCAGAAAAATTTTACCTTTAGTGGCGCGTTCAGTATTACATTTTTGTAAAAAACTGGCAAAAAACTGGTTCGCCCATTTTGAAAAGCAGCCAAATGCTATCTACATGAAAATACTCCAATTGTGCAAAAAATTTCCATACCCGCTCAAGGATGGGGAATCTATTGCAGTAAACAGCCTGAGCCGGGCATTGTGTGAACTGGATTGCGAGGTCAAGCTCCTGGCGATGAACACCCGAAAGCATTTTTTTGATTTGAAGCAACTGCCCAGCTCCTTTAACCATTATGCTGATATTCAAACCATCGAAATAGACAATCGCGTCAAGCCTTTTGATGCTTTCCTCAATTTGTTTTCAAACAAGTCTTACCACGTCGCCCGCTTTTGTTCGCAGGCTTTTGAGCAAAAGCTGAAAGCATTGCTTGAGCTGGAAAGGTTTGATGTAATACAATTGGAAACACTATATCTGGCGCCCTACATACCGCTCATTCGGGCACATTCCAATGCTATTATTGCCATGCGTGCACACAATGTCGAGTTTGAAATATGGCATCGGGTGGCAAAAAACGCTTCTTTTTTTCTGAAAAAGTGGTATATACAGCACCTGAGCAAAAAGCTAAAAGCCTACGAAATCAATCAATTGCATCAATACGATTTACTCCTGCCTATCACCCAGCGCGATCAGGAAATCTTTCACTTTCTTGGTTACACCGGGCAATCTGTGGTCACGCCCGTTGGCATAGATATTGCCCATTATGCAGCGCCCGACCAGCCCCGGGAGGATTCCTTATCCATTGGTTTTATTGGCTCGCTCGACTGGATGCCCAATCAGGAAGGATTAATTTGGTTTTTAGAAAAAGTTTGGAAAACTTTGCATGCTCGTTTTCCACTGCTTCAGTTACACATCGCTGGGCGAAATGCCCCAGCCTGGCTAAAACGCCTGAAGATGCCTAATGTGGTCGTACATGGAGAAGTAGCCGATGCCGCCGCTTTTATCAAAAGTCATCCAATCATGATAGTACCCTTGCTCTCCGGTAGCGGTATGCGCATCAAGATTTTGGAAGGAATGGCACTGGAGCGCCTTGTCATCACAACCCATATTGGGCTGGAAGGTATTGATGCGGTACATCAAAAAGAAGTGCTGATTGCGGATGATGTTTCGGCATTTGAAGAAGCGCTGCGGTTATGCTACGATCAGCCAAATTTAGTACGTCAGCTCGGAAAACAAGCGAGATTATTCGTTTTGGAACAGTACGATAGTCGTCAAATTGCACAAAAGGTTTTGGAAACATATCAGCAGTTAAAAAAGGAAAAAGCTGGTGCGCCCACATCGGATCGCTCTTTTTCTCAATCCTTTGGGCATAAAATTTTTGATTGATCGTGAGGAAATTAGTCGTTTTAACATCTCGATTTCCGTATCCGCTTGAAAAAGGAGACAAGCTCCGAATGTACTATCAAATCAAAGCGTTGAGCAAAAAATATGAGATCACGCTAATCGCCTTGAGTGAACACTCCGTCCAAACAGCAGATTTGCAGCATTTGCAAAGCTTTTGTGAGCAAATTCATCTCTTCCGGCTACACTCCTACCAAATTTTTTTCAACCTTGTTCGGGGGATTTTCAGCGCACTGCCCTTGCAAGTAAGCTATTTCTATTCGCCTTCTATCAAACGTAAAATTCAAAAACTGGTACAAAACATAAACCCCGATCATATTTATTGCCAATTGATACGAATGGCGCCCTATGCCCAGGGTTTGAGTGCTACCAAAACAATTGACTACATGGATGCTTTTTCGGTGGGTATGCAGCGCCGCGCCCAGCAAGCACGAAGAGGGATCATCAAACACCTGTTTCGTATGGAAGCCAAGCGCCTCCAAGCGTACGAAGCAAGCGTTTTTTATGCTTTTCAAAATCACACTGTTATTTCTCACCAGGATAGAACTTTGCTTCAAATTCCTGAAAAAAAGCGTATTCATATCGTCCCTAACGGCGTTGATACTGATTTTTTCAAACCCGACGCAAGCATCGCCAAAACTTACCAGCTCGCTTTTGTAGGCAATATGGGCTACCATCCCAATATAGAAGCAGCCAAATTTCTGATAAAAAGCGTATTGCCACTGGTGCAGGAAACTTTCCCAAACCTCAAAGTGTTAATCGCAGGAGCAAGGCCATCGCCAGAGGTAAAACGGCTTGAAAATGAACAAGTAAATGTATCTGGATGGCTAAAGGACATCCGGGAAGCCTATCAAGCGAGTCAGATTTTTGTAGGCCCCATTTTCTTGGGTAGTGGGCAGCAAAATAAAATACTGGAAGCCATGTCAATGGGTTTGCCATGTATTACAAGCCCTCAGGTAAACAATGCCATCGCAGCGCCTGTCAATACAGCGATACTGGTGGCAGCAAGTGCCGAAGCATTTGCGCAACAAATCATCGAATTGCTCAAAGCCCCTGAAAGGCAAATTGAAATCGGTAATGCCGCTCGCGCTTTTGTAAAAGAGCATTTTAGCTGGCGGCATTCTACCGAAGTGTTAGCTCAATTATTTTGATCAAAAAAGCCTTATGTATGAACACGCCTATTCAAATGGCTTATCCTCCGGATTCCCTGAATAACCAGGCAGGCTCTTTTCAATTGAATACGATTGAAGAAGCCATCGCAGATATTAAAGCTGGCAAAGTTATCATCGTTGTGGATGATGAAGACCGCGAAAACGAGGGCGATTTTATTTGTGCAGCAGAGTGTGTAAGCCCCGAAATTATCAACTTTATGGCGACCTACGGCAGGGGTTTGATTTGTGCACCCATTGACGAGCGCCGAGCCGATGAACTCGACCTGAACATGATGGTCTCGTCTAATACTTCCCTTCACGAAACTGCATTTACCGTTTCTATTGATCTGATTGGGCATGGCTGCACTACGGGTATTTCTGCTTATGACAGGGCTACGGGTATCCGAGCTTTGGTAGATCCCAATATCAAAGCAACAGATTATGCTCGACCCGGACATATTTTTCCGCTTCGCGCCAAAAGTGGCGGTGTGTTGCGCCGTACCGGGCATACCGAAGCAGCAATTGACTTGGCAAAACTGGCAGGTTTTTATCCTGCGGGAGTACTGGTAGAAATTTTGAATGACGATGGTACCATGGCTCGCCTACCCCAGTTGATTGAAGTTGCCAAAAAACATAAGCTGAAAATTATTTCTATCAAAGACCTTGTCGCTTATCGGATGCGTACGGAACGGCTGGTCAAGCGAGAAGCTTCGCTGCACATTCCTACGCCTTACGGGGAATTTGAGGTCATTCCCTTTCGCGAATTACTAACGGATGAAGTCCATCTTGCTATAAAAAAAGGCGACTGGAAACCTGATGAACCAGTGCTGGTAAGGGTGCATTCCTCCAGTGAAACCGGCGAAATTATTGGCTATCTTTTTAACAACTACGGCAACCAACTCCAAAAATCGGTGGAATATATTGCAAAGGAAGGTGCTGGTGTGCTTATTTATATGCGCCATTACAAAAATTCAGATGCCATCCTGCAATGCCTACGAGCTTACGAAACCGGTGGACAACACGCAGATATGGAACAGCGCGACTATGGCGTGGGGGCTCAAATGCTACACGACCTCGGTATTGCCAAAATACGCCTCCTCACCAATCACCCAAAGCGTAGAATTGGTCTCATCGGCTATGGACTGGAAATCGTGGAAAACATTGAATTATAAATCCTTAAAACTTAGGACACAATACCGTATCACTTTCGTACTGCCCAAGGAAAGCGATAGAAACTTCAAAAGCACCCTGGCGTTTGTTGAGGATATTCAATACATTTAAATTGGCATCGTAGCTAAAGCCAATCAGGAAATTATTAAATTCTATCCCCATCATCATCACAACGGCATCCATCGAAAATTTGCTGTCCTCATTTTTTACCGACCGCGCCCAGCCACCCACATGCAGTGCCGTGCCACTCACATCGTTTACTAGAAATCGAATGTTAGAGCCTGCATTAGCCGCCAAATGTGGACCCTGCATATAAGCTAAACCACGTGGTGTAAGCTGCACCCGCTCACCGATAGGAATCAGAAACCCTGCGTGGAGGGTATATTTCCGGAGTAATTTACTATCTCCGACAAATTCCGCATTTTCATCCTCTCCCCTATTTACAAAAAAACTCGTTTGAGGTTCCGTAATGTGGTGAATCGCACCGCCCAAGAAGACCCCGACACTCTTTTTGGGTGCAAAGGAATAATGCAAACCCGCCGATATATCGCCGAAAGAAAAGTTATTTTCTGGCAACACTTCCCGGGTAGGATCGGTATAGCCGTCTGTTCCGTTGAATTGGTCGTTGAAAGACAATTTTTCATAATTGATGTTCCGCTGCATGATACCAAACTGCACCCCTACAGTAAGAAATTGGCTTTTGCCTTTGTCCAAAGCCTTGTGATAAGCCCCCGACAGCATAATTTGATTGGTAGTAAAATCAACAGAAGGCACCCGATCATTAAAAAATTGTACCCCGGCACCAAAAGCATCGTAAGACTTTTTTCGGCGGGAAGCCCGCTCAAATCTCAAATCTACAGCCCCCCCAAAAGTGATATAGGGATTCTCCAACACACTGCGCCACTGATCTCGATAAATAGCAGCAAAACGATACTTACCCTCAAAGGTGCCAGTTAGTGCAGGATTCAGCGTGAGCGGTGCTGCATAGAACTGCGTAAAATGCTGGTCCTGAGCTGCAATACGCAATGAGCCAATCAGCAAAATCGTCCAGAACGTAATTTTTTTGTTCATTCTTGGGATAAAGTTATTGTAAAATAATACCGCCAACAGCAATAAAATTGCTTCTGACCAAAGAATTGTTGCCAAAGGTAAACCGAATTTATCTTCAACTGAACGGACTTTAACAGATATTTATTATTTTTGAAACTATAATCGAAAATGAATCCTAAACGCATTGCGAACGAATCGCACCCGGAGCTTTTGCTTCATAAAGTTTTACTTTCGTAAATCCTAAATCCATGTCCTACGCTATTTGCCCATTTAGCATCGTCCCGATTCGAGCCTCTGCAACCGATACCAGCGAGATGTTATCGCAATTGCTATTTGGTGAAATGGCAGAAATCCTTGAAACAAAAAGCAAGCAGTGGACAAAAATAAGGTGCGAGTGGGACAACTTGGTGGGCTGGGTAGCTACTAATCAACTCAAACCTATAACCCCAAGCGAGTACGAACACTACAAGGATTTCTTTGCCTACAACCTCGAGCTCATGCAGGCCGCTATGGCTACTGATCATTTTTTTCCGATTCCGTTGGGCTCACAACTACCTGATTTTGACGGCATTCGCCTAACAATTGGCGATGAAACCTACACTTTCAGCGGGCAAGCAGTCTTTCCTAAGGACATTGCTGCTACCGCTGATTTTATCCTGAAAATTGCCCGTCGCTACCTTCATGCGCCTTTTCTCTCAGGCGGGCGCACGCCTTTTGGGATTGACAGCGCTGGTCTGATTCAGATGGTTTTCAAAATTGCCGGCATTCGCTTGCCCCGCGAAGCCGCTCAGCAGGTCTATCTCGGTGAAACCATAGATTTTATTGAACAAATCCAAGCTGCAGACCTTGCTTTCTTTGAGGATCGCCAGGGAAAAATCGTACACACCGGCATTTCAATGCCCAACAACCAAATTCTGCACGCCTTTGGCAAAGTTCGTATAGATAGCCTCGATCATTTTGGCATCTATAGCCACGACGAAAACCGCTATACCCACAAACTTCGGGTTATCAAACGCATGCTGCCGCCAGCTGAGCCCTCTTCTCCAGAAGCCTTCCCTGCCGCAGCATTAGCAAAAAATCAGATCGAACTTTTTTAATCGAAAAATTTGATACCTCAAATTGCGCCAAGCAGTAAGACAAGGCGCGTACTCTTTTTAAATTAACACGCTTTTACTTTTCTTTTCAATTTCTTAGCTACTGCGTTAATTTACTTTACAATATCGTAATATTTTTCTTACAAAAAGTTAACCAACGTTCTTCGTTCATTCATAAAGGCTTATTTAATTTTCTGCTCTAAACATTTTTCTGTTAACCAAAAAAATCCAAAAGATTATGGAAGGTAATTTTGTAAAAATTCAAGTACAAAACGCAGACGGTCAACCTACTATTCATCTGGATGGCGACAAAGGCAATATCCACGCAGGTGGCTGCGGCAGCAATGGCGACTTGCGGCTCCTCGATTCAGCCGATAAGATGACCATTCATCTCGATGGGGCTGTTGGTAATATTTTTGCCGGTGGAAACAACCATAATGGTGACCTCCGCCTCTTAAATGCTGATAATGAGATGACAGTCCATATTGATGGCGGCAGGAGTAATATTCGCATCGGTGGCAATGGCAACGATGGCGATCTGGTCATCATGGATCAAAAAGAAAAGCTCACCATCCATTTGAATGGCGAATTTGGCAATATTTCCGCCGGTGGCAATGAACACGATGGTGATCTCTTGTTGCTCAATTCATCTGGCGAACCTACGGTTCATTTGGAGGGCTACGAGGGGCAAATTGCTTGCAAAAACGGCTCCGGTGATACGACCTTCCACGTGAGCGGCAAATCCGGTGCGCTCACCCTGGGCGGCGGCATCTCCGATGGCGATTTGACGATCAAAAATGGCAAAGGCGACACGGTAATCACTATGAAAGGCAACACTGCAGAAATAAAAATCAACGGTAATGCTGTAAGCGTAGCTGACTTTGTGTTTGAGCAAAACTATCCCCTTGCAAAAATTGAAGACGTGCATGCCTTTATCCGCAACAACAAGCACTTGCCTGATGTTCCTTCTGCAAAAGAAATTCAGGATACAGGGCTGAACTTAAATACTTTTTCTATGCAGTTGTTGCGCAAAGTGGAAGAATTAACCCTTTACTTAATTGAACAAAACGAAAGAATCCAGCAACAACAGGAGCGCATCATAGCGCTGGAACAACAAGTGAAAGGATAATTTTTTTTAAATTTTCAGAATAAACAAGCACTGCCGAAAGGGAATTTTTTACCGCTTTCGGCAGTTTTTATTTTCTGCTACCTCTAAAAAAAGGATTATAGAGAAAAATGATAAATTTGCGCGGCTCTTGAACTTTTGAAACTTGAATGTCCAACTATGAATTTTCTTGATGAACTACGCTGGCGCGGAATGCTCCAGGACATAACACCTGGCCTGGATGAAAAATTGAAAGAAGGCATGCTTACTGCCTACATCGGCTTTGATCCTACGGCTCCT
>CAZGJN010000062.1:0-12957 GCA_964526645.1 uncultured Saprospiraceae bacterium
CTATCCCTTCTCCCGCCTTCTCCGCTTTGGGGATTGCAAAGGTAATGTATGGGTTTTATTTTGCCAAAGTTTTCGATAAAACTTTTTTCAAACTTACCCTTCAATTATTTTTGCCTTCGTCTTTTTGAAAGCGGATGCAAATGTAGGAACACTTCGTTACACTGTCAAGTTTTTTTAAATAATTTTTCAAAAAACTTACGCTGCGCTCGTTATCAGGAAGTTGTAAGAAGCGAAAAAAATGATCATGGCTTTCTGTTCGGAAAAAATATATTTTTGTGCCGACTTTTTGGGCGCAGCGTGCCCGTCTTTGAATTGATAATTGATAAAAACACTTAATACAATGAAAAAACACAATTTCAGTCCTGGACCTGCCATTTTGCCTACTTCGGTGCTGGAGCAAGCTGCAAGAGGCGTATTAGATTTAAACGACAGTGGGCTCTCTATATTGGAGATTTCGCATCGGAGTGCCGCATTCACTGCTATTATTGAGGAAGCAGCGCATTTAATTAGAACATTGCTAAATGTGAGTGACCAGTATGAAGTGCTGTTTTTGACAGGTGGGGCAAGCACTCAGTTTTTTATGGCGCCCATGAATTTGCTGAATGAAAACGACATCGCTTGCTACGTGGATACAGGAACTTGGGCAAACAAAGCGATCAAAGAGGCTAAGTTATTTGGAAAAATAGAGGTATTGGCATCTTCAAAAGAACAGAACTACACTTTTATACCCAAAGATTATGAAGTACCTGCTTCCGCCAAATATTTGCACCTCACCAGTAACAATACCATTTTTGGAACACAATACCATTGGCTACCCCAAACAGCCGTACCATTGGTGAGCGATATGTCATCTGACTTTATGAGTCGCCCGATTGAAACTGAGCGATTCGGGTTGATTTATGCAGGTGCCCAGAAAAATGTCGGTCCAGCGGGTGTCACTGTTGTTATCGTAAGAAAAGACCTACTGGGGAAAGTCAATCGAACGCTACCTTCCATGTTGAATTATCAGATCCTTGCAGCCGAAAATTCTTTGTACAATACCCCTCCGGTGTTTCCGATTTATGTGAGCATGCTCACGATGCGCTGGATAAAAGAAAAAGGTGGTTTGGCTGCTGTGGCGAAGTACAACGAAGAAAAAGCCAAAATGCTTTATGATGAAATAGATTCAAATCCACTATTTGTAGGGACTGCGGCTAAGGAAGATCGCTCCTTGATGAACGTGACTTTCCTGGCTACCAAAGCCGAGTTTGAGCAACCATTTTTAGAGGCTTGCAAAGGCGCTGGTATTGTAGAAATAAAAGGACATCGGTCGGTGGGTGGCTTTAGAGCTTCCATTTATAATGCGATGCCAAAAGAAAGTGTGCAAGTATTGGTGGATGTAATGCGCGATTTTGCCACGAGCCAGGGTTGAGGAATTTGTTTGATTACACATATTTTAATGCCAGTTGGGGGCAGTAAGGTCATGCTATCTGTATTTTCTGATGAATACTTTATGAAACAGGCACTACGCGAAGCCCAAAAAGCTTACGAACTGGGAGAAGTACCCGTGGGCGCTATTGTGGTGTGCCAAAATCAAATTATCGCACGCGGTTACAACCAAACGGAACAACTCCATGATGTGACCGCACATGCCGAAATTATTGCCCTCACTGCTGCGGCTAATTGTTTGGGTAGCAAATACTTAGATGATTGCACCATGTTCGTTACACTTGAACCTTGTGCCATGTGTGCGGGCGCGCTTGCCTGGGCGCAACTCGGAAGGTTGGTTTATGGTGCAGAAGATGAAAAGCGTGGTTTTATGCGCTTCGGCAAGGGACTCTTGCATCCAAAAACGAAAGTGGCATACGGTATTTTGGCAGCGGATTGTAGCACGCTGATGAAGGCCTTTTTTAAAAAAATGCGGTCGTGATGCTCATTTTACCGTAACTTTTGTAAAAAACCCTACCTGTTTGAGGTAAAAAACGTGCTTATTCTGAAGTGCAAGGGTGGTCTTAGGAAACCCAAAAGCTCCCTAAGACCAAGCACTTTGGTATTAAAACTCGTACCGCAATCCCAATTGCAACTGCCAACGACTCAACAAACTGAAGTCATTAAAAAACGTTTGCGTTTGGGAGGTATCAAAGCTGTAAGTAGGTACGCCATTGGCATCTACTGACACCGCAAGTGGTTGTGCCAGACCGGTTTGTGTAGCAAACTGCCGCACACCCCAACCGGAATTGATCAAATTACCTACATTCAATACGTCTATACTGAGTTGCAATTTATTGCTTTCACTCACATAAAAATCCTGAAGAATGCGCAAATCCCAGTGGTTGTACCAGGGTGCAAGTGCCCCGTATTTTTCGGCAAACTCGCCTCTGCGTTCTGACAAGTATTCATCCTGGGCAATGTACTGCTTGAGCTTTGTACGTTGCGCTGTTGCATCGCCGGTGAAGTTCATCTGATCAATTTCGCCATCCGTTGGCACATAGATCAAATCATTCAAGCCAGAGCCGTCATTGTTAATATCGCCACTGTAAGTATAGCTGTAGCGACCACCTTCCACATATTCAAAAAATAAGCTAATGGTAGTGCCCCATTTGTCAGCGCCATATACGAACTTTTTGGAAGCCACACCCAAAATGCGGTGGCGATTGCCGTAGAGCGATGGCGCTAACAAAGGCCGATTGGTATGACTGATATTTGCAGGGTTGCGATCATACGCGTCGGAGGAAATTTCTGCGTCAATAGAAGCCGCATCTTCTGCCTGAAGGTAGTTATAACCCAGTTTTACATAGGTGTTATTCCAGTTACGTTCCACCGAAAACGAAGCATTCAACGTATAGCCAACATCCGTATTGGTGAAAACATAAGCATTCGTTGGTGAGCCAAAAACCAGTATCCGATCAGCTGTTTTGTAAATCGGGCGGCTACCTGGCCCCTGCAAAGTACCCGTAGGCAATTTCAAACCATAGTTGCGCACCATTTGGGCTTGCAGGTCTTTAGTGTAGAGCAAATCAACCGTACCGATCCAGCCCTTGCCAAATTTTTGGTCATAGCCTAAATTGGTGCGCCACACTTGCGGAAATTTGAAATCCGGATCTGTCACATTGTAAAAAAAGAAGTCCGGGTTAGCCACCTGATTGCCGATCCACACAAATGGAAACCTGCCAGAGAATAAGCCTGTGCCGCCCCTCAACTGAGCGGAACGATCTCCTTTCACATCATAATTAAATCCAAATCGCGGGTTGATCAATGGGTTATTTTCAGGAAGGGTGGTATGATCAAAAGTAACATTATTGCCATTTTCATCCGAATAAACGATGGAGGGATCATAAGTACCCCCTTCTGACAATAAACCGCCTTTGCGATCAATATTTTCCTGGATCAACGTTGAGGTATTAAAATACAAAGGATAATCTATGCGCAAGCCGAAAGTCATCGTCAACTGGTCATTGACAGCAATCTCATCCTGCACATAGCCCGATACCTGCCCCAGGTTGGTTTCAGCCAGTGCCCAGTTATCATTGCGGTTATTATTTTCAAAAGCAGCGCGTGCAGCATCCACTTCCGAATCGAAATCCCCTGATTTGATAAAAGTTTCAAAGTTTTCAATCGGAATATCCGGGAAGAATACCCTGACACCGTAGCTCGTCAAGTTGAAAGAGTTGTCAAAATTAAAACGTTCAAAGGCCCCGCCGATAGTCAAGGTGTGCTTACCGGCGTAGATATTAAAATTATCATTAATTTGAAATACATCCTGATTCAGGCGGTTATTGACGGAGAATGGCTCGTGCCCGGCAATGATGTAGCGTGTGCCGTTTTTACCAATATTCAATACAGGGAAAGGCTCAGAGAATGGATCGCGGCTATCGCGGAAAGCGGTATAGCCGACCTGTAATTTATTGGCAAATTTATTTCCAAAGAAAGATTTCAATTCGATGATCCCGGACTGAATTTTGTTATTGATGCGATAGCCCGTGTTCTGGAATTGCAAGGTCAAGAAGTCAGGTCCTCTGCGCCCGATAGCAGAAGGGTGCGCTGGCTTATCCTTAAACGCGTCCAGAAAGTTGTAAGAAGCCGTTAGTTTGTGGTTTTGGCTCAGGTTAAAATCAAGTTTGATAATACCTTTGCGGTTATCGGCATCGTGTTTGAAGTTTTGAAAAGCCCCCACATTATAGCCATAGCGCTCGCTCAACAGCTCCGCTACCAATTCCATATCAGAAAGTAGCACCCTCGATACATTGGAGCCGCCCGTATTGGCACCGTCATCAGGTATAAAATAAGAGCCCAAATCCGAGCGATTTTCCAATTCAAAATTGGCAAAAAAGAAGACCTTGTCTTTGATGATCGGGCCTCCCAGGCTGAAACCGGTTTGTAGCTGCTGCAGGTCTCCCCGTACCACTTCTGTGCCATCTACCTCATCGCCGATCATGTTTTTATTGCGAAAATAGCCAAATGCTGTACCGTGAAACTGGTTCGTACCCGACTTGGTCACTGCATTGATAGAAGCGCCCGTGAAGCCGGATTGGGTCACATCATAAGGAGCAATGGATACACTGATTTGCTCGATAGCATCCAGTGAGATAGGCTGCGCGTCCGTTTGCCCACCTGGCGTAGCAGCATCCAGCCCGAAGGGGTTGTTAAAAATGGTGCCATCCAGCGAGTAGTTGTTAAATTGATCATTGCGCCCTGCGAAGGAGCCCCCTTCCGAAGCCATTGGATTGAGGCGGGTGTAATCCGCCGCTGAACGACTAATGGTAGGCAGGTTGTCCAACAAGTTGCGATTAATAGCAGTGGAAGGCCCTGTTCTTTTGCCATTGAGCAGGGGGTCGCGTTCGCTGGTCACCACTACGCCTTCCAGGTTAACGCCTTCCGAGCGCATGTTGAAATCCAGCGTCAGTTTTTGCCCCAAAGACAAAAAAATGTTTTCCTGAGCATTGGCAGCGTAGCCGACATAGCTGGCTTCGATTTTGTATGGACCACCCACCCGCATGTTGGGAATGCTATACCTACCATTTTCCTGCGTGACGATGCCGTAAATAGTGCCTGAGGGTACATGTGTAGCTTTCACAGTAGCTCCAATGAGGGGTTCGCCGTTTTCATCCGAAACAATCCCCGTGATGGAGGAAGTAGTCACTTGTGCCATTAAATGAATACAAGTAAAAGCTGTGAAAAAAAGAACTAGTGAGAAAGATTGTAAAATTCGCATAGAAAAGTTTGTTGTTTTTAATGCCCGAAAATTAGACATTCTAATTAACAATTAATTAACTAAAAATTTCCTTTTTTTTAACATTTTAAAAGATTTTATTAACACGAAATTTACAATTTTAGAAATATAGTTCCCTCTTAGCAAAATGCCAGGAAAGACGAGCGCAGGCTGTGCAGTTAAAATCTTATTTTTGAATTCCACTTCAGTATTAAAAAATATGACTCCGAGAATTGTAACATTAACCGAGAAAAAACTGGTGGGCATCCGATGCACCATGAGTTTAACCAACGATAAGACGGCCGCGCTTTGGAAAAGCTTCATGCCCAGACGCAGGGAAATAAAAAGAAAGCTAACAGATGAATTGATTTCGATGCAGATTTATAGTGCCTCTTATTTCACAGACTTTAACGCTGGCAATGAATTTGAAAAATGGGCGGCGCTTGAGGTATCAGCCTTTGAAAATATCCCGCCGGATATGGAAACTTTTACATTAGGCGCTGGCACTTACGCTGTTTTTGATTACAAAGGCAGCAGCGGCGATCCTCGCATTTTTCAATACATTTTTGACATTTGGCTTCCGAATTCATCCCATGCGCTGGATGACCGACCGCATTTTGAAGTTTTGGGAAACCGCTATAAAACGGCAGCTCCCGATTCGGAAGAAGAAATCTGGATACCCGTAAATCCGCTCTGGCAGTAAATCTCAAAAAATAGCATTAAAATGACTAAAAATGCTGTTGCTTATCATAAAATTTTCCTTTTTGCCAAAGGGAAAGTATTTTTGCCCCAATTTTTTAACCAAAACAGTATGTAAAAATGGGAAAAAGGCTAATGATTTTCACGCTGATTGTTTTATTCTTAGGATTTACAATGGCTTCTTTTGCACAAACCGATGCTACTGCGGCTTCGCTTTACAACGAGGGACTCACCAAGCTCAAAGCAAAGCTTTATGCGGAGGCGCTGCCGCTTTTTGAAAAAGCCATAGCAGCTGCCGATTCTACCTCCGAAGCAGATGTAAAAGTGGTAAAACTGGCTAAAAGTAATGGTGCCGTGGCTTGTTATTCCTATGGGAATCAGCTCTTGAAGGAGAAAAAAAATGACGAGGCACTCAAAACCTATGAAAATGGGATTGCCTACAATCCTACATTTTATGCCAACTACATCGGACGCGCACAGGCGCTCGAAGCTAAAAACAATGTGGTGGAAGCCGTAAAAGCTTACCTGGTAGCCGGAAAGGTATCAGAA
The DNA here is from genome assembly GCA_964526645.1 of uncultured Saprospiraceae bacterium. Taxonomy (GTDB): domain Bacteria; phylum Bacteroidota; class Bacteroidia; order Chitinophagales; family Saprospiraceae; genus JADJNW01. Next base: position 6,437 of record CAZGJN010000062.1, read on the forward strand.
ACCAGCGACAAGGCAGATAAGGCTGCCGAAATGTATAAAAAAGCAGAAAACTTCGCTGCCGTAGCCTGGGGCAAAAAACAATGGGACAACACAATCGCTTGTTCAGAAGCTTTTTTGGCAGAAAAAGAAACTTCTGATGCCTATTACTATTTGTCAGAGGGATTGAAAGGTAAAAAACAGCAAGAGAAAGCCCTCGAAGCAGCTAAAAAAGCGGTAGAACTGGCGCAAGGCGAAGATAAAGATAAGTGTAATTTTGGCTTGGCTGAAGTGTACGAAGCAATGGGTCAAAAAGACAATGCGATCGCTACTTATAAACTAATTACAGGTATAAAATATGGCGAGCGTGCCAAATATGAGATCAAGCAACTGGAAGGTACTAAGTAAAACCGTCCGATGTATGTAAACGCATAGATAGAAGGGTGCGTACAAATTCGTACAGCCCCTTTTATCTTACCCAAGCTATTTTTTTCCTTGCGATTGCAGGAGCGCTTCTAATTTTTCCCAACTGATCAACTTAAAATTTTGTGGCAGGGGCTGGTTGGCATCCGTATTGAAACCATCCTGTACCACCAACAATCCCTTAGGGTATCGGCTTCCCAAGTTTTTATTGCTCACTGCTACCCCATCGGTTTCCTCTACCCCATCTACACTGCCGGCTTCCACAATTTTAAAACCCAGGCGGTAGGGATTGTCGTCCTGGCGATCAAAAACCACAAAGGGAAAATTGCCCTGGCTGCTGACGGTTTGCAGCTACGAAACGTGAGGCTTTTCAAAGCACTTTCCTGCCCGCCCGTAACAAAGGTTGCTACAAAGAACGAACCTTGCGGAAACCCACTGTCCGCCCCATGTTTTCTTAGGTGCTGTTAGCTCTCGTATTTTTTTCGGTAATGGGGCAAAAGAGTGGATGAGATTTCGTAAATCTTGAAGATTTGCGAAATCTGAAAAGCAAATCAACCCATTTGACCCACTACCTTTTTTTCTAATTGTCTTTATATCATTTGGCAATAAACAAACTTATGCTTTACTCACCCCCTACACCGCTGAAAGGGTGGTGGGGAATTGTGGTTTTCGGGCAGTGAAGCAGGGTTGCGGGTTGGCTGTACGGAAGCCTAAGAAAAGACCGTGCAAGCCCTGAACGCTATATTTTAAATGAAGGGCGGGGATTTTTTTTAGGCTGGGGGAAAAACCCTGCGGAACTGCCCGTTATTAAACTCGTGGCTTTGCCACACCGCCTGGAAGCACATGGGTGAGGGTGGGCAAATGTGCGGTGGGCAATGTTCAACGTAAAGTAGATGATTAGTTTTTCAGGTTTATTTTGATTTCATAATTTGATTGTATTTTAAAAGATGCTTCTTCATATGAAGCAGCACGCATAGCTGGGTACACATTATTTGAAAAGCCATAAGGCTCAGTTGGAACACCGAAGAAATTTTTGTCCAGGACACCATTTCCGTTTTGGTCTAAGAAGGTAGATATGGCATAGGTGCCTGGGGCAATATCATCAAATGGGATTGTTATGGTCTTTTGATTTGCCACTTTGACTATCTGTTTGTACTTGGCTTTTGAAACCTCTCTAAACCCATTTTCATCGGCGTACCAACCGATGTAAAGCTCTCCTCCTTTTGCAGGAAGATTTGAAACAAGGACATTAACCTTGTAAGTGCTTATATTCTTAAAGGTAAATGAAACCAAAGAGATGGATAGTAGTGGCAGAAATGCCAGAAAGGTTATGTTGCTTTTCACTTTTTTGTGAAAGAAAGCTGCATACCATACCCAGAGGATGTATACCGGTTGGAAAAGTAATCTACTCCATGTGTACCATGATGCACTCGGTAAACCTCCAGGTGCTGTAAGCCCACTTACAGCAACATTAATGTTAGCGGGAAATATTGCTACCAGATAGGTGATAAGGACATAAGCTGTCCATTTTCGGAATTTGGGAATGAGTAAGCCCCAAGGCACTACCATTTCAAAAATACCTGTAAGAATAATTACTAAAGTTGCTTGAGGGACGAAACCCTCAATCATGTAGGACAAGCTTTCGGGTTTAATAATGTGAGCAATGCCTACTTGTGTAAACATAAGCGCAAGTGCTAATCTTGCAGCTGCCCAAAAACCTTGAAATGGACCTTTTTTAAAGTACCAGCTAACCAGCCAAATGATGAGGTTGAAGGATAATACGCCTATAAAGAATGCCATGATTTAATTTTTTTTGGCAAAGTTCATGACTATCATTTTGAACCGCCTTGATTGAAATCAAGAAATATCATTCCGGACTCTGGACAAGGTTTCTGGAGTTATGGAAAGATAAGAAGCGAGTAACTTCAAGGGAACCTTCAATATATAATCAGGACGTGTAGCCAGGAGTTTAAGGTATTTTTCTCTTGGGTCCAACGTGTGCAGGGTGACTTCCCTGTCCGTTTTTTTTAAAAACTGCTGCTCAGCTGCTAACCTTCCGATCCTCTCACCGCAGGTAGTATTTTCATAAACCTGCTGTAGGTCATCATAGGTAATGTAAAAACAGACCACTGATTTTGTGATTGGTTCAATGGCAAACTCGCTTGGCGTTTGTGTAATGAATGATGAATAACAGCTAAAAAATTGACCCGGAAATGCAAAATCAATAACGGAAGTGGAGCCATCATTTACTACTGTATGCATGACGATCCCGTCCATGAGGAAGTATAGACGTTTTTCGATTTGGCCATATTGGGTAAGATATTCGCCTTTTTTAAAAAATTTATAGTGAAGTTTTTCTGAAAAGTATTCCCAGTCTTGAGCAGAGATACTTACGTACTTTTCTAATGCTTCTCTTACTCTATCTTTTTCCATTTGCTATTACTTGTTTTACACAGGCTTTTGGCTTGAAAAAAGTTATTATTTTTTTAACATATTAATTTAACTACTGAGAAAATTGACCAATTCTTGATGATTACGTTGGTCATATTTAAAGGTATGTACTCCAGCTAAGGTTGCGGATTTTAGTCCAATATTTCAAATTAGGTGTTTGCTTTCTTTCCTTCCTTAGAATCTTGTGATTCCTTAACTATCACTCATCAACAGGGGGTGTTGGCAGATCCGCAGCATTCCGAAGCTGTTTTTGGCTTGCAGTCGGTGACGGTTCCCAGGGCGGCCTGCTCAATGAGGCAGCTATCATTAAGCATTTTTTTGAGCCGATCTCTACCCCGCTGTACTTTGGAGCGAAGGGTTACATAATTCATCCCCAAGCTTTCGGCCAACTCCTTTTGGCTAATGCCTTTTATTTCGGATTGCTCTATAATGGTTTTGTATTCTTCGGGCAGCTGGGCAATCAGGCTATGGATACAGCCTTCCATAAGATGATAGGCAGAGGCATCTTCCTGGTTTGTATTTTTTAAGGAAGTGTCATCGAAATCACCGATATCTGCAATGGGCTTACGCTTTCGGTGATAATCAATAATCTGATTGTTGGTAATGGTGAAAATCCAGTTTTTCAGACTTTCTGTTTTTTGCAATGTATCAATGTGGGTAATGATTTTGAGAAGGACGTTTTGATAAATATCCAATACATCCTCTTCTACTTTTACCTTGGTTCGGATAAAGTTTTTGAGGTGCTCTCCAAATTCATTATGAATGTGCTGAATGTGTTCCATGTTGATTTACAAATTTACTATTTTTAATTTTAGATATGACTATTGCAGTAAGAGCAAAAATCCCGGTGAAGAGGAATTGCTGATTTATGTGCTGAATAAGCCAGACACCCGTGAGCGCACCAATAGCTCCGCCCATGTCTTTGGCGGTAGCCATTTTGGTGAAGGTGTTGTAGTTATCGGCAGTGTTTTTGGCATGCAGTGCAAAGAGTGGCAAGGTTACGTTGTTCACCACCGCAGCGAGGGAAAGCAGCAGTATGCCCGCAGTAGGAAAATCTATGACCAGCAAAGCTATGCCCGGTAAGAAAGCCAATGCTGAAGCCATGAATGCCCGTTTGTAGCCCAAGCGTTGTACCAACCAACCTGAAACTGGGGCTACCATCAGTTGTAACGCCCTGCGTAGTGCAATGAAACTGGCAGTAATCCATAAAATATTGCTGGTATTTTGGTGTTCCTTAAAATTGATGAGTAAACTCATTGCAACCACGATGAGGCCATCTACCAGAAAAGCCGAAATAAACGTCCATCCATCAAGCCAGTTTCCTTTTTGGAATTTAAAGGTTTGCGGATGATTGGATTCTGATTTCATAAGAGGAAGCATGAAGACAAAGGGTAGAAATGCAAGGCTCAAAGCCGAAGCTGCTGAAAAAGTGATTTGCGGACCGTATGCTGCCAATAGCAAAGGCCCCACGAAATAGGCTGTAATTGGACCGAGCTCACGCAGGGCGGTTGTAATGCCGATAGCCTTAGCTTTAGAATGGGCTAAATCAGCATATTGTACTGATGCAAAGCGAAACATGGCATAGGCGGCACCCCAGGCGGTTCGGCTAATTAACCATAGCCAAAGTGGCATATTAAATTGGTAGGAAAGTGAAGTGAAGGCAGCCATAAGTAATGCAGCTAACAGGATGTTCCTAAGCCCGAAGGGATACACAAGCGCATTTACCCAACGATTGAAAAAGAAGCGAACAAATTTGTTAATGCTTAATATCATGCCTAAGGCCATTGCACCCAGTCCTAAAGATGCGGAGTGAACGGGCAAGTAGGCGTACAGAAAAGCGTCTGACATGCCGCCAACAGCCATTGCCAGGGAAGCAATAACGGTAGGAAGTACGGAATACCCTACATAGGTTGAGTTGGGACAGCAGTTTTCCCAATTGGCGCAACAAGCACTATTTTTAATCATTTCATATCTATCTGATTTATTAAGACGATGAACATAAAAAATGATGCAGCTTGATTTGGGTTAAAAAAAGCCAGCCCAAAATGAGCTGGCCAGGTCGGGTGAGCAAACGAATTCTTTGTTATCCGCAACAAGCAGATGCCTTGGCAGAAGAAGTGGAGGGTGCTGAATTGCAGCCACAACCTGCTTCCCCTTCGGCTTTTTTCTCTTCATCGAGTTTGCAACATGCATCTGCATTGGTAGTAGGTGCGCCTCCGCAGCAACCTGTTGTTGCTACTTCTACAGGTTCTTCATTTTTTACTTTTACTAATTTTTCCATTTGATTTGAATTTTGATTGTTATTTTCTGATTGAACTGGAGTGCAGCAAGCAGCTGCTTGATTTTCTTTTGTGGATGAGGCAGGCTGCACACCGCAGCAGGCAGCTCCATCATCACTACCGGAGCTACATACACCCGTTTCGGGCAGGTCGAGTTCCACTCTACGGGCTGCTTCAATGTCTCCATCGAGCCAGGCGGCAATGCTTCTCACCTGTTCATAGCCGGTTGCCATTAGGAATGTTGGTGCCCTGCCGTAGCTTTTTACACCCACGACATAGAAGTTGGGCTCTGGTTGTCGGAGTTCAAGTTCCCCATGCGGCCTCACTGTTCCGCAGCTATGGATATTGGGGTCAATCAACTCTGCCAGTTCAGGTACGCATTCGAGTGCGGGATCTATCTGCACACGTACCTCTCGCTGGAGGGATAAATCTGGTCTTGCTCCGGTATTGGCGATGATTTCATTAACACCGGTTATTTCAGTGTATATTGATTTGACGTAGCCTTTTACGGTGATGGCATCAGATTCAGCTTCCAGTTCATGAATATAGTAGGGAGTATGAATATGAAGCTGCCCAGAGTTGACCAATTGCTCAATTCGAATACCTAAAGCACCTCTTGCTTCGAGTGCATCGTCTTCTTTGCCTCCGTAGATCTGGCTCAGTTTTTCGGTGTGTAGAGCCCAGTGCAATTCGGTGGTGGGGTATTCTTCCTTTAGCTTGGCTAAATCGAGAAGGGAATTGATGGCAGAATGTCCACCTCCGATTACCACGACTTTCTTGCCTGCATAGCGGGTTTTATCTTTATGCAGGATGTCTGGGATGCGGTAAGCAATTCGGTGTTGGTTTTCGATTTCACCTGTTGCCCATACACCCCCTACGCCTATAGGATTTGGATTTTGCCAGGTGCCAGAGGAGTCGATCACGCCACTGCATTCAAATGTTCGAATTGTACCATTTTGGTTGACCTTAACGATGAAAGGCACTTTTTCTCTATTTGCCGTCCACACCTTGTCAAGCCCTTTGCGAGTGACAGCAATGACTTTGCTGGAAAGATGAAGGGATGGCTCTATGCTTGGGTGAAAAGAGAGTGGAAGGAGATACTGCTTTACCAGTTCTTCACCGGTTGGAAGAGCGTCTTCATTTGGTTTTACCCAATCAATATCCAAAAGAAGTCTTTCGGCAGCTTTGTCAATATTGTATCGCCAAGGAGAAAAGACCCGTACATGCCCCCAGTCGAGAAGGTTGAATCCTACGCTTTCGCCAGCCTCGAAGAGAAGAAAGGGAATATTTCTTTCTGTCAAATGTGCAGCGGCAGCCATGCCTACCGGACCTGCACCTATGATTGCTACTGGAAAATCTCTTATTGTCATACTTTTATAATTTAGAAGTTTG
>CAZGJN010000063.1:0-10154 GCA_964526645.1 uncultured Saprospiraceae bacterium
TTATTTATAAAAAATCCAAGATATGATGTCTTCCCGTTTGCTTCGGCTGATAGGGATTTGATGCTTATTAATTTCCAGGAGGTTACCATCAAGTGCCTGGACTTTATTTTTAGCTACGATATAAGATCTGTGTACGCGAATAAAATTTTCCGGAGGGAGCAAATCCTCCAGGTTTTTCAGGCTTTCTAAAGTGACCAAACGCTTGTCACGGCATACAATTCGGACATATTCCTTTAATCCCTCCACAAACAAAATATCATCGAAATAAACCTTTACGATCTTTCCATCCACTTTGATAGAAAAAAAATCGCGGCTGGTGCTCGGCAAAATGATAGGATTCTCATTTTCGTACAGTTTAGCTTGCTCTTTGGCTTTATTGACTGCCTGAACAAAACGCTCAAAAGAAAAGGGTTTGAGCAGATAATCTACCGCCTGGAGGTCAAAAGCTTCCAGTGCGTATTCGCTGTAAGCGGTGGTAAAAATGGTCAATGGTGGGTTTTTTAATGTTTTGAGCAGGTTATTTCCACTGAGGACGGGCATTTGAATATCAAGAAAAAGTAGATCAATAGGTGTGTGATTCAAAATATCTAAAGCTTTCATGGGCGATTTGACCTTGTCCACAATTTCCAGATCGGGCACCTGGCGGGTAAACTCCTCCAGTAAATTGAGCGCCAAATATTCATCATCTACCAAAAGCGTTTTCATATTTGCCATAAAGCGGGCGTTTAATTCAATGCAATATGATTAGTTTTTTGCTCGATATTTAAAACCAAATTCACTTCGAATACATTTTTTTCTCCCACAACCGATAGCTGAAACGCCTCTTTATACTTCAGTTCCAAGCGTTTGTTGATATTATTCAACCCAACACCCCCGACCTGATCCTTTTGTTGGTTGCGATCATCTTTGGAATTAACGGTTTTGAATTGGAGCTTGCCGCCTTGAATTGACAGCGTGATTCGGATGAATGCTTGGTCATTTGTGTCAAAATCGCAGTGTTTGAAGCAATTTTCAACAATCGGAATGAGGATCATGGGCTCTATTTTTATGCCCTGGGTAGTGCCCAATACCTCAAATTGAATGTTCAGCGGCACTTCGCTACGCATCTGAAATAAATCAATAAACTCCTGGATTTGCTCTACTTCCCGCTTGAGTTCCACTTGTTCGGTTTTGCCATCGTAGATGACGTACCGCAAGAGGTTGGATAATTTGAGCACCATGCCCGCTGTTTTGTCGGATTTGACAACTGCCAGCGAGTAGATGTTATTGAGCGTGTTAAAAAGAAAATGCGGATTGATCTGAGATCGGAGCGCCTGTAGCTGCGCCTCTTTTTGCTCGCTAATGATGGCGAGGTTTCGCCTTTCTGTCCGATAGCGATTGTAAAGCATCTGATAAAATACGCCGACCACCACAAAACTAAAATTGGTAAACAGTGCGCCGAAAAACCAGCCTTCCTCGGGGCTAATGCCCAGCATATCGCGGCGTATATCGGGAAAAAGTGTATTCAATTTCATCCGCAAAAAAGTAGCTCCCATAAACAGGCAAATCGTAATAAATCCAAAAGCGATATAATGTTTTCGTTCGATAAACCTATCCACCAGCCAGATATTGGCGTAGAACAAAAATGCCATCGGCAGTACGTTTGCCAGACCACGCAAAAAGCTGATTTCGTAGGGCATAAACCGCGCAAAAATGATGACATAAATGGATACAAAAATGCTCCAGATAGAAAGGTGCAGAAAAGTTTCTAAACGGCGATTGAAAATTTTTTCCTGCATAGTCATGGTACTTATACTTCCGGGTTTTATTGATAGTTGCCGCTCAAAGATAGATACTTTAGGCGCTTGTTACAAAAGCTTTCAACCAACGGCAATTTTTGTACTATGAATGGCGGTATTGCTCCAAGTTTTAAGGGTTGAATAACAGTAATTTCCTGTTCAACAATTTGATTTTCAAAGAAATGTTTAAAATTGCCGGCAGCCAAGTGCGTTTCCATTCGTTGAAAGATGCTTACCAATCATTGAAATGATTTGCCTTGCCTTCGTTTTTGGATTTCTTTTGTGCTCGTTAACGATTTTTAAAAACTTCAATCACTTATTAAACATTTAAGACCATGAGAATCAAATTTCAATTAAAAAACAATCTACCTATTTTTTCTTTAGCAGTGTTTGCACTGGCTTTTAGTTTGATGGCTTGCAACAAGTCTGATGACAATGCGAGTAATCTTTCCGATGAAGAAGTGGTTGCTGTGCTGGAAGGAGCACTGATGAGCAGTTCAGGGGGCATTTCAAATGAAATCGCCGATGCTACTCAAATTGCAGTTCGGTACACCGAAAAAACGATTCTGGGTGGAGATTGCGGGGAAACCTTTGATTCTACAGTGACTCGTTCGGTGAACAATGCCAATATCACGGCTTCTTACGCTACCACTTGGCAATGGATGATCAATTGCAATAACCTGATGGTACCTACCTCCATTGATTATGACTGGACGGCAAACGGAGCATACGAAACGGCAAGGATGATCTCAGATGATAGCTCAGTGAGTAACTGGACAGTGAATAACCTCATCACTGGTAGTTCCTGGACCTTGAATGGCACTTATGTCAGAAGCGGCAACCAAACCTCCAAGGTGCGTAACCGCAGCAGTTTTGTATCTGAATTGACTATCGGTGTGGAGAATCTGGCAGTGAGCAAAAATACCCTTGACATTGTGAGTGGCGCTGCGACTTTCACCCTGACGGGCAGTGTAAATGGCGGAAGTGGCTTTAGCCGTTCAGGAAGCATTGTGTTCAATGGCAATGGCACGGCTACAGTGACGATCAACGGGCAAACTTACGAAATAGACTACAATTGATTTTCATAGTATTTCTTTGGGTGGCAGCAAGCGCTACCACCCGCTTTTCCACACCTCCAAACGAATAACGATGATGTACTTTTTGATTGAAAAATTCGGATTAATAAATGGATGGGCGCTTGGTGCCTTGATTATTTTTTTCCGATATGCCACTTTTGCAGGTTTGATGTTTTTGATTTTTTACATCCTTTGGAAGCAATCTTTTGCAAAGTTGAAAATTCAATCCAAATTCCCAAAGGGGAGTCGTATTTGGCATGAGGTGCAGCATTCTATTTTCACAGCGATGCTCTTCGCACTCGTAGGAGTGGGCATCTATTTTCTGAGGCAAATGGGAATTACCAAGATCTATACTACTATCAGTGAATATGGATGGGTTTATTTTGTATTTTCTTTTTTTCTATTAACTTTTTTGCATGATACTTATTTTTATTGGATACATCGCCTGATGCACCATGCCCGGTTGTTTCCTCTATTGCACAAAGTACATCATGTTTCTAAGAACCCAACGCCCTGGGCAGCGCTTTCTTTTCATCCTTTTGAAGCCCTTATTGAAATAGGTATCGTGCCTATTGCAACGATTATGATCCCCTTTCATCCCATTATATTATTTCTATTTGCCACCTGGTCGCTATTCTTTAATATCATGGGGCATTTAGGCTATGAATTATTCCCCAGAGGATTTGTTGATCACCCTATTGGTCGCTGGATCAATACCTCCACGCACCACAACATGCACCATGCACGCTCGAATTGCAACTACGGCTTGTATTATAATTTTTGGGACACAGTGATGAAAACGAATGCACCGGATTATAAAGAAGTGTATAATCGCATTACTTCCAATAATAGAGCAAATAATCTCAACATAAAAACCAGCCAATTATGAAAATCTTATTTAGCATTGTATTGTTTCTCGGCTTATTTCAGCTTGCAAATGGGCAAACCCTCAACAATCCGGGTACGCCAGAAGAAAGAGCCGAGCAGATGACCATCAAAATGCAGGAAGAGCTTGATCTTTCAGTAGGACAAGTGCCGGAAATAAAAGCGCTCAATCTGAAATATGCTCAAATCATACAAAAGGAAGTGATTGATGCCAAATTGAATACTTGGGCGATGTATAATCATGGAACTAAAATTAACAAAAAGAAAGAAGCAGAGTTGAAGCCTTTGTTGACTGAAAATCAGTGGAAAAAATATGAGAAATTAAAGTCTAAAGCTATAAGTCAAATTTGGAGTAAGATTTTTTAAAACATTATTCACCATGATTTGTACTATCTGGGGCAGATTGTGTTGTTGAGCAAATTTTAAAAATTGCCGAGATGCCGATACGCCACCCAAATAATTGTCAGGTCTTTGGCTATCTGATAGTCTTTAGCGTACAAAAAATTGAGGCGCTGTGCAGTAGGAGCGTTGACGTTTTTGATAGGAAGCGCATCCAGCGGCGAAAGCACACCGGTTAGTAGCTTTGGCAAGGAACTCAATTCTTCTGTACGGGCATAGCCCACCCAAGTTTTTCTATCCATCAGTACTGCCCAAAGATTTCGCACAAAACCAGTTGGATTTTTTATGATTAGTACCTGAAAAGGGAGCGTAAGAATTCCCAACAAGCAAAACAGGAGATCAAAAGTACGCTTACTGCGGCGTTGGCGCGGATCAGCAATGCGGAAGCGAATGTCAATGGTGTACAGTTCACCAATCGTGTTTTTAGAAGTACTGCCGATAATACTCAGGCTCTCTTCAGGTAGGATTTTGTACTCCACACCGGCACCCAATTGGCTCATGCAGTGTATAATATGTTGAGAAGCAACGTCTTTTGAACAAAAGATAATTTCTTCTATTTTATAAATCTGCACCACTTCTGCCAATTGTGACAAGCCGCTCAGGAAAATTTTATGGTCAATATCATCCTGCGGTGCTACCAGCCCAATCAGATTTTTTTGCACCTGTGCTTGTTGCAAAAGTTTTTCTACCCTTTCGCTTTCGGCTTTGGATCCCACGATAATTAAATTTTTAGCCCGCTCTCGCCCGACATTGAAATTTCTGTATTTCAAAAAATGCAAAAATATGCGCAGTGCCACTGTACTGGCAATTGCCCAAGCCGTACCGAGTAGAATAATCGCCCGGGATGACCGATACTCTAAATCCAAAAAGCCATACACGGCGGCAATAAAAAGCGTGCCCACGAGCAACCCCCGCACCAATCGCCGAAGATTGCCCCATTCATCATACCCACCACTGAAATAAACCGTAGCTACCCAAATGAAAGTGTATAATGGAAAATTGAACTGTAAGATATTGTCCTTGAAATAGTGAGGATTTTTATAATAATAATGCGCCCAGAAAATTTTGAGTCCAAACAACCCAGCGTAAATCAAGGCTGCATCTAGCAAGGGCAAGCGAATTTTTTTCACAAGATTTGTAGCCAGCGTGATAAATGCCCGAAAGTAAATAGCCCATTGCAGCATCCAGACGAACAAGCTGGCTTGCCGCCCCTGAAAATGCTTCTTTGCAAAGATAATCATCGCCTGATAAAACACCCGAACGTAGTTGAGGCTTCCTTTTTTAGTACTTTCGCCTTTGTAGTGTATGATCGTGGTATGTGGGAAATAATAGTTTTTAAACCCTGCTTTTAGAATACGATAGGACAGATCAATGTCTTCGCCATACATAAAAAACGCCTCATCCAGCAGCCCCACCTCATCGAGTACCGAGCGCCGCAGGAACATAAAAGCCCCAGCCAAGACCTCTACTTCATTGACTTCATCCTCTCTTAGATAGCCGAGATGGTATTCATTAAATAATTTTGATTTGGGAAATAAAACCGATAAGCCAAATGTTTTGCAAAACGCTGCCCACGGCGAAGGAAATCCCCGCTTACTCTCCGGCAAAAACTTCCCCGAACCGTCAATCATGCGCACGCCCAACCCACCCGCCTCCGGGTGCGCCTCCATGAAGGCAATACACTTGCTAAACGTATCCTCTTCTACCACTGTATCGGGGTTCAACAGCAGCACATACGCCCCTGATGCTGCCCGAATCGCCTGGTTATTTGCTTTTGAAAAACCAACATTTTCCTTATTTGCAATCAATTTCACTTCCGGAAACTTCTCTTTTACCATCATCACCGAATCGTCCACAGAGTTGTTATCCACTACCCACACTTCCACCTCCTCTCCGCCCCCCACAAGAGGAGAGACTGCCTTGCGCACCGACAGCAGCACCTGCTCCAGGAAGTATTTGACGTTATAATTGACAATGATAATGGAGAGTTTCATGCAATGCAAGAATAAAATCCTTCAATTTGCTTTGCCGTAAACTTAGTGGGTTTAGTTCAATTTCTTTATTTTTGCAGCCAATTTTCTTCAATATGCAATCATCCGGTCAGGATTCTTATGAAATTGTCTATAACTTATTCCCAATAGCAGAAACCCTCTTTCTTCCTGAAGCTTATATCGTTCAGCGCGACCCGGAGGGCTTATTGGCACACATTCAGCAAAAGGCTTTTCCGCATACCATCGAGCCTTTTGGATTGGAATTGACAGCCCTGCGCCAACAATTATTTGCCATCATCGAGCAGCTGCAGCCCAAAACATTGGAGCAAAAGTTCAGCCCGCCGAAAAAAGCGCCTAAATCCTTGCCCGAATTGCTTAATCAGGAAGAAATCGAGCGCAACATCACCACTTTTATCCATCGGAAACTGGATGAGTTGTTGCAATTGATTTTGCAATATCAACTGCCGATTTGCTGGCAATTGGAGCGGCGGGTGCTGGTCAAAGACTGCCTCTTGGAAACAACGAAAGAAGAATTGCAGCCGAATCTTTATTTTGAAAAAACGCAGGAAGGCGTTCGATACCGCTTGTGGCTTTCGGATAGCAAAGGGCCCTGGCACATTCATCGGCATGAGGTGATCCCGGTTGTAAACATACCGGCTTGGCTAATTGTAGATCAAAAACTGTGCCGCCTCGCCCATGTGAATGGCAATATGGTGAAGCCCTTTTTGAATAAAAAAGAATTAAATATTCCCAAAGCCAGCGTCAAAACCTATTTTCAGAAGTTTATTCTGCGGATGGTATCAGCATTGGATATTCAAGCGGATGGTTTTGATATTATTCGGCATCGGCGCATGTTGGGTTGCCAATTGGAGCCTATCCGCGATTGGTTTCGGAACACCTGGGGCATTTCTGTAAAAATGCTGTACCCCGGTGCCGCATTTCTCTGGCGTGATTTGAAGGAACAGCGCACTACGCTGGAGTTTTCAGCGCAGGATGAAATCAAAATTTCAAAGGTTATTCGCAATTTCAACTACGAATCCAAATGGTTGGAAAAATTGGAAACCTTCGGGCTTCTCAACAACGGCAATGGTTATTTCGAACTCAAAGAAAAAACCGAAGATAATTTTTATTTCTTGGAATGGCTCACACAGCAGGCATCCCAATTGGAGGCGGCAGGCTTCACGCTTGTGCCACCGCAGTTGGAAGGGCAAAATATCTATTTGCAGCCTGCTCATATTCAGATTGATACACAGCAACAAAACGATTGGTTTGATCTCTACGGCGAAGTAATCGTCGGCGAATTTCGGATTCCTTTTCTGGCTTTCGCTAAATTCATCCGCGATGAAAATCGCCTGTACCCATTGCCCAACGGCGAGTTTTTTCTCATTCCGCAAGAATGGATGACCAAATACAAAGCCCTGGCTCAGTTTGCTAAGAAAGATGGCGATCACCTGCGCCTGGAAAAAAGCCAGTACATGCTCTTATCAGAAATTGGTTTACAGGAAGATACAAATTTGGAAATTGAACAATTGAACGATTTTCAAATATCACCTTTGCTCAGGGCGGAGTTGCGACCCTACCAACTGGATGGCGTAAAATGGTTGGTGCAATTGTACCAAAATGACCTCGGTGCCTGCCTCGCCGATGACATGGGTTTGGGCAAAACCCTCCAAACAATCGCTGCTTTGCTGCATGCGAAAACTCAAAAAGCCGAACAAAATTTGGACAACAATGGGCAGCAGTTGGGTTTATTTCAGTCCGCTGATGCCGATTTTTTAAAACCGCTCCATGCCCTAATCGTACTGCCGGCTTCGCTGGTGTTCAATTGGGAGGCGGAGTTGCAGCGCTTCGCGCCCTCGCTTTCGGTTTATCGGCATATTGGAAATAAACGCCATAAAGATACTCGGCTTCTGATGCGTTTTGATGTATTATTGACCACTTACCAAACCGCGCTGCGTGATGTGGATTTATTGCAAAAAATTGATTTTGAATATATTGTATTAGACGAAAGTCAACAGATCAAAAATAAAGATAGCAAGGTTTTTAAAGCGATCAATGACTTGAATGCCCGACACAAGATCTCGCTGAGTGGTACGCCAATCGAGAATTCACTCGCCGATCTTTGGTCGCAAATGCAATTTATTAACCCCAATCTGTTGGGGAGTTTTCCGTTTTTCCAACGTGAATTTATTACCCCGATTGAGAAACGCAACGACGAGGGCAAAAAAGCCCGCCTGCGTTCGCTGGTAGCGCCGTATTTGCTGCGCCGTACCAAGGAGGAAGTGGCAAAAGACCTGCCGCCGCTCACGGTGTCCTTGCATTATTGCGAAATGGAGCCAGAGCAAAAAAAATTGTACGAAAAGGAAAAGTCTGCTGCACGCAATTTGTTGTTAGACAATTTCCAGAGCGATAACCCACAATTCCAAGTCGTCGTATTACAAACACTTACCAAGCTGCGCCAATTGGTAAACCACCCAAAATTGGTGTACCCTGATTTTGACAAAGAAAGTGGCAAATTCACTGAAGTACTCGAGCAGTGGGACGTGATCCGCCGAAGCGGGCACAAAACACTCATTTTCAGCTCTTTCGTAAAATATCTCGATCTGTTTCGCAGCGATTTTGAATCCAAAAACCAGGCTTTCTCCTGGCTCGTAGGCGACTTGACGCAGCAACAACGCAAAGCTGAAATCGAAAAATTCCAGGGGAACGCCGAGGTGCAATCCTTTCTCATTTCCATCAAATCCGGGGGCGCAGGCTTGAACCTCACTGCCGCCGATTATGTGTTTATCCTTGATCCCTGGTGGAATCCCTTCACCGAGCAGCAAGCCATCGCCCGCGCGCATCGCATCGGGCAAGATAAAAATGTGATTGCGCTGAAATTTATCACCAAAGACAGCATTGAAGAGAAAATTCTCCAGCTACAGGAACGCAAAACCCAGTTGGCTGAAAATATTATTGAGGGCTCTGGGGCACTCAAATTTTCGAGAGGGGAGTTAGCGTTTTTATTGGCGTAGGGTAATGGTTGAGCCATCTTAGTCATTGAGTGCTTACTACAAATTTGAAATGAGAATACCACATCATCAATTGAAATTGATCGCACCCCTTATCATCTGTACAAAATGAATGCTCGTTTTTTCTACTTCTTCGGCGTTGTGTAATACTTTTATAAACGCGCTCCCAATAATCGCCCCGCTCGCGTATTTACAAGCGGTCATAAACGTATCATGATTCGAAATTCCAAACCCAATCAAGCGCGGATTCTGTAATTGCATTGCGTTAATCCGATTAAAATACGCTAATTGCTCCTCCGAAATCCCATCCTTCGCACCCGTAATTGAAGCGCTCGACACCATGTAAATGAAGCCTCGGCTCAATGCATCAATCTTCCGAATCCGCGCTTCCGGCGTTTGCGGCGTTATTAAAAAACTGATACTCAAATTTAATGTACTAAATAAATCTTGATATTGCTCTTCATACACATGCAGCGGCATATCCGGCAAAATTAGCCCGTCAATCCCCACTTCCGCGCATTTTCTGAAAAAACGCTCCTCGCCGTATTGCATCACTTGATTGAAATACCCCATCAGAATAAGTGGAATTTCTGTCTTTTGCCGAACGTTGGCAATCTGTTCAAATAGCAATGGCAAAGTCATCCCATTGGCCAAAGCCTTGGTACCACTCTCCTGTATCGTTGGTCCATCTGCCAAAGGATCGGAATACGGCATCCCAATTTCAATCAAATCTACCCCACCCTTCTCCAGCGCCAATATGATATTTTCCGAATCATGTAAATTCGGGAAACCTGCCGTAAAGTAAATGTTAAGAATATTTTCTTTTTTATTCTGAAATAATTGTATAATTCGATTCATTTTTTTATTTAAAGTTTAGTGGGTTGAGAAAGTTTAGCCGATTGAGCTTATAGATATTATCAAGTCTGGCATCCGGTATCTAAAAATCTGGCATCCAATTTTTAGATTTTACATTTCGCGGTTTTACATTTTACATTTTCACAGCATCTTCATATA
>CAZGJN010000064.1:0-9771 GCA_964526645.1 uncultured Saprospiraceae bacterium
ATAGTTCCTCCGTTCGGGTCAGTTTTAATGTCAATTTGAAAGGAGATATTGAATCTGCTAACGTTGTAGGAATGGAGCCTGCCATTGAAAAATTAGTTTTTAAGAGGCAACCCGTAGAAGTGGCTGTTGCCAAAGCTGACCTCGAAAAATATGTGGGTGAGTATGAATTGGCGGGTATAGTTGCTAAAATTTATTTGAAAGAGGATAAGTTATTTGTGTTTGTCCCAGGTCAACCAGAATATGAAACCGTGCCAATTGGCAAGGATGAATTTAAATTCAAAACGCTCGATGGCTTCAGTGTACGATTTGATGTAAATGCTGATGGTAAAGCAACGGCGGTAAATTTTATACAACCGAATGGAACGTTCAAGGCGACAAGAAAGTGAAAATATTCTGATAGGAGGGGAAGGATGCTCAGCAAGCACTACCTTTTGGGTATCGAAAAAGGGAAATGATCAAAGAGGTTTTTGGGGTTTTGATAGTCCCAAAAACCTCTTTAATTCGCCTATTATTATGGTAGCAACACTCTATCAATTACATGTACCACGCCGTTTGTCGCCACGATATTGGCACCGATCACATTAGAAGCATTGTTGTTATTGCCTTTTCCTAAAACCGTTACAGCATTGCCAGTTATGTTAATCCGCACAGTCTTGTTAGCCAGGGTATTTACATCCGAGCCATTTGTCAGATTAGTAGAAAAAGCCCGAGCGCCCACCACATGGTAAGTGAGGATGCTGGTCAGGGTAGCCACATCTGCATTCTGAACAGACTGGATCGTTGGGAATCCTGCTGCCTGGAATGCCGCATTGGTAGGAGCAAAGACGGTCAGGGGGTTGGTAGTAGAGAGTGTATTGCCCAAATTGGCACGCGTGACAGCAGCCACCAGGAATGTCAAATCTGCACTTGCCTGAGCCGTTTGAACAATATTCCCTGCAGGTGGCAGTAGTACCTTGTCAATGACGTGGATAACACCGTTGGAAGCTGCTACATCAGCTTGGGTAACGCGAGCCCCATTCACAGATACGCCACTTGCATTTTTAGTGATGTAAATCGTGCCGCCGCCGAGGGTTGTCTGGGCAGTATTATCAGCCGTAGGGATGGCAGCCGCCTCCACTTTGGTAGCCAGCACATGATACTGCAATACCGCCTGGAGGGTTGCTACGGGCGTATTGTTGATCGCTGCCACATCGGCAAAACCAGCTGCTTGAAAGGCTGCATCGGTAGGCGCAAAAACCGTCAGCGAACCTTGTGCGAGGGCATCTGCCAGCCCAGCGCGAACCACTGCTGCTTCGAGCAGGGTGAAATTGCTGCCATTAATGACTACTTCTGTGATGGTCTGGTTGTTGTCATCATCGTCGTCGTCGTCACAGCTTGTGAATACTAATGCACTTGAGGCAAACAATGCAAGCAAGAGGCTTTTCATTGTTTTTTCGAACATTTTAAATTTCATAACGCTTAAATGATTTTGGGTTATAAATAAAATTTTAACCCTTCAACCATAAGTAGGAGGTGATGTTCAGAAAGAGAAGACGAATTGACCGTGTTTGGTATGGTAGAAAACGAAAGTGCGTTAAAGTCCTTAAAGTGATGAACAAATTTAAAAAAAGGCTTCTGAAGTAGAAAAGTTAATCTCAGAAGCCTTGTATCAGCTTTAGGGTTTAGGATCTTTGCCTACGGATACGATATTGGCAAACAAACGATAGGCGCCTGCTACGCCGCTTGGCAATTCTCTGAACCAGGAATAAGCACTGTACACATAGTGTCCTTTGCCATATTTGGCGATAAGCAAGCCGCCATCTTTTGGCGATTCATTGGGGTCGTTGCAAGATAAAACGGCATCGAATTCAGGTGCCCACTCGTTCGGGAAATACAAGCCTCGTTCTTGCACCCAGCCATCAAAGTCTTTAGGTGTAATTTTGTTAGGAAAATTCAATACCGGGTGCTCCGGCTGAAGAAACCGCACGGGGGCCGTCTCAACAGTGACACGTTCTCTCGATAATTTGAGTTTGTAAGGCGCTAACTGATCCGGCGGGATGACCAGGTCGAAGCTGTTGTTGTATTGAATGACTAAGGTGCCGCCATTGTTCACGTACTCCATCAATTTCGACTGGTGGAATTTTAACCTTTCCTGTACATTATAAGCTCGAATGCCAGTCACAATGGCATCATATTTTTTCAGATTGTCGGGTGTAATGTCTCGGTCTTCGAGAATAGCGACCTGATACCCCATAGCACGAAGGGCTGCTGGAATTTCATCGCCAGCGCCAGCGATATAGCCAATTTTATCGCCTGCTTTTTTCAAATCAATTTTTACCACACGAGCAGCCGCATCGCGTAGCACGGTTTGCGTAGGGATGTGGTCGTAGAGAATCAGTACTACTTCTTTGCTATAAACAGCACCATTCACGGTTACTAAAGGCACAATGTTGCCCTCGCTTTGCTCCTCCGGCGGAAACAACCGGAAGGAAACGGTTTTTTCTTCTCCTTTTAGGTTTAAATCAAAATCTATCTTTTGAGGTTCGATTCGCCAGCCTTTTGGGTGAGAGAGAGAGATAGACCCCGATACCGCTGGCATTCCGGCTTTGAGTACCACCATCACATCCTGCGGGGCATTGTTGGAAAACACCTGTACTTTTTCAGCAAAATTGGCAAAAATCGGTGGTGTAATTTCGAATGGACGATACACCTCACCTTTTACATCATCTGTCTTTTTGTGCACGATAGTCGTTTCAAAATCAATGAGTTTATCTTCGATTTGTAGCACAAAGCGCATTTTAAAATTGCGCGTTGTTTCGGGCAAACCCCTCAAATCCTGTGCTTCCACAGTGTACATGCCCAGTTCCCAGGCTTGATTCAACCAATAAGAATTGGTATGCTCGATATTGGCTGGCAACTGGATCGCTTGTTGCAGTTTATATACCTGGTTGTTACCCAATGGCAC
The DNA here is from genome assembly GCA_964526645.1 of uncultured Saprospiraceae bacterium. GTDB lineage: Bacteria > Bacteroidota > Bacteroidia > Chitinophagales > Saprospiraceae > JADJNW01. Next base: position 2,945 of record CAZGJN010000064.1, read on the forward strand.
CTCCAAAGCAGTATCCTTTATACCTGGCAGAATTGCAATATTTTTTATAGTGATACTAACAGGCGACCGGTTGGTGATTTCAATAGCGAGATTAATTTGTTGCCCGGGCGTAGCCGAGTAGTCATTGGCAATTGCTTCTGCAAACAAACCCAAACAAGCTTTGATCACCTCTTTGATTTCGTTCAGCTTTACGCGCTTCCAGTAGCTATCGGGTAGGTTTTTTATCAATTCATGGGCTTCCAGCAGCTTTGGAATACTCGCCGAGGGATTGGCATACTGAAAGGTCTGCTCTACGGCTTTTAAAATTTTGCCAATGGGTTCGCCGCCCTTTACCCGTGTCCAACTGGTGTTAATTCCTTCAAAAAGGTCGTTGCTCTTGGGTTGATCACCTTTTAGGATTTTCAGGTATTCCATTTCGGTGCCACGCGTACCCGCCGAGCCAAAACCTTGGCATTTGTGCATGCTGCGACTTTCTGCTGCAATTTCATTATTTGATTTTCCTTTAATCGGATAGTAAACCCCTACATCAAAACTCATCAAATCCGATTTATCCGCTTTGGCAAAAGCTTCCTGGCTACCGTAGAAAAACCAGGAAGTGTTAAAAAACAGGCGCTTCGGTTGCCAAGTCTCCGTATATTTCAATTGCTCAGGGTACACCTCTTTTTTACTAGCCAGGTCAAAAGCTTCATAAGATAAAATAGCCGAACTGGTATGGTGCCCGTGGTTGGGGCGGCTGGAATCGTGGTCAAAGCGATTGATAATGACATCCGGTTGCCACTTGCGGATTGCCCACACCACATCGGATAAAACCGCCTCTTTGTTCCAGATATTTAAGGTCTCTTCGGCATTTTTGGAGAAGCCAAAGTCATTGGCACGAGTGAATAGCTGATTGCCTCCATCTATTCGCCGTGCCGCGAGTAGCTCTTGTGTGCGAAGGACACCGAGCAGTTCCTCAATTTCTGTACCGATCAAATTTTGCCCCCCATCGCCGCGGGTAAGCGACAGGTACGCCACATTGGCCTTAGTATGATTGGCAAGGTAAGAGATCAGGCGCGTGTTTTCATCATCTGGATGAGCCGCCACATACAAGGCACTGCCCAAGAAATTGAGCTTTTGAATCGCCTCGTGGATTTCGCCGGCAGTCCAGCGCTTGGGCGCTTGAGCTGGGAGCAATTGCCCGATGAGCATCAATAAAAAAAGAAACTTGTATCCTTTTTGTGTCATAACATGAATTTTTGGCAGGACACAAAGATAGAAAGGATAATTCGGGAAAAGCGTTAAAGAAATGCTAATACAGCTCGGAAAGGCAGCAAAAAAACTGAAAATATACCGGAGCTATCCGCTGGTTCGATAAATAAGCAACAAACAACTCCGGCTTTACGCAAATTCAAAATTATTTCAGTATCTTGGATATGCGACTACCCACCCGATCTACCACAATAGCAGCTAAAAAGCTCGTAGCCAATCCCATCGGTATACCCACTGTGAAACTGTTGAGCAAAAGACCATAGCTGATACCTAATGCCAAACCCATTGATGCCCACATGCCCAACATAGATTTGGACTTTTCCATTCCGTTTGTCATTTTCTTTTTGTTTTTTATGTTTTTTGAAAAAAAATTAGCTTTTAAAAACGTCTCCAGAATTTTATTCTAAGAATATGTGACAATATTAAAGGCTAATATCCAAATTTAATAACAAAAATAGTCTTAAAAAAGTTTAAAATCAAAATAAAAATAAAAAATTAACTTTTTATCTTCTTTTGACGGGCAAACAAATAGCAAGTCACAAAATTTTGTTCCGAAGGATTGAGAAAATATTTTAGCGCAGGAAAAAGAGAAAGAATTTTCTTTAATCAAAAAAAAATGTACCTTTGCAATCCGTTTAGAAATTTGAAATTAATCGTTATGAAGAAAAATACGCATCCAGAGAACTATAGAATGGTAGTATTCAAGGATTTTTCAAGTGGGGACGCCTTCCTGACGCGTTCTTGCACCCCTACCAGGGATACGATCGTTTGGGAAGATGGCAAAGAATACCCCTTAGTGAAATTGGAGATTTCGAGCTACTCACACCCGTTTTTTACTGGAAAGATGAAATTCGTGGATACAGCGGGTCGTATTGACAAATTTAATAAAAAGTTTGCCAATTCGAAATTCGCCAAAAACGGCTGATTTTCTCTTTCAGGCGGTAAAAAAAAGTCCCTTTCAGTTATTGATAGGGACTTTTTTTGTATTATGCAAGGTCGTTTTGATATAGCTGCCTGGCTGGATCATCTTCCGATTCAAAAGCATACTACAATACCAAATGTGATATGGCAAATATAATTTTGTTCGATAACGAAATTCGTGAACAATTACTGCCGCTTACCTACACGCGCCCTGTGTGCGAAATACGCATAGGGATTCTTACGATCCGCGAAAAATGGGAACGCTGGATGAATGCTAAGGTTTCTTACATCACGCAGGATTACCTGGCTGAAAAATACCCGATTGATATAGAGGCGGAGAACTACTTGATCAATGGGTCGGTACTTCCTTCTGAGCAACTGTGCAAGTTGATTCGGCAAATGGATTTTGGGGAAGCATTCCTGAGCGGGGAGGAACTGATCGCCGTCAAATTGGATGATGAGCAACTGGAAAATTTGATTTACGAAGATGACTTCGGCGAGATCAAAGGCATAGATTTGGAAGATACCGATTTTTTGAAAATCAATCATTTGTGGGATATTTTTAGTAAAAACGACGAAGCGCTGCGCGATGATTTTCAATTGCTTACCCGCGGCAGGCAGTCGCAGCCGCTTAGCCCCACAAATCGCTGCATCGGCGAAGAACAAATTTTTATAGAAGAAGGTGCCAAAGTGGAGTTTGCTATTTTAAATGCCAGCACTGGGCCGATCTATATCGGCAAAAATGCGGAAGTGATGGAAGGCTGTATTATTAGGGGTGGTTTGGCGATGTGCGAAGGTGCTATCCTGAAAATGGGTGCCAGAATTTATGGGCCTACCACGCTCGGTCCTTATTGCAAAGTGGGCGGAGAGGTCAATAATTCAGTCTTATTTGGTTATTCTAACAAAGCACATGATGGTTTTTTGGGCAATTCGGTTTTGGGAGAGTGGTGCAATTTGGGTGCTGATACCAATAATTCTAACCTGAAAAATAATTACGAAGAAGTGAAATTGTGGAATTACCCAGCGGAGCGCTTTTTGCTCACGGGGCTCCAATTTTGTGGGCTCATCATGGGCGATCACTCCAAAAGCGGCATTAATTCTATGTTTAATACAGGCACGGTCGTCGGTGTTTGCTCCAACATCTTTGGAGATGGTTTCCCTCGAAATTTTATTCCATCTTTTGCCTGGGGCGGCGCTGCCGGTTTTCAAACTTTTAAAGTAGAAAAAGCTTACGAAGCAATGGAACGCATGATGGCACGGCGCAACAAAGCTTTTGAAATACAGGATCGGCTCATTATCCTTCGGGTGTACGAGGATTCTGCCAAATATCGGGTCTGGGAGAAATAAACAATCTTTTATTTGTTTGACTACCAATGGATGAACCCATCTGGAAAATATGGCTAAGCTATTTGGCTGAAATTCGGCTCGAAAGTGCCGCCAGTGCTTACAACCCGCATTTGCAAGTCAGCCTGAAGCAAGGGCGCTACCAACTCAGCACAGCCCATGCCGTGTATTCTTATGGCGATTTGTACAGCAATTTTGATCGGGCTTTTCAGCAACTCAACCTGGACCAACTACCTGGCGATGCCGCACTGATCCTTGGTTTTGGTTTGGGCAGCATTCCGCTCCTCCTTGAGAAAAAATTTGATCGGCGCTTTCATTATACTGCGGTGGAAATTGACGAAACGGTGCTCGAACTGGCGAATCGCTACACCATGCCGGACATTGCCTCTCCAATTGATTTTGTGTGTGCAGATGCCGCTATTTTTTTGGAAACAACGCAGGAAACCTTCGATCTCATTTGCATGGATATTTTTCAGGATGATACGGTGCCGCCTGCATTCGAGGATTTATCTTTTCTGAAAAATCTAAAACAAACCCTCTCGCCTGAAGGCTTGCTGCTTTACAACCGCCTGGCTGCTACCGGCAAAGATGTTGCAAAAACAAAGGCATTTTTTGAGCAATCTTTCCTGAGCGTTTTCCCGCAGGGAAAATACCTTGATGTGAAGGGCAACTGGATTTTGGTAAGCGATGGCCGGTATTTTAAAAAGCTAAGATAAAATGTCCGGTTGGCTACGAATCACCTATCTAACAGCGTTGTAGCTCGTTCAATAACGGTTTCTTCTTATTTTGCTGACCTAAAAATCCCGGATTAACATGGAATTCAAACAACAATTTGCAACGCTCTCCGGCAATGCTATTTTCCTGGAAGAAGACTTATCCACCATTGAGCATTATCTGAACCGCCAACAGTGGTTGAATCCTGGTGAGCAAGTGCTGCGCATAGAAAAACCTGGCGAAGGCAACATGAATTTTGTACGGCGGGTGGTCACCAACCAACGCTCGTTTATCCTCAAGCAAGCGCGCCCCTGGGTGGAGAAGTACCCGCAGATCGCTGCACCTCTGGATCGTATCAGTGTGGAAATGCAGTTCTACCAAGTGATTCAACGCGATGCCTTTCTGCGAAGTTTTACCCCTCAATTGCTATATTCCGATAAGGCAAACTATACCATCGCCCTGGAAGACCTGGGCGAGAGCGCAGATTATACTTTTTTGTACAAAAAAGGAGCAACGATACTCGAAGCGGATTTGGAAAGGCTCCTCGAATTTTTGAATCAATTGCATCATCAGCCTTTTTCAAATAATGAAATGGAGCAATACCCCTCCAATCAAGCCCTAAAAACCCTAAACCACGAGCACATTTTTTATTATCCCTACTTGGTGGAAAATGGCTTTGATTTGAATAATATTCAGCCTGGTTTGCAAGAAGTAGCCCTGCGCTACAAGCAGGATACCGTGCTCAAAGAAGTGATTTTTGACCTGGGTGAAATGTACCTCGGCAGGGGGCACACATTGCTGCATGGCGATTATTACCCCGGCAGCTGGCTGCGCGCCCAGGGGCGGGTGTATGTCATTGACCCGGAATTTTCTTATTTTGGCAGAGCGGAGTTTGACCTCGGCGTGCTGCTGGCACACCTGAAGATGGCACAACTACCGGATGCAATACAACAGAAGGTGAAAACAAGCTATCGGCAGTCGCCCAATTTTGATGAAGAACTATTGAACGCTTTCATTGGAGTAGAAATACTGCGTCGGATAATTGGCTTGGCGCAATTGCCCCTGGATTTAACACTCAAGGAAAAACAACACCTACTGGAAGAAGGAAGGACTTTGATTTTGGGATAATTTTTTTGAGAACTCAATATTTTATGATGAGTAAAACGATAGTGTTTGTCGCGATTTTACTGGTGAGCACGGCTTGTAACAAAGAAAAAAAATCGGATACGCCGCCCGATACAACGGCCCTTGTCAATGCAGACTGGACGACGTACCTCGATACCAGCTACAACGAACCCCAGCTCTACGACCGCGTGCTGGGCATGCTGCTGGGCTCTGCCATCGGCGATGCTATGGGGGCACCTACCGAAATGTGGCACAAAAACGATATTGCAATTGACTATGGTTTTGTGGATAGCCTCACACGGGTTTTCCGTGAGGCCTCGCCTGAAGGCCCCTGGGATTTGAACCTGCCGCCAGGCGGCACTACCGACGATACCCGTTGGAAAAGTTTTGCGATTCAGTTTCTTCTACAAAGCCAGACCAAACGCTCGCCTCGGGCAGCACCAATCTTGAATCCACGTCACTTTGCCCAGCAGATTGTCGAACAATACCGCTCGGAGATCGAAGCCCTAAAAACAACAGACAGTTTTGCACCAGAACCCTTTGAAGTGAGCGCCCGGCGTATGGCTTGGTTGCAAGAGTGGGCTTTGGTAGCCAAGCCTTATGCGGAAGGGAAATTGGACGAATATGCCTATGCACTGCACCACTTTTACGGTGGTGAGATGACTTGCGCTGGTATGCTATATGCACCGATTATTGGCGCTTTTTATCCGGGCAGACCGGAAGTGGCTTATGAGGAGGCATACAAATTAGGGCTGTTCGATCTGGGCTATGCCCGCGACATCTGTGCGCTGACGGCATCCATGACCGCTGAAGCCTTGTCTTTCCAACCTTCTCAGGATTCGATTCTCGATGTTATCATCTCGGTAGATCCGAACGATTATTTCAAAAGCCGCTTGGTGAGCCGGGTAGCTTATCGCTGGCTTTGGTACGCTAAACGCATGGTGCATGAGGCCAACCAGATTACCGAAGAAGACTTGCCGGGCTTGAAGCTCCAATTGCCAAAAAACTATCCCTACGATTCTCTTTATTATGCTCGAACCCAAAAAGTGTATGAACTACTCGACGAGCACTTGCAAGATGCACCTTTTCATGCTGGCGAAATTCACTTAATCAACCTCACTGGGCTGATTTTCAGTGAAATGGATTTTCAAAAAGCCATTCAATTTGTTACCAATTATGGTCGCGATAACGACACCGTTGGCGCGGTGACGGGTGCGATTGCCGGTGCTTATTGCGGCGCAAACAAGCTTCCTCCTCATCTGAAAAATCAGGTTTTAAAAGTGAATAAAGAGGAATTGGATATTGATATTGAGCAATTAGCAAAAGACCTAACGGCACTGATTATTCGCAGAAAAAAATAAGATGGCAGGATGAAGTCCTGCCATCTTATTTTTTCGCTCACTTCTTTAGTTGTTGTTTTGCATGAGCCATCATATAAAAAAATTCGCGTGCGATCTGCCGGCAGCGCTCGTCGT
>CAZGJN010000065.1:0-9578 GCA_964526645.1 uncultured Saprospiraceae bacterium
ATAGCTGGTTTATCAAGGCTTCGGCGGTGAAAGAGCGGATGTATGAATTGAATCAGACCATCAACTGGAAACCGGCTTCGACAGGCGAGGGGCGCTTTGGTAAGTGGCTGGAGAATTTGCAGGATTGGAACTTGTCAAGATCAAGATATTGGGGCGTGCCGCTGCCGATTTGGCGTTCGGAGGATGGTGAAGAAGAAAAGTGCATCGCTTCCATTATAGATTTAAAAAGAGAAATTGCAGAAGCGAATGAAAAACTGAATTTGAATCAAACGCTCCCGGAAGACTTACACAGACCTTATATTGACGAAATTGTTCTAGTTTCTGAAAGTGGCAAACCCATGCGTCGGGAGTTAGATTTGATTGATGTCTGGTTCGATTCCGGTGCAATGCCTTACGCGCAGTGGGGATTGGATTATGAAAAATTGGAGAAAGGAGAAGCGCAGCCCTTCAAATCGCCTTTCGAGGTCTCCTTCCCGGCGGATTTTATTGCCGAAGGGGTGGACCAAACCCGCGGCTGGTTCTACACCTTGCATGCCATTGCAGCGATGGTTTTTGATAGCGTGGCATTTAAAAATGTGGTTTCCAATGGATTAGTATTGGATAAAAACGGGCAAAAAATGTCCAAACGCCTGGGCAATGCCGTGGATCCGTTTGAAACAATTGCAACTTATGGAGCCGATGCGACGCGTTGGTACATGATTTCCAATTCGCAGCCTTGGGATAATTTGAAGTTTGACATCGAAGGCATTGCAGAGTCGCGCGCGAAGTTTTTTGGCAAGTTGTTCAACACCTACTCATTCTTTGTGCTTTACGCAAATGTGGACAAGTTTAAGGTTGATGAACAGGATGTGATTCCAATAACCGAGCGCCCTGAATTGGACCGCTGGATTATTTCAAAACTGAACAGCTTAATTCAGGAAGTGACCGAAAGCTACGCGGATTACGAGCCAACCAAAGCAGCACGCGCGATTGAAACCTTCGTAGATGAGCACCTGTCGAATTGGTATGTGCGCTTGTCGCGGCGGCGTTTCTGGAAAGGAGCATCCCCCTTGGGAGGAGAAGAGGGGGCTTCTGACAAAAAAGCTGCTTACGAAACTTTGTATGAATGCCTGCTGACGGTCAGTCAATTAGCCGCACCGATTGCGCCATTTTTCTCGGATTGGTTGTATAGAAATCTATCAGAAAAAGTAGATTCCGTGCATTTGACGCTATTGAAAAAAGCAGATGAAACGGTCATTGACAAAGCGCTCGAACAACGCATGGATTACGCGCAGCGTATTTCCTCGCTGGTGCTGAGCTTGCGCAAAAAAGAGAAAATCCGGGTACGACAGCCTTTGCAAAAAGTACTCTTGCCGATTTTGGATGAGTCCTTCCAAACGTATGTTGACAGCGTGAAAGACCTGATTCTGGCGGAAGTAAACGTTAAAGAAATTGAATACGTAACCGATACCGCCGGTTTGGTGAATAAAAAAGCAAAGCCAAATTTCAAAACTTTAGGCAAGCGCCTGGGCAAAAACATGAAAACTGCCCAAGACGCGATTGCTAACTGGACCCAAGCAGATATTGCTCAGATTGAAAAAAACAATCATTTTGATCTGGTTTTGAATGGCGAGACTTTTGCTTTGACATTGGAAGATGTGGAAATCACTGCCGAAGACATTCCCGGTTGGCAGGTGGCAACGGATGGCGCTTTGACGGTTGCTTTGGATGTGACCCTCACGCCCGAACTCGAAGCGGAAGGCATGGCGCGCGACATCGTGAATCGCATTCAAAACATCCGCAAAGACCAAAATTTTGACGTGACCGACCGCATTATAGTGAAATTGCAAAAACATGATGCCGTACTCCCTGCTATCGAGCAATTCAGTGATTACATCAAAAGCGAAACGCTGGCGAATTCGCTAGATTTGATAGAAGTCCCGATAGCTATCGGGATAAACGGTGGTGAAAAAGTGGAACTGCCAGGGGAACTAGAGTTGGGCATTCAGGTGCAAAAGGTTTGAAAAAAGAGAGGGTAGAAGGATGAATTGCTACCATTTTTCTACCCTGCATTCATTTTTAGGCAGAGAGAAGGGATTGCAATTGCATCGCTACGCTCATATCGCCCTTGATCTTGATTTTGCCACTCATTACAGCCATCATGCCGTTGAGCTCTCCTTTGCGGATCGCCTCCAGTGTTTCTATTTTTGTAGTGATGGTGCAATCCGCATCCCGATCATCATTATTCACAATCGCATTTTCTCCTTCCATATCTATAAACACTACACCTTCATCGAATACCAGTTTCATTGTTTTGCCAAGTGCCGGCATTCGGTGCGCGTGTTCGTTGAATTTTTCTGTTATTTCAGCCAGTGTCATATATTCAAATTTTTTTGCAAGATAGGATTTTCTGCGAAAAGACGAAATTAAGGTGCTCCTGCTGAGCGATAAAGCATCTCACCGATGTTATTGCTCTATTTCACAATTTTCAAACTCAAATCCAAGCTGGTAGCAGCGTGCGTCAGTGCCCCTACGGAGATAAAGTCCACGCCGGTTTGCGCAATTTTTCGCACCGTATGGATCGTTACACCACCGGAAGCTTCCGTTTCAAAGCTTTTGTTGACAATAGCAACCGCTTCTTGCAGCAAGGGCAATTCGAAGTTATCAAGCATAATCCGATTGATCCCCCCTATTTCCAGCACTTCGTATAATTCCACCAGATTGCGTACTTCCACCGTAATGCCCAGGTGCTCCAATCCATGTACTTTTCGGTATTGCAGCACCCGCTCAATAGCCGCTTGGATGCCGCCACAAGCATCGGTATGGTTATCCTTGATCATAAACCAATCGTACAAACCATCGCGATAGTTGGTGCAGCCTCCCAGGCGGACTGCCCATTTTTCCAAAAAGCGGATCAGCGGGGTTGTCTTGCGGGTATCCAGGATTTTTACGGGCAGGTCTTCCACTTCAAACTGAAAACGGTTGCTCAGGGTGGCAATACCGCTCATGCGTTGCATGGTGTTGAGTACCAGGCGTTCTGCCATAAGCAGTGCACGGGTATTGCAAGTCACTTCAAAAGCAACATCGCCATAAGCCACATCACTACCATCTTCGATATAAAGTTGGAAATCACTCTGCGCATCTACTTGTTGGAAAATACGCCTTGCCACAGCTATTCCCGCCAAAATGCCGGGGTCTTTCACCAAAAGCTTGGCTTTGCTGCGCGATTCCGCAGGGATGCAGGCAAGCGACGTATGATCGCCCGCGCCTACATCTTCTTGGAGGGCGCGCTCGATGAATTCATCCAGTTGAGCAGCTATGGTAGGTTGGAGAGTCATGCCTGAGTTGGTTTTAATTGAAGCGTAAAAATAGACCGATACCCGAAAAAAACAAAGGCTTCCCAAAAAAATGGAAAACCTCTCTGGAAGAAAACTTTTGTATCTTTTTTAAAAAATCACGCCCAATCGGATGATAAAAGCATTGACTTTGCCTTTGGAATCTTCCCTCCGGTTGCCTTTGTTGGGGTCAAATACGGTGCCATTATCATCCGTAGCATCTGTAAAACCAAACTGAAGCCCCAAGCCCCCCACCAAAGAAGTATTTTCGCTCAGGCTGTATTCTACACCTCCGCCAATTCCCCAGGAAAGATTTAAAAGATTGACTTCCTTCCTGATATTGATATCTTCAGCATCATTGCCTACATTCAGCCCTGTAATTTTGCCATTTGCCTGGCTTTTGAAGCCCAGGGTGATAGCAGGTTCGACAAAATAGCGCAGGTAGCCAAACTCGCGGGTACGAAGCTTCAAGCCGATGGGAATTTCTACATACTGAATGCCATATTTCAATTTGACATTGTTGGGCAGGGTATCGAGGGCGGGCCCCAGGTCAGAATTTGTCCAATAAGAACCGCCGTACTCATGCTGAAGCGTACCGCCGTGATTGAATGCAAAGCCAATACCGCTAGTGATGGCATAATTTTCACGAAAATAATACTCGCCCATGATTCCAAGTTTGAGCCCCAAATTGGAACCGCTGGAAAGCACTTTGTTTTCATTGGAATTCATCCAGCCAATAACTGGACTCAGCTGCAAGCCGAAGCGAATGTCCTGGGAGAAACCCTTCATTGCCAAAACAAAGAAAAACGCAGTTATGACTACAATTTTTTTCATTATTCGATTGTTTTTGGTTTGTACTTCAAAAAGCATTTATACAACGTTCTTTTTGCGCAATAAAGTTAACGCTTGACTAAAAAAAAATTGCATTTTGAGATGATGAATTGGAAAAAAGGCTTTTTTTGGGGCATTCTCCTTACTTTTGTACTGCCTGCTTGCCATCAGGATAAAAACATTCCGGATGTATCGGATATTAAGGTAAATATTGATATTCAAAGGTTTGAGCAGGATTTGTTTGCCCTTGATTCCAATGCTTTAGCGGCGGGGATACAACAATTGGAAGCAAAATACCCGGCTTTTAGTCGTATTTTTTTTGATGAAATATTAGATGCCGATAACGAGCAATTAGCACCCAATGGCAGAAATGCTCGGATTTTGGATTTCGTAAAGGATCCCTTCATGCGGCATTTGTACGATACCGTGCAAATTGTGTTTCCTGAGCTGAATGCGCTCGAGCAAGAACTGGAACAGGCTTTTCGGTTTTACAAATATTATTTTCCCAGCAGCGCTGTGCCGCATGTCACTTCTTTTATTTCTGGCTTTGATTATGCAGCGTTTGTATATGGTGATGATACACTGGCAGTGGGTTTAGATGGCTTTTTGGGTGAAAAATTTCCCTACGCGCAGTACAATCCCGGTAATCCTAACTTTTCGGAATACCTGGTGCGCACATTTACCAAAGAGCACTTAGTGTCTAAAATGCTACAACCCTTGCTGGAGGATCACATTGGGCTGCCTGGCGGTACGCAAATGCTGGATTTGATGATCCACAATGGAAAAAAGCTATACTTGCTGGATAAAGTGCTGCCTTACACGCCAGATTCTATTAAGTTGGAAATAAGCGCGCAGCAAGTGAAATGGCTGGAAGACAATGAAATGGAAATGTGGGCGTACTTTTTGAAGGAGAATTTGTTGTATTCCACCGATTGGCAGAGCATTCGGAAGTATGTGGAGTATAGCCCGCATTCGCCTGGGATGCCACCCGAAGCGCCGGGTCGCACTGCCAATTGGCTTGGTTGGCAAATTGTAAAGGCTTACATGGAGCGCAATCCGAATCTGAGCCTTCAAACTTTGATGGCAGAAAAAAACGCACAAACGCTATTGGAAAAATCGAAATATAAGCCCAAACGCTAAGAATTGCTGGCATTGGAAGGGGAGAGGGTCGTTTTTATCTTTTCAATGTAGGTTTCAAACAAATCAAAATAAGCTTGAGTGGCTTGTACCTGGGCATGGAATCCAGCCTGCCCTTCCAGTTGGCGGGCCTTTAGGCAATTGACTTTGAGCCGGACATTTGCCCGATAAAGCTTATAGTATTGAAAAATTTGCCAATCTACCAAGTGGGTGATGCAAGGCATATCTTGTAAGTAGTGTTCTAAAAAAAGCTGTTCTAAAGCTGTTTGTTGGTAAAAATCAAGATCGAGGCAAAAGAAGGCAATTTCGTCCAGCATATCCACCTGCCGAAACGTATCGTTAAACTCAATACAATCGAAAATGACCGGTTCATCGAGAAGAAAAATATTGCCCGAGTGCAGGTCACCATGCCCATCAATCAAAAAGCCCTGCCGATTGCGTTCTTCCAGTCGCCAGGCATATTCGTTTAAAAAAGCGGCTGAAAGAGCGATAGCTTCCGATATCAGCCTTGTGGCGGTTGCGCCTAAGTATTTTGTGAGTGTTTTTTCTACTTTGAGCAGATCCGCAAATTTGGCTTGTTCGGTTACCACATCGAAAGGCTGGCGAATGACCACTGCATTTTGATGGAAATGTGCGATTTTAGCGGCAAGTTGTTTTATATGAATTGCATGAACTGCCTGCATTTTCAGCAATTTATCCATCTGCCGCTGGTTGTCGAGTCGCCTCATTTTTACGGCGTAATCAATAAGCTCGCCGGTAGCACCGATAGAAATACCCTGATCGGAAAGAACCACGGGCAAAACCTCCAAATACACGTTGGACGTCAAGCGGGCATTTAGTTCAATTTCTTTTTGGCAATATAAACCGCGCTGCGCCACCGTAGAAAAATCCAGAAAAGAGAATTGCACCGGTTTTTTAATTTTGTAAGCGAAATGATCGGCGAGCAAAACCCAGGAGACATGGGTCTCGATACATTCCAGCGAAGTTGTTTTCTCAGGCACAGTGCGGTTTTGGAGTACCTGCTGTATTTGGGCATTTGTCATGAAGCCTCATTTGGTATTTGATTTTTCTTCTTCTTCCATTGCCAGTATCAATTTTTTGAGTAAAGCGATCTGCCCCAAATGATAGTAGCCATGTTCAATCATTCCTTCTATGTTTCTGCGATAAGTTCCGTATTTTTCTTCCACAAATTGCGCTTCTAATGCTTCGGCGGGCATCAACGCTACCTGGTTTGCAAACCTTTCTGCATGTTCCAACAGCTCATTCAATAGCTTATCCCAGTCTGCTTTTGATTTTATTTCCGGAAGGTCAAAACTGTATTTGTCCCGAATTTCAAGCGCACCGCCTTCCAGCACATTCAAAATCCCCGCTATGTAGTAATTCACATGATAAGTCAGCGCGGCAATCGTGTTGGAGGAGCCAACCCTTTTCGTTGCTTGCTCCCACTGCAGATCTGATAATTGCTCTTTGTAATTCGTATTAGCAATCCACCTGCCGTTCAAAAAAACTTCCCTGAAACGCTTTGCCATCTGACTTGAATGCTCCATATGCTTACATCAAAGATTACTGCTGTGCCAAACTTATCATGTTGCCGTTGACGAAGATAGGTATTTTTTAGTTTTTTCTATCATCTCGGTCATATTGGAATAATGATCCGACCAAAGCTCCAGGTGCGGGGCATCCAGTTGTTCGTATTGCGATTTGATTTTGAGGTACACCTCGAAGTCGGCTTCACTATACATGCGGCGATGGCCCACCCTGGTGCGCACCACTTCTTCGGCAGCTTTTACTTCCAGCCAGAAGATCGGTATATTTAGTCTGCGGGAAAGCTCCAGGTAAGGCTGGCGTAGTTTTTTTTGATAAAAAGTACCGTCAATGATAATACTTTGCCCGGCATGTAGCAATTGCTCGGCTTGTCGGAGCATCTCCGCATATACGCTCGCTTTGGCATTGGCATCATAGCTTCCGCGCATGCCCAGGGCATCTCGGATGATATCGGTGTTTAAGTGTTGCGCGCCGATTGCTTCCGAGAGGTGGGCAGCAAATGTACTTTTGCCGGTGCCTGGCAAGCCGGTTACCATCACAATTTTTGACATTCTATTCTATTTGCTTATAAAAAAGAACGATGCAGGCTTAAAAATAATACGTCCTACGAATTTTATTCGTAGGACGTTATCACATAAAAATCATGAATGCTTTTACTCGACTTTTACTTTTTGGTATGTCATTTCTTCTTCTTCAGGAACGTCAACAAAGGTTAATACAAGGATGCCGTTTTTGTATTGTGCGCTTATTTTTTCATGCGCTACCCTCGGCGAAAGCCTGAAAGAGCGCTCGAATGTGTTGTAATTGAACTCCTCCAAAATATAAGTGGATTCGTTTATCTTTTCGGATTTGCTTTTTTCACCTTTGATTATTAACAGATTATCCTTTACGATAACCTCTATTTCATCTTTGTTGAATCCGGGTACTGCCAGTTCGAGTTCAAATAATTTCTCTTCCTGACGGATATTGGCGGGCGGAACATTTTTTTTCTTGTAAGGAATATCAAAGGCACTCCTGCCAAGAAAGTGATCAGGGTCTATCAAGTGGGCAAAGTTCTCACCCATCCTTTCAAAAGCATGGTTTTTAATTTTTGGTCTTAACATGGCTGGATATTTTTTGATTTTACCTCAAAATTGTATGTTTTACTGCCTTTAGCCAATGTAATCAGTCATCCTCTGCATTGATTTTTATCAATAAAAACTGTTACTTAAGAGTGTTTTGCAAAAAAATGACGCACCTGCGCCACTATTTGCTTCTCGGTCATGCTGTCGGCGGTTTCCGTAGCAAGGAGCTTGGGTTTCGGTGTTGCCTGATCGCGGATGACTTTTTCAAACCCTATTTTGGCTTCTGCTGGTCCGAATAGGTAAATTTCATCCATTTCTTTCAAGGCATCCCAGATGTTGTTAAAATATTGCTGTTCCTGGTGTTTGCGGCGCTCCAGGTACTTGCGCTCGGAGACTTCTTCCTGTGGCCCCCAGGGGGTGCTGGAGCGAGAACCACCCGACACATTAAAGTTTTCAATATCGGATTGTACACGAGTTATCACTGCCTCTTCTGCAATCAGTTCAACAATGAACGCCTCCCTGGAGTCTAACCAAATGCCTGCTTTCTTTTTCATGATGATCAAAATTTTGATTAGAAAAATGCATCACTTCGGGCAAAATTCAGGGTGCAGTATCGTTGTTTTAAAATTACAAATTTTTTCGGACAAATGAAAGGGTATGTGCTATTATCATGAACTACTTTTATATCAAGCAAGTAGCAATCAACTGTTGTACAACTGGGCTTTGTCCTTTATTTTTGAGGGATGAACGCGCTGCCTGTTTTCGTACCAAATTACCGAGATCGGCTTTTAAGGCTGATCGTTGTGCCGCTGCTGGGCATTATGTATCGGCATGTTGGCGAACCCTCTTCTTTGATTCATCTGCTGCGCGACCCGATTTATTATGCCGATCTGCTTGTTTGTATTGTGTCTGTTTGGATCAGTTGGGAATTGACCAAGTGGCTTATCCGAAAATTAGACCGGTATTATTCCTGGATCAGTGATTTTTTTCGACGTTTGGTTATTCAACTGGTCGTGGTGTATGGGATGGCTATTTCTTACACCCTTTTGGTTACTTTTGTTTATAATGATATTATTATGCGCGGCTTTAGGCACGAATTGTATGATATTAGCTTTGCTTTTGTCATAGATGTGCCGGTTTCTTTATTGATGCTTACCATTGTGCAACTGCTCTATTATGTGCTTTATCTTCAGGAATATTATACTCAAGAAATAACGGCATCTGCGTCCTTACCACCTACTCCTCCTGTTCGCAAAAACGTGCTTGCTTATTTTGGCAAATCACTCCTGCCAGTAGCCCTGGAGGAGATTGCTTATTTTCACAAGGTTGGAGAAGTCACTTTGGTGAGAACCTTCGGCAACCAGGATTACCGCATTGATCAAACATTAGAGCAACTGGTGAGCACTCTGCCTGCCCGGCATTTCTATCGCCTCAATCGCCAGATGATTGCCAGCCTCGAAGCGGTTAAAGAAGTAAAAAGCGATGCCAGCAGTAAGCTTTTAGTGACCTTAGAACCTGCTTACGAGGAGCTTGTGACGGTAAGCCGCAAAAAGGCTTCAGCATTTAAAAATTGGTTGAATGGCTGAAAGCTTGAATAGTAGACCAGGCCTCCAGCCATTCACCTTTTTCAATTTATCTTGGTTTGCACAAAAATTCAGCAGTTTCATTCAAAAACTCGCTGGTGAGA
>CAZGJN010000066.1:0-9007 GCA_964526645.1 uncultured Saprospiraceae bacterium
AACGGTTGTTTTTTTATTCAGATTTCGCAAATCTCAAAGATTTACGAAATCACATCCACCCATTTGACCCAACACCGATTTTTTTAATCCGTCTTAAAGATTGACTAACAGGTTGTTAATGATTATATTTGTATTTGCAAATTTACATTTTAACAAATTTACACCTTAACACTATGTTGTTCATAATCTTGTCTATCATTAGTTCTACAGCTATTGTACTGCTGTTTAAGCTATTCCGAAAATTTCAGATTGATACCTTCCAGGCAATCGTTTTCAATTACCTTACTTGTGTTTTTTTGGGCTGGGCTGCCCTCGGCAGGCTTCCGATACAGTGGACTTCCGTCAAAGAAGTGTGGTTTCCTTATGCAATGGTATTGGGTTTTCTTTTTATTGTGAGTTTCAACATCGCGGCGGTGACCGTTCAATATTTTGGGGTGACCCTGGCCGCCATCATGCAGCGCATGTCTTTGCTCATTTCGGTGCCTTTCGCCGTATTGAACCACGGAGAATCCGCTGATTGGTTCAAGATCATCGGCTTATTTTTTGCCTTGTTAGCGATTATTTTCGCTACCTTCTCGAATGCCCAAGCGGGGCATCCGAAAAGTAAAATCCCAAAGATTTTCTGGCTATTGCCGGCGCTCATCCTGGTTTGTGGCGGGCTCAACGAAATTGTGCTACTCCATGTCAAACATATTGCGGCGGCGGATTCCAATCTGAGTTTCATAACCTTTATTTTTGCGGCAGCGGCTATCATTGGTACGATTCGCTTAGCCACTATCGTAAGCAGAGGGCAATCCATTTTGCACAGAAAGCATGCCTTTGCAGGGATTGTGTTAGGTTTATTCAACTTCGGATCGGTGTATTTTCTACTTCAGGCGCTTGATGCAGGCTGGGACGGCTCGGTTGCTTTTCCACTCAACAACGTAGCGGTTATTGCGCTTTCCACCGGAATTGCTTGGCTGATATTGAGAGAAAAATTGTCAAAAGTCAATATCTTGGGCGTTGCAATGTCGGTGCTTGCCATCGTGCTAATCGCTCTATCTTGATGAAAGACAAGTATTTAACAATTGCAGAAAGCAGTATTGGAGAATTTAAAGACCGCGGCAGTAAGTTTATCGCCTATGCCTATCCGGCTTTTAGGGAAGAGGCTTGCCACGCTTTTTTGGAAGAAGTGCGCAAAATGCACCCCAAAGCAAGGCATCATTGCTACGCGTATCGCTTGGGTTTGGACAAAAATACCTACCGCGCCAACGACGATGGCGAACCCAGTGGCACGGCGGGGCGACCCATCCTGGGGCAAATTGATCGTTTTGATTTGACGAATGTGATCGTTATCGTGGTGCGCTACTTCGGCGGTACCTTGCTCGGTACTTCGGGGCTGATTAATGCTTATAAATTGAGCGCTGCCGATGCGCTGGAAAAGGCAACCATTATCGAAAAAACAGTGGAAGAAATTTATCAGCTCGTCTTTAGCTACGCACTCATGAGCAATGTGATGAACGCCCTGAAGCAGCTTTCGCTGGAGATCGTGACGCAGGAATTTACAGATATCGGAAAAGTAACAATTGCCATCCGAAAGGGGTCGGTGGCAGCCACTTTTTTGCTTTTAAAAGCTGCCATCGGCAACCTGCGGATAGAAGCGGTAAGCGAAGAAACCCTGATTGAAGGGCTTGATATCGGGTATCTTTACACGCGTTAGGGCTTGCACGCCCCCAGTACATCGGTGAATGCCTCCGACTCCCCAGAGGCTGCCCCAGACCTTTGGGGAATGCTCCCAGCATCTCCGTGAACGCCCCCAGGCTTTCTGGGGAAAGCTCCAAGTCCTTCTGTGCTTGCCTGAATTCTTCCAGGGGATACCCCATGGGGATGCTCACAGGCACAGCTGTACCGGCGACCTTCAGTCGCCGAAGGGACGGCGGCTAAAGCACGCCGGTACAAAAAAAGGGTAAAAGGATAAAAGCGCTCAAGGGTAATTCAGCGCCGAAACACTCGAAAACCCACATTATTGACCTGTACTATCGGATCGTACCCGTAGCGGTAGGAACAACGGCAAACGTTAGCATCGTCGTCCCAGGAGCCGCCACGAACCACTCGGCGAGCTTGATCTCCGCCGCGCAGCCAGGCGCTGCCGTCTTTAGGGGCGCCGTTATAATTGTCGTGCCAGACATCTTCGCACCATTCCCATACGTTGCCGCTCATATCATAGATGCCGAGTTCGTTGGCTTTCTTCTGTCCTACTGGGTGGGTTTTGTCCTTAGCATTACTGCCGTACCACCCCACTTCATTCAGATTGTTACTACCAGCATATTTAAAGCCTTTACTTTCTCTGCCGCCGCGAGCGGCGTATTCCCACTCGGCTTCGGTGGGCAGGCGGTAGTTCTTGCCAGTTTTGGCATTGAGCTTTTTGATAAAATCCTGCGCGTCATTCCAGCTTACACTTTCCACCGGGCAGTCATTGCAATTTTTGAAATACGAAGGATTCGTGCCCATCACGGCGTGCCATTGGGCTTGTGTGACGGGGTACTTTCCGATATAAAAATCTTGAACCGTGACCTCGTGGATGGGCTTTTCATCATCATAATCATTACTCCCCATTTTAAAGGTGCCGCCGGGTACAAAGACCATTTCAGGCTCGAAGGGGAGGCGGGGTTCGAGCTTGGGTTCTTCCGGTAGAATAATTTTTGGAGGCGGGGTTTTGACAATAATGCCTCCCAGCAAAGCATCAATCTTGGCGTGGGCTTCGTCGGCATTGTTGGCATCTTCGCCAAAAGTATTAAGATAGTTCTGAAAATCCTTTACAGTACGGCATTGTGCAAAAGTGGCATCGTCTATTTTATCCAAAGCATCGTGGTAATACTTGCCGCGAATAAAATGAGTGCGGTACAATTGAAAAGCAGTTACCTCATTTTGCTTGCAAGCATAGCGCCAGAGGGCTTCTTCGGCGTTGGCATGGTGGGGGTATTTTTGCCAAAAATCGTAGTAAGCGGCAGCGGTATCGGCGGCTTCGGTGGCAGCCCAGATTTGGGCTTCGTTTTGTTTTTGAAAAAAGACAAACAAGCCTCCCTGATGGTAGGTCTCATCAAACGCTTCGGAAAGCGGTTTTTGGTAAACTTTCTTTTTAGCCAATTCGGAAATGATATGATCTCCCAGCGCTCTGGCGCTCAGGTCTCCATTATGGGAACGCAATTTTTTCAATAGGGCATCCGCGAAGGGGCTGTGACCACCTTTTTCGCCGTCCAGCACTTCTTGTTTGCTGCCGGAAGTAATAACCCAGCGGGAAGCGTCCTGGTAGCGTTGCACTAAGGCTTCCGGGGCATAATCATCCGGGCTACTTTTGACAGCAAAAGTACCAGAAAAACAGGAGTCGCAGATGATAAGCGTATGGCGGGTAGGAATTTCACGAAGATAACGCTTGAGGGTATCGTTGGCAATATACTTGGCGCGGCTCTCTGCATCGAAGGGAATCCAATAACCTTCTTTTAAGCGCCCATGATAATCACCATGCCCGGAATAATAGACAATCAGATTGTCGTGCTCTTGAACCTTGTTAAATAAATCCTCGAAAGCCTCATAAATATTATCCGCCGTAGCATTTTCATCAAAAAGGGGAATGATATGCTGTTCTTCTAAATTGTACCGCTCGGTAAGCACTTGAATAAAGGTTTGCACATCGCGCACGCAGTTGTGGAGCGGCTTTTGCGGGTATTTATCAACGGCAATAGCCAATAGCCAGTTTTTGCCTGCCGGCGGGGCTGGAGTGGATTGAGTTGAATGGGTTCGTCCTGCTTTGCTGTCTTGGGGCATTATTACCGTTTGAAGTTTTAGGTTTAAAGTTCAAAAATAGGGAATTGGCGTTATATGTCAATGTGTTGATTTGCTAATGTGCTGATTTGCTTTTCAGATTTCGCAAATCTCGAAGATTTACGAAATCACGTCCACTATTTTGACCCCACGACCCCTTATTTTTAGAAAACGTGCTTATGTGCAATAAAATAAAAGTTGTGGATGGGAGCGGATTATGCTTTCTCTGGGAAGCTAATGCCTTCGTATAAATCCTTCAAGGCGATTGCCATATCGGGCGTAGTCAGTTCCAGTACGTCGGCAGGGTCAGTGCAATAAGTGAAGCGCCACTCGCCCTCGCGGCGGGAATAGACTTCTACAAGATATTCGCTTTGGCTGATAATGAGGTAGTGCTGGAGGGAAGGGAGTTGGGTATATTCCAGGAGTTTTGCGCCACGATCCGTTTCAGCGGATTTGTCGGAGGTGATTTCTGCTAATAGAATGGGTTGGGTAATGGCGTGGGTATTTTCTAAAGAAGCCGTTGCTGCCAATGCTACATCGGGGTAGCGGTAAATATTAGTTTCATCAATGATAAGACGCACATCATGCAATACTACAGTGAAGCCTTTTCCTTGTAAAATCTGGCGAAGCAAAATGGCAAGGTTCAAGCTAATAATATTAGCGATAATAGACTCTCCAGGCATAGGGATTAATTTTCCGTGTACAAACTCGTGTCGGATTTCTGCTGTGTTTTCCAACTCAAGGTATTCTTCTACGGTATATTTTTTTTCAGCCGTGGCTACCATGCTACAGGTTGTTTGGTCTATTAAAGATAACTGCAATATACAAAAATTGGTTGATAAAAAAGCCGCCTAATGAATAGAATTCACCAGGCGGCTGTGTTTGTGCTGCTTATTGATCGGCGACTGAAGTCGCCGGTACAGTTAATCTACGTTATCGTGCAGGTAAGAGTTGCCTTCGCGGAACTGCGGCTCGTCGTCATCGCCGATGGTCCACTTGGAGTAGGCGTGCTCAGCGGAGTGCGGCACATCGTCCAATTTCACGCTGCGGCGCAGGTACGCGGGTTCGTTTTCTAATTCGATCACGTTTTGCGGATTGCTGAGCTTCACGCGGTTGTTGCGTAGCTTCTCACGGCGCTGGGCTTCCTGCTCCTGCTGCTTGCGGCGCTCTTCGTCGCGCTTTTCTTTGTCTTCATCGCTGATGTAGGGTTCATCGTAAGAGTAATTATTGCGATGAATTTTGCGAATGGAAGCCGACAAATCGTCAAACTCAAAAGTTTTTGCGTTTTTTAGTTCTTCTTCAAATCCAATCTCTTTCAGATGATTGTTTTTTTTAATTTCTTGTTGCTTACGCTGTTCGTCGTCGTCCAAAGACACCACGATGCGGTCGCTCTTGGGTTCTTTGTCAACCATCGGTGTATGATGGCGCTCAAAGCCAGTAGCAATGACCGTCACGCTGATTTTATCGCCGAGGCTTTCGTCGTAGCAATTACCCCAGATCAAGTCGGTGCCGAAGCCCGCTTCTTCCTGAACGAATTCAGTGATTTCAAAGATTTCATCCATCGTCACCTCTTTGTTACCGGAAGTGATATTCAGCAGAATATGCTTTGCGCCGCGAATGTTATTGTCTTCGAGTAGCGGTGAGTGTAGCGCTTCATCCACAGCGCGTTTGGCGCGATCGTCGCCAGCCGCCGAAGCAGTACCCATGATGGCCACGCCGGAATTGCGCATGACGGTATTCACGTCTTCAAAGTCCACGTTGACGTAACCCGGCACGGTGATGATCTCGGCAATGCCTTTGGCCGCAGTAGTCAAGATATTGTCTGCTTGTCCAAAAGCATCGGAAACAGAGAGGTTGCCAAAAATCTGGCGCAGTTTATCATTGGAAATAACAATGAGCGTATCCACGTGCTTTTTGAGTTCCGCCAAGCCATCGAAGCCTTGCGAAATACGACGGCGACCTTCAAAACCAAAAGGCAAAGTAACAATCGCCACCGTCAGGATATCCATTTCCTGGGCAGTTTTGGCGATGATCGGCGCAGCGCCTGTACCTGTACCACCGCCCATACCGGCCGTGATAAAGAGCATTTTGCAATTATTTTCCAAATAGCGGCGCACTTCCTCAATGGATTCTTCGCAAGCCATCTTACCAATGGTGGGCTTAGAGCCAGCGCCCCGACCTTCTGTAAGGTTCGGACCGAGTTGAATTTTTGTTGGCACAGGGCTGATTTCCATCGCTTGATGGTCGGTATTGCAAATAGCAAAATCCACGCCTACGATGCCCTGCTTGAACATGTGCGTCACTGCGTTACTTCCGCCGCCGCCTACGCCAATCACTTTGATAATCGGACTTTCGTCTTTTGGCAAATCGAATAACATACTGCTTGTTTTTTGGATAGAGAATGCTACTTGTTAGTTGGCTTTCCCTTGAAAATTATAAAATTAGTATCAGTTTTCTCTGAGATGCCAGATACCAGATTTTTAGATCCCAGACAAATGCTTTATTAAAGTCTGGCATCTTTTAATCTGGTATCTTAGAATGAAGAGTCCGGTTCTGCTTCAAACCATTCCTTGGTCTTCTTGAAGATATTCTCCAACCAACGGCCCGAAGGGTCTTCTGCTTCCACTTTCTCTTCTTTTTTCGTCATATCCACTTTCACTTTGCCTTTTTCCACGTCCTCGATGCCTTTCATCAGCAAACCAATAGCGGTAGAATAGACTGGGCTACTGAGTTGCGACTGGTAGCCATGCCCCAAATGCTCGATAGGTATGCCAATACGCGTGGTCATGCCGGTGTGGTATTCCGACAGTTTGTCAATGTGGTTGAGCAATGCGCCGCCCCCGGTGAGTACAATGCCGCCGATGAGCTTGCGCTCAAAGCCAGAGCGCCGAATTTCCCACAGCACGTAATCGAGGATTTCCTCTACCCGTGCTTGTATGATACGAGCGAGATTCTTTTCAGAAATCTCTTTGGCATCGCGGCCTTTCAAGCCAGGAATGGTAATGATACGATTATCATATACTTCTTCGGCTAAGGCCGAACCAAATTTTACTTTTAATTTCTCCGCTTGAGGGGCCATTACACTACAACCTTCCTTGATATCTTTGGTAATCACATTCCCACCAAAAGGAATGACCGCCGTGTGGCGAATGATGCCATCCTGGAAAATAGTAATATCGGTCGTACCACCGCCGATATCCACCAGGGCTACACCCGCTTCTTTCTCTTCTTCACTGAGTACTGCCGTAGCAGAGGCGATCGGTTCTAAGGTCATATTAGCAACCTTCAAACCAGCGCGTTCTACGCAACGATGAATATTATTAGAAGCTGTAATCTGACCAGTGATGATATGAAAATTTGCTTCTAAACGAATGCCCGACATTCCGATAGGATCGAGGATGCCTTGCTCGCTGTCCACCGTAAATTCTTGCGGAATAACATGCAAAATTTTATCACCCGGTGGCAACACCAGTTTGTACATATCGCTGATGAGCTTGTCAATATCGCGCTGACTGATCTCGGTGTGATCATTATCGCGCGTAAGGATGCCACGATGTTGCAAGCTTTTGATATGCTGCCCCGCAATACCCACGTGTACCGTCTTGAAATCCAAGCCAGACGCTCGTTTTACGATTGCAGTTGCCTCTGAAATCGCATTCACGGTTTTTTCAATATTGGAGACCACGCCGCGCAGCACGCCTTCGCTCTCCACCTTGCCGATGCCCAGCACTTCCAGCTTGCCGTGTTCGTTTTTGCGACCAGCCAAAGCACAGACTTTCGTTGTACCAATATCCAAGGCAACTACCACATCCGATTTTAAAGCATTCGTTTCACTCATAATGTTTCAGTTTGTAAGCCCTTTCTGGCTTGAGTACGTATTTGAAATTTTAGGATTATATTCTTGAGATGCCAGATACCAGATTTTTAGATTCCAGACAACATATTGTAAAGCCTGGCATCCGGCATCTTATGATCTGGCATCTAATTACCGTCTCTCACAAACTACTTGTCCTTTGAATCTTACATCTATCGTCCTATACTTCTGCCACCCTTCGTAGGGCATTCCTTCTTGGTAAAATATTTTCAAGTTTTCCAGCTTTTCATCTGCATTATCAATCGTCCCGAAAATAATTTTTTGATCCCCGACCTTTGGAATTAGGGTTAGTTCTCCCCTATTGCTAACGTGGACTTGCTCAACCAAAGCGTTGTAAAAATCGTCTTCCCGAATTTTATTGGCTAACAAAAAAACGTCTTTTAGTAAATGCCGCTTGCGTTCCAAAAACCCAGGATCATGCGGTGGAATATTACCTGTGGCAACCAACACCCGCGCTGCAAAATACTTCGACAAAGGCATTTTATTGCCATCTTTATCCAAATAATAATTCAATCCATTATTATCAATGATTCGTAAAACGGGCTCTCTTTGTTTAATATTTACATTCACGATATTTTTCGCATCCACAAAAACATCCGCATTTTCAATAAAAGGATCATCTTCCAGCACACGCTCCAGCCGTTCCACATCTACTGTATTCAAGTAAAATCCTTCAATAGTAGCACCGAGACTACGCTCCAGCGTTAACTGCACATCTTGTGGTTTGATGAGGCTATTTTCGCCATCCAGTGCTTTGATATGAATGTCCATACCTTGCACTCGGCTCGACTCCCTGCGCTCCACCGCCGAAAAGATAATGGCGATAGAAAAAACCAGCACCAAGAGCCAGGAAGCACGCTTTAGGGTAATATTTAAGTCGTTTTTATTCATTTCATTTATTTATATCTTAAACTTTAGATAATAGATTTTAGACTTTTGACGAAAAGCTTTTGACACGACCACTGTCTAATATCTAATCTCTATTGTTTAATATCTCTCTAATCGGCTCCACAAATGTATCAATATCGCCTGCGCCTATCGTCATCAACACCTCAATATCATACTCCCTTAATTCATTTAGCAAATTAGCTTTTGTTATTAATTTTTTATTCGGATTTTTCATTTTATTAAAAATAATCTCCGAAGTCACGCCCGGAATCGGCAATTCCCGTGCGGGGTAAATGTCCATCAGCAAAATTTCATCCAAGCCATCCAGCGCTTCTGCGAAGCCATCCACAAAATCGCGCGTGCGCGTGTACAAATGCGGCTGAAAAATGCCCGTCACCTTTCGGTTTGGGAACAATTGCTTTGCCGCGCCAATCGCCGCTTTCA
>CAZGJN010000067.1:0-8530 GCA_964526645.1 uncultured Saprospiraceae bacterium
ACTATTTCAATGAGCTGATTTTTAATTACTTATTATTTAGTGCGTAAGTCCTAATAAAATCAGTGTGTCGTTTGCCATTTTTATAACAAAATAGTATGAACCAGGAAAAAATCAGCCTGCAATTACAATGCCCAATGCCGCAACTTGATTTTGAAATCATTACGCTGGGGCATGGCAGCGGAGGCTTGCTGACCAATAAGTTACTCGAATCGGGCGTATTCGATCTACTGAAAAACCCATTACTTGATGAACATCATGATGGGGCTATTTTTGAGATGAGTGGACGAATGACGTTTTCAACGGATAGCTATGTTATTTCGCCTTTCTTTTTTCCCGGCGGAAACATCGGTGAACTGGCGGTGAATGGCACCTCGAACGACCTGGCGATGTGTAGCGCGATTCCGAGGTACCTATCCCTGGGCTTTATTCTGGAAGAGGGCTTGAAGATGCAGGCTTTTTGGGATATACTGGTTTCAATCAAGTTCGCAGCAGAAAAAGCTGGTATTCAGGTTGTTACTGGCGATACAAAAGTAGTGGAATGCGGCAAAGGCGATCAAATTTTTATCAACACAAGCGGCATCGGGCTGCTGCATCCCAGTGCTCAAATTGCTAAAGCGAGGGTGAAAGCGGGCGACAAAATCATCGTGAGTGGCAATCTGGCGACGCACGGCATTGCCATCATGAGCGTGCGCGAGGGGGCTTGGAATTTGAAACAAGCATTGAAAGCGACACAACCAATTTAAACCACACGGTGGAGCAATTATTAGATGATTTTGGTGAACAAATCCACCTCCTGCGTGATCCCACCCGCGGTGGCGTAGTAACGGTTTTGAGCGAGATCGCGCGCGATACAAAGCTTGGCATTGACATCCAGCAGAAATACATTCCTGTCACGGAAGAAGTGTACGGCGCATACGAATTATTAGGGCTTGACCCGCTTTACGTCGCTAACGAGGGTATTTTTATTGCCATTGTTGATAGCAGCATTGCGGAAGCATTTGTAGCAAAATTAAAAACCTTTGAAAACGGCGAGCATGCTGCGCTGATCAGCGAAGTGGTGGAAGCACACCCCAGGCAAGCCGTCCTCACCACGAGTCGAATCGGCGGTAAGCGAGTGATCAATATGTTAGTTGGGGAGCAATTGCCGCGTATTTGTTGATTTTAATGCCCATCTGGCGATTATAGCACCACTGATTTGGTTGGCAAAAGCCATATTTTACAAGACCCTTATGGTATTTTCGAATCTTTTGGCTTGATGGCGATCACGTTAATATGCTGCACTTCGCTATCATTAGCAAAAATCCTTGCACCAAGATTTTCAGCCCTCCGGTAGATTGTATTATTTTTACGGAGAATAGGAAAGAACCGACAAGGCGAATGCTTTCCAAGAAACTTATTCCCTTAAACTACACCATATGAAATATCGTGCAATTATCGCTTCTTTGTTGTGTTTTTACTTTTTTGAAAATGGAAACCCCCTTTATGCTCAATTAACAAACCCCTCAACTTGCGGGCTTAACTTGCCTATCACCGACAATAATTGCCCGGATGGTGGAATTTTTTATGACCCGGATGAATTTACCATCAACGTCAACAATGCGCCGGGCAACCAACTTGGAACAGATGTTTATCTGAAAGAAGTGCGCCTCACGATCCGCCATCCCTGGGTGAGCGACCTTGATATCAGCCTTATTTCGCCTGGCGGGAAGGCCGTGCGCCTTTCGTTTGACAATGGCGGAGGCGAAGACAACTATGGCGATCCAAATGACCCCAATTGCTTTGCTTATGCGGCTTTCACGGCAGCTGCCTGCGAATCCATCACGGAGGGGGAAGCGCCTTTTATTGAAAAGTTTTATAGACCTGAAGAGAGCTTGCTGTTGTTTAATGATAACACGACGAACCCCAATGGGCAATGGATTTTACAAATTTGTGATGATATAGAAGACGATGTGGGCACGCTGGAATTTGTGGAACTGGTATTTGAACCCCTTTCTTGTTTGCCTATTATAGAAGTCAATGTAGCAGAGGTAGATACCAACACGGTAGTACTGAATTGGTCGCCGAGCAATTCCTGCTCCAATACAATTATCGAATATGGACTTCCGGGTTTTACCCCTGGCACCACCTTTTTACCTGGGCAGGGCACCGTAGTGACCACCAACCTTTGCCCACCCTATGCTTTGCAAGGCTTAGCATCGGAAACAGAATATGACATCTACATCCGTAAATATTGCCCAATTTCCAATAGTTTTAGTGCTAATACCTGTTCGGTACGTGCCAAAACGGGTTGCTTGCCTCCTCCAATCAGCATTGTAGAAAATTTTGACAGCTACACTACCTGTTCTCCTTCTTGTGGGGCGGTTTGTAATTTCAACGGAATTTGGCGCAATCAGTCGAGTGATAATTTTGACTGGATCGTTTACAGTGGTGCTACACCTACTGCTGATACCGGACCCGACGATGACGTGAAGGGTGGCGGAAAGTACGTTTATCTGGAAGCTTCAGGGGTGAATTGTACCAATGGGAAAATTGCTTATTTGGTTTCTAATTGTATTGAAATTGATAAAAAAGGCGCGGATAGCTGCCATTTATCTTTTAACTATCACATGTTTGGTAGCAATATCGGCAGATTGAGGTTGGAAGCTTCTACAGATGGGGGATTTACCTGGAGTAGCCTTTGGGAAAAAATAGGAGATCAGGGCAATAATTGGTATAAAGTATATCTTTCGCTGAGTCAATTTGCAGATGGGGCGATTGTTCGGTTTCGCTTTGTGGCGGTGGGGGGAAGTGGCTCTAAGGGCGATATCGCTTTGGATAATATTGTGTTTTTTGGCTCCATCAATCGGGGGCAGCCCGATATTCCATTTTATGTAGATGCCGATAACGATGGCTTTGGCAATTCCAATCAATTTATTTTGAGTTGCTCAGGGCAACCTCAGCCAGGTTTTACGACTATCGGCGGGGATTGCAACGATAACAATGCTTTGATCAACCCTAATGCAACAGAAATTCCTTGTGATAACATTGACAACAATTGCAATGGCACAGCGGACGATGCGGCTTTACCTCCGGTAACGGTCACCCATGATACCATTTGCACTGGCGAACAAGCCGTTATTTGTGCAACCGCTAATTTTAACCGCCCTATTTTTTGGTATAATGCTGCTACGGGTAACGATTTTGCAGGTTTTGGCACTTGCCTTTTCCCCAACCTGCCTGCCAACAATAGTGCAGTACCTGTGGTGTATAAATTTTATGCGGAAGAATCTGATTTTAGCTGCAAATCGGTGGTGCGTACCGAAGCGGTTGTGGTGGTCAATCCTAGCCCGGATGTATCTACAGCACTCGTGCCGGAAATATGTCAGGGGCAATCTTTTGACCTGGCGAGTATCCCGTTTGAAGACCTCTATTTTACAGGTGCTTCGATCACATTTCACGCTGCTACGCCGGCTACTGCGCAAAATCAATTGCCCAGTACCCTGGTCAGTCCTACTTCTACAACGAATTACTATTTTCTGGCTACAACGCAGGGGGGGTGTACCGATGAGGGCAGTATTTCTGTTTTTACCAAACCTGCTATAAATCTGACGTTTGACCCCAGCTCGCCAGCTGCTGTTTGCAAAGAAACATCAGAAACAATCAAGGCAAATGCAGCAGGAGGGACCGCACCCTACCAGTACCTCTGGAGTAACGGCGATACTGATAATCAAATCGTTGTAAATGCAGCTTCTGTGACTGGTACGGAAGAAAAGTATTTTGTCACGGTCACGGATGCGCAAGGTTGTACCAAAACAGATAGTGTGCTGGTGCGAACGACGAGCAGCATTCAGGCAATTCAGGTAGCCTCACAGGATGTTTCTACTTGCAGTGGTATCAATGGCAAAATTATGATCACGCCTTTGGATGGCACGCCGCCTTATAGCTATATTTGGAGTAGCGATAATGGCACATCCGGCGCAACTTCCAACATAAACGGCACTTTTACGATTGATAATTTGAGACAAGGATCATACAGAATTACTATCACGGATAGCTCACCACAACCTTGTCAATTCTTTTTACGACAGGTGTTTGTGAATGGCCCCTCCGCTCGAATCGTGCAGTCGGCTACTCAAGATGTGTCTTGCAATGGCGCTGCTGATGGTAGCATCAGTGTGACGGCAAGCGGTGGCAACCCTCAGTTTCTTTGGAGCAACGGGGCTACTACACCTGTCATCCAAAACCTATCTGGTGGGGCATACACGCTCACTCTTACCGATGGCTTTTGCCAAACAACCTATGATTTTGAGGTAAAAGAACCGGAAGCACTGAAAATTATTCCCAAGCTCACCGCGCCAACTTGCGCCGAACGTAATGATGGCAATATTGATCTCGCTGTGTTTGGGGGTACAAAAAACTATACATTTAATTGGAGTAACGGCTCTCGGCGTGAAGACCTGGAGGCTGTGCTCGGTGGCACTTACCGTTTGACCATCACCGACGCCAAAGGTTGTCAATTAAAAGATACCTTGTTTTTGGATGCGCCCGTTCCTTTGGAGCTTGCCATTGATTCTATCAAAACGCTGCGTTGTAATGGTACGAATGATGGCTACATCAAGGTTCAGGCAGGTGGCGGCACAGCACCTTATCAATACAAGTGGAATACCGGTAGCAATGCGCCTGTGATCGCTAATTTGACCGCCGGTCTATACACCATTACAGTCAATGACTTTAACAATTGTCAGCTTATTTTACCCATTGATGTGAATCAGCCGGATTCCTTGCAATTGAGCCTGGTACGCAAAACGAACCCCCAATGTATTGGAGATGAGACAGGTATTATTGAGGTGGCTGCTACCGGAGGCACTACGCCCTATCGATTTGATTGGAATAATGGAGCAGAGGGTGCCACACTGGATGATATAGGAGTCGGAACGTACTTGGTGTACCTCTCAGACGCTAATAATTGCCCAAGCGATACCCTGTCATTCACATTATCTGCCGCCTCTCCTATTGCTATCAATACAGTAGTGGACGAACCAGCCTGTATCGGTCGCACCGATGGCGCTATCTTCCTGCAGCCTATTGGTTCTGCGCCCTTTACCTTCAATTGGGGAAGGGGTGATATCACACAAAATCTAAACAATGTAGGGGTAGGGGATTACGCTGTGACGATCACGGATGCTCAGGGATGTTTTCTGGATACACTCATTGAAGTAAATGCTCCGCAAACACTTGACCTTAATATCGGCGTACTCCAACCAACTTGCTTTCAAAGCGCTGATGCGCGAATAGACGTAACAGTGATCAATGTAGGCACTCCTCCTCTTCGGTATCAATGGAATAATGGCAGTACAAATCAGGATTTATCGGGTTTAAGTGATGGTAATTATGTTCTGATGGCACTGGATGCAGCAGGTTGCGCCTTTATTTCGGATACCATACCCATCAAAAGCCCTGAAAAACTTACACTACAGGTGGAAACGCTTGGGCAAATCGCTTGCACCGGCGATGCTACGGGCTTTATCGAAATAGGATTGGAAGGTGGTACAAAACCATACACCTACCAATGGTCAGGGGGGATCCATGCTACAACAGAAGATATTTTCAACCTGCCTTCCGGCGAATATCGCTTTTTGGTGAAAGATGCTAATAATTGCCCGATTGATACCACTTTTGTATTAGAAGAACCAGCTACGCTGAATGTTGATGTGTCCATTCGGATTAGTGATGTTTGTGAAACAACATTTTCAAATGAAATAAAAGCTATCGCAAACGGAGGATTGCCTCCTTACAAATATAAATGGAGTAATGGCGAAACCAGCGCTACGCTGACCAATGTACCACCTGGTGACTATCAGCTCTTGGTAGAAGATGCTAATACTTGCACGAAGACAATCGCTTCTGTTAAAGTCAGAGATGGCGGTAAGGCATTGGCATTGGATACCGTTTTTGTGAAAGATATTTCCTGCTTTGGCGCCAATGATGGTCGCATGAGCGTGATCGTTTCGGGAGGGAATCCGCCTTTTCAATTCCATTTCAGCAACAATGAAATTTTTACTACCGCAAGTAGGGCTGTTTCTATTAATAATTTGGCATTGGATGATGATTATGCTGTCACTATTACAGACTTAAATAGCGGTTGCCGAGTCATCTCGCCCAAATTTGCTATCAAAGAACCACTTGAGCTTTCCTGGATTCGGGATCAAGTGAACGTGCCCAATTGCTTCAGTGGTTTTGATGGAAGTATTCTCACCACTACCTATGGCGGTAGCGCGCCTTTTGAATATCAATGGTATGATCAAAATAACCTCCTTGTTGGTACTTCGGAGGATTTAAAAAATATTAAAAACGGCATTTATACCGGCTATCTGAGCGACGCTGCCGGCTGCAAAGATACTTTGTTCAATATTTTGGTTGAAAATGACAATGAGTTGATACGCTATTCAACTCCTCCAGTGGTGCAAAATGCTCGTTGTAAGGGAAATAACGATGGCAAAATCAACATCAGCTTGAGAGGAGGCGCGCCGCCTTTTGATTACAAATGGAGCAATGGAGCAACAACAGAGGACATCAGCAATCTGTCGGCTGGTTTGTACAGCCTTACTTTGACAGATCGGGATACTTGTCGGGTTATTTTTCCGCCGATAAGGGTGACTGAGCCGGCTGCCGAATTGGCAATTGTAGGAAAGGCTAATCCCGTGAAGTGCTTTGGGGGCAGGGATGGTTCGATTGAGGTATTGGTCAGTGGTGGTACGCTGCCTTATGATCTGATTTGGGAGTTCAATGGAGCGCTTTTTACGGAGGATACAACCAATCTGACCGGCTTGATGGCGGGAGGATATACGCTCGCTGTGCAAGATAGCAACCAATGCGTGACAGCAGCTTCTTTTGAAATCACACAGCCCCCGAAACTCGTAGTGCAGATTGACATTGCTTCCTCTACCGCTACCGCCATTGCCGCAGGAGGTGTTCCAGATTACGATTATCTTTGGAGCACAGGGGAAACTACTGCTTCGATTCTTATTCCTACCCAGGGCGGTTACAGCGTCACGGTCACGGATTTCAATAATTGTACCGCGACTTCAGATATTACTGTTTCAACTTACAATGTGGCGTTTATCAAAAAAGCTCGACTTTTCCCAAATCCAACTACCGAGTGGATTACACTGGATTATACCCTCTCGAAATCCTTGCATCTGGAAGCCGAAATTACAAGCCTGACAGGGCAAAAAGTGTTACAGAGAGATTTGGGAAAGAGTCAAGCTGGGCAGGAAATATTTGATTTAGGGGCATTTCCACCTGGTTTATACAGAATTCATTTATTCACAGAAGGTAAACCAATTTATGTCGCCAGCATTATATTGCAATAAAAAAGTAAAGTGAAATTACAAAGGGCATAAGTGATAAATTTGATTTGGAAGAAAAAATTGTTGTATTTTTTAAAAAAAGAAGTGCGTATGAATCCTGCTGTTGAAGAATTAAGTGAATACGAAATCGAACGTGGAAAACCAATACCCAGCTTAGCACACTCTATTGTCCAATCGAACTTGGTTCGCCACTTAGGTAATCGCTATGAAAATCAATACCGATTCCTATCTGAATTAGCTTTAGAATTGGAAGGCTGTCAATCGGTGCCGGATATTGCTATTTATGCCATGTTTGAAATGGATTTTCGGCACGATGAAATTCGTAAAACCGAACCTCCGCTGGGTGCCATCGAAATTCTCTCTGCTACCCAAGGTATTTTAAGCCTTTCCGACAAAGCCAATCAATATTTTGAGAATGGCGTGAAGTCCTGCTGGATGGTGATTCCGCAGTTTAAAACGGTGTACGTCTTTTCCTCGGCGGATCATTATGATACCTTTGTAGGGGAGGAGGTACTGAAAGATAGGGTGCTGGGGATTGAGTTGCCCTTGAGGGAAGTATTTCGGTAGCGTACCGGCGAGCTTTGGTCGCCAACGTACAATTTCAAATCAACAGTATCAATAATATTACTTCACCTCGATCAAAAAGTCTCCTCGATCCACCACTTCTCCAAACGCCTCCAACTCTAATTCATTTTCTTTTGCAACCTCCTGAAAATCAGCTACTCGATCCGATTCCACCGCCACCAGCAAGCCTCCGCTCGTCTGTGGGTCAGCCAAAATAAATTTCTGTTCGTCAGTCAAGGGTGCAATTTTGTGCCCATAACTATCCCAATTGCGATGCGTACCGCCTGGAATACATTTAGCAGCTAAATAATAATCGAGGATTTTTTTATCAATCATCGGCACTTTATTAAAATCCAGCACGGCGCTTATAGCACTCGCCTCACACATTTCACTCAAATGACCGAGCAGACCAAAGCCCGTTACATCGGTCATGGCTTTTACATAAGGTAATTTACCGAATGCTTCGCCGACTTTATTTAGTTGCACCATGCTATCGCGCGCGATATGATGATGTTCGGGTGATAATTGTTCTTTTTTCTGCGCCGTTGTCAAAATGCCCACCCCTAAAGGCTTGGTTAAGAATAATTTACAACCAATCGTTGCGCCGCCGTTTTTCT
>CAZGJN010000068.1:0-7304 GCA_964526645.1 uncultured Saprospiraceae bacterium
ATCCGCATTATCTAAAACAAATTCTTTCTTGAGTTTTGGTGCGGAAACCCTATACCAGTAAAGTAGAAAAAGAACAGGTTGAGCTAAAAAGATATCGTCCGAAAATTGAAAATGAATTACTAGATTTTATTCCTAAAGAAAAAAGAATCAGCTCTTTTCTTGACTTTTAAAATCCAAAATACTCACCCTTTCCTCACAAAAAAAGAAATCTTCCTCCACATTGGAAGCGACGATAACCAAGCGATTATCAGCGAATTGTCGAATTAAACCTTGATACCATTCTACGCCCTGGCGGTCGAGGGTGGCGGTGGGTTCATCCAGCAGTAAAAATTGCGTATCGGAACAAATGGCGAGTGCCAATTTTAAACGTTGCTTCATACCGGAAGAAAAGTAGCGAATGGCTTTATCCTGCGCTTTTTTAAAACCGAGCAGATTTATGATATCCTTAGGAGCTTGATTATTAATAAAAGGCTTAAAATTATAATGAAAATGTAATGCTTCGGTAAGTGTAAATTCTTCGATCAGATCGATGTACGGCGCAGCGTAGCTTAACTGTTTGTAAATCAATTCACTGGGGAGTAATTTTATATCATCAAAAAACTGAATATTTCCTTTGGAAGGCGTTAAATGCCCAGATAATATTTTTAATAACGTAGATTTACCAGAGCCGTTCGGACCTGTAATGGCGTAGTTTTTTCCAGTTTCTAATTGCAAATTGACATTCCGCAGCACCCACTCGTAGCGATAGCGTTTGGCAATATTCCTGAGTTCAATTTTCATTCTTTGCAAGTCCTTCCAATTGAGCCGATTTTCAATATCCCAAAATGCGCAACATATCCTCCGGTTTTTGCTCTTCCTGGTACAAAATATCCACCAGATTTCCCTCTGAATCTTTGTCCACCAGGATATGCTTGGGCGAAGGAATCAGGCAATGCTTGATGCCGCCAAAGCCACTCAGCGCATCCTGATACGCACCGGTATGAAAAAAACCAAGATAAAGCGGTTCGCCACTGTCCGAGCCATTGCCATTTAAAGTGGGCAGATAGACCTGACTTTGATGCACTTCAGAATTGTAATAATCGGAATTGTCGCAACTCAAGCCACCAATGTTCACGCGGCGGTATTCGTTATTCCATTTATTAATAGGTAGCAGCACAAAGCGCTCCCCGATGCCCCAAGCGTCTGGTAATGTGGTCATTAGCGAATTGTCCACCATGTACCACACCTCGGAATCATTTTGTTGTTTTTGTGCCAGCACCGAAAAAATGGTAGCCGCACTTTCCCCAACAGTATATTTGCCAAATTCGGTAAAAATGTCAGGTTCGGGCACGTCTTCTTCTTCGCAGGCGTCGAGAATGTTGCGCACGATTTCCCGAATCATGTATTTGTAATCAAATTCAAAACCCAGCGAATTGCGAATGGGCATGCCTCCGCCAATATTGATGGCGTGCATGTCGGGGCTGATGCGTTTTAGTTCGCAATATAATTTGATCGCTTTTTTCAATTCGCCCCAGTAATACAGCGTATCTTTGATGCCGGTATCGACAAAAAAATGCAGCATCAGCAGTTTAAACTTCGGATTATCAGCAATTTTCTCTTTATAAAAATTTACCACATCTGCATTGCGCAAGCCCAGGCGGGACGTATAAAATTCAAATTTGGGTTCTTCTTCCGTTGCTACCCGGATGCCTATATTGCAAGTACCTTTAATATGTTCTTCGTAATAATCCAGTTCGTGATAATTATCAATAATGGGTATTGCGTTGAATCCGTCATTGATAAGTGCTACAATACGTTCCAGATAATTCTCGGGTTTGAAGCCATTGCAAATAATGACCGTCTCCTTGTCTAATTTCCCCTTTTCGTACATGCGGCGCACCAGATCAATGTCAAATGCAGACGACGTTTCAATATTGGCATCATGATCGAGCACTTCATTCAGCACATAGCTAAAATGATTGCTTTTGGTGCAATAGCAATACTGATAATCGCCACTGTAACCCAATGATTTCATAGCCCGTGTAAACAAATTACGAGCTTTTTTAATCTGTGCGCCAATCTTTGGCAGATAAGTAACTTTGAGCGGCGTGCCGTACTTGCGGATCAGATGAATGAGCGGAATACCATTAAACATCAGGTAGCCATCTTCAATGTCAAACCCCTCCTGCGGGAAGTAAAAGGTTTGATCAATGAGGTCGAAGTATCTGTTTTTCACCTCGGGTTGAGTTGTGATTTATGGTTAAAAAATAGCAGTACCACAACCGGAAAAGTAAAAATCCTTTTCCTTTTAAGCAGCTGCAAAACTAGGGGTAAAAGTTTATTATTTGCCAAAAAGTTCATTTTAATTTTGGTGTTAAGGTATTATTGTGCAAAAGTGTTATTGTAGTTTTGCCCAGTGACCAACTAAAACAGCTTAATAATAATACCATTCATATGGAAAAACTAGACGTTTTGAATCAAGTTGCTGAATTTCACCGTACTTTTCATCACCCAATCGAGCCAAACCCCATCATTCCTGCGGAGGAGCGCTGCCGCCTGCGGGTAGCCTTGCTTGCCGAAGAACTCAAAGAATTTCAGGAAGCCATTGAAAAAGGTGATATTGTAGAAGTGGCGGATGCGCTTTGCGACATGCAATACGTGTTGAGCGGTGCCGTGCTGGAATTTGGATTGGGAGAAAAATTTAAAGCGTTATTCGATGAGGTTCAGCGTTCTAACATGAGTAAAACCTGCCACAGCCTCGAAGAAGCCGAAGCAACCGTGCGCCATTATGAAACGACCAAGGGTTTTGAATGTTACATCCGCCAGGAAGGCGACGTGTGGCTGGTGTATCGCGTAGGTGACCATAAAACCTTGAAATCTGTTAATTATTCTCCGGCGGATTTGAAAAGTATCCTCGAAAAATAGGTTGGTTCAATGGGTTCAAAAGGTCACATTCTACCTCCTGAACCCATTCAACTAATTTTATATTACGTAAATTATATTTTAACCAATTTTAAAGTATATCTTCCTCTTGGAGATTGCATTACAAAGAAATAAATGCCCGGCGCAATGTCTTCATCCGTTTCCCAGGTCAATTCAACGCGGTCGGTCGTCAACTGTTGCAAATCATTAAAAACTTTCACCTGCTGACCTACCATATTGAAAATGGCAAATTGATAATCTTGTAAAGATTGTGCTTCTTTCCATTCCAACACCAATTTTACCTGATGAACAAATGGATTCGGCGCTGCCTGCACGTCCAACAAATTATCCAAAGAAACTTCATCCACATCCACCACCACCGTGCCGTCGCTCTCATCTACACAATCAAAGCAAGGTTCGCCGCCCTGCGATGGCTCCAGACACATGAAAGCCGTGTAAAGCGACAACACCCGCTCCTCCATGCTTTCAGCAATAATTTCGGCAATTTTTTGATTGCTTGGCGCAGCATTTTCCAGCGCCTGAATGTAATTTCCGATCCAGATTTCCTGTGCCAGCGTGTCCGCCACATAAGCATCCGCCTGCTCCACCACAAAGCGCTTGGAGAAACTTTGGTCATTATAAATGCCCGCCACTTCTACGATGAAGGGAAAAGTCCCTTCCAACTTGCCGACTTGTAGAATGGGCTTGCGAAAATTGGTCACCTCCCCGCTGTTGCCGACCGTGTAGCGGCTATGGCAAAAACCATTTTCAAGCCTTGTGTGCAAGTCCAAATAGCCGTCTTCCACCAAAATTGCATCAAAAAATTCGGGTAAGTTATTTTTAAAATTAAACGTATAGGTATTAAAATCCCGATCAAATGCGGTCACAAAATCTCCGCCGGTCGAGCGAGTCAGATTGATGTAAAAGTATTCATTTCCAACAAAATAGCGATTATTTGCCCAAACACTTGGCGCGTGTGTCGGATGCACAAAATCAAAAACCGAAAAGGCGATGTCATCCGTGCCAATTTGTGTCTGCAAGAGATTCAACAGTTGATTGGCGTTACTCCAATTGTAAATTTGAGAAGAATTTGCAAAAATCAGCACTTTGCCATTTTTACCATTTTTTTGAATGAATTCGACCGCTTCGCCCAAAAGCGCAGGCATATTACTATAGACTGGAATCTGCTGATATCCAAAATTATTAAATACGTCCCGAATGGTAATCGAATCGCCAGGCATCCAATCGTCGCTGTAGGTGCGTGTATTCAGTTGAGAATAAACAATATTGAATGAGTCATTGGCAGTCAGGTTTTTATACAAATTTTGCTTGATCTGGCTCAACAATTCTGTTGGCAAATAAGCCTCTCCCCCACTCGCTTCCGAATCTACCAAAACGAGTATTTTTTCGCCTTTGGGTTTCTGCTCATTTACCAATTCTTTTGGAAAAACCACGAGTTGATAAATGCCTCCTTCGTCCGAATCGTAGGTGGACAAAAACACCTCTTTGCCATTCAAAGGCGCATCCACCGCGAAATATGGATTTTTTAACAAATCATTGTATTGCAATACCGATCGCTTATAGCCACTGTATTCGCCGG
This sequence comes from uncultured Saprospiraceae bacterium, assembly GCA_964526645.1. Taxonomy (GTDB): domain Bacteria; phylum Bacteroidota; class Bacteroidia; order Chitinophagales; family Saprospiraceae; genus JADJNW01. Next base: position 4,502 of record CAZGJN010000068.1, read on the forward strand.
GTTCGCTTTCTTCAAAATAAAGTCCTGAAACGCCCGCAATACGTGGATTTTTCCAAATATCTGATTCCAGAGTGCGTACATAAGTCTCAAGCAAGGGCACTGCCGAACTGCGTAAAAGGTCCAGCGGCAAGGGCACATTCACAAAGCTGCGGCTCCATTCTGTTGGAACCAGATAGCTGATTTTTACTTTTCGGGATTTATTGGCGGCTAAGGGGAAAATCCGCAATTGATAAGCGTTTTCTCCATTTTTAAATAAAATCGAGGGGTCTTGCCGACGCCCTACAATATTTTCGTAAATAGTAGAAGCAGTCCAACGATCCAGAATGGCAGCTTTTATAATATCGTCCTCAATCCACAACCAAGAATCCGTCACAATCGAATGCTTCGGCAAGTTAAAATCCAGTACAACTTCCAGTGTATCAGTCGGTTGAAAATTTGTTCCTTTTGCAGAAAACGTTAAATACATGTCAATTTGTGCATAAATTCCGTTGGGTCGGATGACCAAAGTCGCATCGTCAATCGAGCCTTTTTGGCGCGACCAGTTGCCGCGTCTTGGGTCAAGCACATACAAATCGCTTTGAGCCAGTGTTAGAATGGAATAAAACATCCAACAAAAAAGTAAAGCGTACCGTTTTGTTTGCATAATGATTACAATTTTGAGGTTAGTAGATACCTTAAAGTTAGCAGGCTTTAGCCTGACACGCACGGAGAAAAAAGGATTTGGTAAGAATCGGACAAATAGAAGGCAGCAATTGCAAAATATTTGACATTTGCTTTATATTTTTAGTAAAAGAATGTAATGTTGTGCATTGGCACATCAGCATATTGAAAAAAATGGCAAAAAAACAAAAATACTACGTGGTCTGGCAAGGCGTCAATCCGGGGGTTTACGGCTCCTGGGCACAGTGTCAGGCACAAATCAAAGGTTATCCGGGCGCACAGTATAAATCGTTCAATACCAAGGCGGAAGCAGAAGTAGCATTTGCCAATGGCGTGGGCAGCGAGATCACAGTGACGAAAAAGTCCGCTCAAACCACCCCGGTCATGCAAAATCAGGAAGGCATTATTTGGGACAGCATCAGCGTAGATGCAGCGTGCAGCGGCAATCCGGGCGTCCTGGAATATCAGGGTGTGGACACCAAGACCAAATACCAATATTTTCATAAAAAATTTGACCTCGGTACGAATAATATCGGGGAGTTTTTAGCCATTGTGCATGCGTTGGCAATGTTTAAAAAAGAAGGAAAAAGCACGCCGATTTATACCGATTCTCGCAATGCCATGAAATGGGTGCGTGAAAAAAAATGCAAAACGACGCTGGAACGCAATAAAAAAACGGAAGAACTGTGGCAAATCATTGAACGTGCCGAAAAGTGGCTACAAAACAATACGTACCCCAATAAAATTATGAAATGGGAAACGGAGCAGTGGGGAGAGATTCCTGCGGATTTTGGTAGAAAGTAAATTGTTATTGGTTATTTGTTATTACATTGAATGGATAGCTATTTGTAATACGTATCCCAATAACATGTAATAGTCAAGACTTGATCTGACAGTAAATGATTTAAGCCTTTAGAAATTGTCAGACCAATGAGGTGTCGGATTATTTGCACCCGCTGCATCATCTGAGCTTGCCAAGCCCTGGTCTTTGTTGCTTGACAGGGGCTTGTCAAGCCCAGATGCTGCGCCCTTGCGCCAAGATAGCTCATCTAGTTGTTTTTCCAAAGCTAAATGGACGGTATCCAGGAAAGTTTGTCAGGGTGTCTTGCCAAAACAGTATTTGCCCGAATGGGTTCGCTCTTTGTTGTAATAATCAAGCCACTCATCCAGATCTTGTTGCAAATCTTGTAAGCTGCTGTAAATCTTCTTTCTGAAAGCGATGGCGTAAAATTCCTCCTGAATGGTGCGATGAAAACGCTCACAGATACCATTAGTCTGAGGGCTTTTGGTCTTGGTTCGGGTATGGTCAATGTCCTCAATTGCCAGGTAAAGCTGATAGGGATGATCCTGATTGTTTTGCCCGCCATACTCGCTGCCCCGATCGGTGAGGATGCGCAAGAGGCGAATCCCTTGCTGTTCGTACATCGGCACCACCCGATCATTCAACACCTCGGCTGCGGTCAAAGCATCTTTACTGGCGTAGAGCTTGGCATGAGCCACCTTGCAGTACGTGTCAATATAGGTTTGCTGATAAATTCTGCCAACGCCCTTGATCGTGCCCACATAGTACGTGTCCTGAGCACCCAGATAGCCGGGATGATGCGATTCAATCTCTCCATGTGCCACTTTCTCCTCTCGTGCTTTCTCCAGCGCTGCCACCTGTGCTTCCGTTAATATCAAATTTTCTTTGGCTGCTTTGGCTTCCAGCCCTTTCAATCTTTTCTTGAAAGTCTCCAAATCGTGCCGCAGCCAGATGGAGCGAACCCCCACCGGGAGATACCACCATGCCCCGCTTTCTCAACTCATTCGACACCCGAACTTGTCCATACGCTGGTAGCTCAACCGCCATTGCTACCACTGCCTGCTCCACCTGTTCATCCACCCTATTCTTCACATTCGCTCCTGCGACGGCTCAACTCTTGTAAGGCTGCTTCCCCGCCTGATTCATACAACTCTATGAATCGATAAAAACTGTCGCGAGAATAGCCCATAATCTCACAGGCTTGACTTACATTGCTTAATTGCTGGGCTAACCGGAGTAAGCCTAACTTGTTTTTGATAACTTTGTGTTCAGTAGTCATGGTGTGTTCTTGTTTTGGTTGTTTAATAATCGCATATCAAATTTACCAAAACTGTCAGATTT
>CAZGJN010000069.1:0-6962 GCA_964526645.1 uncultured Saprospiraceae bacterium
TTGCATTTTGAGAATTTTCACAGCCATTAGCATCCCTGACTGTGACGCTGTAACTGCCCGCCGCCAATCCCGAAAACGTACCACTGCTTTGAAAAGCGCCGCCATTCAAGCTGAATTGATAGGGGGATTGTCCACCCGAAGCGCTTGCCGAAATCGAGCCATTGCTTTGATTGCAGCCGGGATTCGTCGTTGAAAGACTGAGGTTAGGCACAGCATCAACTGTTATATTGATCGTTTGATTAATCGTAGCCGTGCAGACATCTCCATCGTCATCATCCCTTTGCGTGACGCTAATCAATGTGGCTGTTGTAGAAGAAGAGACGGTATGCGTTACCGTATGGCCATTGGCAATATTGGAAAGCGAAAAAGTACTACCACCAATGCGATATTGCACATCAAAATCATCGTCGTCATCATCCGACAAAGAGAAAGTAATTGTCACTTGCCCGCCGCCACACCCGACATCATTCGCCGAAATCGAGCCGCTGGGCGGGTCGTCATCGTCGCATTGGGCACTTATAAAAAAAGGAAAAGCTGCTAATAGTAGTATCAAAAGACCTCTCCAAAACATCATTCGTTAACAATTTTGATAGTGGTTAAAGCCGTTTTGCTGGAAAGCATAGCACCTTCCGTTGAACTGACGATAATCAAGTAGTACGTCCCCGAAAGTAAATTCGCAGGGAGTGGCACGGTATCTTTTAGATTGAAACCCGCATTCGGCAAAATATTACTCAAGGATTTGAAGCCCAGGAGTTGGTCATTCCAATCGAGCGTAGCATTTTGCGACAAGAAGTAGCGCACCTCGGTGGGGGGCGTAGGCTGGTCAAAAATATTTTGGAAATGGATGTCTAATTGTACCGTTGCCCCCGCAGGATAGATCAATTGGTCGGTACTTGCCCCTGCGATGAGCAAAAACAATTGCTTCTGGGCGCCGTAACGCTCGTTTTCTGCCAGCAGTTCGCGTTCGTCATTTACCAGCGGCGTACTTTTTTTCAAGAAACCCTTATCCAGTGTGCCTGCTGGCGACACTTGTTTGCCATCAGAGGCTACCACGGTGTAGTAATAATCTACATTCGGCAGGGCGCTATAATCACAGAGCCAGGTACTTTTTTGCCAGGCATTGCTCACCTCTTGCAAGGTAGTGGCTTTGGTACTGGTAGTACGAAATACCTTGTATGTAGTTGCCGTTTCGGAAGGTTCCCAGCGTATCAATACAAATTTATCATAAATACCATCGCTGGCACTAATGTCCCGTGGGGCTTGCAAAGACAGTGCTTCTGGGGCATGATTCGCTGCAGCAGCAATGATTTTATCGCCGGTTTTCTGAGCTAAAAGTGGAAATTGCCCTACTATTGCCAGTATAAAAAATAGCTTGTACATTCGAATACCTTTTTTAAATCCTATTGCTACAACGTAAAAATGTTACTAAACTTTTAAAGGATTTTTTACAAATTTTGTTGCCAAAGGAAAACTTTTAAAAAAAAGTAGGCTTGCATTGGTAACAATTGGTTGGATAGGTCATATCAACATGAATCAACAACAGAAGAAAAACCGCTGAGGTCAATGAATTATACATCGGAAGCAATTATTGCGGGATTGAAAGCCAAAGACCAACAGGTGCTCTTGCATTTGTACAAAACGTATGGCGGATTGGTTGCTGGGCATGTGCGCAAAAATAATGGCTCAGACGAGGATGCTCGGGAAATGATTCAGGTAACAATGCTGGAACTTTGGATCGCGGTGCAGGAAGGGCGTTACCAGGAACAGGGAAAACTAGACCAGTACATTTATCAACTGGCTGCCAATAGCTGGCGCGAAGAACTCCGCCGCCGCCGCAATCGCCCCCAAACTACGCTCGATGATGCGCAACTGCAAATAGAAGATGACGGCGAATCAAGTTTGGCGCAAGCCATCGTGAAAGACCAGTATTTACAAGCCGTACACGAAGGCATCGGGCAATTGGGCGAACCCTGTCGGGAAATCATTCAGTTGTATCATTTGCAAAAAGTGAGTTTGCAGGAAGTGGCAGCACAAATGCAGTACGATTATGACAATTTGCGGAAGCGCATTTTCGATTGTCGGAAGAAATTGAAGAAAATAGTGGAACAATTGATTGGATAATTTGCTAATGTGCTGATGTGTCAATATAGTGGTACATCAGCAAATCGGCAAATCAACACATCGGCAAATTAAAAAAGATGGAAAATTTTGAATTGCAGGAAAAATTAAGGGCTTACGCAAGTGGAGAACTGACCTCAACAGAAAAAGTGGCATTGCAGCAGGCAGCAGCCCAATCGCCGGAACTGGCAGAGGAACTACACTTTAGCCAAAAGCTGACCCAGGCATTGCAACACAAAGACTTGTTGGAGGTGAATGGCATCATCGGCGGCATCATCGCTTCGGAGGGATTGCCGCCCGGTGCCTCCACCAGCAAAGGCTGGAGTTGGAGAGGATTTTTACTCTCCTTACTAACGGTGAGCGCTCTGTCAACGGGCATCTATTTTTGGGGTAATCAATTACATTGGTGGCAAAGCCAAGAGGAAAAACTGGTATTGCAATATTTACAACCCATGGAGAACGTGCTGTTCACCGAACAAACCGGCATGGCAGCGGATGACCTGCGCCTCGGTATGGATGCTTACGACCAAAAAGACTATGGCAGGGCGATTGTGCGTTTGGAAAAATATTATAATCGAACAAAAGACGCAAACGTTGGTTTGTTCCTCAGTATCAGTTATTTGTTACAACAGCAAGCCGACAAAGCCTTGCCGGTTTTAAACCACATCGGTCAGAAGCTGGAAGGTCCAGCTCAGGAAGCGGCACAGTGGTATCGGGCTTTAGCGTATTTGCAATTGAATGAGCGTGAAAAAGGCAAAGAAGTGCTGGATGCGATGCCGACTGAAGGGCTGTACGCGGAGGATACTAAAGAATTGCTACAAGCATTGGAATAAAAGTTTCCCGAAATCTTCAAGATTTGGAAAAACTGGTATTCGAAAACGCAAAAAATTATGCTACGACTTTCCGTTTTACTCTCTGTCTTGCTCATCGCTGCATCCCTCGCGGCGCAGCGCGCGGGTTTGCTTTGTTCCGATGCGAAATACCAGTCCGTTCCTTTGCTGCCCTCCTACAGCGGCGCGAAGTACAACGAAGTGCCGCTACGAGTGAGTTTGAAAAAGTATTGCCCTGTACCCGGCGACCAAAAGCAGATGGGGGCTTGCGTGGGCTGGGCGGTGGGCTATGGCGCGCTCACGATTGCGCGGGCACAAAAGGCAGGCATCACCGACCCTTCAGAAATCACCGAAATGGCAAATTCGGCAGCTTTTATTTACAATCAAATCAAGCTGCAAGCCGATGATTGTACAACTGGGGCTTACATCGAAGACGCACTGACCCTGCTGAAAGCCAGGGGTGATTGCCTGGAAAAATCATTCAATTATCAGAAAACCGATTGCCGTGCTTTACCGGAGGCGCAGCATTTGAATGAAGCGAATCGCTACCGCATTCAGGATTATGCAGCGGTTTTCACCCTAGACGAAGCGCCCAAAAGCAAGATTTCTAAAGCCTGCAAGGTACTCGCCACCCAGACTCCGATGGTTGTGGGATTGGCGGTTACACCCGATTTTTGGGAAATCAAACCCGGTGCGCAACTTTGGAATCCGCTTGAAAATGAAGCACCAACGGGCTTCCATGCGATGGTATTGGTGGGGTATGACAATGTGGAAAAGCAATTCGAACTGCTCAATAGCTTTGGCGCTTCCTGGGGGCGCAACGGTTTTATCCGAATATCTTACGATGACTTTGAACGCCTCTGCCGCTATGCCTATGTCCTGATGCCGGATTTTAATGGACAGCCCTTGAGTGAAGACCTTCTCACACAAGCAGATACGGAAACCGCCCTAAGCGGGGAATTTGTCTTTCGCAAACCGGCGGGCTACCTGACCACCAGCGAGGGCGAGGAGGTGCCATTTTTTGAAGAAGTAGCCACGCATTGGAACGCTGAGCAGGGTATTTACACTACCAAGGTGCCGTATTTTGGAGTGGGTGATGTATTTCAACTCGTGGCGCGAGAAATTCCGAGAGGAAGGTACGCCTATGTTTTTAGCCAAAGTCCTGAAAGTAAAGTGAACTTGCACTTTCCAAAAATAGTAGCAGCGGGAAAAACAGCTAGTTTTGTATTGGAAAAAACAGCGGAAATCGTCATTCCGAATGAAGAAACGGTGATGCAATTGCCGAGTCCGGGCGCGGATTTTTTGTGCATTTTGTACAGCAACGCTCCGATTGTGGACCTTGACCAACGCTTGCAAAGTTTACAAAACGGGGCAGCACCATTTCCCGAAAGGGTTGCCATGGCTTTTCAAGATATTCTGATTCCGGCGGCACAAGTGCGTTTTTCGGAAGGTAAAATGGCGTTCAACGCTGTGCCAAAAGCCGGTTCGCAACAAATTGCCGTACCCTTGATTTTAAAAGTGGAAGCGAGGTAGGGACGAAGGATATGGGTAGAGGGATTACCCATCGTGACGATCCTTCTACCCTCTACCAACCACAATAAAAAAATATGAGCCTTAGAAACACGCTATTGACCCTGATGACCACTTGGTGGGCTATCGGAACGCTGGGCGCACAGTCGTTGCCGAATGAGCCGGTGTTGGAAAAATTATTCGGGAAATCCGGGCAGGATGTGCTAGTAGATTTGGTGGAGAACCGGCAATCGGAAATTGCAGCAGTAGGCACGACCTCGCGGGGCACCAACGGCGGGGCGGATATTTACTGGCTTTTGCTCGACAAAAATTTGCAACTTCAGCAAGAACGCTACATCGGTCGGGATGGCGATGATGGTGCGAATGCTATGAGCTTGGCGGCGGATGGGCGTTACCTCGTGGCGGGCTATTCTACGCTGCCTTCCGGCAAATCCAAAGTGCGAGAGCGCTACCAGGGTGGGCGTGACGGCTGGCTGCTGGTGCTGAATGAAAAAGGACAAACCGAACAGGAACTGGTGTTGGGTACGAAAGTAGATGATGAATTCACCAACACTTTTCCACTTGCTGACGGCGGCTTTCTGCTGGCTGGCAATGCCGGCAATCAGGCGTGGTTCGTGCGCGTGAACCGGCTTGGTGAGGTCATTTGGGAAAAAAAATTGCAATACCACCGCCTGTGGACGCAAGTAAATGGCGCTGTGTTAACTTTTGATAATCAACTGTTTGCAACGGGATACGTGCTGGATGGAGTCAATCGGCAGATGTGGCTCGCTTCTTTTGATGCAAATGGCAATAAAATCTGGGACAAAATCATTCCTGCCACCGAAGCCAGCGAAGGTTTGGACATCGCACTGATGGATGATAAAACGCTGGGAATCACCGGTTATGTGTATGATGCCAAACAGCGAGAGAATGGTTTTTTTAGCAAAATAGACCGCAATGGCAATCAATTATTCTACCAATCGCTGGGTGGGCGCGAAGACGACCGGCTTTCTGGTTTGAAAACCCTGAGCAATGGCAAGATTGCATTGGTGGGGCGTGGCAAATCCTTCGAACGGGGCAGCCGCCGCGATCGCGCCTGGACCCTGATTTTGAATAAAGATGGAAGCATTGATGAGGAAAATTTCTATGGTAGCAAAACCACCGACGAAGGCTACGCTGTGTTGCAACGCAACGATGGCAGTTTGATGGTAGCGGGTTTGTCCAGCCAAAATATTTTAAAATCTACGCAAGGTTGGCTCGCCCATTTGACCCAGCCGCGCAAACCGACGGAATTGGAAAATCGCATCAATGCTAAATTCGACTATATTTTTTATGCCAATCAAAGCTATCTACATCCTGGTGAGCGGGCTTTCGGAACGGTGCAGCTGCATAACCCAAACAATAAAGGCGCTACCCATTTGCGGGTAGTTTTTGTACCAGAAAGCCCGGACTCACCTCCCCTGAAAACTATTTTACTGCCGCCTTTATTACCAAAAACGACCGCTCAGACCTACCTGCCTATCATGTTACCGACTAATGCCCCAGAAGGTTTTTATCGCTATCAGATGCAATTTTTTGTAGGAGAAAATCCCGTGAGTGAGCCGATGCCTTTTGACCTCCGAGTGGGCGGAAGGGCAGTGCCCAAGCTTCATTTGACCACCCTGGAAAAGCCCGCCGAACTCCAACGCGGCACCGTGCAGCGCACCAAATTCACCATTGAAAATACCGGTTTGGCAACTGCCCAGAATGTGAGTCTTTTTATCAACGGCGTTTCTGAAATGCGCGTTCCGACTTCGATTGCCCTCGGCGACCTCGCGGCGGGCGAACGCAAAATGTACGAATTACCTTACGAACTCACGGCTTCTTACCCGCTCGATAGTGCCTGGCTGCGCGTGCGTGTGGCGGATGCGAGCTTGCAATACACCGATGCGCTGGAGTTGAAAATGCCGGTGCGCGGCGACATTGCTTCGGTGAAGGTGGACACCAGTAGCAAACGCGATTTTGTGACGGCGGTTTGGTTGAATCCGAATCCTGATCAGTACGACCGCCACGAAATCGTGTGGAACGAGAGCGAAATCATCATTCAAGTGAAAGTGCTGTCCAGCAAGGGCTTGGACAAACAACATTTTTGCATCGAAGTCAATGGTCGCCCCTGCCAGGAGGGCGCCAAGCTCGATGAAGTTTCGCTGAAAGGCACCAAGTTCAGTCGCACCTTTTATCAAAAAATAAAACTGGGCGAAGGCATCACTACCATCAAAGCCATCGTACAAAACGATGCCGGGCGCACCGAAACCGAGCCACTGCGGGTGGTTTTTGCACCGCGCAAACCCAACCTGCACCTCATCTCCATTGGCGTACCAGCAGTGGATTTGAAATACACGACCAAAGATGCCCGCGATTTTGCGAAAGCCATTCAGGGTTTGGGCAAATCGAATGCCGCGTTTCAAACTATTTTTCTCGACACGCTTTTCACGGAAGCCACCACCACTAAAACCGAAATTCTAA
>CAZGJN010000070.1:0-6652 GCA_964526645.1 uncultured Saprospiraceae bacterium
CAGTCTGCTAAATATTTACCTGGTGATTATGTCAAAAAAGGCGCGATTTTAACATCCATTACACATCCTGATTTGGTAAAGCTACAAAGGGAATTTCTGGAAGTGCAAAGCCAACTGGAATTTTTAAAAAATGAGGTGACGCGTAAACAAACGCTCACTGCCGCCGAAGCTGCGTCGCAAAAGGCTTTTGAACAAGCGAAAGCCGATTATCAATTGCAAATGGCGCGATATAAAGGTTTGAAAGCAGAATTGGACTTACTCGGCATTGCAACGCAACAGTTGGAAAGTAAAGGAACGATTCAAAATGCGATTCCTTTAATAGCTCCGGCAAATGGTTTTATTACCAAAGTGAATATTAATAATGGAAAATTAATATCGCCGACCGATTTATTATTTGAAGTTGTAAATAACCAGCACATGCACCTCGAATTGCAGGTTTTTGCTAAAGACGTGGCGCAACTCAAAGAAGGGCAAAAAATTGAATGCCAGATGCCCGGCAGTGAGCGGATTTACACGGCGGATGTACATTTAGTTGGTAAAATGATTGACCCAGAGACGAAAACAACGATGGTGCACGGGCATTTTAAAAACGAGCCAATTGACTTAATTCCAGGTACTTATGTGCAGGCACGTGTTTATGCGGACGCGCGGGAAGTGTTAGCGGTGCCCAACAGCGCGCTTATCAGCGAAGGAAATGAACATTATGTTTTTGTGAAAAGAATAAATGGATTTGAAAAGGTGAGAGTTGCTACTGGAAAATCGGATGGAAATTATGTTGAAATTGAGCAATTGCATTTAGAAGCGAATGAGCAGTTGGCATTAAAAGGCGCTTATTACATCAATGGAAGTATCCGTGCGGAGGAAGAGTGATACTAATTTTAAAAGTAAATGCTTAAGTAGTTAAAAAAGTAATAGCAGTATTAAAAAGCATATTTTTGATATGCTTAACTTATGTTTACTGGTATCTCTTTTGCAAATGAAAGATGCGATTTATTTAATAAAAAATAAATTTAAATTCGTTTTTTGTGTAACATGTAATACCTTTTAGTGAATGTCAATACTGCTTCGGGTATAATGACAGCAAGCCTTTTGTATTAGATTCGCAAATCCCACGATCTGTAATCAATCCCGTTATCAAGCGCGCTGGGGTTACATCGAAGCCATAATTCGCGGTGGGGCTACCCTCAGGTGTAATAAGCACTTTAGAAAATTTTTCGCCATCCCAACCGTGTACATATTTTACTTCGTCGGGGTTGCGCTGCTCAATTGGAATTTCCGTCAAGCCGTTTTGTACATTCCAATCAATACTCGAACTTGGCACTGCCACATAAAATGGCACTTCATTGTCTTTAGCGGCAAGCGCTTTCAGATAAGTACCGATTTTATTAGCTACATCGCCCTGGCGCGTCACGCGGTCGGTACCGACTATGACCATGTCCACCATACCATGTTGCATAAGATGACCGCCCGCATTATCCGTGATAACAGTGTGTGGTACGCCGTGCTGCCCCAACTCAAATGCAGTAAGGTTGGCACCCTGGTTGCGGGGGCGCGTTTCGTCCACCCATACATGCACGGGCAAGCCAGCATCATGCGCGAGATAAATCGGGGCAGTTGCTGTACCATAATCAATGCAGGCAATCCAGCCAGCATTGCAATGCGTGAGGATATTAACCGGCTCGCCTTTCTTTCGGGCAGCTATTTCTTTTATAATTTTTAAACCCCATTTGCCTATCATTCTACAACTTGCGATACTTTCTTCTGCGAGTATTTTGGCTGCTTCTAAAGCTAAGAGCGGTTTTTTATGAATGATTGAAGTAGAATTGACAGTCGCGCACACCTTTTCAATGGCATGAAACAAATCCACGGCGGTAGGGCGTGTTTTGCACAAACGCTTCAGCGCATTCAAAAAATAGGTGTCAAAATCTGGTTGTTCTAAAGCTTCCAATGCAGCAATGTACAAGCCATAAGCTGCGGTTACGCCTATGAGTGGCGCACCCCGAACGAGCATCTCCTTGATTGCAAATTCAAAATCTTCGAGCTTGGTCAGGTCTTTAATAACGATCTGATGCGGGAAAAAGCGTTGGTCAAAGGTTTGAACGGTGCGTTCGTCCTTGAGCCAGATGGTCCGATGGTATTGTCCGTTGATTTTCATCTTCAGAAAGGGATGCCAAGATTTTTCGAGCGCAAAGATAGCAAATAAAAAGGCTCCCGCAGCCACGCCACGAAAGCCATTTTACTATTCATTTTTTCATTAATACCGATAATATTCCGGCTTGAACGGTCCTTCTTTCTTCACACCGATATAATCTGCTTGCTTCTCGTTCAATTCTTCCAGTTCTACGCCGATTTTTGCCAGGTGCAGGCGCGCTACTTCTTCATCCAAATGCTTGGGCAATACATAAACCTGATTTTCGTACTTGTCGGCGTTTGTCCAGAGTTCAATTTGTGCCAATACTTGATTGGTAAAGGAGTTCGACATTACAAACGAGGGGTGACCCGTACCGACACCCAGATTCACCAGACGACCTTCTGCCAATACGATAATGTCTTTACCATCAATATTGAACATATCTACCTGCGGCTTAATGTTTACTTTCGTGCTACCGTAGTTTTTATTAAGCCACGCCATGTCAATTTCATTATCGAAGTGACCGATATTGCACAAAATCGTTTTGTCTTTCATCAATTTAAAATGCTCCGCTGTTACGATGTCGCAGTTGCCCGTAGCCGTGATGATAATGTCCGCACGCGGAATCGCATTTGCCATTTTCTTCACTTCGTAGCCGTCCATCGCCGCCTGCAACGCACAAATCGGGTCAATTTCGGTCACAATCACGCGACAGCCCGCGCCCCGCAAGGAAGCCGCCGTGCCTTTGCCCACATCGCCATAACCCGCTACCACTGCCACTTTGCCCGCCATCATAATATCTGTGCCACGACGAATAGCATCCACTGCCGATTCTTTGCAACCGTATTTATTGTCAAATTTCGACTTGGTCACCGAGTCATTCACATTGATTGCCGGCATGGTCAAAGTACCTTTTTTCATGCGCTCGTACAAGCGGTGCACGCCGGTAGTCGTCTCTTCGCTCAAGCCACGAATGCCTGCCACCAGTTCAGGATTCTCATCCAAGACCATATTTGTCAAATCTCCGCCATCATCCAGAATCATATTCAACGGTTGGCCACCCTCGAATGCGTATAAAGTCTGCTCGATACACCAGTTGAACTCCTCTTCATTCATACCTTTCCAAGCAAATACGGGAATACCCGCTGCTGCAATTGCCGCCGCTGCGTGGTCTTGCGTTGAAAAAATATTGCAGGAAGACCAGCTTACTTCTGCGCCCAATTCTACCAGCGTTTCAATCAACACTGCCGTTTGGATGGTCATGTGCAGACAGCCCGCAATCCGTGCGCCTTTCAGTGGCTTGCTCGCGCCATAGCGTTCGCGCAGCGCCATCAAGCCCGGCATTTCTGCCTCTGCTAATTGAATTTCCTTGCGACCCCAGTCGGCGAGGTTAATATCTTTTACTTTGTACTTTAAGGTTGTTTCTGTCGCTTGCATTGAATCTATTTTTTATGAATGCCTAATTTTCGAGCCGCAAAGGTACGACTTTCTTCTTGTTTTTGCCAATCAATTTGAAAAGACGATTCAACTAAGGTACAATCCCTGCAAATCAAAATTTTACATTCCAAAAGTAAATAGAAAAGTAGCATAATTGTTCAAAAAGCCTCTTAACAGAAAAAATATGAACGCGCTGAGCTTTTGATTTTTCTTTTTTAAAACCACAGCGTACATTTACAGGATTTGGAATGGGGCGGGATCGGCGAACTATTTTTTTAGCAATAAGTAAATGGGCAATATTATCTCATATTTATTTTTTCACCCAAAACGGTTTGTTTGTATGACAAAACAAAGCTTAAAACTCATTTCGTTTGTACTGTTGTTATTGATGTCTTTGCCAGCAATAGCACAAAAAGACAAAAAGGCGGAAACGCCCAAAAAAGAAGAAAAGAAAGAACATTACTTAGATAAAATCGCGCTCTCGGGCTTGAAATTCCGCTCAGTGGGTCCGGCGATTACCTCCGGGCGCATCGCCGATATTGCTGTACAACCCGACAACCCAAAGGTGTGGTACATCGCGGTGGCTTCTGGTGGAGTTTGGAAAACGGTGAATAACGGCTTGACTTTCGATCCTTTGTTCGATGCACAAGGCTCTTATTCCATTGGCTGTGTCACGATTGATCCGAATAATCCCAATGTCATTTGGGTCGGTAGCGGCGAAAATAACAACCAGCGCTCCGTAGCTTACGGCGATGGGGTGTACAAATCGGAAGATGGCGGTAAATCCTGGAAAAATATGGGGTTGAAAAATTCCGAGCACATCGGTAAAATTGTCGTTGACCCGCGCAATTCGGAGGTGGTGTATGTGGCGGCTTACGGTCCGCTTTGGTCTGCCGGTGGCGAGCGCGGCGTTTATAAAACCACCGATGGCGGCAAAACTTGGGAGCTTTCGCTCAAACTCGACGAGCATACCGGCGCAAATGACATTATCCTCGATCCGCGCAATCCGGATGTACTCTATGCGGCAGCGCACCAGCGGCGGCGGCATGTGTTTACCTATGTGGGTGGCGGCGACGGCAGTACTGTTTACAAATCAAAAGATGCCGGTAAAACCTGGGAAAAAACTGCCGGTGGCTTGCCTTCCGGCAATGTCGGACGCATCGGGCTGGCGATGGCGCCTTCCGATCCTGAAGTGCTCTATGCCATGGTAGAAGCCAATGACGGCAAGGGCGGTGTATTCCGCTCCACCAATCGCGGGGCAAGCTGGGAAAAACGCAGCGGCTACTTCACCAGTGGCAATTACTATGTGGAAATAATCGTGCACCCTACCAATCCCGATGTCATCATCTCAATGGACGTGTGGAATCAAATCTCCCGCGATGGTGGCAAAACTTGGGGCATGCTCGGGGAGCAGTACAAACACGTGGACAATCACTGCCTCTGGATTGACCCCAAAGCCCCCGATCACCTGATCGCTGGCTGCGATGGTGGCTTGTACGAAAGCTTCGATTTTGCTCAAACCTGGCATTTCAAGGAAAACTTGCCGGTTACCCAATTTTATAAAGTGGCAGTGGACAATGCTGAACCATTTTACTACATCTTCGGCGGCACGCAAGATAATTTCAGCCTCGGCGGTCCTTCGCGCACCCGCAATCAGCATGGTATCATGAATTCGGATTGGTTCATCACCCAGGGCGGCGATGGTTTTGAGTCGCAGGTAGATCCCAATAATCCAAATATCATTTACGCGCAGGCGCAACACGGCGTGCTCGTGCGCTACGACAAAGCCAGCGGCGAATCAATGGGCATTCAACCCAAGCCCGGCAAAGGGGAGGATCAGTACCGTTGGAACTGGGATGCGCCCTTAGCGATTTCTATGCACCATCCAACTCGACTCTATTTTGCTGCCAATAAATTGTTTAAAAGTGATGATCGTGGCGATAGCTGGCAAACCATCAGCCCCGATCTGACGCGCCAAATTGATCGCAATACCCTGCCCGTGATGGGGCGGGTGCAAAGCATAGATGCCGTAGCCAAAAATCAGTCCACTTCTGAATATGGCAATATTGTAGCCTTTTCTGAAAGCCCGCTCAAGGAAAACCTGCTGTACGTCGGTACCGATGATGGCTTGATTCAAGTGACTGAAGACGGCGGCAAAACCTGGCGCAAGCTCGAATTGGAGAAAATCAGCGGTGTGCCAGAGCGTTGCTACGTCAATTATTTGCTGGCTTCACAACACGATGAAAACGTGGTGTACGCCGCTTTCAATAACCACAAAGATGGCAATTTCAAGCCTTATATTTACAAAAGTACCGACAAAGGGCGCACCTGGGCGAGTATCAACGCCAACCTGCCAGAGCGCGGCTCCACTTACAGTATTGCTGAAGACCATGTGGATCGGAATTTGCTGTTCGTTGGTACGGAGTTTGGCTGCTTTGCCACGGTTGATGGCGGTCAGTACTGGAAACAACTCAAAGCGGGCCTGCCTACCATCGCCGTGCGCGATATGGCCATCCAGAAGCGTGAAAACGACCTGGTGCTCGGCACTTTCGGGCGTGGTTTTTATGTACTCGATGATTATTCGCCTTTGCGGCAAATGAAAGCCGAGCAATTGCAGGCAGCTAAAATTTTCCCGATCAAGGATGGTTTAATTTTTATAGAAGCGACACCGCTGGGCTTGCGCGGCAAATCCTTCCAGGGGCATGGGCATTACACTGCCGAAAATCCGCCGGTCGGTGCGGTATTCACTTATTTTGTAAAAGAGGAAGTAAAAACCCTGAAGCAAAAACGCCAGGATGCTGAAAAAGAAGCCATCAAAAAAGGCGATGCCATTCGCTACCCGACTTACGAAGAACTCCAGGCAGAAAGCACCGAAGAAGCGCCGTATCTGCTGTTCACCATCCGCGATCTGTCGGGCAACATCGTGCGCAAGCTCAAAACCGATGTAAATCCTGGTGTGAATCGTATTGCCTGGGACGGTCGTTTCCCATCGGTCAATCCCGTGAGCCTCAGCGGGCCAGCCTTCGACAATCCTTTTGCTGGCTTGGATGAGGGTATCCTGGCGATGCCGGGCGATTATACCGT
>CAZGJN010000071.1:0-6462 GCA_964526645.1 uncultured Saprospiraceae bacterium
TCATCACATTTAGAGACGTTGTCTGTGCGGAGGAGAAAGAAATACGGACGATCAGAGAAAAAGAAAGAAGGAGAAATTTCATGTTTTTCGGTTAAAGACTTTGTGCAAAGATAAGATATTTTAAAGAGGAATGCCGGCCTTGACGTTTTAGGAAATTGTAAATAAACCATATGAATCCTTGTCTCGATTATATTTACCAACGCGAAGGCAATCAGCAGGAAATTATGCTGCATTTGCACAAATTGCTAACGTCATATCCAGAAGTAAGCGGAAAAATTCGCTACAAAATCCCATTTTACTATCGCAAAAGCTGGATTTGCTACTTAAATCCGACCAAATACGGCAGTGTAGAACTCGAATGAACTGTCCAATGCGCAAGGATTGCTCGATTTTAAAGACCGGAAGCAAGCGGGAGGTATCTTGTTTTGAAAAGCTAAGGATATTCCGGATAGGGCGCTGCACGAGATTTTGCAAGGGGCACTTTTATTAGATGAACAAGTACGCTACAAAGTAAAGGGAAAAGCGGATAAATTGAAAAGCCCAGCAACTATCACAAAGTACTCATAAGCTTTTATATTTGAATGAAATAAGTCTCCTCCTACCGATGATTTCTGTCATTGGTGCACCCTGGAGCAAGTACTATTTTGCTTCATCTTTTTTTTCATTTTACAGCTAATACTATGATACCTGAGTTCCTTTTGCAAATCAAAGATTTTATAAGTCAACCTTGGCCCTGGTGGATAGCAGGACCGATGCTTGCTAGCATTATGTTTTTGTTGTTGTGGTTTGGCAAAGATTTTGGTATTTCAGCCAACTTCAGGGTGATGTGCGCTGCAGATGGAGCAGGCGATTTCGCTGATTTTTTCAAATTCGACTGGCAGTCGCAAGGCTGGAATCTGATGGTGGCACTGGGTGCTATGTTTGGGGGTTATATCGCTGCGCATTACTTTACAGCCCCGGAAGCCCAGATAGCTCATGTATCGGCAGCTACAGTTGAAAGCCTGAAAAGCCTCCACTTCAATTACACGGAAGGCAGCGTTCCGCTTGTACCGGAATTTTACTCCTGGAATGCCTTATTTTCTTGGCAAGGTTTATTGATAATCGTAGGGGGCGGCTTTTTGGTCGGCTTTGGTGCGCGCTATGCGGGGGGCTGTACCTCTGGGCATGCCATTAGCGGCTTATCTGCTTTACAACTACCTTCCCTGATTGCTGTGATTGGCTTTTTCCTGGGCGGCTTATTTATGACCTATGCCCTATTTCCATTTATCTTTTAAAATGTAGCGCTATGAAGATGTCCAAATTTATATTAGTTGGCATACTACTGGGAGTCACCCTGTACAAATCGGAAGCGGTGTCCTGGTTTCGCATTTTTGAAATGTTTCATTTTCAATCCTTTCACATGTTTGGCATCATTGGTTCTGCAGTGATTGCCGGAGTGATCATCATACAAATAATCAAAAGAACACACCTCCGTTCAATTGAAGGCAAAGAAATCACAATTACCCCGAAAGATCGAAGCATACCGCGCTATCTGATTGGTGGATTTATTTTTGGCTTAGGCTGGGCCTTGGCAGGTGCTTGCCCTGCGCCTATGTTCATCCTAATGGGTAGTGGTTATACTGTTTTTATTGTGTTTTTGGCAGCAGCTATGTTCGGAACTTTTTTTTATGGTTTGATAAGGAAGCAATTACCACATTAGGCAGCTTTACAGTTTTTTGACAAAACTGCGTTACCGCAGAGGCGCCCCTTTTCAAAAATTGCAACAAGGTGGTTGTAAAAGAAAAGATTTTTGAGCGTCGCTTTTTTTAGTAATGAGGCGTGTGTGTTTCTTGCATGTTTGGATAAATTTCTGTAAATTAACATCTTAAAACGAACATAGCAATGGCTATCCATATTCAATCCTTCCACGGCGAGCAGGCTAAAATCTATGTAGCTGAAGTAGCAAAACTGCGTATTGATATCTTCAGAAACTTTCCTTATTTATACGATGGTAGCCAAGCGTATGAAGAAAAATACCTGAATACCCTCATCCAGGCACCGGAGAATATTATTGTTATGGCATTTGAACAAAATACCGTAGTAGGCGCTGCTTGTGCATTGCCAATGCGATATGAAACCCTCAACATTCAGCAACCCCTCATTGATAAGGGCTATGACATAGATCAAATCTATTACTTCGGGGAATCTATCATTCGACCCAGCCACCGGAATATGGGGCTTGGAAAAGAATTTTTCCGAATTCGGGAGGAATGGGCACAAGGGCTCGGCTGGTATGATTTTATCACTTTTTGCAATATTGAACGCCCTTCGGATCATCCTGCAAAAAATACTGACTACAAAGCTCCTGATGATTACTGGAAATCCTTGGGTTTTCAACCAACAGACATGTTTTGTCAAATCGCTTGGAAAGAATTGGGTGAAGCTGATGAATCCCCAAAATCCCTGCGCTTTTGGATAAAAGATATTGACAATCGCTGACATTCAAGCTATCCAATCCGATCAATAGTTGGATATTACGCAAGTGCTGAATCGTGTTCATGCTTAGAGTCATTCTTACTAATCATTGGCATTCAGAGCTTTCTCTGTTGCGCTATCCATATGATTTATTACCTTGTGCTTATTCGTTTTTCAAATAAGCCGATTGCCTTTTCGGTGGATTACTGCCATTGCAGAGCGATCAGTGATAATAAATCAGTGTATTAGCAGTTAATCAATACAATGCCATATCAAAGCGCCAGCGATAATCCCTGCTAATGGGGTGTTCATTGCCCAACAAACGAAAGAGCGCAATGGCTACCTTCCTCGGTAGATCATTGTGGTAGTTTTTATCCACCAGGGTCGCATCAATAATGTATTGAACAGCCGCCTCGATCTGATGCGCGCGCAGGGCTGCCTGTGCTTTCGACAATAACTGCCCTGCCTGCGCCCCATTACTACTCAATGCCATCAATGTTCCTACCGCACGCACATCTTCAGCCGTTTCGTAGTACTCATCGCCCAGTTGAATATCCGCAAGCAGTTGTTCGGCGCGCTCCCAATCTGAAAAAACCAAATGTTTCGCCAAATAAATCCGAGCTTCTTTCAAATCAGGATTCGCTATTACAAAAGCCTCCAGTTCTTTGATTAACTGTGGATTATGAGCATCCGCCTGCAATGCCGCCAAAAGTGAGTGAAACTGATTTTTGCGATCACTCGGCAAAAACTCGGCTAACCATTTTTCGATAGCGTGCCGTGGGTAAGCTCCCGCAAACCCAGAAATCACTTCGCCTTTATAAAAAAGCTTCACATTTGGGATACTACGGATATCATATTGCTCCGCCAATTCCTGCGCTTCTTCTGTATTGATCTTGACTAAGTCCCAAAGTGCTGCCTGCTCTTTGGACAATTGCTCAATCACGGGACCCAACACGCGGCATGGCCCACACCATTCTGCCCAAAAATCAACCACTACTGGTTTCTCAAAACTTTTTTCAATTACTTCTTTTTGAAAATCAACATAGCTCATGGTTTCAAATAATTTCTTGTTTCAAATTTCAAGTTTCTGACTTTTTTTATTTGTCCCTTGCGCTACAGATAGGGGTCTTCCCTCATAATTACATCTTTCACTCAAATAAAGTTCGAGTTTTTTGCCAAAAGAAGGCTGATAAAAGCAATGGGTCAAAACGGCGGATAAGATTTCGTAAATCTTTAAAGATTTGCGAAATCTAAAAAGCAAACGGCAAAATCGTAAACTGTACTGTAATATTTATATCAACTTTGCTCACAAATTAAAAAATAGCAATATGAAAAGTGCCATACTTATTTTGCTCTTTCTGTGCACACTGACCGCTCAGGCACAACACGAAACACTTTTTGACGACCTTGAAGTGCTGGGCGCTTTCGGCGGTCCGATCCTGGAAATCAGTTCCATCAATGGCGAAGTCGGTGCCGATGTAGGGGGTGGCGGCGCACTTATCATCAATAATTTTTTCTTAGGTGGCTATGGCATGGGGACGGATTACCCCGAAACGACTATCGGAAACCTTGATTACAACATCAAATTCCGGCATGGCGGGCTTTGGCTGGGTTATACTTATCAGGATTTTAAGGTCGCTCACTTTTTTTCCAGTGTAAAAATTGGTTGGGGCAAAGCTCAATTGCGTAGAAACGGCGATACAGCCTTTTCTGACCGCTTATTTGCACTAACACCAGAACTGGGGCTTGAACTGAATGTCACCAGCTTTTTTAAAATCGGCTTGACAGGCGGCTACCGCTGGGTCAATGGCATCAGCCGATTGCCTGGTTTGGAGAATGAAGATTTCAGCAGCCCGACGGGCATTATCACCTTTCGCTTTGGTGGGTTTGGTGGCTGGAGTGGCGACGGCGATTGGGACTGGGATTGAGTAAATTCGAGAAGGAAAGCATTTAGGCATTGAAGGGTATCCGTATTTCACAAATCCATGTATCTTTGCGAAAAAGCAAAGCAGATGGATTTATTCTATTTTTTTAAATCTTTACATATCGTAGGTTTCGTAGCCTGGTTTGCAGGGCTTTTCTACCTGGGGCGGCTATTGGTATATCATGTAGAAGCCAATGGCAAGCCACAACCCGAACAGGATATTCTCAAGAAGCAATTTAGCCTGATGCAGTGGCGCGTTTATAAAATTATCGCCAACCCTGCCATGATGCTTACCTGGACGGCGGGATTAGTGATGCTCGCGTTGGGTTTTCTTGACAAAGCGCCCAATTATTTGGATGCAGCAGTGGGCAAAGGCGGCTGGATGCACGCTAAACTGACCCTACTGGTGCTGCTCACGGTGTTTCATATCTGGAATAAAAATGTGGTCAAAAAACTGGAAGCAGGCACTAACAAGCGCAGCGCTTTTCAGCTTCGATTAGCCAATGAAGTTTCTACGCTTTTCCTGGTAGCAATTGTTTTCCTGGCGGTTTATGGCAAAGCGGGTACACTGAATTATGGCTTCCTTTTCGGTGGTCTATTTGTTTTTGCAATCCTGCTCTATCTAAGTGCGAATGCTTATCGCAAAAAAAGAGCGGCAGCGCAGTAAGCTTTTTTAACCTTTGATATGAAATTTTTGCTATCCCTATTTTTGCTAATGGGCACCTTTTCTTTCCTTTTTGGACAAGGCTTCACCGCTTTTGAAAAACGTATTTATACGGACACAAGTGGGGATACCTTGCCGTACCGGATTTTGTACCCAAAAAAATATACCCCTACCAAAAAATACCCCTTAGTGCTATTTTTGCACGGTGCAGGGGAGCGCGGCGAAGAGAATGAAAAACAATTAACGCATGGTGCAAAATTATTTTTGACCAAAAAAAATCGCCGCAAATACCCCGCTATCGTTGTATTTCCTCAATGCAAAACGGACGATTACTGGGCACACATGATTTTGCAAGAAAAGGATGGTGTTCGTTATCGCAATTTTCCGGTTGAACCCGTCCCAAAACCTTCTTTAAAACGCACGATAGCGCTTTTGGATCAACTGATACAAACAGAAAGCGTTGATCCGAATAGAGTGTACATCGCGGGGCTTTCCATGGGCGGTATGGGTACTTATGAGATGCTTTCGAGGTTGCCCAATCGTTTTGCGGCAGCTATTGCAATTTGCGGTGGCAGCGAACCAAGTCTGGCGGCGCGCTATGCGGCTACCACCAGTTTATGGATTTTTCATGGGGCTAAAGATGATGTGGTATTGCCGGAATATTCGCGCCAAATGTACGAAGCCCTCAAAAAAGCAGGCGCCGAGGTACGTTATACCGAGTATCCTCATGCCAACCATAACAGCTGGGATCTCGCTTTTGCAGAGAAAGATTTACTTGCCTGGCTGTTTTCGCATGCTTTAAAAAAATAAAGCACCAGCAGAAATATGACAAAAAGCCGAAGGCGGTTTACCTCCGGCTCCGTTTGTGTGTATTTGTCCGAAAAATCTGCCACACTTTAAAAGTGCGACAAGTAACGTTGAGATGATTAAGCCAGATCGAAACGATCGAGGTTCATCACTTTGTTCCACGCTGCTACAAAGTCTTGCAAGAATTTTTCTTGAGAATCAGCACATGCGTACACCTCCGCAATGGCGCGGAGTTCGGAGTTCGAACCGAAGATCAAATCCACCCGCGTGCCCGTCCACTTGAGTTCGCCAGTTCTGCGATCACGCCCTTCAAATACTTCCTGTGCGTCGGTCGTTACTTTCCAGGTGGTACCCAAATCGAGTAGGTTTACAAAAAAGTCGTTGGTGAGTGCCTCAGGACGTTTGGTGAAAACGCCGTGTTGGGAGTGGTCGAAATTCGTATTCAACACGCGCATCCCGCCCAGCAGCACCGTCATTTCAGGCGCGGTCAAGGTCAATAATTGTGCCTTATCCACCAGCATTTCTTCTGCTGATACCGTGTATTTGCTCTTTATATAATTTCGGAACCCGTCTGCAATTGGCTCAAGAACGGCAAAGGAATCCCCATCGGTTT
>CAZGJN010000072.1:0-6112 GCA_964526645.1 uncultured Saprospiraceae bacterium
CTAAATGATTTTGCTCGAGGCGCAGCAACCGCGCCACATCCACGCGCCATCGGCGGTACATATTGTCGGCTTCCAGGATTTTTTCGCCATTAAACGTTATTTCGGCGTAAGTGTCCAATCCTTCAAAGACAAGTTCATAATTTTTAGAACGATCAAAATTGGGCAGGTCAAAGGTCAGCTCATATATCCAGTCTTCCCGTTCCACCCATTGGATGCTGTCTTCGTTTGTGCCATAGAAGGGATCGGGCAGCACGCCGTGCCGGATTAAGTCCATTTGTACCACGCCGGGCACAGTAGCTTCGTAATAAACCGAGTCGCCCGCTTTGCGGAAACGCCAGTTCTGATGTAAGTCAATCGTATTCACACTCCATAATTTGATGGGTAGTAATAGTAATAATATTCCGATACAACGCATAGTTATGATAATTTGGAATAATGGAGTAATGAAATTTTGGCAATAAGGACTTCCATCGCTCCACATTTCCATTATTTCAGTACGCCAATTTTTTTCTTAAACCCTTTATCATGTCCAAATCTGCTTCGTGCCACATAAACTCTTCGTCCAGGTGCTCATCGCCCATCGTTGCAGAGCCGCGGTACGCCATTTGGCTAAACACTGGTTGGCGCACAGCCGCATGAAATTCGTGCAAACCTTCAATTTCCAACAATGGATCAATCGTAGCGGGTGTTACTTCGCTGCAAGCCATGATGGAAATCTGATCGCCTGCCAATTCGACAAAGGTGCGCAAATGTTGAATGCCTTCCAATGCCGTAGGTTTTAACCCGGAAGTAAGAATGCGCTTTACACCAAGGTTGGCGAGTTGACCAACGGCAGTCCAGGGCTCACGGCACATGTCAAACGCCCGATGAAATGTAAACGGTAGCGGCGCGGCAGCTTCCACCAGCCAGGCGGTGCGGGCTTTATCAATGCTGCCGTCTGGTAGTAGCACGCCCGATACGATCCCGTCTGCACCCAGCTCTTTGGCACGTTGGATGTCATCCAGCATCAGCTCGAACTCCAGATTGGTGTACAGAAAATCACCTTTGCGCGGTCGGATGAGCACCATCACCGGCATTTTCAGCAAGCGTTTTGCCTGGGCTATTTTTCCGGCGCTGGGCGTCACGCCGCCCTGAGCCAGGTTTTCACACAATTCGATGCGATCCGCGCCTCCTTCCTGCGCGTGTAGGGCGGACGCGATGGAATCTACACAGATTTCGAGGGTCTTATGCGGCATCTTTTTAGGGGTTGAATATAGGCGTTTTTTTTAGAAAAATGTGTACAGAGCTATTTAAGCCTTTGATTCAGGCAACTTTTGAAATTTTTCAGAAAAAGTAATATTACAAATAGTTCTTTATCAAGCATTTTCGATACCTTTACTCCAAACCAAAACCACACTTTCAAACTATGATAAACACGATTGTAAAAAACCTACTCTTAGGCTTGTTGTGCTGCGTATCTTTTGCGGCTACTGCCCAAACGATGGTCGGCGACTGGTCGGCAAAGGGAGCTGACGAAAACGGCAACCCGATGACTTTCAAAGTTTCCTTGAAAGCCGATGGTACTTACACCGTTGACTTTGGCGCAGACGGTACGGTTGAAATTGAAGGAAAATATACCCTAGCCGGCAATCAGATGACCATAGAGGATACTGGTGGCCCGGCAGCCTGCAATGCTGGCAAAGGCGTTTATACTTTCGAGTTGACCGAAACGACCAACACGCTTACCCTTGTGAGCGACCCCTGCGAGGGGCGAGGCGGTCCTGATGGCAAAATCATGTTTACACGCCTTTAAAAAAATCATAATTTACTGGTCGGATAGTGCATGTTGTCCGATCAGTATGGTTTATCTGTTCTGCTCAAAAATCTAAAATCTGCATCTGTTTTTTTCTACGCATTTCAAGTTACCTTTGCCCAAAATGCTCAACCTAATTTATCGAAAAAATGACAGCAACTGAAAATTTTACGATTCAACGCACGACGGATAGCCGGCGCTCAACAGTAGATTTTAATCAACTCCCTTTCGGCAAATTTATTTCTGATCACATGCTGGTAGCCGATTATGCAGATGGCAACTGGCAAGGCGCAAGGATTCAGCCTTATGGTGATATTTCTATGCCACCGGCTATGCTGGCACTGCACTATGGGCAGAGTGTTTTTGAAGGGATGAAAGCCTTTCGTATGGTGGATGGCGGCATTTCCATTTTTAGAATTGAAAAGCACTACGACCGCCTTTGCAAATCCCTGGAGCGCCTTTGCATGCCCATACTGCCCAAGGATTTATTTGTAGAAGGGCTAAAAAAATTGGTTGAAGTAGATGCGCTTTGGGTGCCCAATACGGAAGGTAGTTCCTTGTACCTTCGTCCTTTTGTTTTTGCATCCGAAGAGCGATTTGGGGTAGGTCCTTCCAATGAGTATAAATTTATTACTTTCACAGGCCCGGTGGGGCCATACTATGCCAAGCCCCTTCGCATTAAAATAGAAGATCATTTCATTCGGGCTGCCAAAGGAGGAACAGGCTATGCTAAATGTGCCGGCAACTATGGCGGCGCATTGTACCCCACGCAGCAGGCAAAGGAGGCAGGCTTTGATCAAGTGCTTTGGACGGATGGCTCGCCAGAATTGAATATTGAGGAATCGGGTACCATGAATGTAATGTTTTTCATTGACAATACTTTGGTCACGCCGCCGCTGTCGGATACTATCCTTGATGGTGTGACACGGGATTCCCTGCTGACGATCGCGCGCGACATGGGTTACCCCACCGATGAACGAAAAATCAGTGCGGCAGAGTTGATTACTGCTTTTGAAAAGGGAAAGCTCCAGGAAGCCTTTGGAGCAGGAACGGCTGCTGTCACAGCGCCTATTCAAACAATTCACATCAAAGGCAAGGATTATACATTACCGGCTTATTCGGACAAAAGTTTTTGTAACCAATTAAAAAAACGCCTTACCGATATTCGCACTGGCTTGGAAAAAGATGTATATTTCTGGAATACAATTATCCAGCAATAATACTTTGAAATGACAGATTGGGAAATCAGTATCATTCAGGCGACAACGCCGGAGGATTATGCCGTCGCCGGGCAATTTATTCTTGATTATTCAAGGGAGTTTCAAGAAACCCTCAGCTATCAGAACATTGAAGCCGAGGTACAACGCCTTCAAGAGCGATACAGCCCTCCCGATGCAAGGCTGCTCTTGCTCAAAGTAAATAACGTCGCTGCAGGTTGTGTAATCGTAAAACGCCTTTCAGAAGATGCTATCGAAATGAAACGCATGTACATTGATCCTCGGCATCGGGGCAACGGCTACAGCCAGGTAATGCTCAACATGGCTATTAGCGCTGCCCGCAGCATGGGCGCAAAACGCCTGCTCCTGGATACCGAACCCATCATGGCTAATGCTATTCATTTGTATGAAAAAAATGGATTTCAGCCCATACCGCCTTATTACGATAGCCCCTTGCCCAATGCGATGTTTTATGAATTGATATTATGATCCTGCTTTTCTTATCAAAAATCACAAGACGTTCATGAGTACTTATTTTTCAAGCGTTATCAAACAATTGGAGTACTATAAAGGGCTCGCTGACAAAGCGATCCTGCAAGTGGAGGCCGATGAAAAACTCAATTGGCAACCCGATCCCAACTCCAACAGTATTGCCATCATTGTGAGGCACATGGCAGGCAACATGCTCAGCCGCTGGACGGACTTTCTTACTTCGGATGGGGAAAAACCCTGGCGCAACCGGGAGTCGGAGTTTGAGAACGGCTATGAAAATCGTGAAAAAATGATAGCACACTGGGAAAAAGGCTGGAAATGCGTATTCGATGCACTCCATGCCCTCAGGGAGGATGACCTCGAAAAAATCGTTTACATTCGCAACGAGGGACATACCGTGACGGAAGCCATCAACCGCCAGCTTGCACACTATCCTTACCACGTTGGGCAAATCGTCTATCTGGCGCGTATGCTTGCCGGAGACACCTGGCGCTCGCTTTCTATCCCAAAAGGCAATTCGGAAGCTTTTAATGCTGAAAAATTTGCACAAGAAAAAAAGCAGCGGCACTTCACTGAGGGTTTCAAATAAATATTTTTGAATTGGATTTTACAAAATATCCGATGAACAAATTCACTTCCGTACACGATACAGCCGATGTACAACTGCTGGTTAATGAGGCGATTGCCATAAAGGCTAATCCCTTTGCCCATGAGGCTTTGGGTAAGCACAAGACATTGGTCCTGCTGTTTTTTAATCCCAGTTTGCGAACACGCCTGAGCACCGAACGCGCTGCCCTAAACCTGGGTATGAACGTGATAAGTATGAACGCAACGGAAGGCTGGCAATTGGAATTTCAGGATCAGGTCATTATGAATAGCGATAAAGCTGAACATATTCGAGAGGCTGCTGGGGTCATTAGTCAGTATGCAGATGTGATCGGGGTACGAACTTTTCCAACATTGACGGATCGAGAACGGGACTACGCAGACTTTGTGCTGAATCGCTTCGTGGAATTGGCTTCCGTGCCGGTGATCAGCCTGGAATCTGCGACCCGGCATCCCTTGCAGTCATTAGCGGATTGCATGACAATTACGGAACACAAAACCACTGCCAAACCGAAGGTGGTCTTGACCTGGGCACCCCATCCGCGAGCATTGCCACAAGCAGTGGCAAATTCATTCATCGAATGGATGCGCGCAATGGAGATGGATCTGACTGTGACGCATCCGCCGGGATATGAGCTATCGCCCTTGTTTGCCAATGGTATTAAAATCGAGTACGACCAGCGAAAAGCCTTTGAAGGGGCAGATTTTATCTACTGCAAAAACTGGTCGGCCTATGAGCCTTATGGTCAAATTTTAAACCAAGACCCCGCTTGGATGGTGACGATGGAAAAAATGAATGTCACAAACAACGGGAAATTTATGCACTGCCTGCCTGTGCGGCGGAATGTGAAAGTGGAAGATGCAGTGCTGGATAGCCCCAATTCTCTGGTTTTACAACAAGCAAATAACCGAACCTGGGCAGCGCAGGCAGTTTTACAACAAATCTTGATGTCTTAAATTTCGAAGGTCTTGGCGCTTTACTGCATCTACCCTGTAAAAGGCTAATGGCGATGGATTCATTATTTGTATTAAAAATTGGCGGAAAAGTCATTGAAGAGCAAGCGTTGTTGGACAAGGCTATGCGGGCTTTTGCAAAGCAGCCAGGTTATAAAATTCTTATCCACGGCGGTGGAAAAAAAGCTACTGAAATCAGCACAAAGCTGGGCATCCCGACGCAGATGATCCACGGCCGGCGCATCACGGATGCCGCTACGCTCGAAGTAGCGGTGATGGTCTATGCCGGGCTTGCCAACAAAAATATTGTCGCCAATCTTCAAGCGATGGGTTGCAATGCCATTGGGCTAAGCGGGGCAGATGCCAATGCGATCCTGGCGCACCAACGAGTGGTAAAAGAAGTGGATTACGGTTTTGCAGGAGATGTGGACAAAGTGAACGTAGCCACTATTCAGACCCTGCTCAACGGAAACCTTAGCCCTGTTTTTTGTGCCATTACCCACGATGGCAAAGGACAATTGCTCAACACCAATGCCGATACGATTGCTTCCATCCTGGCGATTGCCATGTCTCCTCACTATGAGGTTCATTTGAATTTTTGCTTCGAAAAGCCTGGCGTACTGCTCAACCCAGAGGACGATGACTCCGCACTAAGCGTTCTTTCCCCAAGTGATTATCAGCTTTACTTGTCCAAAGGGCTTATCTCCGGCGGGATGCTACCCAAGTTGGACAATGCCTTTGCGGCACTCCAACAGGGGGTAAAAACGGTGCGCATCGGCGATGTGGCTGCTGTTTTATCACAAAAAGGAACATTATTGGCCCTTTAGGGCTGCTATTGTTTTATATCTTCAGTGCCAGTAGGGTTGCTTGTTCGATTGCCCGCTTCGCATCTAATTCCGCTGCTTCAAAGGCGCCGCCGATCAAGTGAACGGGAATATTTAGCTGTTGCAATGGCTCGTACAAATCGCGCAGCGGCTCCTGCCCGGCACAAACGACGACGTTGTCCACTTTTAAAACCTGTGGTTTGCCTTTGATTGTCACGTGAAAACCT
>CAZGJN010000073.1:0-6043 GCA_964526645.1 uncultured Saprospiraceae bacterium
GAATTATTTTTTTTCAATTGAATGAAAATGCGGTCGAATTCCTGGAGTTGTCGGGTGTTGCCTTCGGGTTGGATGGGAATATTTTCATCGGTAATCGCAGCTAAAATTTCAATACCATCGCCGATTTCACCGGCTAATTGCAAATTAAAACTCGAATTCAGCACCAAATCCTGGTTATTGCCAAAAGAAATGCCGCGCGCAAAGCTGCCGTTGTAATCCAAGCCTTTGAAATCGAGGAGCGACTCCTGGTTTTCGGCGTAAGGATTGTAACTGATCAGAATATCGCCATCAGCGGTGGCTTGTGCCTGCGACGTGTCTATGCGGGCGTAGGTTTTGCCGAGGTTCAGTGGAAACACCCGATACCGCACAACCAGCAAGGAATCCACCGGCTTTCGCCAAATAATATCCGTATTCAGAATAGAATAAAAAGAAGTATCAAGTCGAATCCCATTTTGGAAAATGGCAACCGAATTGGGGATAATGGTCAGCGAATCAAGCGTTTGGCGAGGAAAGGCAGCGGTGATGGTTTTGGAGCGCAAATTGGATAAGCCCTCGCGCTGGGCAAAGGAAAAGGTCGTTTCGAAAAGCAATAGGAAGAGTAGCAGTTTTCTCATTGTATGAATGCCAGGCATCAAACAGGTAAAATTCAAAGCTGATCAGTTGAAATTTTCGGTAGTGGGTCAAATCGGTTGATTTGCTTTTCAGATTTCGCAAATCTTCAAGATTTACGAAATCTCGTCTACTCTTTTGACCCATGACCGAATTTTCATCCTAAAACGCAAAAACGGGAAAGCTGTTACTTGGTCTGAAAAAATCCGTGCGAAGTTGTCACATAGCAGCTGTGTTTTATGCTAAAAATATCGGCAAACTAAATAAAACGACTCCCAATAGAAACAAAAATGTAAGCAGGTGAATCATCCAGTGATGGTAGCGCAAAAAAATGAACTGCTCAATGGCACGCAACAACCAAAAAATGGCTATACCGATGAGAAAAGCATTACCCAACTTGTTGGAAAGCAGTTCTTTCGGGAAGAAGAAACAAACAAATGCCACAAACAAGAAAAAATAGATCAGGCAAAGGTTGGCGATTTGGATAATAGCGCGATTGGCGATAGAATTTTGCCGCAGGTCATTTTTCCAATCGAATATTCGCCAGAAAAAAGCATGGAATAAAGCAAACCCCAAGCCATGAATGCCACAAAGGTAGATAATGGCCATCGCTTCCATGTGTGGATTGGTTTTCTACAAAAATACAAAAAAGAAAGGGCAGCTTGTGGCTACCCTTTTCCAAATGTGAAGAAATCACCCGACTCTAAAATTCTTTTTCGCAGGCAAATGTACACTGCGATTTAATGTTAAAACGACTATATTGTTCAGAAAGTTTCAAAATTCTACCTCGCGGCTCTCCTCGGCAGTCCCTTCCGAATTACTTGCTCGGAGAAGGATTTTATTTTTGCCGCGTTTGAGTGTGACCACTGTTTGTATCATGTTAGACGAAATATCGTAAGAAAAGTCATTCAGTTCCTGGTCATTTACGAAAATTTTAACATTTTCCTTGCCTTTGATGTTTGTGACCTTTGCGATCACGGTACTTCTACCCACCTGCGGATTTAGCGGGTTGACCGTCGGCTGGGATACAGAAACAATTGTAATGGCAGGAAGGTTTTTGTTTTCTGTTTGATAAAGGATGGTTCTTTCCTCCTCATCGGATCCCCCCTTGTTCTGAGCTTTAATTTTGACAATGTTTTCGCCACTTTGTAATTCGATTGCCGCGCTTAATTGCCTGTTTTTGGGATCAAAATCAAAATCGTCCCATTCTTTGTCATTCACCCACAGCGTGATTTCCGCCATTGCCGCTACATTGATTAGATTGGCTTTGACCGTGAAGGTTTTTTCTTTGACGATGACACCAGACTTGAGCGGTGCCGTGAATTGCACTTCCGGTTTGAGCAGCATCACTACTTTGGGTTTGAATGTTACTTTAGTAGTGGCTTCAGCACTACCATCCTGATTTTGGGCGCTGACACTGATTACATTTTCACCAGATTTGAGCAGGGCAGTGCCGGTGAACGCCTCTCCGCTTATCTCAAAATTTGTCGCCGCAATGCCATTTACCTTGAAAACAATTGACTTTTTGCTACTCACATTGGTGATAGTAGCATTCACAGTCACCTGGCTTTGTTCAGTCACACTGCCGTTTTGTGGTTCGGTGATGCTCACACTTGGCGGTTTTGGCAAACTATAGCGCAACACCACGCTTGCTTCGGCACTGCCGCCGTTGTTAGTGGCGCGAATGCTGACCGAATTATCACCTTCTTTCAAATTGATCGCCCGAACGGTCAGATCGCCCGTTTTAGGATCAAAGTTGTACAAAGTGGTGGAAGTGCCGTTGACGCGAATATTTAGCTGGGTTTTGCTTTCCACATGCTGCACGGTTGCTTTTACAGCATAGTTATTTTGTAAGATGGCAAAAGGCGAATCGGTGGGGTCTGTAATCTTTACAATCGGCTTTTGCAAAGGCTGGTAGCGCACCTTCACGGAGGCTTCCGCAGAACCATCCACAGTACTTGCCCGAACCGTCAGCGTGTTATCACCTTCTTTCAGGTTTATATTGGCACTCAAATCACCCGATGCGAGATTCAAACTGAAATCGCTGATTAAGCTGCCATTCAGTCTTACGGTCACCTCACTCCGGTTCTTGATATTTCGTACCGTAGCACGAAGGCTTATATTGGCAACTTCACTTGTGCTATTATTGGTGGGAGCATTGATGCTTACCTCAGGCGGAGTAGCCTTGCGATAAAGGACATTGACCAAATCACTGGCTTCTCCTGCTTCGTTTTTCGCTTCCACACGGATGGTGTTGTTGCCTTCAATCAGTGCGACATTCGCTTTCACTTCGCTTTTGGTTGGATCAAATGTAAAATTAGGAATACCCTTGCCATTCACAATCAGGCGAATTTGATTTTTATCGAGTACATGATCCAGGCGTGCGCGCAGGCTCGTAGAGGCGATGCTACTTTCGCTATTATTAGGAGGATCCAAAATTTGTACCACAGGTATCAAAACCTTTCGATATCGCACATTGACCAAAGCGTCGTCCGTACCGTCCTGATTCGTGGCGCGGATTTGAATGGTGTTATTGCCTTCGAGTAGCGTAACGCGGGCCGTCAATTGACCGGAGGCAGCATTGTAGCTGAAGTCGGCGCTATTTCTGCCGTTTATTACCAGGGCGATGTCCCCTTTATTGCTCACCTGCTCGATTTGAGCGCGTACCTCAGTCGTAGCAGCTTGGATTTCGCTATTGTTGGCGGGTGTCGTAATCTTCACGATGGGCGGGCGCGGGATGCGAACCTCCTCTTTGATACGCCGGATGCTAACACTTTGCGCTGCCTCGCCGTCTTGATTGGTGGCGCGGATGGCGATTTCGTTATTACCCAACAACAAATTGACATTTGTGAAAAGCCTTCCCGTTTTGGTATCAAAAGTAAAATCGTAGCGGCGCGAGCCATTTTCCGAGAGGACAATGTTGTTTTTGCTGCTTACATTTTTCACTACGGCTTCGATAGCGGCGGTAGGCTGCGTGGTGCTGCTGGAGGCACGATTGGGTTGAACGAAAGTGATCTGGGGTGGATTTTTGACCACTATCGGCTCGCGGTACACGATGGTCACCTCATCGCGGGCAGTACCAGCCGAGTTGTTGGCTGTAATGACGATCGTGTTAGCACCACTTTCGAGATCAATTGTTGCGATTAAATAGCCTTTGTAGCTGTCGTATTCGAAGTCCCAGCTGTCGCGCCCATTCACGATGAAACGGATGTCGCTTTTATTTTCAACGTGGCGTACCTGGGCTGAAAGGCGGATATTATCGTAAGCACTTTCCACCCGGCTTCCGGTAGGTTCTGTAATATCAACTGTAGGCAAGGGCATGCGCACCTCCCGAACGATAGTCACCTCCGCTGCGTCCGATCCGGCACTATTGCGCGCTTGAATGCTTACATCATTGGCACCTTCCCGAAGCGGAATATTCGACCTTAACTCTCCATTGGCAAAATTAAAATTGCGTTCTACACCATTGACCCGGAAAATCACATCCTTGCGATCCACCACATTTTCAATCGTGGCGCGAATATCAAAATTATCATCTTCTGTGCGGGCACTACTGGTATAAGGATTGTTGAATCGGACGCTCGGGCGCTTTATCTCTTCGGGCGTGGGAATCACTTCCTCTTTGTAAAAAATGATTATGCTTTTCCGATCCTGCCCAACCGCATTTCTGGCGATGATGGTCACTTCATTGCTACCCGGCTTAAGCGGCGTATCCAGCGAAAAGCGCTCTTTGTCGAAGCTAAAACCCACCGATCTGCCATTGATGATACAGTCCACATCAGCAGCACTGTTGATATGCCGGATATTGGCAATCACCAAACCATTGGGGGAACGCGTATTGTACGGCGAACCAAGCGGCGAGAGGATGTCAATCACGGGTGAGAGAGCTTTATCCGCTTTGGGTTGAATCGTCCAGCGCAAACCAAAATTGGTATAATGGTACAAATCGTTGTTGGGATCTTCAAAACGCTGCCCATCCAGCGCGTCCGTGCCACTAAACGTGAGGCGATGCCCACCGTAGAGCAGAAAATTTGGGGTGAGCTGATAGCCCAACTCAAAGCCTAAGGATGGCATAAATTTTATAGAACCATCGTCCGTATTGCCATCGGCAATGGTTTCGTATTCTCCGTCCAGAATGGTTCTCAAGTCACTTCTGATAGCCGAGATGCTTTTATTCTCATTAATGCCGGCATAATCTTCAAAATATTCCAAACCAAAAGCGTTAGCTTGGTCTGTTTCGGCGCGGTACCAGTCTAAGCCAATACCCCCGTACAAACCCAGGTGCACCCCGCTGCGTTCTCGCAGTTGGTTGAAAGTAAATAAGCCCTCAAGCGCCAACTCCGCTGTCGTCGTTTGGTGGTTAGCAAATACAAAACCACGCGGCTCTTGCAAGTTTGCAGGATAGTTAAGGTAATTCAAAAACTTAGAGCCGTTGATTGCAGTATTTTTTTCAATATCAAAAGAACGGATGCCGTCCAAGCCATACTGTTGGGTGTACAAAAAGCGGCCACGCAGATCAAAAGCCAGCGGCGCGCCGGGCCGGTAGTAGAGATTTTTGCCGAGGGTAGCCCCCAATCCAAAACCGTTGTAACGCGCTTTCACATCGCTGCTCTGGTAGGCCCAACCACCATTGATCCCGAAGGTCCAGTAGCCAGGCGCAAACGTAGTACTGCTCTGCTGGGCGTTTAGGGTCAGCGCCCAAAGCAAGAGCAAAAAGGTCATGTAGATGTTTTGACTGGTTTTCATATAAATGGTCGTTTAAAGTGTAGGAAATTTTTCCTTAATATTCTTACTATATTATAAATTAAAATTTATGCTGCTGTTAGGTTCTCAAATAACTAAATTCACAGGGTATTTACTTCCAAAGATACTACCAAAATAATACCGCCGTTACTTCTTGTAATTGTTATTTGTATAAAAATTTTAACATATTTGAATCTTCCTAAATTGAGCATTTGCAGGCGTTCCGGTTAAAAAAAAACTGTATAACAAACTGTTAAAATTGAAATGGAAAAGCGTTAGATTTAACGATAGTTTAATAGAAATTCAAGAAATTGTTATTACCTTCAATGAAATCATTCCAATTCATGGATGCTCCTCTTACACGCGCGTACGGCTATTCGCAACTTGCCCTAGCAAATGGCAACCGAGAGAAATCCGCAGCTTTTGATTGCTAAATCATTGGAAGCCAATCTAAAATCGCAATAGCATTCTACCGGTTACCCGCTCAAGGTGCTGGTGGTGGCTGCGCCCGAAGGCATGACCCACCTCGATTATGAAAAGGAAAAATTGCTGTTGGTGAGCCTTTTCTCGCCGCTGATGAGCCGAGGTTTGGTGGAGGTGCATTTTACCGACGATGGCTCGCAAAAGTGGGCTTTAAAAACATCAGCATTGACAAAGAAGCGTCTTTTCTGATAGAATTGATGCTCCAAGA
>CAZGJN010000074.1:0-5731 GCA_964526645.1 uncultured Saprospiraceae bacterium
TATTTCAATGAACTGATTTTTAATTACTTATTATTTAGTGCGTAAGTCCTATATTTCTGGAATAGATACGGATGGATAGAGTTTTCGAGGACTGCGGTTAGCGCAACTGGCGAAAGTTCCTACGATTAATACTGATAATAGGATTATGTGGATCCGTGCGTTAAATCTTTTCATTTTATTGTTATTTCATTTTGTTTCGTTATTACAAATTATTTATTTGAAATTTAAAGCGCGTAAGCGACCGAAATGAGATACCCAAATTGACGCTCGGTATCTAAGTCATAGTAAACTTCCCTCGTAAAGCCAAAAGAAAGTTCATGTTCATTTTTGAAAAGCTTGATTGCCATTACCCCAAAATCTCTTTCATTAGAAAACCGCTCAAATTCAGCCGGGGCTATGATGAAGAACCATTCAAAGTAAGGTCGGATTTTCCAGGAAGATTCCTCTTTATCTGGTATGGGGATGTCAAAACCAATTTGATACCGCAGCCGCCCATAGTTTTCTCTTGTCGAGTTGTTCCCTTCCGTGTAGAAAAATCGCCATTCATATCTCAGTCTTTGTCGCAAAGCAATATCTGCCACGATTGGAATATTGTATCGCAGTGCCGTCTACGGACGCATTTCAAAGAAGTTTATGATACTTCTGTCGAAGGTATAATAACCGTTTAATCCAGTCGAGAGATTAAAACGTTTTATTTTACGAGTACCTGCAAAAGATAGTCCCCATCTTCTCCATGCCGGCTCGTTGTATAGGTGTTTAAAGTTGGCTTCACCAATAAGCTCCCATTTCTCATTTTCAATCAGTTTTCTTTCAAGACCTATTTCGTGAAAAAATTCATTTTGGCTGTATGAATAATGACTCATAATTATGAAAAGGAACACGAAAATCTTATTTAAGTGGCTTGTCATTTCTTCTAATAATTATATCAAAGGATAGATAAGCAGCATTGTTAGTTTCTTCGGTCAGATAGTCGTTTTGCTTTTAGCTTTCCTCCTTCTAATCGCAAACACGATCAATCCTACAATAGCCACAAGCGATCCCAAAATATAGATAGCATTGCTCTTCAATACTACTAGCAAGGATTTCTTCGCAACTACGCCTTGCGCTGAGTACCCTTCTTCCATTTCAATCACACCTACGGACTTTGCAAAAGCATCGTAAGCGGTTATCATTGCCTGAAATTTTTCAGGATAGTCTTTAGCAATATCTTTCGTTTCTCCTGGGTCCGTTTTAAGATTGTACATATACCATTTGTTGTCGCCTAATGGAATATTGTTTCTTACAATTTTAAAATCGCCCAGATAATACGCTGCACTGTTTGACGCTTCCAGCCCGATGCCTTCGTCTTCACCATAGACAGATACAGAAGTATTTTGAATATGCGGCAATAAACTTTTTCCGGTGAGCGGAGCATAGCTTTGATTACTTACTGGTTTCATACCGGCTAATTCTAAGATGGTGGGCACAACATCTGTGACAAAACAAAAGGCATTTGTTCGCTGTCCCTGCGGTATGTTTTTACCTGAAATGATTAAAGGGACTCGCACACCTCCTTCGCCCGTATAATATTTGAAAAAGGAGAATGGAGAAGCCAGGGCATGCGCAAACTCTGGGCCTGCACTTCCATAATATCCTTTGTCATCTATTCTATTCCTATCGTTGTGGTAGCCATTTTTTTCTTGCCATTTTTTTAATAATGGATTAGCTCTGTAATCAGCACCATCAGGACCATTATCAGAGGCAATGATAAAAATGGTATTTTCAAATAGTCCTTTTTCTTTCAGGTAATTGATGTACTGACCAATATAGAAGTCCATGGCTTCCAACATACCTGCCAGAACTGCCATATCCGTGATGTATCCCTTTTTTTCCTCTTCGGATAATGCTTCCCATTTTTTGAATTGTGGAAACATTCCATTCATCGAAGCATCAGCAGGGATGATACCCATTGCTTTTGCTTTTTCAAAGCGCTTTTGCCGCAGCACGTCCCAACCCTCCTTATAGGTTTCAAGATAGGGTTCTACAAATCTTTTAGGCGCTTGCAGGGGTGCATGTATAGCTTGAAAAGC
The DNA here is from genome assembly GCA_964526645.1 of uncultured Saprospiraceae bacterium. Lineage (GTDB taxonomy): Bacteria > Bacteroidota > Bacteroidia > Chitinophagales > Saprospiraceae > JADJNW01. Next base: position 2,070 of record CAZGJN010000074.1, read on the forward strand.
GATATAAGAAAAGAATGGCGCAGTCTTATCTTTTTCAGCTTCGTGAAAAGCAATGGCTCGTTCAATGTAATCTTTTGTAGAATAAAAATCATCCGGTAATTCGGTTTCCTCCCCATCCGCGTACCAGTGAGCCAATGGTTTCATTGGCAAATAACCTTTGTCATTGTAGTTGTTTGCCCCAGATCCACCCAGGATGAACGAACGGTCAAAACCTCTGTAATAGGGCAGGGTATTCTCGTCATGTCCCAAATGCCATTTACCAGTAGTATAAGTTCTGTAACCTACTTCCTTCAAACGAGTGGCTACGGTTTGCACTCGATTGTTTAAAACACCCTCGTAACCAGGTTTACTTTGATATTCAGTTGGCAAGAACTCTGGTAAATTGGCTACGCCCGCCAAATGACTGTCCGTACCTGTAAGCAACATGGCTCTGGAAGGCGCACAAACTGGAGAGGAGTGAAAATTGGTGAACATCATACCGCCACCAGCCAATTGGTCAATGTTTGGTGTCCTTGCTTCACCACCGAAGGCTCCAAGATCCATCAAACCAGAGTCATCCACTAAGAAAATGACGATATTGGGCTTGGTATTATTGGCAGAATTGTTTTGACTATACACCAAATTGGTTAAGCCAATGAAAGCCAGAAAGCCGAATAGTTGTATCTTTAAAAAGCTATTGTTCATTACCCTTTTTCATTTAGTGTTTTCATCATCAATTGAGCCGTATCATGGCTGGAATTTTGATTCTGCCCAGTAACAAATCGTTTTTCTTGGTCAATAACCGTAATGGTATTGAACTGATCAATCGGTTTTTCATGACTGGCTTTGTAGATCGCCCCGGCTTTCTTTAGCTCTTGTTCAGGATGGTAAGGCGTAAATTCAATACCAAAGGAGGCGAGTTGCTTTTGCGTAACCCCCGTCATGGGCCTGCCCTTCACCAAATAGTCACCATTTTTATCTTTTGCATTGGTAAATGCCAATGCACCATGGCAAACACTACCCATAATAACGTCGGAGTTGTAGTATGCGTCGGATACTTTAGTGGCAACAATCTCAGAATTCATATCGTAGGCAGCACCCCATCCTCCTGCGAAAAAGACGATATCGTATTCTTTTATATCAATATCAGCAATCGGGATGGAGTTTTTTATTTTGGCTTGGAAGGCTTCATCCTCCTCAAATCGTTTGTCTTCTTTGGATTCCAGAAAATAGTAGAAAGACTGTGGATCAATGGGAACTTCTCCGCCTTTGATGCTGGCAATATCTACTTCCATATTCGCATCTAAGAATTCATAGTAAGGGATCGTCATCTCGGATGCGAATACACCCGTAGCTGGTCCGGTAGTTTCACCAGGTTTGTTCAACACGTTGTGACTGGTGGATACGATGAGTGCTTTCTTCCCTTTCAAATCGAATTTTACCCCGTCAGGATCATCGGGATGAAAACCACGAGATTTTAGGATGGAAGGTAATGCAATGGCAAGGATAGCGACTACGCCTAAAATGCTGCCAATAACATAAAACGTTTTTTTGCTAATTTGCATGACGTACAGTTTTTAATTATTTCTGACAGCAAAGGTAGGGCAGGCATGAATTGAGATTGCTCAACAAATGTTGAGAAATAAAGCGATCTTACTTTTTATTTCGGATCCTACTCAATTGGGTGGGCGTAACCCCAATCATAGAGGCTATGTATCGAAGTGGAAATTTTTTAAATAAGGATGGGTTGGTGGCTATTAAATATTCATATCGTTGTTTAGCTGTACCATTTAAGAATAAAAGGTGGCGTTTGACCAATTGCATAGCGCGGTCACCCATGTATTCGCGGATGAGTATATTGAAAGTTACATTATGATTTAGCAATTCCCACACATTTTCCATGGGGGCAACAAGAAGACTGGATTTTTCCAAAATTTCTATGATAATTGGAGACTTCTCATTGGTTCTGATGCTGATGATGTCCGATAAAAAATTTTTAGACTGCAGCACTTCATCGGTTATTTCATCACCTTTTTCATTGATAAAATAAGATCTTGCGCTACCATTTACCAGGAAGCCCAGATTTCGGATAACCGTATCTTGCTCTTTAAAAAGTGTACCTTTTTTGTACAATTGCTCATTGAAGATGGATAAAATATCCTTTGATTCTTCTTCTTTCGCAGTTTTTACCCTTTGATAAATAAATTCTTCGAATTCTTGTTTCATAGTATTTTTGTCAGAATTGCAGCTACCGGTTTCGGGCTTTGCGTTCGGGCGGGTTTCGGAGCACGAAACTGTCAATATACCAAAAAAGTTGATGCAAAGTAGAATGTTCAATTAACCACCCGCCATTGAGCCAAACGCCTGTTATAGGCTGTTATTTTTCTGTCAACCATTTGATTGCCGCTTTAATTTTTTCATCATTCAATAGGTTGTCAAAGTTGTCTCTTCCATTTGTTGTAAGGTCAGGATTTACAGTAGTCTTATAAATCTTTTTATTTCTGTCAGCAACATAATTTGTCGCAAAATTTAAAGTCAGATTTGAAGCAAATTGAAAGTAACCATTTGAAGTCGTGTAACCGTCTGCTGTCGGCTACCCAATAAAATAGGTATTTGGTCTGCCTCGAAAAGCAATTGCAACCATACTACCAGCACTCTTAGTAACCGGACCGATAATAATAACAATTGGTATCTTTTCCAATTTAGGATTAGTCTTAAACGTTATATTTGTTGTTTGGTAATCTCCAATAATAAAATTACCGTTTAAAATTTCCCAAGTTCGGATAACACTGTCATTTACATCAGTTTCATAACCTATGGTTTTATTACCGAGTAGCTGACTAAGTCCTGAAAGCATAGGATAAATATTTCCTCCACCGTTCAAACGCAAATCAATGATTAGTCCTTTCTTGCAATTCTTTGTTAATTTACTCACGCTGTCTGCAAGAGTTTGAGCGAAGTCATTTATTTGCTCAGGGTTAAAAACTTGAAAAGTGGGAACTCTTATATAGCCAATCCCTTTCACGATATTTTGAGTAAAAACTTTATTTGTTTCAGAAATTGCTTTATCGTTAAGAGGCTTAAGCCGAACTAATACTGAGTCTTCAAAACTTGTATAATGTCCATAATACTGGTTGTTGAGAAATATTTGTGAGTGAACATCTTTCAAATTTTTTAAAACTGTCACAAAACAGTTCATTGTGTCATTGAGAGATTTTGAATTTTTTATTTGCTCGTTGAATGATTTGTCAATTTGCTTCCAGTCAACTGTAGTTCGGTGAATTGAGTTGAATTTTATAAATGTGTATAGGCTGTCTACCGAAACAGGCAATTGTCCAAAGCAAATTGATTTGGTTAATGTGAAGAATATTATTGTCGTCAATCGTTTCATTCTTGCAGGTCTTTTTATAATAGCCTATAACGGCAGCAGGGCTGACGCAGTGCAACGTTAGGAGCATTGTCGTAGCTGCCATGTTGCAGGCTGGCATCCTTTATTTTTTATAATTCTTTGACTTCATCTTCATTTAATCCCGTTAATTCTGAAATTTCTGCATCGGACATTCCTTTTTCTTTCATCTTTTTTGCAATTTCAATATTCCTTTTTTCAATGCCTTTTTCAATTCCCTCCAAAATCCCTTCTTCTCGGGAGGTATCTACCACATTTTTTAAGTCTCTATAATATT
>CAZGJN010000075.1:0-5588 GCA_964526645.1 uncultured Saprospiraceae bacterium
GAATATTTAAAAATCCACACCACTACTGGATTTCATTTAGTCTTAATGAATTTTAAAGATGCACAAGCCTTATTGCCAGCACCTAATTTTTTGCGTATTCATCGTTCTTTTATTGTCAATTTAAATAAGCTGGAATACATCGAAGGCAACATAATTGTAATAAACAATAAAAAAATAAAAATTTCTGCAACTTATAAAGCATCTTTGATGGACTATTTGAGTGGTAAAAACCTGATGTAAGCGTCTTTTTTTATTTTCCTATAAAGATGGGCGTTAGCTACCCTTATTAATATAAATAAAAAATAAGGCATATCATTTCAAGTAGTGATATTCCTCATTTTATCAATCCAAAAAGAAAATGCGTGCTATGCTGTTTTTCGATAATTGACAATCGCCCAGGTGTTATAAAACAAGGCAAAACCTAATACCGTAAATAGTTGTGGCAATACATCCATCATCGTGCTGCCTTTAATGACGACCGCCCGAACAACCGAGACAAAATGCGTGACCGGATTGAGCCAGGAAATGATTTGTGCCCAGCGCGGCATACTTTCTACGGGGGTATAAAGCCCGCTCAGCAAAATAAAGATCATCATAAAAAAGAACGCCATCAAAGTTGCCTGTTGTTGCGTGTCGGAATACGTGGAAACGAGCAAGCCGATACCCAATACAGCCAATAAGTACACCCCCGCAAAACCAAAAATAGTGAGATAATTACCAACTGGCATGATACCAAACACCACCCAGGCGACAATAAAACCGATTGCCAATATCATTAAGCCCAGTACCCAGAATGGAATCAATTTACCCAGGAGGAATTGGTATTTATGCACCGGCGTTACATTTATTTGCTCGATCGTGCCGACTTCCTTCTCCCGCACAATATTCATCGCCGCCAGAAAACTTCCCACCATCGTTACCAAAATTGCGAGAATGCCCGGCACCATAAATAAATGGTAATCAATATGCGGGTTGTACCAATTGGAAGTGGTGATTTCAATGAGCGGCATTTCATTAAATTTGGGTAGTACAATCCAGTCCTCGCGCACTTCCCGATTAAAGTCATTGATAATTTGCAAAGCATAGGATGTTCCCAACCCTGCCTTTACGCTATTAATCGCATTGGCAGCCAGCATAATTTTTGCCTCATTATGCCGCACCAAATCCTTTTCAAAATTGGGTGGAATGGTCAGCACAATATCTGCTACATCGCGCTCTACTGCTTCCAAAGCTTGCGGATACGACGAAGCATAATCCGTGAGCCGAAAGTAGCCCGAAGCGGTCATTTTTTTAATCAGTTGTTGCGAGTAGCTGGAATGATCGTTATCAATGACGCTCAGATTGATATTTTTAATCTCATAATCCGCAGCAAATGGCAATAGAATCAATTGCACAATGGGCATCATAAACATAATGCGCAGGATCGCCGGATCGCGGAAGATTTGACGAAATTCTTTTTGAAGGAGGAATCTTAATGTTCGCATTTTTTTTATTGTGTTTTGGCGTTAGGGTGTCAATGTGTTTTTGTAAACTAAATCTCGCTCAACTTTCTAAACTCCTTTAACTTTTATTCTAATCTTACTTTGAATCTTGCCGTGCTTATGCCCATCAGAAAAACCGTCATACCCAGGAGAATTAATGTTTCTTTCCAGATAACACCGATGCCCAAGCCTTTAATCATAACTGATTTGACAATAATGTAAAACCACTTAGCCGGAATGATATTAGAAATGACTTGTAATGGAATCGGCATATTTTCAATCGGAAATAAAAACCCGCTGAATATAATTGTTGGCAACATCAAACCCACCAGCGAAATAAACATGGCGATTTGTTGCGAATTGGTGGCTGAAGAAATCAATAAGCCAAGCGATAATGAAGTCAGGATGAATAATAAGCATTCTAATAATAATAATATCAGGCTGCCATTGATTGGCATTTCCAATACAAAAACGCTTAATAGCAAAATAATAATGACATTTACAAAAGACAATAATAGATACGGGATCGCTTTGGTTAAAACGACTAAGAGTGGTTTCATCGGTGACACCAGCAATACTTCCATCGTACCCATTTCTTTTTCGCGTACAATTGCCACAGAAGTCATCAGTGCAGATAATAGCATCATGATCATGGCCATCACACCTGGTACGAAGTTGTAGGCACTTTTGAGTTGGGGATTGTACAACATTCGGGTTTCGACTTTGATGGTATAGGGCAACTGTTGATTATCAAGCAATTCATCTTGATAATCCCTGATGATCGCGGAAGCATAATTGGAAATCGTTGTTGCGGTGTTCGTATCGGTTGCGTCGGCCACGAGTTGCACTTGTGCGGCGTTGGTATGCAATAATGCGGCTCTGAAATTCGGCGGAAAAACCACCACTAATTTTGCTTCTCCTTTGCGGAAAATCTCTCCGATCTGCGCATCCGAGCTGATATTTTTGACCACCGTGAAATAACGGCTCGCGTCCATTCTGGCAATCAGCAATTGCGTGGCTTCATCTCTGGAGTGATCTAAAATAGCAATCGAAGCATTTTTGATTTCATTCGATAATGCAAAACCAAAAAGCAAGATTTGCACAACGGGCAAGCCAAACATAAAGAGCAGCGTACGGCGGTCGCGCAGGATATGATGGAATTCTTTTTTGACAAAGGCGGTGAATTGTTTCATGGTTTTATTGTTTCACAGTTTCATTGTAAAAATTGCTATTCAGACCTTTGCGCTTTGCGTGCCAGTTTCACAAAAACTTCGTCCATCGAATCGGCAGTAAATTTTCTCTTTAATTCGGTAGGAGAATCAAGGGCATCAATACGTCCGTCCACCATAATGCTCACGCGATGGCAATATTCTGCTTCGTCCATATAGTGCGTCGTTACGAAAACGGTAATGCCCGTATCGGCGGTCTCATAAATCATGTCCCAAAACTGACGGCGCGTGACGGGATCAACCCCTCCGGTCGGTTCGTCGAGGAAAACAATTTTGGGTTCGTGCAAAATGGCAACGGAAAAGGATAGTTTTTGCTTCCAACCCAAAGGTAGCGAGCGTACGAGCTTGTCGGCTTCATTTTCCAAGCCAAGCCGCTGAATGAGGGCGCTGCTTTTGGATTGTAACTCGCCGTTTTTTAAACCGTAGATGCCTCCGTACAATCGGATGTTCTCTCGGATGGTCAAATCCTCGTACAAAGAGAATTTTTGACTCATATAGCCAATATTCTGTTTGATTTTTTCGCGCTGCCGGAATACATCGAAGCCTGCCACTTCTGCTTGCCCACTGGTAGGATGCAGCAATCCACAAAGCATCCGCATGGCAGTCGTTTTGCCCGCGCCGTTTGCACCAAGGAAACCGAAGATTTCACCTTGTGCTACTTCAAATGTAATAGCATCAACGGCAGTGAAATTGCCAAAACGCTTGGTGAGTTTATCGGTTGCGATTACTGTTTCTTTCATTTTGTATGGTTGTAGATTTACTAAATCTTAAAGATTTAGCAAATCTTTATATGATTAAACTTTCATTAAAGCCATGAAACAATCCTCGATATTGGGTTGAATGGCCTTGATTTCAATAGAATTATGACTCCGCTTTTGCAAATACCGCTCGACATCATCTATGTTCATATCGCCATTTTTCAAAGTCAAATGGTGAGTTTCACCGAAAGGATAGCAACTATTAGTTCCCTCAAATGAGCGTAAATCCTGAAGTAAACGAAACATATTCGCGCTGCGCACCGCCCATAGTGGTTTTTTGAAACTCTGAATCACGCCCTGCGGGGTATTCACTTCCAAAATCTCGCCATGTTGAATGAGCGCTACGCGATCACAAAGGCTGGCTTCGTCCATATAAGGCGTGGAGACTAAAATCGTAATGCCCTGGGCTTTTAATCTTTTGAGCATTTCCCAAAATTCTTTGCGGCTCACAGCGTCAACACCGGTGGTGGGTTCGTCCAGAAAAAGAACCTGGGGTTTGTGAATCAACGCGCAACTTAATGCCAATTTTTGCTTCATGCCGCCAGAGAGCGCGCCAGCCTTGCGTTTTTTGAAGGGTTCGATCTGAACGTAAATGTCTTTGATCAAATCATAATTTTCTTCGATGCTGGTATTGAAGACCGTAGCGAAAAAATCCAGGTTTTCTTCGACGGTCAAATCCTGATACAAGGAAAAACGCCCCGGCATATAGCCAACGTATTTGCGGATTTCTTTGTAATCCTTGATGGTATCATAATTCAAAATTTGAGCGTTACCGCTATCCGGCACAAGCAAGGTCGTCAGAATGCGAAAAAGCGTCGTTTTTCCTGCACCATCGGGTCCGATCAAGCCAAAAAGCTCGCCTTTTTCTACTGAGAACGAGACACCCCGTAAAGCTTGGACTTTGCCTTTGTCGTAGGATTTTTTTATATCGTCTATAATGACTGTATTCATTTTTTGGGTTGATGCGTTGATGGATTGACAAATTGAAAATGGCGAATACAAATCAGGCTTTCAGTTTATCAACTTTTCAATCTACTTAAAATAAAACTTCCCCGTACATTCCAATTTTCAAATAGCCGTCGTTTTTTACTTTCACTTTGATGGCATAGACCAGATTCTGGCGCTCTTCCTTGGTTTGGATTGTTTTGGGCGTGAATTCCGCTTTGTCGCTGATCCAAGTGATGGTACCGGGCAATTCTTTGTAGCCGCCTTTTCCGTTGTCCACCATCACTCGCACCTGCTGGTTGAGCTTCACCACAGGCAACTGACTTCCAGTGATATAAGCGCGTAAAGTCATATTGCGCATGTCGGCGATTTTGTATAAAGCTTTACCGGGCGCGGTGACTTCGTTGGCTTCGGCGTATTTGGTCAGCACTGTTCCGTTGAGTGGATTTGTAATCGTACATCTTGAAAGTTGATCTTCAAATTGCGCCACCCGCACTTTCATCGGATCGGATTCACTCAAAATACTGCGGTTTTGAATGGCAACCGCCTCTTGCTGCGCTTTGATTTGCTTTTGCAAAACGATGATTTGGCTTTCGGCGGCAGCGATTTGTTGTTTGAGCACATTTATCGCACCGTTGATGTCGTCTAATTGTTTGCTGGGTACAGCATCTGCTTTGACCAACTTTTCGATGCGTTTTTGCTCGCGCTCCTGCACTGCCAATTGTTGGCGAAGCACTTCGATATTGCTTTTTTGGGTAGCAATTTGTTGCTCATAAATGAGGATTTGAGGCGCAGCGCTGTTGGTTTTTTGTTGTAAAGCATTCAGACTCGCTTGCGCTTGCTGCTTTTGTAAATCCAGGTTATTGCAATCAATCGAGCCGATTTGCTGGCCGGCTTTGAGTTCGGTGCCTTCTTCCACATCAAATTTGCTGAGTTTTCCAGCCGCTTCGGCGGAGATAATGACTTCTTCGGCTTCAAATGTGCCGCTGGCGTCGAATTTGCCATTGCCGTTGTTGCAAGCAAAAGCGAGGATAGCTATCATGCTGAGGATCAGAATGTTTTTCATTTTTTTATTTTGTGATTTGGTGATATTGTGAACTAAATGGCACACTGATTTTATAATTTTTTTGGTAGTGGGTCAAATCGGTTGATTTACTTTTCAGATTTCGCAAATC
>CAZGJN010000076.1:0-5330 GCA_964526645.1 uncultured Saprospiraceae bacterium
CGGTCGGTAAGAGTGACTGTTTAAGACATTGATAATCCAAGAGTACTTGAAATGCCATTGTCAATATGTGATCTCCTTGAACTGTTCTATAAACTGTAAACGCCCTGACAAAACTGACACCTTGTAACTTGGAGTGCGATGTACCCGAATACGTTTTCTGTCTAAAATCAGACAAACTTTTCTCAGGTATGCCTCCGAAATAGCTTTAAATTGGTCAGCAAATTAAATGCCCAATTCATGCGATTGTATCTCGTCTTTATGATATGGATCATAATTAGCCATTATATGAATGCCCAGGAGACCGGCAAAAACATTATCAAAGGCACTGTAATACCTCCGAAAGTGCATCAAAAAATTGTAAAAGGAAGTGGCTACAATAAAGATGGCACACCGATGATGCATTCTGATGATCCATTGGCTAAAATGGAAAATAATATTATTATTGTTGCTTATCCTTTGTCGTTTTCTGCCGAATTGAAGCCAACCTCCAACGCCATTATTACCCAAAAAGCACAGACTTTTATCCCTTATATCTTACCAGTTACAAAAAATTCTACCGTTTACTTTCTAAATGAAGACCAATTTTTTCACAATGTTTATTCTTTAACACCGGGGTCAAAATTTAATATTGGTCGCCGTCCGCCTGGCAGTCCTTACCCCGTTGAAATTAAAAAATCAGGTATTATCACCCTTTCCTGCGACATCCATCCCCACATGAAAAGTTATATTCTAAGCCTGGAAACGCCCTATTTTACAAGAGCTGACGAAGCCGGAAATTATGAAATAAAAGATTTGCCCGATGGGAACTATCGGATAGAGGTCTTTTATGCGCTATCCAACAAAATTGAAAAAGCGATTCAACTCAAAAACCAACAAACCCTTAACCTGGATTTTGACTTGACTAAAGATTAAAACCATGAGTCGAGTAGGATTATTTTTGATTTGCCTGGCGATGCCCCTGATAATGGTTGGACAATTTCAACTGAAGTGGAATGCCGAATTGGATACAGAATTGACAAAGGCAGGCAGTTCTTCTCATTATTATTATAATGAAATTCATCGAGATTATACAGATTGGAAATTGGATATAGCCAGAATAAACTGGTTGACTACCGTTGATTGGTCAAAGCAATGGACACTCAATGCACACTTGATGGTAGAACGGAAGAATGGCAGAAGGGCAGGACTTTTTCATGATTTAAATGATTATGTCGTACATTTTCCTATATTAAATATTAAAAAGTTATTTCCCGGTGACAGCCTTAGTTTGACGGTAGGGCGCTTTATCAATCCATTTGGGACTTTTTATCCACAACAGTTGAACAAAGACCGGGTTTTTATCGCTGCGCCGCTTGCATACAGCCATTTTACGAATGTATCACAGTATGTTGGACTGGTAGAAGGGCTTGGAGAGCCGGCAAGCCTAAAAATTGAAGGAGCACCCGACTGGGGAACGCCACTGCTATATCGCTTGGGCTATCAATCCGGCATTCGGTTTGACTGGGGTAAAGCTGAAAAACTATCGGGTACGATCGCGGTGGTGGATGGGGCATCCAATCAATTGAAACAATCTTTTCGCCCAACCAATCTGGGAATTGTCTCATCTGCACAGTTTCAAGTCGCTTATTTTAGTAAATTTGGTGTTTCCTTTTCTCATGGCTCTTTCCTTCATCCAGCTTCGCAGAATGATTCCCTTGAGCATCTTTTAAAATATCGGCAGACTTTGGTGGGTGTCAATTATTCTTTTGGATCAGGATTTTTTGAGCTTTCTGGCGAACTCATTGCTGCCTATTACAAGGCGCCTCAGTTTGTGGCAATGGAAAATCGCTTTCGAGAAACGGAGCAGCAATTGCGCGTACAAAATCTGTCTGCTTTTAGCGGATATATTGATTTGAAGTATGAGTTTTCCTTTATTCCCGGAAGTTATATCGCCTATCGGTTCGATTTACTGCGTTTTGGAAACTTTGAAAATGTAAACAATGAAAACGTGGAATGGGATAACCAGGTGATCCGGCACAGCTTGGCTGCAGGATATAAAATTAATTCCTTTACACAATTAAAAACGACGATTGCTACGCAGCAAGTGGCAAATCGAGATTGGGATAACAAGCAGCGGGTGCTGAGGCTTATGTTAATCTTCCATTGGTAAATAAAATCTAAAATGTATAAATCGCTTTTTTACATACTCTTATTTCTCCTTAGTTGGTTTAAACTTGAAGCCCAGGAAAGCACTGCCCAAAAAGCATTTCGCAGCAAAATCGAGCAACTCATTGAAAAAGGGGAGCTTAGAAAAGCCAAACAGCTTTGTGAACAAGAACTCGCTACTGCAAAGGATGGGCAAACTCGAATTTGGGCAAGCTACCAATTGGGCGAAATGGCTTTTTCGGAAGGAGATACAAAAAGCGCTGAATCATATTATCAAAAAGCTTACCAAACATTAATTTCAGCCGATGTTCCCGCCCATTTAAGTTTAGAAGTATTACAAAATATAATCATTTTTTATAGCAATATCGGAGCACATGAAAATGCCATGATGCTTTTAAAGCGATCGCTTCAAATTGCGCAACAAGCCGGCAAAGAAGAGTCAATCAAAGATATTTACAATCAATTATATTCTAATTATTACTCATTAGGACAGCTGGATTCTGCTGTTTTTTATTTTTCCAGCTTAATGGATTTTAAAAAAACGGAGGATTCAGAGGATATGATGAATGATTGGAGTGTCATTGGCAAACTTTACACGGAGAAGGGAGACTACGTACTGGCGCAACGCTATCTCACCAAAGCATTGCGAGAAGCCGAACTCAAGCAAGACACCTTTTTCATGATGAGTCTTTACACAGATATTGCAAGTGTGTACGCTGCCCAGAAAATTTTCACCAGTGCTTATCAATATGCTCAGAATGGCATTGAATTGGCAAGACTTAAATCGGTTAAACTCATTGAAGCTGAAAACCTCAAGATACAAGGGCAGGTTTTATATCAGCAAAATGCTACTCAGGAAGCTATCGCCAAATATCGTGCCGCGCTGGCAATTTTCAAATCTTTGAATCATACCATCAGTATAGCCAATATATACCTGGATTTGGGGCGCATTTATCAAAAAAATGAAGACTATGAAAGTGCCGTGCAAAATATTAAAGAAGCGCTGGCGGTGCGGCAGGGAACGAGTGATGCCATTGGCATACTCAATGCAAAGTTAGTAGAGGCGGAATTGGAATTGCAATACAATCATGTCGGCAAAGCAATTAAAATATTAGAATTCTGTTTGGCTCAAAGTCAGCACATGAATCATGAATCCGCTCGCTTACAGGCTTATTTACTTTTATCAAAAGCTTATGTTCAGCAAAATCGTTATAAAGAAGGATATGATTTTTATACAAAATATAAAACATTGAACGACAGCCTTACATCCATAGAAAGGAGTCGAATGATAAAGGAAATGGGAATTTTATACGAAACAGAAAAGAAAGATAATGAGTTGGCACTCAAGCAAGCCGAAATTGAAATCAGGGAAAATAAAATACGAAGGAGAAATAATCAATTACTTTTAGTGCTTTCGGTTTTGGGCTTAGTATCACTCTCGCTGATACTGCTTTACATCAGCAACCACAGGAAAAAATTGCTTGCCGAGCAGCGCTTCGAAGTAATGAAAAAAGAGCAGGAGACGCAACGGCTCCGGGCGTTTATTGCCGGCGAAGAAAAAGAACGTCGCCGCATTGCCAGAGATTTGCATGATGACTTGGGCGCTTTATTGGCTACTGTAAAATTGAGAATGAATGCAATGGAGAATGAAATTCCAAAAATAGAAAATCATTTAAGCTACCAAAAAGCTACTGAATTAATTGACCACGCCTGCTCGAAGATTCGGGAAATTTCTCATAACATGATCCCTACTATTCTCGATCAGTACGGGTTGGAATATGCCATTGGCGAAACTTGTGAAGCTATTGAGAAAGACCATCAGATAGAGGTAGATTTCATTCCTTTTGGCTTAGAACATGATATAGATGCTACTATGCAGGTAAATATTTACCGGATCGTGCAAGAGTTATTGAGAAATGTTGTAAATCATGCGCAAGCTAAATCGGTTATTGTTCAACTCACGCAAGAAAACAATAATATTAACCTAATTGTTGAGGACGATGGTATCGGGTTTGATCCACTGAATAGAGCAAATACGGGTATCGGTTTAGACAATATCATATCGAGGGTAAAATATTTAGCAGGTGAAATTTTGATTGATTCGCGCCCCAATGAAGGCAGTACATTTACTATAAATATTCCATTCATAAATAAACTTGTAAATAAATAGCCATGAAGCATATTTTAATCGTTGATGATCATCAAATTATTCTGGATGGATTGAAGAGCTTACTAGAAGGGTATAAGGATGTAAGTATCATAGAAGAGGCATTGAATGGTCGGGATGCGCTTCAAAAAATTTATGAAGGTAATATTGATATTGTTTTGTTGGACATCAATTTGCCCGATATAAGTGGTTTTGAAGTTTGTAAAGAAATTAAAAACTATAATAAAAATATAAAAGTAATTGCATTGACCATGCACGGAGATACTGGCTATTTATCTAAAATGTTAAAAATGGGTGTGGATGGTTATTTATTAAAAAACGCGGGTAGAGAAGAAATTATCACCGCAATCACAACCGTTTACGCAGGAAATCAGTATTTTAGTGCGGCAGTTATCAACAATATGCTATTAGAAAAGGCGCAAGTTCAAAAGAAAAAAAAGCCCGATTTTATTCAAAAATTGACCCGCCGAGAGAAAGAAGTCTTACAATTGATCGTTGAAGAATTGACCACGGATGAAATCGCTGAAAAACTGTTTATTAGTCCCACCACGGTGATCTCGCATCGCCAGAGCCTACTGCGAAAATTAGATGCAAAAAATACCGCAGGCTTAGTAAAAGCTGCATTTGAGTTTAATTTGTTAGCGTAGTCGTTTCGATTTACCCATGCTTTTATCCCTCCTAAGAAAGTAGGATTTATCCAAATCCCTCATTCCTTATGATTTTTCGTAAGAGCAGAGTGCTCAACTTTGCATTGGTATTCAGGCGCCGAATGCCAAATTACTTAACCAATTAATTCAATTTTTCCTTATGAAAATCTTAGACTCTTTCTCTATCATGGTGACTAAGCCATTTGATTCTTTGCCCATGACCAAATCGTTGTGGATTACACTTTTCGTATGCTTATTTGGTGCGTTTCAAACAACCGTTTTTGGACAATACGATTATGACAATACTTGTAATGTGAACGGCGGCGTAATTTCAACCACCGACCCGACGACCTTCTGTGTAAACGATGCCA
>CAZGJN010000077.1:0-5169 GCA_964526645.1 uncultured Saprospiraceae bacterium
TAGTGACCGGCGCAGCGGGCTTCATCGGCAGTTGCCTCGTGCGAAAACTCAATAACGAGGGGCATTTGAACCTGATTGTAGTGGATGATTTCAGCCGTGACGACAAGAATCGCAATCTGCTGAACAAGAGCTACATCGCTAAAGTTTGGCGCGATGATTTCCCGGCGTGGCTCGAGCGCATGCACGCCAGCGTAGATGTGGTGTTTCATCTGGGCGCCCGTACCGATACGACCGAGAAGGACGTGGCGATTTTTGACAAACTCAATCTGAATTATTCCAAACAACTCTGGAAAATATGTACTAAATATCAGATTCCATTTATTTATGCTTCCAGTGCAGCAACCTATGGACTGGGCGAATTGGGCTATAATGATGATCATAACATTGTAAATAAGTTAAAACCCCTCAATCCTTACGGGCAATCTAAAAATGATTTTGATTCCTGGGTTTTGCAACAAAATGATTCACCACCAAATTGGTACGGATTAAAATTTTTTAATGTGTATGGCCCGAATGAATATCATAAAGGTAGAATGGCTTCAGTAATTTTTCATACTGTTCGGCAGATTAAGGCGACTGGCGGCATGAAGCTGTTCAAATCTCATCGTCCTGATTATAAAGACGGCGAGCAAAGTAGAGATTTTGTTTATGTAAAAGATGTTGTAAATGTGTGCTATTGGCTCTGGCAACATCGCCCCGCGAATGGCTTGTATAATCTCGGCACCGGTAGGGCTCGTACCTTTTATGATTTGGCTACCAATACTTTCAAGGCAATGGGCTTAGCGCCCAATATTAGTTTTATTGATACGCCGGAAGATATTCGGGAAACCTATCAATATTTCACTGAAGCCAATATGAGCAAGCTCCGCCAGGCAGGCTATGATGAGCCATTTTACTCCTTGGAGGCTGGTATTGAGGATTATATAAAAAATTATTTAACAAAAGAAGCAATTTGGTGATCACTGTTTCTGGCGTCCAAATAATACTTTTTATCTAAAATTTTAGAACATTTCAAGCAAAAAATTCAAACTTGTGAGAAACATGATGGGCATTAATAATGCTCCAAACCTCATTAGAGCAAAATACGGTTGCATATTAACACAATAGTAAATATGGAAAATCAGTCAAACGAGCGCCGTTACTGCCCCAATTGCTACTACCCTATCGAGCAGGGCGCCTACTTCTGCGGGCATTGCGGACAGAAATACACGACTGGCAAAATTCCGATCAAGGAGCTTTTTCGAGAATTTTTTGAGTCGGTTTTAAATCTGGATGCCAAGATATTTCGCACCATCGGCGCGCTCTTTATTCCTGGCAAACTAACCATTGAGTATTTCAAGGGCCGCCACAATTCTTATTTTCGTCCGATACGTATTTTCTTTGTGATGGCAATTATTCATTTTGCTATAATAAGTTTTTCAGGATTTGATGCATTTAATTTTAATTTTTCTGATAATGGTTCTCAGCTAGATATAAAAAAAGATAGTTATCATGCCGTTTTTTTGGTAGAAATGGATACCACCCAACAACGCATTCTAAAGAAGTTTAATGATGATGCGACTGTAGATCGCGCCTTAGATTCGCTTGCCGCAGCAATGAAAGGCAGCCGGGAAGACAGTATAGAGATTGGCTATCTTGATTTTCAGCGGGATTTTACAATCAAAGCCAAAGACTTAATTATTGCAAAAAAAGATATGTTTGAGTTGCCTAATGATGAATTATGCAATAAATATGAGGTGTATGGCTTTATAGAACGGTTGATCGTGCGGCAAAGTATGAAACTACTTGCGGATAATGCCAGTTTTTCGAGGTATCTGATAGGGCAATTGATCTGGATGGTACTTTTGATGATGCCTGCTTTAGCATTGGTGCTCAAATTATTATACATTCGTCGAAAACGCTATTTTGTAGAACATTTAGTTTTTTCATTTCATTATCATGCTTTTGCTTTTTTAATTTTTAGTATTGCATTTTTGGTAATAAACGGCATGGATTGGCAAGATCAGGAAGAAAGATCGGAATTGGAACAGCCTATTTTTATTGCCTTTGTCATTGTTCTTATTTACTTATTCATTGCCATGAAGCGCGTTTACCAACAGCGCTTTTTCAAAACTTTTTTAAAATACAGTTTCCTCAATTTTTCATACCTTATCATTTTTATTGTATTTTTAATCGGCACAGTCATAGCAAGTGCTTTATTTTTCTAAGCATTCAAAATAATCAGTTGTCCGGCATCTCAACATCCGGCATCTGGCATCTAAAAAAATGTCATACGAACAATACGAAACCATCATTGGGCTGGAAATACACGTACAGCTTGCCACCCGCAGTAAGGCTTTTTGCGGAGATGATGCGAGTTTTGGCGGTGAGCCGAATACCCATGTGAGCGCCATTTCACTGGGACACCCGGGCACGCTACCGCGCTTGAACAAAAAGCAGATCGAATTTGCTGTCCAGCTTGGATTGGCATTGCAAAGCGATATTAATTTATTCAGCACTTTTGACCGGAAAAATTATTTCTACGCCGATCTGCCGAAAGGGTATCAGATCACACAGGATCGTCGCCCCATCTGCATTGGCGGGCATTTGGAAATCTCGACAGAGAATGGGTTAAAAAAAATTCGAATTCATCATATTCACATGGAAGAAGACGCAGGAAAATCCATGCACGATGCCGATCCGAAGGATTCGTTAATTGATCTCAACCGCGCCGGCGTGCCTTTGTTGGAAATTGTAACAGAACCCGATCTTCGCTCCGCCGATGAAGTGGATGCTTTTATGACCGCTATGCGCCAGTTGGTGCGCTATCTGGACATTTCAGATGGGAATATGGAAGAAGGCTCGATGCGTTGTGATTGTAATGTTTCTGTGCGAAAAAAAGGGGAAACCCGGCTCAATAATCGCTGCGAAGTCAAAAACCTCAACTCGATGCGCTTTGCGCGCCGTGCTATTGAATATGAAGTAAAACGCCAGATTGATATCATGGAATCGGGTGGAACGGTAGCACAACAAACACTGAATTTTGACCCCGAAACCGGTATCACCACTCCTTTGCGTAGCAAGGAAGATGCACAGGATTATCGCTATTTTCCGGAGCCAGACTTGCCGCCAGTAATTATTACACCGGAATATTTAGAGCATGTAAAAGCAAGCCTTGTGCCCCTACCCTGGTCTTTGCGCGAACGTTTTATAAATGAATTTTCTTTACCAGAATATGATGTAAATCTTTTAACAGAAGAAAAAACGACCGCTCTATTCTTCCTGGAATTGGCAAAACATGATACAAATTATAAAGCTATGTCGAATTTGATTATCAATAAAATATTGCCCTGGTGCCAGGAGCGAAAATTGGAAATTGGAAAATTTCCTGTTGATTTTGATAAACTGGCTGCATTTGTTCAATTAATTGATCAAGGAAAAGTGAGCAATTCCAATGCTTACCAGCGGATTTTCCCGCAATTAATAGAACAGCCGGAGCGTTCTCCTTTGGAGATTGCACAGCAATTAAACTTGATTCAAACTTCAGATGAAAATTTTCTGGAACAAATTACAGATGAGGTTTTAGCTAAAAATCCCGCAAAAGTAGCTGAATATCAGAAAGGTAAGAAAGGATTGCTGGGCTTTTTTGTAGGTGAAGTCATGCGCGCATCCAAAGGAAAAGCGGAACCCAAAATGACGAATGCCTTGTTGATTAAGAAATTGGAAACATAATCTGGCGCACCTCGGAGGTGTGCCAGATATATCATATTAAGCGTACATATTTAAATTTAGCACACTTTTGAAGTGCGCCAAATTATTCAAAAACAAACTTTATGCAATTACAGCTAAATGAAATCTATCATATCTATAATCGTGGCAATAATAAATCGTTAATTTTTTATAAGCAGGAAAATTATTCCTATTTTTTACAAAAGATTCAAAAGTATATTAGCCCCGTTTGTGAGATTTTATGCTATTGTTTAATGCCGAATCATTTTCATTTGTTGATTTACACAACCGATACAACATTAGCCGCCAGCAATGATAAAACGGGCGTGTCAATGAATAACTTTGCTTACGGTTTAAAATTATTATTAAGTTCTTATGCAAAAGCAATCAACAAACAGGAAAATCGTCAAGGTTCTTTATTTACACAAAATACGAATGGCGTGCAGGTAAGCAATGATAGCATCTGGGACGATTATGCAATATGGTGCTTTTATTACATTCATCAAAACCCGGTTCGGGCGGGATTAGTAAATGGGATGATAGAATGGGAATTTTCCTCCTTTCGAGAATTGAAAGAAAATAGAAAAACTTCTATTTGCAATAAAGAATTAGCAACCAGACTTTTATATTTACAGGAAAACACATGGTTATTTGAAGAAAATTATGCAATCCCGGAAAGAATTGAAAAAAGAATAAATATAAACCAATAGATGTGCCACATCTTAAAGATGCGGCACATCCCTATACTATGAAACAGTTGCCTATGTTTGACGAGCAGGAAGAACAACTCAAACGCTATTACAGCATCAGCGAGGTGGCGGATATGTTTGGCGTGTCGAAGTCACTGATTCGCTTTTGGGAAAATGAGTTTGAGATTCTGAAACCGTATAAAAACAGCAAAGGCGACCGCCGTTTTACGCAACAAAATCTCGAGCAATTGCAAACCATTTATCACCTGGTAAAAGAGCGCGGTTTTACGCTCAGCGGCGCCAAGCAGGAACTCAAAGAACGCCAGCAACGCGAAAAGGAAAAGAAAGAAGTGATCGAAACATTGAAAAGATTAAAGAATATTTTATTGGAATTAAAAGAAAAATTATAATATCACCTCTTAAAATCCAAGATATTCACCTGTTCTTTACAGAAGAAAAAATCCTCCTCTACGTTGGAAGCCACGACGGTCAAGCGATTGAGACTTACAAATTCCCGAATCAGGGACTGATACCACTCGATGCCCTGTCGGTCGAGTGTGGTGGTAGGTTCGTCCAAGAGAAGCAGATTTGTATCGGAGCAAATGGCAAGGGCCAGTTTGAGGCGTTGTTTCATACCCGAAGAAAAGTGGCGGATCGGTTTGTTTTTGGCGCGCTCAAAGCCGAGGATATGAATAATGTCGGCTGGTTGTTGGTCTTTTATAAAATGCTTAAATTGTTGATGAAATTGTAAAGCTTCGATTAATGTAAATTC
>CAZGJN010000078.1:0-5028 GCA_964526645.1 uncultured Saprospiraceae bacterium
AAAGCCGGCGCGGTAGATCTGATTTTGGATCCCAACAACCCCCGCATCATTTACGCCAGCACCTGGGAAATCAAGCGTAACGGCTATCGCATGGATAGCGGCGGGCCAGGCAGTCACCTCTGGAAAAGCACCGATGGTGGCGATACCTGGACGAAACTGACCAACAATCCTGGCTTGCCGAAAGGCGTTTGGGGTATTGTAGGCATTGCGGTCTCACCTTTGAATTCAAAACGTGTTTGGGCAATTATTGAAAATGAAGATGGCGGCGTATTTCGCTCAGACGATGGCGGTAAAACCTGGCGCAAAACGAGCGGCTTCCGCGAATTGCGGCAACGCGCCTGGTACTATTCGAGAATTTATGCTGATACGCAAAACGAAGATATGATTTATGTTTGTAATGTGAGTTTCTGGCGCTCCAAGGATGGTGGCGAAAATTGGGAACGCATCGGCACACCGCACGGCGATCACCACGATCTTTGGATTGCACCTGAAAACAACCAGCGCATGGCAGTAGCAGATGACGGCGGCGCGCAGGTTTCCAACGATGCTGGCGCAAATTGGACAACTTATCACAACCAGCCTACCGCGCAGTTTTACCGCGTCACCACCGATAATGATTTCCCCTACCGAATTCTGGGTGCACAGCAAGATAATTCTACCATCCGCATTCGTCACCGAACAGCTGGTAATGCCATTACCGAACGCGACTGGGAACCTTCTGCCGGTGGTGAAAGCGCCCATTTAGCGCCCGACCCGAATAATCCAGACATCGTATATGCCGGTACTTACAAGGGCTACATGAGTCGCGTGGATCACCGCACCGGACAGGAGCGATCCACCAATGTCTATCCCGACAACCCCGCGGGTTCTGGCGCTGAAGTGATGAAATATCGTTTCAATTGGAATTTTCCGGTCTTTTTTAGTCCGCACAATCCGAAAAAACTCTACGCAGCTTCCAATCAACTGCATGTAACCTACAACGAAGGGCAAAGCTGGGAGGTCATCAGCCCCGACCTGACCCGCGCCGATCCTGAAACCATCAAATCTTCGGGTGGTCCAATCACGCAGGACAACACGGGGGTCGAATATTACGCCAATCTTTTCGCCGTGACGGAATCTGTACAGGAAGAAGGCGTGATCTGGGCGGGTTCTGATGATGGCTTGCTCCACATTACACGCGATGGTGGTAAAACCTGGACAAACGTAACCCCTCCCGGCCCCAAACTCAACATGATGAATTGCATTGACGTAAATCCGTTTGTGAAAGGCGGCGCTTATGTGGCAGCTACACATTATAAATTTGGCGATTACACGCCGTATTTGTACAAAACCACCGATTACGGCAAAACCTGGACGCTTATTACCAATGGCATTGACAAGACCCATTACACCCGCGCTATTCGAGCGGACAAGCAGCGCCCGGGCTTGCTCTACGCCGGCACGGAATGGGGGATGTACATTTCTTTTGACGATGGCGCAAACTGGCAGCCCTTTCAATTAAATTTACCAATTAC
The DNA here is from genome assembly GCA_964526645.1 of uncultured Saprospiraceae bacterium. Classification (GTDB taxonomy): domain Bacteria; phylum Bacteroidota; class Bacteroidia; order Chitinophagales; family Saprospiraceae; genus JADJNW01. The sequence goes on from CAZGJN010000078.1 coordinate 1,515, forward strand.
TTCCATTGCGGATTTGCATATTCGCGACAACGCGCTCATCGCCGCTACGCACGGGCGCAGCTTCTGGATGATTGATGATTTGACACCTGTGCAGGAACTAAGCGCCGACATTGCCAATAAAACCCATCATTTGTACAAATCCAAGCCCGCGTATCGCATGGCGCAGGAGGGGGGTCGCCCTGATTTGCGCCTGGAAGGTGAAAATCATCCAAACGGTGTTATTTTCCACTATTTTGTAAAAAATCTGGATGAAAAATCCGATGTAAAACTCGAAATTCTGGAAATGGACGACGATTTGATTCAAACATTTTCCAACAAATCCAAAGGCAAACAATTGCTATCGGTCAAAAAAGGCGGTAATCGCTTTGTGTGGGATATGCGCTATCCGGGGTTCAAGGACTTTCCTGGTATGGTGCTGTACTCCTCGCCCAATCTGGGCCCGCTGGCTGTGCCCGGCAAGTACAAAGCCCGTCTGACGGTGAACGGCGAGCGCGTAGAACAGGAATTTGAAATCATCAAAGACCCGCGCTTTCCCAACACGCCGGAGGATTACCAAAAGCAGTTCGACTTCCTCGTGCGCGTGCGCGACAAGGTGAGCGAAGCCCATCAGGCGATTCTTGACATTCGGGCGGTGCGCAAGGACTTGGTGTATCTGAAAGAAAAACTTGGCAATGCCCCTGAAAATAAAGACCTGCTTAGCACCATTGAGGAACTGGACAAACAGATGACGGTGGTTGAAAATAACATCCACCAGACCAAAAACCAGAGTGTGCAGGATGCCCTGAATTACGGTATCCGTATCAACAACCGTCTTGCTTTTCTGATGGCAGACCAGCAGCGCGGCGACTTCCCGCCGACCAACCAAGCAATAGAGGTAGAAACAGCAGTGACCAAAGAATTACAAAAAGAATTGAAGAATTTGGAGGTACTTTTTACCGAAAACCTCAGCAAAATCAACGATACTGTAAAACAAAAAGGCATCGAAATGCTGCAAATCGAATCAAGAAAGAGAAGCTAATCAAGACCTGCCGGATTTTGGCAATCTGGTAGGTTTTATTTTTCTAATCAAAACACTCCTTTTAGTATGAAAAATGCTATTCTGAAATGTTCTTTCCTGTTGCTGGCGCTACTTTGCGTAGGCAATTTGGCTTATAGCCAAAAAACAAAAAAAGCAAAGCCCGCTCCGATGAGCGAGGTAGATAAACGGCTCGAAATGCTGAAAAAAGAGGTTGTCGCCAAAATTGACGGCAACGCTAAAATGGCGCAAGTGATGGTGGATAAGGTTTTTAGCTTCGCGGAATTGGGCTTTCAGGAAACCGAAACATCCAAATATCTCACTGATATTCTGAAGAAAAATGGTTTTACCATCGAGCATGGCATATCGGGCGTACCGACCGCCTGGTGGGCGAAGTGGGGTAGCGGCAAGCCTGTCATTGCTATTGGCAGCGATTTGGATTGCATTCCAAAAGCCTCTCAAAAGCCTGGCGTGGCATACCACGATCCGATTGTAGAAGGCGCCCCTGGTCATGGTGAAGGGCACAATGCCGGTACGCCGCTCAATATCATGGCGGTTTTGGCAGTCAAGGAAATCATGGAACGCGAAAAAATTCCTGGAACCTTGATTGTATGGCCCGGCGTGGCAGAGGAATTGGTGGGCACGAAAGCCTATTTCACCCGCGACGGCTACTTCGATGAGGTGGATATGTGCATTTTCACGCACGTAGGTGACAATCTGGGTGTGTCTTATGGGCAAGCCTGGGGTACGGGTTTGATTTCGGTGGAATACGAATTTTCCGGCGAATCGGCGCACTCCGCGGGCGCACCCTGGCGCGGGCGTAGCGCTTTGGACGCAGTAGAACTCATGAGCATCGGTTGGCAGTATATGCGCGAGCATTTGGACCCAATCCAGCGCTCGCACCATGTTATTAAAAACGGTGGCGACCAGCCCAACGTGGTGCCTTCTAAAGCTTCAATCTGGTTTTACTTCCGGCATTTTACCTACCCTGGCATTATGGAATTGTACGAAAAAGGCAACAAAATTGCCGAAGGCGCTGCCTTGATGACCGGCACTACCGTGACGCGCAAGGTGCTGGGTTCTGCCTGGCCCCGCCATTTCAACAAAGTCATTGCCGAAAAAATGTACGAAAATATCAAGCAAGTAGGCTTGCCCGAATGGAGCAAAGAAGACCAGATACTGGCAGCGGCGCTACAAAAGGAAGTCGGTGCGAATGACACCTCCGGATTGAGTACGAAATTGGACACCATTGGCTTGCCGGTAGTCACACCCCGTAGCGGCGGATCGGATGACATCGGTGATATTTCCTGGAAATTACCAACCGTAACACTGCGTTTCCCCTCCAATATTCCTGGTTTGCAAGGGCACCACTGGTCGAATGCGGTGGCAATGGCAACGCCCATCGCGCACAAAGGCGTGGTAGCTGGCGCGAAAGCAGAAGCAATGACCATCCTCGATTTTCTAATGAAACCAGAATTGGTGGATCAAGCCAAAGAATATTTCCGTGCCGAACAGGGCATGAAGCAAAAATACATCCCGATGGTAAGCGAGGAGGACAAGCCCGCGATTTACCTCAACACCGACATCATGGAAGAATTCCGCCCGCAGTTGGAGAAATTCTACTACGACGAAACGAGATACAATTCTTATTTGGAACAATTGGGTATCAAATATCCAACTGTTCGTATGAAAGGCGAAACCAAAGGTACAACCAGCGGGAAATAAATTTCATGGAATGTTGGAAGAATGGAATGTTGGAGTTATTGAACTTTTTCATCCAATATTCCATTTTTCCAATATTCCATCATTCCATTCTATGCGAAAATTTGCCATTTCTGATATTCACGGTTGCAACAAGACTTTTCTGGCGCTGCTCGAAAAAATCCAGTTTTCCACCGCTGATGAATTGTACCTCTTGGGTGATTACATTGATCGCGGACCAGATAGCAAAGGCGTGATTGATTCGATTTTTACTTTACAACAAGCGGGCTATCAAGTTCATTGCCTCATGGGCAATCACGAATTGATGATGCTGAAAGCTTTCGCAGAGGAAGATGAGGATGATCAGCAGATGAATCTTTGGCTGAGAAATGGTGGTGCGGCAACCATACAAAGTTTTGCAACTTCCGATGGCAAACCCGACATTCCTGATGTTTACTTTCAATTTATCGAAAATTTGAAATTTTATATCGAAACAGGCGACTACATCCTGGTGCATGCCGGGCTGAATTTCAAACAGATGAATCCACTGAGCGATGAAATATCCATGCTCTGGATACGCGATTGGTATGATCACATTGACCGCGAATGGCTTAATGGACGTATTATTGTGCACGGGCACACACCTATTGGCTTTAAAAATATTGAAAATCAGCTTGATACACTTTTAGGAAAACCAGTTGTGAACATTGACGCAGGCTGTGTGTACAAAGGGCGTGCCCCAGAATTCGGCTATCTGTGTGCTTTTGACCTGACGGAGCGGGTGCTGCATTTTCAGGA
>CAZGJN010000079.1:0-4700 GCA_964526645.1 uncultured Saprospiraceae bacterium
TTTTCAAGAGCGATATGTCGTCTTTGTTAGGGATTGCAATTACTTTCAGCAGTGGTGATGGGGACTGATTTCTAACAAAACATAAATATAATTCACTTATGAAAAATTTATTATTCCAATTCGGATATTTCTTTGTGTTAACTGCTTTCGTCGTATCATTTTCAGCTTGCGAAAAAGACGATGACGAAGATGCGCTGGAAAACGATAAAAAAGAAGCCATCAAACACTACGCCGATATCGTATTTGCCTCTTACCAGGACAGCTACGATGCAGCAGTGGTGTTGAAACAAAAAATTGATGCATTTGTGGCGGCTCCTACAGCGCAGGGTTTTGAAGAGGCTAAAAATGCCTGGAAAGCAGCGCGTATCCCCTATGGACAAACCGAAGCCTATCGCTTTTACGGTGGTCCGATTGATGATGAGGATGGTCCAGAGGGTTTAATTAACGCTTGGCCCATGGATGAAAACTTTATAGACTATGTAGAAGGCAATCCCACTGCGGGCTTGATTAACAATCCTACGCAATATCCTACTATTTCAAAGCAGGTGCTGGAAAGTTTGAATGAAAGCATTTCTGAAACTTCTATCTTCACCGGTTATCACGCCATAGAATTTCTGCTCTGGGGGCAGGATCTTAGCACAGGTAATGCCGGCACTCGACCTTATACGGATTATTTGACCACAGGTGGTACGGCAGCTAACCAGGCGCGACGCGGGCAGTATTTGAAAGTGGTTGCTGAATTATTGTTGGATCATCTGGCACAAGTACTCGACGAGTGGAAACCAGGCGGTACATATCGCAAGGAATTTGTAGATGGAACCGAAACGGCAGAAACATTGGGTAAAATCTTCACGGCGCTGGGCGAATTGAGCAAAGGGGAGCTATCTGGTGAACGGATGTTTGTGGCAGTGGATAGCCGCGACCAAGAAAACGAACATTCCTGCTTCAGCGATAATACCCACATAGATATTGAAATGAATTTCATTGGCATCCGCAATGTGTACACCGGAGAGTATAGACGCACCAATGGTACAATCATCAAAGGTCGTAGTTTTGCCGAAATTGCCCAAAAAGTAGATAAAACCAAAGCCGATGCAGTAACGGCTGCTTTTACTGATGCGGAACAAAAACTCAAACAGATACCGATTCCTTTCGACCAAGCAATTTTGAATAGTGCCGATAAAGTGTTGGTAGCGGTAGAGAGCCTGAGCGATCTCAGCGATCGCCTCACCGATGTGGGTTTTGCTATTGGTGCTAAATTTTAAACATCATGCGTATTTTAATCTTTTGCCTCATAAGTTGTCTGCTTCTCATAAGTTTTGCTGCTTGTGAAAAAGAGCCCGATTTGGGTATCGCCGAAGTTGATACGCAAGAAGAATTATCGGGTGGTAAAAATTTTACCACCTTCGATTTTTCCGAAAATGCATTTGGCGTTCAAGGCAAAAATTTATCGAGTACTGAATCTGGGCAATTTGTGGTTGGTAACTCACTTTTTCGCAGCAATTGGGTAAGCGCGCCTTCTTCTGTGCAGTCTTTAGATGGCTTGGGTCCAATGATGAACGCGATTTCCTGTGGCAGTTGTCATTTCAAAGATGGTCGGGCTAAGCCACCTGCTTTCCCTGAAGATAACTTAAACGGCTTGTTGTTTCGTTTGAGTATTCCTGGTGCGACCACCCATGGCGAGCCACCCGGTGACCCCATCTATGGCGGGCAATTTCAAGATAAAGCTATTCTGAACGTACAAAACGAAGGCAAAGTAAGAGTTTCCTATCAAGAGGTTATTGGAAAATATGCGGATGGCACATCTTACAGTTTGCGCAAACCCATTTACGAATTTTATAATCTGAATTTCGGAGCTTTACACCCGGCAGTGATGGTTTCGCCGCGTATTGCCCAGCAAATACCTGGATTAGGACTATTAGAAAACGTACCCGAAGGGATCATCCTTACTTTTGCTGATGAAAATGACAAAAATGAAGATGGTATTTCAGGCAGACCCAATTATGTATGGGATGTCAAAAACCAACAAACTACCCTGGGTAGATTCGGCTGGAAAGCTAATCAGCCTTCACTTTTACAACAAACTGCCGGCGCATTTAATGGCGACATTGGTATCACCACTTCTATTTTTCCGGTGGATGGCTTGACAGAAAAACAGCTAAAACTATATGCGAACGTGCCGAATGGCGGCTCGCCGGAGTTGAGCGATGAGCAATTGGAAAAAATAGTGACTTATGTCAAAACGCTTGCAGTACCAGCAAGGCGAAGCTGGGAAGAGAAAAAGGTCCTGCGTGGTAAGTTTTTATTCCAGGAGTTGAAATGTGCAGCTTGCCATATTCCACAGCTGCAAACTGGTACGCAAAGCAACATTGCTGCCCTGAATAACCAGATCATTCGCCCTTATACCGACCTGCTGCTACACGATATGGGGGAAGGACTGGCGGATAATCGCCCCGATTTCTTAGCCACTGGCTCCGAATGGCGTACGCCGCCGCTGTGGGGTATCGGTATGATAAAAACCGTGAATCAGCACACATTTTTGCTGCACGACGGGCGCGCCCGCAATCTCGAAGAAGCCATTCTCTGGCATGGGGGCGAAGCAGAAGCCGCCAAAGTAAAATTTACAACAATTTCAAAAGCAGATCGGGAAGCCCTCATCGCTTTTCTGGAAAGTTTATAACTCGTAAACAATATGCAACGATTGAAGAAAATTGCCAATACAATACACCTTTGGTTAGGCCTCGTTTCGGGCTTGGTAGTGTTTATTGTAAGTCTGACAGGTTGCCTGTATGTTTTTGAAGAGGAACTGCGAGATATTTTTCAGCCTCAATATTTTTATGTAACAGCCGAAGCAAGTGGTAAAAAAAAACTGGAAGATTTGAGTACAACAATCAAAAAACATTACCCCGACGAGGAAATTGCTTCAATTCGCTTCAAGGAGGCAGCTAACGCAGCGGTAATTTACTATACGCGCTCCGACAAAGCAATTTCGGTGAATCCTTACACTGCACAAATCATTGGCGAACGCTACCTGAAAGCCGATTTTTTCAATTTCATCCTGTCCATACACTTGCGTCTGCGTTTGGGCGAAGTGGGTGAGCAAATCATCCGATGGAATGTTTTGATATTTTTCATCCTGTGTTTGACCGGTTTTATACTCTGGATACCCCGCCGTTGGAAAGGGCTGAAGCAGGCGATCATAGTTAATTGGAAACTCAAAAACTGGCGCGCGCTGAGTTGGAATTTACACAGCACCTTGGGGTTTTATGGCTTGTTGGTCTTGCTGATAATTTCGGCAACGGGTATTTTCTGGATGTTTGATAGCGCAAAATCATTCGTCAGTATCGTGACCGGCACACCGATTACCCAGACCAAAGCCCCTGAAATCACTCAAATTGGTAAAAAAGAAACGGCAACAATGGAAAACGCATATGATATTGCCCGCAAGCTGTATCCCGGCGCGTTGCAAACCTTCCTGAGCAATCCCGAAAAACCTAATCAGCCCATCCGCGTCTTATTTCGGTATCCTTATACGATTGTCAGAAAACAAAATACCTTATTTTTTGACCGTTACACTGGCGAAATTCTACGAGAGGATTTACATAAAAATTATACAGCTTATGATAAAGTAATGCGCTCCAATTTCGATTTTCACACTGGCAGAATTCCTGCGCTGGGTATTGGTAGCAAAATTATTTACTTTCTGGCAGCCTTATTTGCCGCTTCATTACCTGTTACTGGATTTATGATTTGGTGGAGCAAGAAAAAATCAACGATTCGCAATCCGAAACTACTTCGAAGACCTGTGGTTAACAATTTTTAGAAGAGATAAATAATCTTTAACAATCAAATTCAATTTTTATGAAATTCGTAATTAGCTTCATTTTTATTGCTCTTATGTTTTGCAATTGTACGCGCGCTCCAGAGGGGCAAAAAACGGAAACTACTGCAGCTGTGGCTGTACCTGAGCCTGCTGTCGTAGCAGAGACCTACACAGTGAATACGACGACCAGCCTCGTTGAATGGGAAGGCACTGAACCCGGCGACGAGGGGCATCGTGGTACACTCCGCATTGCTAATGGTGCCTTGCAAGTGAATGATAGTATTTTGACTGGGGGGACGTTTGTTTTGGATATGAACAGTATTACTGTAACTGATCTTAGTGGCAACGGCAAGAAAAAACTGGAGACGCACCTCAAAACTGGCGATTTTTTTGAAACTGAAAAATTTCCGACCGGCAAATTTGAAATTACCAAAGTGGAAGTGCTCACTGGCAATGCCGACGCCACGCACAATATCAGCGGTAATCTGATGCTGCGCGATAGCACCAAAAATGTGACTTTCCCCGCCAAAGTGTCTATTGCCGACGGTAAGCTCACGGCTACAACACCCGCTTTCACCATTGATCGCACGCAATGGGGCGTAGTGTACCGCTCCGGCATCATCGGCACCTTGAAGGATAAGCTGATTAATGACCAAATAGGCTTAGTTATTAAATTAGATGCCAGTAAATAAGATTGCTTCGACATATTTTGGCAGGAATTTTATATGAAAAAAATATTTCAGCTGAATCAATGGCGGATTTACTTAGACCAGCCCGTATCCATTGCACCGTTGGTCACGTTTCGCGTGGTGTTTGGGGCGATGATGGTGTTTAGTGTCGTCCGTTTTTGGGGGCTGGGCTGGATCGAAGACCATTT
>CAZGJN010000080.1:0-4399 GCA_964526645.1 uncultured Saprospiraceae bacterium
CTGAAATTGGGAAAATCCAGCCGGATCGCGTAAGAAAGACGCTCGTTTTGAGCAAATAAGGTCTGGGCAGCGCATAAACAGGCTGCCAACAAGAATGTTCGGTACGACATTGTTGAATCGAGTTTTTTTATGTTAAAAATCAGGTGGTGATAGAAAAGAGCAATCAGATTGCCATGCGAGGAGGTCGGATCGCTCGTTTTGATAGACACAAAATTGTAAGGGAAACACCCCTTCGGGCAAGGGTTGAGTTACCCTATGGTCACGACTGCCGGGTTGAAATGACAAAAAGCGAGGGCGAAATGCCTAAATTTTTTGCTCAATGACCAACGTGGTATCGTCTTTCCAGTACCAAAATTTTGAATCTGGCACTACCTGACAGCTTCCGTAATGCTCCCGACAAAAGCAGTAGTAGCGAATTTCAAATTTGCAATGAACGCTCTTGTTTTTATTATATTTCTCTAAGGTTTCCGTAAAATTAAAATTTAGTTAAGACTGTGACTTTCTGAACCTTTTTTAGTCAAAAAGAGTAAAAATGATAAAAGCCATTTTTTGAATGTTTGAGGGAAAAAAAATTTTTGAAACACTCATTTTTGAATAATATAATCCATTGTTCCCATGAACCACCTTATTGCCACCCTTGATCTTAAGCGGCTCTTTCACGCGCTGGAGGTATTGAACAAAGTGTTTTTGGCAATGTGTCAGCGCGGGCGGAAATTGATGAAAAACCGATTGATTGTTTGGTTGCTCCGCATCACTGGTGTTATTGCGCTGGTGATAAGCGCGGCAGTGACGATTTTTCTGCTGAGCGTGCGCAATGGCGCTTTTGGCCCTTTGCCTACCAAAGCAGACCTTGCAGAAATTTCTAATCCGCTGGCTTCGGAGGTATATGCCGAAGAGGGCACGCTGTTGGGGCGTTATTACTTTGAGCACCGCAGCAATGTCAAGTATAAGGATATTTCCCCTGCTTTTGTAAATGCCCTGGTAGCCACCGAGGATGCCCGCTTTTTCAAGCATAACGGTGTGGATCTGCGCGCCTGGTTGCGGGTGTTTTTCAAAACAGTTTTACAAAAAGATGAATCTGCCGGAGGTGGAAGTACGATCAGCCAGCAATTGGCAAAAAACCTGTATCCACGGCAGGATTATGGGGAATATTCTTTGATAATCAATAAACTGAAGGAAGTTTTTATTGCGATGAGGTTGGAAAGCCTTTATAGCAAAGAAGAAATTCTGGAATTATACCTCAATACCGTTTCTTTTAGTGAAAATACCTACGGCATCAAAGTAGCGGCACAACGTTTTTTTGGTGTGACTCCTGATCAGTTGACGGCGAACCAGGCTGCCGTGCTGGTAGCCATGCTGAAGGCTACCTCGACTTATAATCCTATGCTCAATCCTGAAAAATCCATTGAGCGCCGCAATTTAGTGTTGGAGCAAATGGCGAAGTATGACTATTTGAGCTATACCGAAATGGATTCCTTGAAAAAGTTGCCTTTGAATTTGAACTATTCCAAGCTGAACCATAACGCGGGTCTGGCTACGCATTTTCGGGAGCACCTGCGCCTGGAGTTGAAAAAAATCTTGGAGGATTACCGCAAACCCAATGGTATGGCTTACAATATTTATACCGATGGTTTGAAAATTTATACGACCCTCGATCCTACCATGCAGCGCTATGCCGAAGCGGCAATGAACGAGCATTTGAAGCAATTGCAAAAAGATTTTGAAAAACACCTCCAGGGCGCACCTGCCTGGGAAAACGATACCATTCTAATTTTGGCAAAACGACAGTCGCCGTTGTATCGCCGCCTCAAAGCAGAAGGACTATCGGAAACGGCTATTGATTCGGTTTTTAACCAACCAGTGGAAATGACCGTCTTCAGTTGGGAGGGCAAGAGTGTGAAGCGCAAGATGAGTCCAATGGATTCTATGAAGTACTATTTGTCTTTGCTAAATGCGGGCTTCGCAGCAATGGATCCAACCACTGGGTATGTGAAAGCTTGGGTAGGGGGAATTGACCACACTTATTTTAAGTATGATCATGTGCAATCGCGTCGGCAGGTAGGTTCTACTTTCAAGCCAGTGGTGTATGCGGCTGCCATCAAGGATAGTATTCCACCCTGTTCCTATACAGGCAATTATCTTCGCTCTTATGCTAATTATAATTATTGGACACCAAAAAATGCGGATAACAAATACGGTGGGTCTTATTCGATGGAGGGAGCTTTGATCAATTCTGTCAATACGGTCACCGTGAGCTTGGCTATGCGTGTAGGCGCAGCAGAGGTAGCGGAAATGGCTGAAAACCTGGGCATATCGGGCGATGTGCCTGCACGTCCTGCCATTGCTCTGGGGGCGCATGAAGCTTCTTTATTGGACATGGTGCGGGTGTATAGCACTTTTGCAAACCGAGGCAAACGCCCCGATCCGATCTACATCAAACGAATAGAAACTGCCAAAGGCAAAGTGATTTATCAAAATTTTATTGACGAAGATGCCTGGAAAGAAGTGCTTAGCGTGGACCAAGCAGATATGATGACCCAGATGCTTCGTGCAGCGATTGACAAGGGTACGGGCAGAAGATTGCGTTATCGCTACAATTTTACCAATGAAATGGCAGGAAAAACCGGTACCAGCCAGCATCACTCCGATGGGTGGTTTATTGGCTACACGCCCAATCTGGTGGCGGGCGTATGGGTAGGAGGGGAGTCGCCCTCCGTGCGCTTCCGCGATCTGAGTCTGGGACAGGGTGCTAATATGGCTTTGCCGATTTTTGCATTATTTATGAAGCAATTGCACGCTGATAAAGATTACGCACACATCGTCAATGCTAAGTTTCCACAACCTTCTCAGGAGGTATTGGATGCGCTCGATTGTGCTAACATTCGGGGGGCTTTCTCTAAACCAAACACTACAACAACAACTACCGAGACAACTACGGCAACCGCTTCCGCGGAAAACGCGGCACCTTCATCGCCGCCGCAAAACTAAGGTAATGAGCTCCGTGCTTCGGTGCGGGGCTCATAAAGTATAAAAGAGTGTTAGTGTCTTTAGAAAAAAGGATGAATAGATTCGATGGTACAATATGGTGTTATATTAATCCAAGAAATGTAATATTACGAAAATGATTTAACCTTACACTGATCAAATGACTAAACAAAAGGTAAGTGTTTTATTGCAAAAAGCGATTGGCAATACGAATTTAGTTTATTGTTGTATTATGGTTTTCAAAAACTTCTCTCAGTTTAGTTTTAATATATCTCTTATAAGCGGGTTTAAAATTATCAGAATATCCTTGGAAAGAGAAAACTACATTCCCCTTTTGATCTATTAAAATAAAGTGGGGGAAGCCTTCAGGCAAATATTTATTATAAAAATTTTGACTCTCATCATATAGTATTGTCATATCTTCATAAGGTAAATGTTTGTTTTCGAAAACCTTTTTTGTATCTAATTCTTCTTTATTTCGCCCTCTTTGAGGTAAGCTATAAAGATAGATATGCTTAAAGTTTTTATAATTACTTTCCTGCACTTTAAGAAAAGGATGAAGCCCCTTCATTGCCTGAAAACATGCGCCACAATACTCATTCCAGGTCTCTATAAGTATTACTTTATTAGAAAACGCATCAAAATTATTTTTGCCAAAAGCATCTTTAAAAACGATTGCTGTATCGCTTCGGTTGATTATTCTCTGATTTTTATTAGGAGCTAAATTCAAAACAATAAATTCTCGTTGTGGATACCATAAAAAAGAGTAATAGGCAAAGATACAAATTATCAAAATGAAATAAAAAACAGAAAGCTTTTTCAAGCCAAATAAAAAACCAAAAGAATAAGATAAAAAACATACTACAGGTCCAATATGCCAGCTATGTATATCAACAAATAGAGCTATAGCTGCATAGCTGCTGAATCCTAAAGAAGAAATCAAATATAACTTTAGCATTGAATTCATTTGTACTTTTTGTTGTACATAAAGTCCTCCTAAAAAACATATTGTGACGGCAATAAAAATAGTAAAACTTCTCGCGAAGTGAATGTCTAAGGTAAAAATTCCTACAAATAATACCGAAATTATATAAAAACTAACCCAGGTAAGTATTTTTTTTATCATAATTTAATATATAATATATAGCGTGCATAAAAATTAGCGCTGAAAAGCAATCGGAATACACAAGATTTGTATATTTTAGACACTAATATAACATAGTTGAAAGCAAAACTGACAGATATGCTGTAGTATTCTCTTTCCCAAACCCTACCCTCGTAAATAATAGCTATTTGGAGGGCTTAGGAAAGGGAATACAAATCGAACTGAGTGATCAACTTCTCAACCAACTAAATTGTAATAGGACTTACGCACTAAATAATAAGTAATTAAAAATCAGCTCATTGAAATAGT
>CAZGJN010000081.1:0-4298 GCA_964526645.1 uncultured Saprospiraceae bacterium
ATTTTCTCGAAGCCGTTTTTTGTTTCTTCCAGACCCGTGTGCATGGATCCCATCAATACTCTGTTTTTCAGCGTAGTAAAGCCCAGATCAAGGGGAGCCAGTAAATGTGGATACGGGTTATGCATATTTTCGATTTTGATTGTATCGGCGATCTTCAGTCGCCATTTCATTCAGCAGCTAAAGCAGCCGGTACTTTTCATCAGCGAATTTTCGCCAATGAAGGTAAGAAATTTTATAAAATGAAACTCAGAAACCAGATAAATCGTTGTACATTTGAAAGAAGCAAGACTATGATTAAAACAGTTGTAAAAGTGGAGGGAAAAACGCTCACCCTGACTCACACCTCCACCCCCTCAATCAGCACTTCCAATATCTGCTTTGCCGCTTTGGCAATTTTTGTACCCGGGCCAAAAATGCCCGCCACGCCGTGCTGGTAGAGGAAATCGTAATCCTGCGCCGGGATGACACCGCCGACGATCACGAGAATATCCTCGCGACCGAGTTTCTTCAATTCTTCGATGGTTTGAGGCACCAAAGTTTTGTGCCCCGCAGCGAGCGAGGAGATGCCGAGGATGTGCACGTCGTTTTCTGCAGCCTGGCGGGCAGCTTCGGCGGGTGTTTGGAAAAGTGGGCCCACATCCACGTCAAAACCCAAATCGGCAAAGCTGGTGGCAATGACTTTTGCGCCGCGGTCGTGCCCATCCTGACCGAGCTTGGCTACCATGATGCGCGGGCGGCGACCATCGAGTTCTGCAAATTTATCTGCTAATTCTTGCGCAGCTTGAAAATCAGCATCTACCTTAGATTCATTTGCGTAAACCCCAGATATAGTGCGGGTGGTAGCCGTAAAGCGACCAAAAGCACGTTCCATGGCGTAAGAGATTTCACCCAAAGTAGCGCGGACACGGGCGGCTTGTACGGCAAGGTCGAGTAAGTTATCTTCGCCCGATTGGGCGGCTTGATATAAGGCTTCCAGCGCCTGCTGCACGGCGGCTTCGTCGCGATTGGCTTTTACTTGGTTGATGCGCTTGATTTGCGATTCACGCACGGCGGCATTGTCCACATCCAAAATATCAATCTTCGTCTTTTCTTCGACCTGAAAAACATTGACACCCACGATCTGATCCTTGCCACTGTCAATTCTAGCCTGCTTGCGAGCGGCGGCTTCTTCGATGCGCATTTTGGGCAAACCTTCTTCGATGGCTTTTGCCATACCGCCGAGCTCTTCCACTTCCTGCATCAATACCCAGGCGCGTTGGGCGAGTTGATCGGTGAGATATTCTACATAATATGAACCGCCCCAAGGGTCAATCGCTTTGGTAATGTCAGTTTCTTTTTGCAAATAAATCTGGGTATCGCGAGCAATTTTTGCAGAGAAATCCGTCGGCAGGGCGATGGCTTCATCCAGTGAATTGGTATGCAAGGACTGCGTTCCACCCAGCACAGCCGCCAGCGCTTCGATACACGTGCGCGCCACATTGTTGAAGGGGTCTTGCTCGGTGAGGCTCCAACCCGAAGTTTGGCAGTGCGTGCGCAGCGCCATGGATTTGTCACTTTTCGGATTAAATTGCTTTACAATTTTTGCCCAAAGCATCCGAGCGGCGCGCATTTTGGCAATTTCCATAAAATGGTTCATGCCAATGCCCCAGAAAAAAGAAATACGCGGCGCAAAGTCATCAATATTTAAACCAGCCTTCAAACCGGCACGCAAGTATTCCAAGCCATCTGCCAGGGTATAAGCCAATTCAATGTCCGCGGGCGCACCCGCCTCGTGCATGTGGTAGCCGCTGATGGAAATAGAGTTGAATTTGGGCATATTTTTCGCAGTGTAGGCAAAAATATCTGCGATAATACGCATACTCGGTCCTGGCGGATAGATGTAAGTATTGCGCACCATGAATTCTTTGAGAATATCGTTTTGAATGGTGCCACTCAGTTGCTCTGGCTTCACGCCTTGCTCTTCGGCGGCAATGATATAGAATGCCATCACCGGAATGACCGCGCCGTTCATGGTCATGGAAACCGACATTTGGTCGAGCGGAATCTGGTCGAAGAGAATTTTCATATCCTCTACGGTGTCAATTGCTACGCCTGCTTTGCCCACGTCGCCTACTACGCGCTCGTGGTCGGAATCGTAGCCGCGGTGTGTTGCTAAATCAAATGCGACGGACAAACCTTTCTGACCTTGCGCTAAATTCCGACGATAAAAGGCGTTGCTCTCCTCAGCAGTAGAAAAGCCCGCGTATTGACGGATGGTCCAGGGTTGCGTGACGTACATGGAGCTGTAGGGACCGCGCAAAAAAGGTGGGATGCCGGCTGCGAAGCGCAGATGCGTTAAATCCTTGATATCTTCAGGTGTAAAAACTGGCTTTACGTCAATTTTTTCGGCGGTTTGCCAGCGTTCGTCGTTAAATGTGGCAGATCTCAAAGGTTCGCCATGTTTTCGATTAAAAGCTATTTTGGAAAAATCAGGACGTTTCAGTTTCATTGGATGGACCATTTATGATTGACCATTATCCGTTTTTGAACACTTAAAATTGGTAAAAAATTGGCAGATAGCCAAATGACAGATGTCAAGAGATTGGAAAACTTTGCTCAAGGGCTGGCGCGCGTGAGGGATAGCAGCGGTACCGACCGCAGGGAGGTGAGAGCGGATAGCCCGACCCTGCCTTGGTTGGGGCTGCGGTAGGCAAGGCGGGGGCACGCCCGGCATAAAATTTTCATCGGATAAGGAAATGGATTGGGAGTGAAAATTTGGTTTTTGGTACAAAAAATTAATAACATTCGCTTATCTTGCTGATCTTCACTCTGAATCAAAAACTATTTTTTATGAAGCGCCTATTACTCTTATTATTAGTTTGTAGTGTTGCAACAGCCATCTTTGCGCAAAAACCAACTGACAAGCGCCTGGTCGGGTTGGATACAATGATTAATCGCCTTTTGAAAGAATGGCACGCCTCGGGCGTAGGTATTGCCGTGGTGGAAAAAAACAAAGTGATTTATGCTGGGGGCTTCGGCTACCGCGATTATGAAAACAAAGTGCCAGTGGACGGTAATACCTTGTTTGCGATTGGCTCGTGTACGAAAGCCTTTACCAGTGCACTGCTGGGCAAATTGCAAGCCGATGGCAAACTGAGTTTCGATGAAAAAGTAAAGACCTATCTGCCGGAAGTAGAATTTTATACGGATGAACTGACAAACAATATCACTGTACGCGACCTTACCTGCCACCGCACGGGCATTCCGCGGCACGATTATTCGTGGTATCTGAACGGCACTACCCGCGATAGTTTGGTGAAGCGCATCAGGCACATGGAGAATTTTGCTGGCTTGCGCGAAAAATGGTATTATAATAATTTTATGTTTTTATTACAAGGCGTCATTGCTGAAAAACTAAGCGGTAAGACTTGGGAAAGCAATATTCAGGAGCAGTTCTTCGCGCCATTGGGTATGAAAACCTCTAATTTTACGCTCTGGGACGGCAAGCATAGCAATGCCGCGAAGGGCTACGAAGTAGGTAAAAATGATATCATAAAGGGAATGGATTATTATAAAATTGAAGGCATGGGCCCGGCGGGTTCTATTTTTTCGAGCCCTTCGGAAATGGCGAATTGGGTAATCACCTGGATCAATGGCGGAAAATTTAATGGTAAAGAAATCCTTCCGGCGCAATACGTGAGCGAAGCGATATCTTCGCAAATGGTCATCAATGCTGGGCTGCCGACCGCAGACAATCCTGATGTGCAATTTGCAAATTATGGCATGGGTTGGTTTTTGTCATCTTATCGCGGGCATTATATGGTGCAGCACGGCGGCAATATTGATGGATTCAGTGCTATGACGGCGTTCTATCCAAGCGATAGTATCGGGATTGTGGTATTGGTAAATCAAAATGGCTCTGCTTTACCCGGAATGATAAGAAATTACATCGCAGATAAAATGCTGAAATTACCTCATCGCGATTGGCACAAACAAGTAAAAGAAGCGGTGGAGAAGTCGAAAGCAGCAGCAAAATCAGTTGCATCTTCTGATAGCCTGAATCGCAAGCAGGGTACGCGCCCTTCGCATTTGCTGGCAGAGTATGCTGGTCAATATGAGCATCCTGGCTATGGAGCATTTAATATTTTTGTAAGGAATGACTCACTTATTATGTCTTTCCGCAATAAAGATGCCGATGCCTGGTTAGAACATTATCATTATGATATTTTTCGACCAAAAATTTTAAGCGATGATTCTGATGAAAATAGTTCCTCCGTTCGGGTCAGTTTTAATGTCAATTTGAAAGGAGATATTGAATC
>CAZGJN010000082.1:0-4254 GCA_964526645.1 uncultured Saprospiraceae bacterium
AGGTTTATCATGTGGGAGATCAGGAAATTGTAGCCTTACAACCGACCACGATGGATATCAACGAAGGGGAATTGCTACTGATCATTGGCCCATCGGGCTCGGGCAAAACCACTTTGCTGTCCCTGGTAGGTTGTGTGATCTACCCTACTTCTGGGCGCCTATGGGTAAACGGTCAGGAGATCAATAAGTTGCGCGATAAGCAACTAGCTTCACTGCGGTTGAATACGATCGGTTTTGTTTTTCAAAATTTTAACCTGCTTGCCCCACTCTCAGCAGAAGACAACGTAATGATGCCCCTGCGCCTGCAAGGTATATCTTATCGTGAAGCGAAGCGCCGTGCGGAAGCCGCGCTGGGCATGGTGGGTATGCTGGATCGCAGAAGAAACCTGCCCAAACAACTCTCTGGCGGGCAGCAGCAGCGGGTGGCAGTGGCAAGGGCCTTGGTGACGAACCCCAAAATTATTTTGTGCGACGAACCAACGGCTTCGCTTGATAAGGATTCCCTCAGCGTGGTAATGCAGGAATTACGCGATCTGGCAGACAGCGGCAAGGCGGTTTGTGTAGTCACACACGACCCACGGCTCAAAAAATATGCACATCGCATCGTGGAGGTGAAAAATGGTTTTGTTGAAAATATAAATTATTTCGAAGAATAAAGCTTTTAAAAAAAATACATCATGAAAAACTGGCTTTGGATTTTACTGCCCATTTTTGTTTTTTGGCAATCTTGTGGCAGCGACAAAGGAGCATCCGATGCAGTAACTGATGCAGATGCTATTCAACCCGATACCCCTTTGGTAGTACAGGAAATCGTAGGTATTGCCCGTATCGAACCGCCAGAGAAAATCATCGCCGTCAACGCCGAGAGCGCCGGCTTCGTACAGGAAATGCATTTCCAAGAAAATCAGCACGTAAAAAAAGGCGACGTGCTACTCCTGCTCGACAGCAAAGTAGAACAGGCGCAACTCCAGCAGGCTAAAAGTAAACTTCAAACACAACGCGCCGCCATCGAAGCTGCCAAGGCTACGCTGGAATCGCTGCAGGTGAAATTGGCAAATGCTCAAACGACCTTTGAACGCAACCAACGCCTCGTCTCTGGCAATGCCGCTACGCCTCAACAATTGGACGATAGCCGCTTTGCTGTGGAGGATATTCAAAAGCAAATCGCAGCGCAGCAAGCTAATATCGCTCAGCAACAGAGCCGGCTCAAGGAGTTGGAAGCAGATGTCAATTATTATCAAACGATCGTGAATCAACGTACGATTGTAGCGCCGTTGAGCGGCACGTTTCTTTCTACCAGTATTAAACCTGGCAATTACGTCACCAATAGTACCGTGCTCGGCGATTTCGCAGTGGATGGTCCTTATCAGGCAATTACGGAGGTAGACGAATTGTTTGCCAACAAAGTCCAGATCGGGCAAAGCGCATACATCCGCCTGCAGGGCGCCGCCGAGAAGCTTGCGGAGGGTCAGGTTATTTATGTCGCGCCGTATTTAAAGCAAAAATCGCTCTTTTCTGATAGCCCCGATAACCTCGAAGACCGCCGCGTGCGCGAGGTACGGGTGGAATTGAAAAGCAAAGATAAAGTCCTGATCGGCAGTCGGGTAGAGTGCGTGATTCAAATTGGGAAATAGAAGCAAACGCCAGGCGACAAGAATAGCTGTTTGCTGTGAATGGCTTAAAAATAAAAAACTATGTTCCGAACTGCACTTCGATTTTTAATCTATGACAAAGCCAAGTCCATTGGGGCACTGGCGGGTGTTATTATTTCGGTGTTTCTCATCGGGCAACAGGTAGGATTGTTGTTCTTTTTCTTCGATGCGATGGGCGCTTTGGCAAAAAACAACTCTGGCTATATTTGGGTAACAGACAGTAAAACGACCAACGTCAATGCGCTATCTGCTCTGGATATGCGCGTTGGTTATGAATTGGAGAGCATTCCTGGGGTGCAGAAAGTTTACCCGTTGGTGGTGTCGTCTGGTGCTGCCAAATTTGCCAACGGCAAATCGAGTGGATTGCTCCTCATTGGCGTGCAATACCCTGAGTTTGCTGGCGGCCCTTGGCGTTTGGATAGCGTACCGCCCAGTGTATTGCTCACCGAAGGCGCTGTCATTACCGATTACTTCGACAAAGCTGGTTTGGGTGGTGCAGAAGTAGGCGATTATTTTGAAATCAATGGTAAAAAGGTGTTTATCGCTGCCAACACTCGGGGCGTACGCTCATTTGGTGGCACGTATGCTTTCACCATGATTGATCGCGCGCGTTATCTGGGCAATTTCCCGACCACTAAAGTCAGTGCTTTTCTGGTTGCGTGGGATAAAAAATTGCCAGCGGCACAGGTCATCGCCAATATTAATGCCAGCCCGATTTTTGGTATTCGTGCCTGGAGCGCCAAAGAACTGTCAGATTCTTCGATCATTGAATTACTCACCACCAGTGGTATCGCCATTTCTTTGGGTTCGCTCATTACCTTCGCACTGATCGTGGGCTTTGTAATCATTGGCTTGACGCTTTATTCATCAGCGATTGACCGTATCCGCGATTACGGTACGCTAAAAGCTATGGGTGCCAACAATTGGTACGTGCGGCGGCTCATCCTTACCCAGGCATTTTTGATCGCCTGTATCGGATTTGTACTGGGATTCTTGCTGGTACTTGGCTTCAAGCAAGGCGTCGCACAGGCAGGAACGATTTTTGAATTTCCAGGCTGGGTGCCGGTTGCTCTCTTTGGTATCACCTTGCTTATCGCTATTTTCGGCAGCGGTTTTGCCATTCGCAGAATTGTAACCCTAGAACCATCAGCAGTTTTCAGAGGATGATTTGGTCTCTTGTTTTTTGAAGCTTATTGCTTTTTTAAAATTTTAGAAAACCATGAAAAATCTATTTTGTATCATATTCTTGCTTTTTGGTATTTTATTGGTAAAAGCCCAAAAGCCGCTCACGCTGGAAGCCGCGATGGAGTTGGCAGTGCAACACAATTACGATCTGAAAAACCAGGCCTTGAGCATTTCCATGGTTGAAAAAGACCTCGAAAAGCTCCGGGCGCAACGGATGCCCTCTGTTTCCGGCAACGGCGATGTACGCTACAATCCAATTCTACAAACCAGCATTCTTCCTGGCGATGCCTTCGGGCAGCCTGGCGGTGAACCCCAAAAAATCAAGTTCGGTACCAATTTCAATCTGCTATTTGGTATAGAAGCGAATTACAAGTTGTATGATCCTGCTTATCAAACGAATGTAGAAATAAACCGTACACAAAACAGCCTCCAAACAGTCACGCTCCGCAAAAATACACTCGATGTAAAACTCAACGCAGCCACGGCATACTATGATGTGCTGTTGCAACAAACGCAACTTCATCTCGCCAACGACCGCCTGCAAAGAGCGCAGGATTTATTGGAAATAATCCAAACCCAGACAACTGCAGGTACTACTTTGCCAGTGGATTTGCAAAAAAGTGAATTGGAGATGCAAAATACCCAGGCTTTGCTCGAACAAGCGCAGAATAATCTGCAACGTAGCCGGCTGAATCTGGCGCGACTGCTGGGCATTGATGCTCAAGATATTGTTTTACCAGCTAACGCATTGCAAATCAGCATAGATACACTCGAAGCGCCAGTAGTAAATACTGCTTTGGTTGAAAGTCGCTATGAAATTCAGGAAGTACAAAAGCAATTACAAATCAATCAATTACAAATTCAATTGCAAGAGAAATTGTATGTGCCAAGTCTGGAATTATTCGGCAATCTGTCGGCGCAGCATTTGAGCGATGACCTGGCAGTGTGGAATCGCTGGTTTCCCTTTGCGTACGTGGGTGCGCGCATTGCTGTAACTATTTTTGATGGCAATCAGAAAGTACGCAACCAGGAAGGCTATCAGTTGCAAATGCAAATCAACCAGAACAACCTTACCCGCCTGCGTGAAGACCTAAGCTACGAACTCCACAGCACTGCCATTGACCTGAAAAATGCTATATCGCAACTTAGAAATGCCAGCCGAAATATCGCCGAGGCCCGCAGCATTTTGCAAGTGGATCAAACGCGCTATCAGGAAGGCGCTTTGCTATTTGCCGATTTTCGAAATACTGAATTTTCTTTGCGGGAAGCAGAAAGTAACTTTCTGTCCGCCAGCCAAAATTATTACGTCTCACGCCTGCGCTGGATGCGGGCGAGCGGCGAATGGCAATAATTTTCCACTATTCAGCAGCATTTATTCTTGATCAGAATGTACTTTCTGGTCATTTGCTGCCTGTTA
>CAZGJN010000083.1:0-3938 GCA_964526645.1 uncultured Saprospiraceae bacterium
ATTCAAATATTTAACATTTGTTGCTATTGCAATTTCCCCAAGATCTTTTTAAATTGCATCAATATAATAGCAACAGTGCTGTTATCGCACAACCACGCAAGTATCGCTTTTTAGTTTTTGCCTCAACATTTAGACAATAAAGGTCAGACGTAACGTGACTATGGCGGGCTTCAATCCTTCGACTTGTCAGGATTCTTTCTTCGGAAAGACAGGGAGATTACAGAACCACGTTGGCTGCCTTAATCCTGTCGCTTCGGGGGTCAAAAACTCCCAATGGTGCTTGTGTGGTTTTTATTTTGACTCCGGAATCTCATAAAGAACTTTTGATCTGACTTCCAACTTCTGCAAATCTCGCATCTATATCTTCGGCGGGATAATGTTTTTGAAATGCCCGTTCATCATTGCCTTGCGGCGAATTTCTTCCACTTCTCTCACCTTTGGCAGAATAGATTCCAGGTGGTTTTTTACGAATTGCTGGCGGTCAGTCTCTTTATCCATCTTCAACAATTCATACTCTTGTTCCAGTGACAAGCCAATGTGATGTGCCCAATCGTGGATACGAAAATCGGCAGCGTTTTTAGGCAGCTCTTTGGGGATATTCAGCATCTCAAATAATTCTTGTAGAATACCCAAGATTGCCTCGGCAAGCAAGTAGTCACTTTTATCAGAGCCTGTTTCAATCCGCTCCACTTTAGCTGCGGCGTAGAGTTTGCCAGGTGCGTTTTTGTAAAAAGTTTCGATCCTGAAGATACCCATCCCTTGTGTCCGAACGTCCATTTCGCCATTTGGGTAGCGTTTTTCCACTTTCAGCAATTTTACTTCCGTTCCTACCTGCATAATCTTGCCATCAATATAAGCCGGAATACCAAAAGTAAGGCCTTCTTCTTCGCAGACTTGAATCAATTGCTTGTAGCGCGGTTCGAAAATATGCAAGTTGAGTTGCTCGTCGGGGAAGACAACCAATTGTAGTGGAAATAAAGGCAATAGCATGGGCATGAAATGTAAATTTTTATAGCTTAAAACCAATGATTTTAATAACTTCAACGTTGAATTATCAAAATTGTTAGCCATTTCGTAAAAAACACAAAAGGAACCACTGGGTTTGCAAAAAATTATACAATTAAAATTCCAAAACTCAATGAAACACTAAAAACGACTTATCTTTACTTAGCTATCTACACGCCCAAGCAATTCCCGAATCGTAAATTATACCTCATACTTTATAAAATTATAAACAAAAACCAAGCCATGTTCACCAAAATGTTTCGCTGCGCCGCTTTTTTGGCAACTACGTTGATGCTCATTTGCACCATGCTACTCTTTTCTTGTAAGCGCGAACAACGTGCCGCGGGTGTCCCCGAAAGCCTGAGTTCTTACGTTTATGGCTACACATCAGGTGTGATTTCCAAAGCGAGCCCCATTCGAATTCGCTTCACCAATGCAATGGTGGATGCCGAACAAATTGGCGAGGAAGTCAAGGGCAATGTATTGTCTTTTAACCCTTCCATTGCCGGCAAGGCAAATTGGGAAGATGACCGTACGATTTTATTTGAACCGGAGGCAGATTTATCTTCTGGTACAGCCTATATCGCTACGGTCAATTTGCGCAAACTGATTGATAACCTACCCAAAGATGCGACGAGTTTTTCCTTCGATTTCCGTACGCGCGATCAACATTTTGAAGTGCAAACCAATGGTTATAATGCTCCTGATATCCAAGACATGAGTAAGCAGGAATTTGGTGGCACGCTTTTCACAGCTGATGTTGCGGCAAGCGAAGAGGTCGAGCGAGTACTTTCTGCGAAACAAAACGGCAAGGATTTGCCCATCCGTTGGGAACACGAACCCAATCAAATGGTGCATACTTTCACGGTAAGTGCGATCAATCGCGGCAGTCAGCCTTCTGAATTTGATTTGCAATGGAATGGCAAGCCGATGAACGTGGTGCTGCGTGGCGAAAAGGAAGTGGAAGTGCCATCGCTCAAGGATTTCAAAGTAACCGATGCGCGTATCGTGCAGGAACAAGAGCAGTATGTGTTGTTATTTTTTTCCGATCCTTTGCAGGAATCTCAAAATCTGGACGGCTTAGTCAGCATCAGCGAATATACTGGTAATCTGCGTTATACAATTGACGGAAATCGTTTACGGGTATATCCTTCGGAAAGAATTGTCGGGCAGCGCCGAATTGTGGTCAGTCCAGGCATTCGCACAGCAAGCAATAAAAGCATGGCGAATCCGAGCGAATGGCAGGTAGAATTTGCCGATGCCAAGCCACAGGTGCGTCTGGTGGGTCGTGGTGTGATTTTGCCCAATTCCAATGGTTTGATTTTTCCATTCGAAGCGATTAGTTTAAACGCAGTAGATATAGAAATTTTTAAAATTTATAACAACAACATTCTTCAGTTTTTACAAACAAATGAATTAGACGGGAATTACGATTTGTACCGCGTTGGTCGGGTCATTCTACAAAAGAAAATCACCTTGAACGACCTCAATCCACGCGCTCGTGCGAGTGAATGGACACGCTACGCACTGGATTTGAGCAAAATGGTAGAAAAAGACCCCGAAGCGATTTACCAGGTTCGCGTCGGTTATCGCCCAGCTTATTCCACTTATTTTTGTAATACGAATAGCGCAACCGGCGATGATGGTACAAACACAAATTTAACAACGACAGCCGAAAATCTTGACGAAAATGGCGAATATATTAGCATAATGGATAGCTGGTACGGCATTGATGGCTGGTACGATGGCTATAGCTGGGCGCATCGCGAAGATCCTTGTTATCCGGCGTATTATAACTCCGAGCGTTTTCTACAACGCAATGTCATTGCTTCCAATCTCGGCATCATCGCCAAAGGTGGCAACGATCATTCTTATTTTGTTTCGGTGGCGGATATTCGCAGCACCGAGCCGATGAGCAATGTCACGCTCGAATTTTACGATTTTCAACAGCAATTGCTCACTACTGTGCAAACCAGCAGCGATGGCACCGCCAAAGTGCAACTCCCCCGCAAACCTTTTGTGGTTGTTGCCAAAAAAGACGCGCAAAAAGGCTATCTCCGCCTGGAAGATGGTAACTCGCTCTCGCTCAGCCGTTTCGATGTGGCGGGCGAAGTGACACAAAAAGGCTTGAAAGGCTTTATGTACGGCGAACGCGGCGTGTGGCGACCGGGCGATTCGGTGTACCTGAATTTTGTATTGGAAGATCGTAGCAAAAAACTGCCCGCCAATTATCCAATTTCATTTGAACTGACCGACCCTCGTGGGCAATTGCAGGAAAAACGAACCATCACGCCAAGCGCTGGAAATGTTTATGCGCTTTATTTTGAAACCGACCCCGATGCGCCTACTGGAAGCTGGACTGCCAAAGTGAAAGCTGGCGGTGCGGAATTTGACAAAGTCATTCGCATCGAAACCGTCAAGCCTAATCGCCTGAAAATCAATCTTGATTTTGGTAAAAAAGAACTCTACGCCTCAGATGAACCGATTGCAGCGAATTTGAACGCAAGCTGGCTGCACGGCGCTCCGGCAAAGGGTTTGAAAGCTTTGGTGGAGGTACAATTGAAGGCAATTCCGACCCAGTTTGAAAAATTCAAAGATTTCACATTCGATGATCCAGCACGGGATTTCTATTCCGAACCCAAAGTCATTTTTGAAAATAATCTCAACGACAGTGGCGACGCCAGTTTCAGTGCTTCGCTTCTGGATAATAATCTCGTCCCTGGCAAGCTTTCTGCCACTTTCAAAACCAGGGTATTCGAGCGCGGCGGCGATTTTAGCACCGACAATTTTACGATACCTTACAACCCGTTCAGCGCTTATGCCGGAGTCAATATTCCTGAAAATAAATATAATGAAAAACAATTAGATGTCAATAAAAACAGCACCCTCAACTTCGTCGCGCTTGACGCAAAAGGCAATCCGCTCCGCAATCG
>CAZGJN010000084.1:0-3918 GCA_964526645.1 uncultured Saprospiraceae bacterium
CCATGCCCTTGCATAATGGCAAGATTGATCCAGGCAAGCGCAAATTGCTCCAATAACAAGACCTTATCACTCTTACCAAAGTCCCAGCAAGTACCAAAGCCCGCATCGAGGGCGAGTTGCGCTGCCACTTGCTTTGCCTCATCACTGTCGCCTGCCATAAACATATCAATTCTTTCGCTTTGATAAATCGGATTTTGCATATTTTCAAAGCCAGTAGAATTGAAGCATTTCACCGCTTTTCCTTGTGTTTTATCTGCCAAAGCGTGATAAACCGTCTCATATGGCGCTGGTTTTTGGCGCACGGCATTGGTGGCATCAATCAGGACTTTGCCCGACACGTCGCCCATTTGCTCCATGATTTCAAAAATGGCGGTGGGGGGTATAGCAATTAAAATGACCTCGCATTGTCTTACCGCTGATTCGATCGTGGTAAATTTATCTTCGCCGATTTTGGCAGCGAGTTGGATATTTTTGTCGCTCAAGGGGGATTTTGCCCCAACTAAAACAGTATGTCCTGCAGCGATCCATTGCTGTGCCAATGCACCGCCGACGTTTCCAGAACCGATAATGGCTATTTTCATTTTTATTGATATTTACTTGTGAAACCGGTCAGGCAAAAAATACCATATTGGTATGCCAATAAAAATTAAAAAAGATAAATAAACTGAGGTAAATGCGAATGGAATTGATAATAAATAAAGAAAAATCGAAATCAAGTTACTCCTTTGAATCTTCTCATTGTAGGGCAAAAGCTTTGCTTTTACTTCCACATATCGCCGCAAAAGGAAAAAACCAAACGCATTTAAAGCCATCGCCAAACCATAAAACATCACGGCTTGCGTCAAAAAAGGGTGTGCTGCCAAAAAATGAGTCGGCATCGGTATCAAGGACATGGTGAAGAGCAAAAACATATTGTACCATATCAGTTTTGAAGTAGAGTGTGAGATTTTATCGAACATTGCATGGTGATTGAGCCACATAATTGCCAATACAACAAAGCTCAAAAGGTAGGACAGTATCTTTGGCACTACACCCAAAATGGTGCGCCATACATCTGCATCTGAAAAAGGCGAGGGCAATTCCTGCAATTTCAGATCAAACGCCATGATGGTGATAATTATAGCAATCACGCCGTCGCTAAAAGCCTCTATTCTGTTTTTGCTAAGCATAATCTAAAAAATAAAACCGCTTTTAGGCTCTAATTTTTCAGGCAATTCCTTTTCCCCGAGCATCTCTTTCAAATCTCGTTCAATGGTATTACACATCGCCGTCATTGGCACATCGGTAATGCGATTTTCAAAGGGGTCTTCGTTCACTTCGCCTACCTTGCCCATCACACCAAAAACAAAACTGACCAAAATGCTGAGGGGGATCATCAAAGCAGGAACGCCCATTTTATTGAAATCGGAAATTAAAGAAAAAGGCAAAACTGCCATAAAAACCAATAAAAACAGTTTCGTGAAATAATGATATTGCCGCAAAAGCGGTGTGTTTTTGATGCGCTCACAAGCCCCTTGAAAATTGTTGAAACCCGCCAGCGTCGGCTCCAGACTGATATTGTCAAATGCCCCTAAAATCTCACTTCGCATACCATCTTTGATTCGGCTACCTTGTTTTTGAAGCAAATAATTGGGTTTGTTTATCTTTTCTGTCAATTCCAAATACTCCTGTTCAATCAACAAGGGCTTTAATTCTTCCCAACTGTTTTGCTTACGCAAATGCAGGCGCAAGGCATGGGCGAAGGCAATCTGGCGATAGACCATTTCCTGTTTGTAAGCTTTGATTTGATCGGCGCTCACTTTGCCACTCGACAAAGCGCTATCGGCGTTGGCAATGATTTGCCGAGCAAAAATCCGGCTATTGTTGATGATGCTGCCCCAAAGCGTGCGCGCTTCCCACCAGCGATTGTAGGCATTGTTGTTCCTAAAGGCTATGAAAATAGCCAGCGCGCTACCCAAAATCGCTGCGATGGAAAACGGTAAACTCACCTTTTCCAAGTGCCGATTGTGGTATAAAAAATACACTGCAATGGACAAAACAGTAGAAGCGGCCAATTCCCAGCGCATGTAGCGAGCGACAGTGATGGGGTTGAATATTTTGCGAAGGATCATGCTTTTTAAAATTCGTGGCGGAAAAATAAGCCTATGTTTTGAGACTTAGCATACGTTTTTCTGCCAATTGCCGAAAAATCGCCCCCCAAGCCGAACTGCCAATCTACTTTTTTCAATCCCAACCGAAGCCGCTGGGTGAAGTTATAGCTGGCAGCATTGTCTGTCGGGAGCGCATTTATCAATTCGATTTGACTAAACAAAGCCCATTTTTCATTCAATTTTGGCGTGTAGCGCAACATCAAAAATACATCCACATCAGGTTGGTCGTCCAACTCCACTACCGACCAGCCAAATACCGTCAGCATTTTTGAGCTATGAGCATACTGAATCCCCGTTTTGACAAAAGTACCTCTATTCAATACTTGTCCGACAAATACCGGCGCAAAGCCTTTCAGCGCAGGGTGGTTGTAAGAAATGGCTTCCGTAAAACCGAACTGGGGCAAATTGCTACTGGAAGTTTGTTTGTAATCCACCAGCACTCTTTCCCGACTGAAAAACAGGAATTTACTGTTTTGCCCGGCTTCATTTTTAAAAAATTTGAAAAACATCAGGTCGAAACTCGCTTTTTTATTGCCTGCGAATATTTCAACGGGGATTTGTGCCTTTGCCTCGCTTTTAAAAAAAAGGAAGGCAACGACTATCCGATTTAGAACTGCGAAACGAAGGGGCATCATTTGTTCAATAGCTTGACCAGCAACTCAGCCGCCGCCGCGCCGGAATTTTGTTGTTGACCCGTAATCAAATTGCCATCGGCAATGGCGTAAGATGAAAAAGGCGCAGCCACTTTGAAGTTGGTGCCCTCGATTTTACGAGCTTCCTCTTCGATGCGATAGGGCTGAATTTTTTGCCCAACGGCTTGGTCAGCAAATTCCTCTTCAGCATCCGCGAAGCCCGTCCAGGTTTTGCCTTTCACAATCAGTTCCCCATTCGATTTTTTGGCTTCCAACAGCAAAGTGGTAGAATGGCACACGGCAGCGCTGGGTTTCTCACTTTCGTAAAATGCGGCAAAGAGTTGTTCCAAATCCTTGTTGCCTCGGTAAGTGTACATGGGACCTTGCCCACCCACCAAAAAGATCGCATCGTAATCTTTGGCATCTACTTCGGTCAATTTTTTGGTATTTTCGAGCATTTTGTTGAACCAGTCCTGCTGCATATAGCCCAACGAAATCACATCGTGCGCCGAGTAGCCGCTCGCATCCGTTGGGTTAGAGTAAGTGTCCATCATTAGGTTGCCGCCCTGGGTAGAAACCAATTCTACTTCGTAGCCTGCCTCCTGAAAAACCCGCAGCGGGTGGGTCAATTCAGCCGCCCAAAAGCCGATGGGCCAGCCGGTTTGCGTGGAGGTAGCTGGTGAACTTGCCACCATGAGAATTTTACCTTTGGTGGGTGCACCGTGAAAATGCACATAGGATTGAACTTCGGTTATTGCACTCATTTTTTTTGATGAATTTTTAGAAAAGATTTGGTGAAACGATGCTCCAAAATTCAACATTCTACCTACCTTTATCAAGAGTATAACCCAAAAGTGCGATACATACTTTTTGGTTAGTATTTAAAAATCAAACAATTGCAAAATGCCTGATTTCATTTATAAAGGAAAAGTGTATTACAACCCTGTCCAATTGGTGATGGAGCAGATAGGCGGTGTCTGGAAAATGCCAATCCTGTGGCGACTGAAAGATCAAACGATGCGGTACAGCGAGTTGCGGAAAATTCCGCATATTTCGGACAAAATGCTCACCACACAATTGCGGGAACTGGAGGCAGACGGCTATGTCCATCGGGAGGTTTTTCCGGTGGTGCCGCC
>CAZGJN010000085.1:0-2283 GCA_964526645.1 uncultured Saprospiraceae bacterium
TAGGCTGGGATAATGCCGTTCACTGCAGAAGCTGTGCGGCGGGCATTGGTAGCATCTGTGAAATGCTCGGCGGTGTAAGCCAGCGTGCCGCCTACGCGCAGCCGACGGTAGCTGTAATTCAAACCGGTGCGCAAAGTAAAGGGCGCTACGAGTTCCACCTGCTTATTACGAATGCTGTTATCATCTGTGTTGATATAGCGTGCATCCAAAAAAGCGGCATTTACGAATATCGTCAAGCGGGTTATTGTATCTTTGGATGCGATCCAGCGCCAAAGATTCACCTCCGCAAAGCTTTCGATGCCTATGTTTCGAGCATCAGCAATGTTGGTGCGGAGGCGATAATCATTGAACAACGGTGGCTCGTCGGCGCGCAGCAGCAAGCCAATGCGATCGCGGTACGACAGGAAAAATGCCGTTACATCTGCGTAGAACCAATCTCCGATTTTGCTACGCAAACCTAAGTCGGCGGTATAACCCCGCTCGTCGCGAATGTCGGGATCTACACGCCCATTGGGGTTGTCAATCCGCAAATCAGAGAAGTTGATGGCGCGATAGTTTTGAGAAAAATTAGCATATAATTCCAACGCCGGCTTGGGTTTGTAGCTCATTCCAACCCCGAACAGCAGGAACGACCGCCGCCGGTTAAGTGCTTCATCTTCCCGATTTTCCGCAATAAGATTCCCAGCCGCATCAAAAACACGTTGTTTGAAATAGCCTTCTGCAAAGGTTTGAATGTTTTCAAAACGAACGCCTGGCGTGACCGTCAGCTGCGGGGAGAGGTAGAAAATATTTTCTGCAAAAGCGGCATAGTTATAATTTGGGAAGGTATAATCCGATTTTTCAACGTTTTCAGGGTTTAAAAAATAAAAATCCGAACCGCTACCATCGTTTGCTTCGCCTTGTCGCGCAGTTGTGATACCGCGATACAAGCGTGTTCCGATCAACAGAATATTTTCCTGATTACCCATCCGGTAGCGATGTAGCAGGCGCGTTTCGTTGCCAATATTGTTGAATTCGCCATCAATCAGGTCACGATTGCCGCCAAAATCAATGTTATTAATCGGTGATAGATTGCCGAGTGCCTGCCGCCGTGCCAGCAGCCCGAAGTTGCGCATGTTGAGCCTGGTTCGATCCGAAAATTGGTAATTTGCAGTCACCGCAAAGAGATTCCAATCCACTTTGAACCAATTGCGTTGTCGAATAGATTGGCGTGGATTTTGCTCAAAAAAAACATCGGTCAAACCGCCCGGTTGCTGTGCCAGATACCGCATCACGGTTGCCTCCGCGCTGATGCTCAGTTTTTCTGAAACTTGATACGCCAAAGATGCGAAGCCATTATCTAATGTAAATTCGGAATTGTCGCGCCAGCCGTCGCCTTGCTTGCGCTGATAGAATACGTAGTAGGATAATTTTTGGTTGGCAATGGTACCTGCAATGCTATTGAACGAGCCGAAAAAATTGAACGAGCCCAGCGTTTGGCGCGATACAATTTCAATATTTTTATCAATCGGTGGTTTTTTGAATACAAAATTGAGCATTCCACCAAACTGTGTGCCGTATTGCAGAGAAGCTGCGCCGCGCACCACCTCGATGCGTTCGAGGGCTTCGGCAGGCGGGGTGTAGTAACTTTCGGGATAGCCCAGGGCATCCGCACTGATGTCGTAGCCGTTTTGGCGCGTATTGAAATTGCTGGTGCGATTGGGGCTTAGCCCGCGGCCGCCAATGCCGAGTTGCAAGCCTGCGCCATCGCTCTCCCAGATGTTCAATCCAGTAATGCGCGCAAAAACCTGTCGGGGATTATTAGTTGCTAAATTAGCGTTAATATCTTGTAATTCAATTACTTCACTTTTTTTGCCTTCGTAAATAGCAAAACCTTCTACCGCTCGCAAGCGTCGGATACCCAAGGTTTTTTCGCGCTCGGCTTGGATGGTCACTGCATTCAGGTTGGCGGAGAGGTCTTCCAAGGCAATTTCCAGATTCATTATTGGTTGATCCAGCTTGATTGGCTGCGTCCAAGTATTTTTGCCAATGACGAAAACCACGAGCGTGTATTCGCCGTAAGGCAAGGAATTGAAGCGGAATTGCCCGTTTACGTCAGTTTTAATGCTGATATTTAGCTCTGTAATGGCCGCAATTGCCTCAGGTATGACCTGATCGGTGGCAGCGTCGCGCACCACGCCAAACAAGTTCCCAGTCTGTGCCTGCGTCAGATTAAACAAAAACAAAAAAATTACACTTAATACTACCCATTTACTATTTATCATAAAATTTATCTTATTCATC
>CAZGJN010000085.1:2383-3662 GCA_964526645.1 uncultured Saprospiraceae bacterium
ATCACCCCATCAACCTATTCCAAAATCCAATCCTTCGGCTGCCAGCCATCCTTTATTGTAGTCAAATCCACCATCGGATCAATCAGTAAGCGGCTCGGTTCTGCATTCAGCGTGACGTAAGCCTCCACCCGCACCTGCGGTTCATAAACGCCTTGAGTTGTATAATGTTTTCTTAAAAAATGCGCAAATTGTAAGATCATATCGGGCTGCATCGCCATTTGTTTTTCTTGGTGTGGTCGCAGAAATTCACTATTGTCCACCACACCTTCGCGCCCGGTTTTGCTGTCTTTTACATAAAATGTTGCTGTTCCGGCTTTTTCCATCAACATCACTCGCCAGGAAAAGCGATAGCCCTCTTCTGTCCAGAATAAATTGCCTGGATATAATAAATACCGCCAGGGAAATAATATTTGAACAGTGACATGTAATGCCAGCAATGCGATCAGCCATCGAGGGGTCGGCTTTAACGCTTGACTATCAACAGGTTTCAGCATTTGAATCTTGCGGATTTTGGCAAAATTTCGCTCTAACCAATTCAACAGCCGTTCGTGAAAGGATTCAGAAAAATAAATCCAGGTTGCGCCGATCATTACGATTGGAAATACACCGATTTGAAACATCATGCCGGTGAGGGTGTGAAAGATGATGACCGACAGGTAGGCCAGCCAGCGCGTTTTGCGCCAACTCAACCAAAATACGATAGTCGTATCATAAAGCATACCAATCCAGCTAAATAAGTAAGGCGTGATTTTAAGTTTAAATAAACCGCCGATGAGCGGCAAGGCATCGTTGGCAGGTATCCAGATTTTGAGCGGCATGGCGCGGATAAGCCAGTCGTAGTTGATTTTGGCTAAACCAGCGTAAATGTAAACAAGGGCGATCTGGAGTTTGAAAATGCCGACTGTCCAAAGAGGTGTTTGAAAATTTCGGATATGGGGATTTAATAAACAATCTATTGAAAATCTTCGATTAGCAGGAACAAGCACCAGAAGAAAGCTCGCAATACTTACAAAATAATAATGATTTAAATAGTATGTCAAATCTATTAATTCAACATAGGTAAATGTAAA
Source organism: uncultured Saprospiraceae bacterium (assembly GCA_964526645.1). GTDB lineage: Bacteria > Bacteroidota > Bacteroidia > Chitinophagales > Saprospiraceae > JADJNW01. The sequence continues at coordinate 3,454 of CAZGJN010000085.1, forward strand.
AAAATATAACAATGCCGAATAGCGATACCAAAAACCAATCGTAATGCCGATCGCGCCCAGTAGCATCAAGGCATGCAGCAGGTACATCCAGAATGGCGGTAATAATTGCACCCAATGAAATCCGAAATATTTAAAGGTTACTTGCGTATGAATAAAATGGTCTTCGATCCAGCCCAGCCCCCAAAAACGGACGACACTAAACACCATCA
>CAZGJN010000086.1:0-3618 GCA_964526645.1 uncultured Saprospiraceae bacterium
GCACAATTTTCGACTCAAATGCCGCATAACTTCTAATTCTGTATAAAATCTATTTATAAATGCCTCATTTTGAAAAATTCACAAAAATAAACCTCACAAGCGCAGGCTTTTCTGTTCCGATGCACTTTTTACCACTGCCAAAGCAGCTTTTGAAGCTGACCTTTCTGGCAGGATGAATCGCTCTTGCAATAGATTTAGGTATTTTTGAATGATAATGCGCTCTTCAAATTGTTGCTGCATTTTCAGCCGCGCATTCTTCCCCATAATCAGGCGATCTTGTTTGTCCATCAGGATGAATTGCTCCATCTTTTCTATCAGATCGTTTGCATCCCGCAGTTTACAAAGCAATCCTGTTCGCCCATCGTCCACCACTTCCCGGCAGCCGGGCTGGTTGGTTGTTATGATGGGCGTTTCCATACTTGCCGCTTCCATCAGCAGGCGCGACAAGCCTTCGCGGTAAAACGAGGGCAGCACCACACAATCCGCCTTTGCCAAAAAAGGACGCACATCCAGCGTTTCCCCCAGGTATTCGATGACGCCTTCATTGATCCACTGCTTGACCTCCGCAACTCGAATGGAATGAATGCCTTGCGGATCGAGCATGCCTAAAATGCGGAACCGCACCTCCGGATACCGCTTGCGCAGTACCCGCGCCGCTTCTACAAATTCGTAGATGCCTTTGTCCTCTATCAATCGCCCGGAGAACAAGAAGTTTGGATAGTCCGGCATTTTTTTATCCGATAAAGGTCGGAAAAAAGCCGTATCAACACCCTCGCCTGGCAGCAACACAATTTTATCAGCCTTGGTCATTTTTAAATCCGCCAACTCTTGCGCATCGCGTTGGTTGAGCACCAACACTTTCTCGTGCAGGGGCAAAGCCATGCGGTACAATTGTTTTCCGACCCAGGAGATGAAGCCATTTGCAGGGTTGCTGACATGCCCCATGCCTGTCACCACGGCATACGATGGAATTCTCAGCATTTTAGCAGCGATGCCGCCAAAAACATTGGGTTTGATGGTAAAATGAATGACAACATCTACGCGATGCCGACGGTAGATGCGATAGAGTTGGTGCGTGAGTCGAAGGTCGTCCGCAGGATTATTTCCATAAAAATTGATGTGTACCGGCTCAAAAATAAACTTCTCGCGAAGAAATTTATATTCAAACCGATCAGACGCAGCAATTACGACAACCTTAATACCCGATTGCTGTAATGTTCTCAACAAGCCAATGCGAAATTGGTACACCCAACGAGCGTAGTTGCCAGTAATGGCAATGGTTTTGATACGTTTTTTCACTTGTGTAAAAAATTTTAGTGAAACGTACCTTCCAGTTTTTGTGTCGTACAGTGATTGGGTTAAAAAAATGCGGTTTTTGGCAAAGATTCGAAGACGTTGAAAGCCTACTGCGCTACACGCAACGAAAACAGTGATTGATAGTGCGTCAATTGAGTGGATGCGATTTCGTAAATCTTCAAAAATTTGCGAAATCTAAAAGATAAAACACCCGCTTTGACCCATTATCAAGTGGTTAATACAAAAAGTCGCAAACTGAAACTCAATTTGCCATTTTCATTATAAAATGCAATAAAAAAAATTAAAGTACCACCTTAGGTAAATAGCTAGAGCAGCGCATTAAGTGCAAGTGTAATTTTGTGAGTTATTTTATGCAAGCTGTTGCAAGGTAAAACTATTTTCTATGTTTTCAAAACAAATTACAGGTATTTTTCACCTTTTTGCTGTTTTATTTGCTCGGTAATTTGCTTAATCTCCTGTTCTTGTGCCAATGGATGAATTAGCAGCACATCGGGCTCGTCCACGATGATAAATTGTTGTAAGCCTTTTACAATGACTAATTTCTCCTGTGGCGCTCGAATCAAACAATCCTGCACATTATAAAGCAGGGTATCGCCACTAACAATTACGTTTCCGTCAGCATCGGAAGACGATTCCGCGTACAAAGATGCCCAAGTGCCCAGATCCGACCAGCCAAAACTCGACGGAATGGTATAAACGTTATCCGCTTTTTCCATCACCGCAAAGTCAATCGAAATATTTGGCGTCTTTGGATAGTTCTCATCAATAAAAGGTTGCTCATCCGGTGTGTTGTAACATGCCAATTGCTGCCCCAAAATCTGGGAGATCTCCGGCGCATTTTTTTGCAAAGCATTCAAAATACTCGACACCCGCCACACAAAAATGCCCGCATTCCACAGATAATCCCCACTTTCCAAAAACGCTTTCGCTTTTTCCAGCGGCGGCTTCTCCGTGAATTTAATCACCTTATGCACATTGCCTTCGGTGGCTTCCTGCTCAAAATTGATGTAGCCATACCCCGTGTCGGGGCGCACCGGCTCAATGCCCAGCGTCACCAGCGCGTCTTCGCGAGCGGTAAATTCCAGCGCCGTTTGCAGGGTATCAATAAAATGAGAGGGTTGTAAAATGATATGATCGGAAGGTGCTACCACCAAATTCGCTTCTGCGTTCAATTGTTGCAACTTGAAAGCGGCATAAGCGATGCAGGGAGCCGTATTGTTGCGCGAAGGCTCCAGCAGAATCTGATTGTCGGTAATGCCTGGCAGTTGCTCCTTCACCAGATCACGGTACATCGCATTGGTCACAATATAAATATGTTCCATCGGGCACAAATGCAAAAACCGATCCACGGTGAGTTGCAACAGCGACTTACCTACGCCCATGATATCCAGAAATTGCTTGGGTTTTGCGGTACGACTCGCGGGCCAGAAGCGGCTGCCCACCCCGCCTGCCATGATGGCAACATACGTATTTTTCGAGGACATGTTTTTTGGTTTACACCTGGCAAAAGTAGTTTTTTTTCCTGAAAAGCGAAGGGAAAACAAACGCCGCTTGCGTTGAATTTTGAGCCTCGAAACCATAAAATGAGTCATCCGAATTTTACAATTTTCGCCAAATTCCGGATAACTCCTGTTTCAGTCGGATGCAGAGAATGTACCCCACCGAAAGATTTTAAAGTTTGCCGAGGCTTTTAAAAAAGCCCCGGCAAAGTCGGAAAGAATATATCTGAAATATCTATGCTTCTTGTTTAAAGAAACAGATTACATCTCGAACATAAAAGTCATCGTACATGTTCCCAGCAGTAGAACCTGGATGGCCTATTGCTTCAATTTGTAATTCATTGGATCCATCCTTTAGAGTTCCTTTCTCAATGTTCATAATTTCAGTAAACCAATATTCACCATCAGCCCCAAGATGAGGAAAAATCTTGCCGATGACTTTGTTATTGATTTTTACATTGACTGGCTCTGTACTATGAGATAATTGTTTGACCATTAACATTAAGAATGCATACTCATCGGTTTTGCATCCTCCTGTTCCGAAGTTTTTTTCCCAAAGGGTTGCTCCATCACCAATTTTTTTGGTTTCATCCCCCTGTATAACTACAAAATCAGATACTACTGGCATGGGTTAAAATTTTTGATAATAAATATTTAATTCAACTTTTCTCGCTTTTACATTACATTTTTATTTTGTAACCCAATCCATATTTAGCACGCTATGCGTGTTATCCCAAACAAAAACCATTTGCAATATTATTCCCTTCGGTTTCCTCCATGACCTCTTTGTTTACATCTACTG
>CAZGJN010000087.1:0-3450 GCA_964526645.1 uncultured Saprospiraceae bacterium
AAGACCCGCCACGAACCACTCGCGCATTTTGACTGCCGCCAGTCAGCCAGGCGCTGCCGTCTTGCGGTGCACCATCGTAACTGTTGTGCCACACGTCGGCGCACCATTCCCACACGTTGCCGCTCATATCGTATAAGCCCAGTTCGTTGGGCAGCTTCAAGCCGACCGGCTTGGTTTCGCCGTGGCTGTTGGCAGCGTACCAGCCTACTTCTTTCAGTTTGTTGCTGCCGGCGTATGCCCCTCCCCGACCCTCCCCCAAGGGGAGGGAGCGCGCGCCACCCCGTGCGGCGTACTCCCATTCGGCTTCACTGGGTAGCCGATAATTTCTTTTGGTTATTTCGTTTAGTTTTTCAATAAATTTTTGCACCTCATCCCAGCTAACCGATTCTACTGGGCGGTTGGCGCCTTTAAAATAGGAAGGATTTTCACCCATTACGGCTTGCCAGAGTGCCTGGGTAACAGGGTATTTGGCTAAATAAAATTCAGGAACAGTAACCGCGTGTGCTGGTTTCTCCCAGCTATATGCAAATTCATCGTCATTGCCCATGCGGAAAGTGCCGCCTTCGATGTGGATCATCTCAAAGGAGGTGCCATTGGGGAGGGTTTGGGTGTAGGTTTGGCTTGGCGGCGGTTTTATCATAGCAATACTTCTTTAAGCAGACTTTCCATTACATTCAAGTATGCCTGGTCTTTATTTTCCCACCCAGCAATGGGTTTACCGTCTTTTGGAAAATGCGCAAACTTTCCGAGCCATACTTTCATCTCTCTTTTGTAAACCGGATGCAGTTCATAATCTTCTTCCGTAACAGGTTGTAATTCCCAGAGGCAAGAACTGCAAATGACCGGGAAAATCTTGGCAGTGCCAGCCTTGTGTTTTTGATAAGCTTTCGTAATCTCTATTTCACTGATGTATTTGGAATTCAAAAAATTAGCGGTTATAAGCAATAAAAATATATCCGCTTTTTCCATTGCCTCTTTGATTTGGTCATCCCACAGCCCTGCTTCGATTTCGCGGTCATGCCAGGCTTCTATAAAACCTTGATTTTTGAGTGCGGCTAAATGGGTTATCAATTCATCTTTATAATCCTCATCTTTGTGCGCGTAGGAGATGAAGATGAAAGGCTTTTTGGGTATTACAGGTTTTTCCATTGTCATTCCCGATTCTCCTTTTCCAAAAAACCGAGCAAAGTCTTTTACATAAAGAGGCGTTTTTCCATCCACTGCAAAGAATTGTAAAGCTGGGTTTTGCGGATACAAGTCTTTATATTTTTCCAACTCCTGCCAGGAGGCAAAGACCTCTCCATCCAAAGAAATTTCGGCATTGGCATTTCTGCTCAATTCTACAAAAGCCTGACAAACCTCCCTTTGCAAAGCGTGGCAATGTTCGGTATCCTGGCTGAATACAAACAGGCTGTTCGTTGCCTCCTCAAAGTTGACAATGCACTTTGCTTTGTTGGCATTGGTAAAGCAAATGCCGTTTTTCCAGTACATTTTTTTAGAAAAAGGACCATAGCGGCTCAGGAAGTTAATCATCACATTGTCTGGTACAAATTTCGGGAAGCGAAACACAAAAGCCTGCGGTAAATCGTCCTTAATCATATCATACAGCTCTTGTTCGTTTGACTCTAAATAATTTGGCAGGTATTGCGGGGCGATATAATAGGTCTGTCCTGCTTCTTGGGTTTCAAAAATCAACTCAAAACTTTTCAGCAATTCTATAAATTGGGCGCGTTGCTTCGCGTCGTATTCGGGTGCAGGTAGCATCCGTTCCAGATAAGCAGCATCCATCTTGCCTTTGCGGGTGCGCAGGTCATTGTTGATGAGGCGATATACCTGTTGGGTCAGCCAATTGGGGTTGATATATACCACTTCCCGCAGCAGCGGTTTGTCAAAATAGACGGTGATACCCGCTTTGGTGAGGTATTCCAGTAAAGATTTTTCGCCACCTGGTTCAATCGTTGCTGTTTCGCAAATTTCCAAAAACCGCCCGTAGGTAATAGCTGGGTTTGCTGCTTTGATACGCTCTATTGCCTGTATCACTTGGTCGTAGGTTTCGGGAAATTCCTTACCCAACATCGGGATGGTTTGGTTGAGGCGGTTGGCGATGGTATCTTTGAGTTCGGGCAAACCGTAATCCTTTGCCGCACTGAAATTCAAGGGGATGGCATTAAAAGGGGCTTGTTCCCAAGCAGCATGGACGGGTTTCCGATTGGCAATCTCATCGGTATGCGTCTGCACCAGCAGGATAGGGCTATCTTTTCCGTGCAAACGGATATTTTCCAGCCAATAATCACAAGACCGCCACCGCTCATCAAAAGGGAGTTTGTCCTTATCGCGCTCGCGGTGCTGCTTTACGTTTTGTTCGTCCGTCCAGGCAAGCACGTACACCGCTTCTTCACTTAGGAAAAACTGGTGGGTGGCGTAGAAAATCTCCTGCCCGCCGAAGTCCCAGACTTGCAGTTGCAACTTATCCGTCTTTACGTCCGGTAAATCCGTTTTGCCAAGTTTGCCAAGCTGCACCCCGTGGGTATAGGGCTCCTTTTGGTCGAAAGGCTCGCCCGCCAGCCGACGATATAGGGAGGTTTTACCGACACGCCCATTGCCGATGATAATCAGTTTGGCGCGCTCATTGATAATCGTGCCTTTGCGGAATTCAAGTAAGTAGTTTTTCACACTTTTCCAGGAATTGTCTCGTCCTTCCTTGGCAATTACTTCTTTTGGAATATTGGGCAAAGGATTGCCATGCAAATACAAGGTTTCCAGGTTGGTAAGTGTCAAAAAATTATCCGGTAAGTTTTCCAGCTTGTTTTTGCGCAAATGCAAAATTTCCAATTCTGGTAATGATGTTCTGAACACCAGTTTTTCAAGCTGATTATCATTCAAATACAAATAGTGCAGCTTCGGGCAGTCCGGCATTTCCAATACCTCCAACTGATTGCCACTGCAATCACAGTAGGTCAATTCAGAAAAATTCCCGTCCAGATTCAACCGCTTCAATTGATTCCGACTCACATCCAGCCACTGCAAGGCATCAAATCCCGCTGGCAGCGTTAATTCTTCCAATTGACAATCGCTCCCATCCAAATGCTGCAAGTGCGGCAAAGCCGCCTCAAACGTCAAGCGTTGCAAATGTTTATTATCACTCAGATTAAGGTATTCCAATGCCTGCCACTCGGCGGGAATGGTGATGTCGGTATATTCATTCTCACTGGAAAAAATGCCAATCAATTCGCCTTGCGCATTGCAGCAGTAGGTATTGGGGCTGTGATACTGGCGTAGCTCGGTGAGGATAGCTTGCTGGACAAAGGAGACACCGAAAGTGTGCTCGAGGGTTTGCTGTACTGTACGCATACAGGTTTGGTTTTTTCGCTAAAATAAAAAGATTTATCAAATGTACCGGCGACTTTCAGTCGCCGTAAAAAAAATCCCGACGGCGGCTGTCCCGATAGC
>CAZGJN010000088.1:0-1503 GCA_964526645.1 uncultured Saprospiraceae bacterium
CGGAGAAGAATACGCAGTTGGAGCTATCGGTTTCTTTGCCTTTTCTGGACGATCGGGAAGAGGAGAAGTGGATCGGCGCTGCCAAAATTGATTTTTACGATGCTAAAACAAAGACGGTACACGAAACGAAAAAATCGGCTAAAATGGAGCAGGCACATATCGCACAGGTGAAATTCTATCTGTACGTGTTGCTGCAAAACGGTATTGAAGGGGCACAAGCCGTCATTGAATATCCGAAACAAAGAGAACGCAAGCAGGTAACGCTTACGCCTAATGAGGAAAATGATATAAAAAGCTGGCTGAGCGAGATTCGCGCTATTCTGGAAAGTGAAGTATGCCCACCAGTGATTCGTAAACCTGTTTGTAAGCAATGCTCTTATTATGAGTTTTGTTATGCAGGTGAGGAGGGGTAATGTACCGATTTGCCAGATTTGCCAGATTTCCAAAAATCTGGTAAATCTGCTTATGGAAAATTTACTAAATCTGAGAGATTTAGCAAATCACAGGGCAGGTTTGCCAGATTTGAATAATCTGGTAAATCTGCTGGTGTAAGAAGAAAGAATTACCAAATCTGGGAAATTTAGCAAATTATATTTCAAAAAAGTAAAAGATTAATAAATGGCGGCTGTAAATGATACACGCTTACCATTGGAACCGGAAGGATGGTTTCATATTTACAATCGAGGAAATGAAGAGCGGCTCATTTTTTTTCAGCCGGAAAACCATCGTTATTTTTTGGAGAAATATGCGGTGTATATGTCGGCTTATTGGGAGACATACGCGTACTGTTTATTGCCCAACCATTTCCACTTGGCAGTGCAGGTAAAAAAAGTGGATGCAATATTGGAAGCAGCTTTGAGCGATTTTAAAAAAGTGGATGTCGTGTTTCTAAAAAAGGCACTATCAGATTTACCAAAGCTGAAGGATTTGGCAGAGCAGTCGCCCGAACTGGATTTACTATACTTCGAAAATATAGTAAACCTGTTTGCCGACCAGGAGCAGTATCGTCACTATTTGGCTACGTATATCGTTAGTGAGCGATTTCGACACTTTTTATTGGGCTATGCTAAAGCCATCAATAAGCAACAAAGTCGAACAGGCAGCCTGTTTCAAAAGCTATTTCGCCGCCGTCGGATCGAATCCGAAGCTTATTTGGCGACGCTGATCTGCTACATCCATCGCAATCCTTTGCATCATGGTATTTGTGAGAACTGGTCTGAATATGCATGGAGTTCGTATCGAAGTTTTTTGTCAGAACAGCCCACCCGTTTACCGCGAGCAAAGGTACTGGAGTGGTTTGGCAGTAAAGCGCAATTTGAGCAAACGCATTTGGAATATACCGGAAATTGGAAGGCGATAGCTCGTTTTTTGATGGAATGAAATGGGATAAGAGATTTACTAAATCTTGGAGATTTAGCAAATCGCAGGACGGATTTGCCAGATTTGAATAATCTGGTAAATCTACTTACAGAAAACTTACTAAATCTTGCAGATTCAGCAAAT
>CAZGJN010000088.1:1603-3279 GCA_964526645.1 uncultured Saprospiraceae bacterium
TAATCTGGTAAATCTACTTACAGAAAACTTACTAAATCTTGCAGATTCAGCAAATCGCAGGACGGATTTGCCAGATTTGAATAATCTGGTAAATCTACTTACAGAAAACTTACTAAATCTTGCAGATTCAGCAAATTACAAAATAGAAACCATGAAAAAGCCCTACTACCTCTTCAATCCCGGCACGCTGGAACGCCATGATAATACCCTAAAATTCACGCCCCACGATGCGGAGGGGAATGTAGGGCAGCCGCGCCATTTGCCAATCGAAGGCGTAGAAGAACTCTATGTGTTTGGTGATTTGGATGCCAATAGCGCTTTGTATAATTTTCTTGGTCAGCAAGGTATTGCAGTACATTTTTTTAATTATCACGAGTACTACACCGGTTCTTTTATGCCCCGCGAATACCTGTTGGCAGGCAAAGTGCAGGTGCTGCAAACCCAGCATTATCTGGATAAAAAAAAGCGATTGCTTTTAGCCCAGTTTTTATTGGAAGGTGGCTCTTTCAATATGCTCAAAGTGCTGCGCTACTACGCCAATCGAGGGCAGGAATTGGCTACACCCATTGCCAATATTGAATTATTGCGCGAAAGCATTCCCACTTGCACCGCAGTATCCGAACTCATGGGCATCGAAGGTAATATTCGAAAAATATATTATGAGGCATTTGATTTTATTATTAAAGATTTTGATATGGGTGGCAGAAGCAAACGCCCGCCCAAAAACGAAGTAAATGCGCTGATTTCTTACGGCAATATGCTGTGCTATACGCAATGCCTCAAGCAATTGTATCATACGCAGTTGAATCCGACCATCAGTTTTTTGCACGAACCCGGGGTGCGGCGTTATTCATTGGCATTGGATCTGGCGGAGGTATTCAAACCGATTCTGGTTGATCGGCTTATTTTTTCCTTGTTCAACAAAAAAGTATTGCAGGATACCGATTTCCGCTGGGATATCAATCGTTGCCTGCTCAAAGAAAATGGTAGCAAAACTTTTGTCAAAGCCTGGGAAGAGCGTCTCAACGAAACCATCGAGCATCGCACCCTGAAACGCAAGGTCAGCTATAAGCAACTCATTCGGTTAGAATGTTACAAATTAGTCAAACATTTGATAGGCGATCAGGTTTATAAACCGTTCAAAATGTGGTGGTAATGAGGTGATGTGCTGATGGAGTGAGGCACATTTAACGCATAATAAAATTTTAATAATTTACCGGTTTTAAATACTTTAAGGCTATCGACTGTAAAACTGTTCAACTATTTAAAGAAAATTATCAGTATTCATTTTTTCTAAGCCGATGATCTGTTTTTCAAGCCAACGCTCATGGTGGCTGCTGAAGATAATAATGCTATCTTCCGTTTCGTTTATAATTTGGTGCGCTTCGTGAATTAGTTCTTTGAGTTTTACCTCCGTAATAGCGCCTTCAAAGACCGAGTTTTGTATCCAGTTCAAGTATCGGCGACAAAGTTTGAGCATTTTTGCCACTCGTTTTTCATTTACGTCATATACCAAGATAACGTACATAATTGATTTTTAAAAAGTTAAGGAAAAAGCCGTCGTCGAATCCTGTGCAACTGGCAGCAAACGGGCGCTACAAAAATGCAACTTTTCTGCAATAGATTCGTACACAAGTAATTGAAACGGTCGTCGTTCCTCCAGCAAAATCCTACCA
>CAZGJN010000089.1:0-3218 GCA_964526645.1 uncultured Saprospiraceae bacterium
ATGTACAAATCAAATTGGTGCAAACCAACATCGAAACCGCGCCGCCAGGTCGTTTCAAACACAATCGGCTGATGTGCCGAACCGAGATTGCCGAGGTGCATATAGTCCAAATCGCGTTGGCGCACTGGATCATATTGCTGAAAATTTGCAAGGGTAGAATCAGAGAAAGGTGTTTCAGCGTTTGGATTATCCGCAAGGAAATAGAAAATGCCAATCGTATCCGGAATGTTATCAATGTTTTGTGCCAATCGGGAAGAATCGAGCGGCTGTTGCGTTCCGGTCGGAATATTACCAGGAATACCCGTAGGGCGCTGCGCATGTGTTGCTACAACGGAAAGGAATCCCACGAAAATGCAAGCCAGTCGAGCGAAATTTTTCATAAGTGTCGGCGGCTTTAGCCGCTGCTAAATAACTGCCATGGCGACTAAAGTCGCCGGTACTTTACAAATTCAACACTGCCGGGCTCATCCCCATGCTGGAGAAACCGCCATCGTGATACAAATTTTGCATCGTTACCATGCGCGTGAGGTCGGAGAACAGCGTCACGCAATAATCCGCACAAGCATCTGCTGAGGCATTGCCCAGTGGCGACATTTTATCGGCATAGTCAAAAAATTCACTAAAACCTTTCACGCCGCTGCCTGCCGTAGTAACAGTGGGCGATTGAGAGATGGTGTTCACCCGCACTTTGTTGCGTGTACCGAAGTGATAGCCAAAGCTCCGGGCGAAAGATTCGAGCAGCGCTTTAGACTCTGCCATTTCGCTGTAATCCGGGAATACCCGCTGTGCAGCGATGTAGCTCAACGCTACGATAGAGCCCCAATCATTCATGGCATCCTGTTTCCAGAGCACCTGCATCATTTTATGGAACGAAATCGCCGATACATCAAAGGTTTTCAGCATCCATTCGTGGTTCAGATCAGTGTATTCGCGTCCTTTGCGCACGTTGACCGACATGCCGATGGAGTGCAATACAAAATCGAGTTTTCCACCTAAATGCTCCTGCGATTTGCTAAATAAATTTTCTAAATCTTCCATTGAGGTAGCATCTGCCGAGATGATGGGCGCATTGAGTTTTTCACTCAATTTATTGATTTCCCCAAAACGCATCGCCACTGGCGCATTGGTTAGCACAATCGTGGCACCTTCTTCCACGCAACGTTCTGCCACTTTCCAGGCGATTGATTTTTCATCTAAAGCACCGGAAATGATGCCTCTTTTTCCTTGCAATAAGTTGTTTGCCATTTTAATTAGATATTTCTCGTTTATAGTCTCTCGTTTAAAGCTCAATTTAGAAAATCCGCCCCGAAGCTACGCTTCAATTAATTGCCGTGCATTCTCTATTGCGGCTTCACTCGGCGGATTCTGACTCAGCATAGTCGCGATGGCACGAATGCGCTCGTCTTTGCTCAGTGCCTTTACTTTCGTCACTACGCGCTCCTCTTTTTCCACTTTGTACGCAAAGTAGTGGGCATCTGCTTTGGACGCTACCTGCGGCGAGTGCGTGATTGTCACCACCTGGTGTTGGTTGGATAGCTTTCGCAAAATATTGCCCATTCGCAAGGCCACATCACCGGAAACACCCACGTCAATTTCGTCGAAAATTAATGTGGGTAGTGGTATCGCGCTGGCTACCAGTGATTTGGTCACCAAAGTTAGGCGCGCCAGTTCACCGCCGGAAGCTACATCCTTAATCATTTGCAAGCGGCTGCCTTTGTTGGCGGCAAACAGGAAATTCAATTCGTCCAGACCCGTCGGGCCGATTGCTTCCAATTTCCGCATATCCACTTTGAGTACCGCGTGTTCCATCGAAAGCTGCGTGAGCATTTCCTTCACTTTGTTTTCAAAATCCGGTACTACCAGTTGGCGACGCTCGCTTAGCATTTGTGCTACTTCTAAAAGGTGTGCCTCCTGCTCAGCGATGCGCTTGCGCAACGTTTCTATTTCTGTGGAAAGGTCGCCAAAATCTCCCAATTGCTGCTGTAAATTTTCTTGAATTGCTATCAGTTCTTTGACGGAAGCAACGCGGTGTTTATTTTGCAAGCGATAAATCAAATCCAGTCGTGCCTGAATTTCCAAGATTCGCTCGGGGTCGTACTCGGTTTGCTCCGCAATTTCCTCAAATTCACTGGCAATGTCTTTCAATTCTTCCACCAAGCCATCGTAGCGCTCTGAAAGTCTTTGCATTCGCTGTTCATATTTGCTCACCTGATGCAATCGAATGCTCAATTCTTCCATTTGGCTTACCAAAGATTGTTCGTTTTCACTTAAATATTGGAAGGCAGCACTCATCGTGCGCTTGATCTCTTCGGCATTGGAAAGCACGGCAATTTCTTGCTCCAAGCGTTCTTGCTCTCCCTCCACGAGTTCGGCTTTGTTAAATTCTTCCAATTGAAATTGCAAAAATTCCACTTCTTTGGCGGAAGCTTCGTTTCGATGAATCAAATTTTCTAAGCGGCGCTTATCCGCAATGTATTGGCGATACTCTTCTTCGTACCCCGCTACGAGACGCTTGTTATCAGCCAGGGCATCAATCATACGAAGCTGGAACGAAACGTTGTGGATATCGAGTGTATCAAATTGCTGGTGTAGGTCAAGCAGTGCGCCGCTCAATTGCTGCAAAACATTGAGATTGACTGGGGAATCGTTAATGAACGCCCGAGATTTGCCGGAAGGCGTGATTTCGCGGCGGATGACGGTATCATCGTCGTATTCGATGTCGTTATCCTGAAAAAAGGTCTTCAGATCGTAGGATTTGATATCAAACTGAGCTTCTACCACGCACTTTTCTTCCTCATTGTACAACGATTTGGTATCGGCTCGATTGCCCATGATTAAGCCCAATGCGCCGAGCAAGATAGACTTTCCTGCGCCCGTCTCTCCAGTGATAATGGTCAAGCCCTCGGAAAAGTTGACTTCCAGCGATTCAATGATAGCGTAGTTTTTAATTTGCAGACTTTTTATCATCTTAGTGCAAACAACCTCGTTTGGCGCAAAGTTAGCAAACACTTTGGAAAGTTTTTAAAACAAAAAGTTGCCAGCCCGAAAATATTTATCTGGAATAATTAGGGAGGTTTACAAATATTTCTTGATGAATAATTCGAATCACATAGGATTTACGCGCTAAATAGCGAGTATCTGATAATCAATTCTTTGAAACAAGATGCGTAAAATTGAGTTTGGGCAAAGCATCAAGTTGTATCAAGTTTTGTATAATA
>CAZGJN010000090.1:0-3131 GCA_964526645.1 uncultured Saprospiraceae bacterium
AGGCTTATCTGATAAGCCTTTGGGCTGGTGCCGGTCCATTTTTTAAATGCGCGGCGGAATACACTGGGTTCAGCGTAGCCCAGTTTATAAGCAATTTCGTTTACTGTGAGGCTGGGATTTTTTAGCATGGCAATGGCCAGTTCTAATTTGACAGATTCAAAAATTTGCTGAAAAGAAGTGCCTTCTTCCTGGAGTTTGCGCTGAAGCGTTCGTGACGATATATGCAAACACTGAACGATGTCGTTAAGTTGCGGCAGCACCTGGTCAAAATTTTGGAGGATGGCGCGGCGCACTTCGTTGGCAAAAGACTCCCGTCTATGGGTTTTCAGGATCTCCTTTTCGAGCAATTCTCTGAAAAATTTATTCAAAATGGGGTTATGTCCGATGATCGGAGTTTTCATATCGCGCAGGCGATATACCAGGCAATTGCAGTTCTGATTGAACAAAGGTTCGCATTTGAAAATGCGAAGGTATTCGCCAATATTTTGCGGGCGCGGATAGCGCAGCAATATCCGGAGTGGATAAATCATTTTGCCGATCAGCATCTTGTTGATGTGTACCGAAGCCGACATTGAATGATCTACCATTTGCCGGGCAGCCTCAACGGAAAGCAGATGCCAGATCGCTGCCGGCTCAACATAATAGCGCGCTTCGGCGTCTTGTATTTCCAGAAAAACATCCTCAGCATTGGTCATCACTTTATGAAATTGCTGTAAGCTTTGGTAAGCCGTGAGCAGATCGGGGCTGCTTTCCATCAAATAGCCCACCATACCTGCCAAGCCGGGAGGCGTCACTTCGCCCATATGTAGCCCCAAAAAATGATCGCCGGTGTGCCGAAGGGCTACCTCCCACACTTTGGTGCATTGCTCCATGTTTGCTTTAGCGTCGGGTTGTTCGAGCATTTCCGGCGTAACGCCTACTTCATGGCAAAGCGTTTGCAAATCGCCGCCTTTTTTCAAAGCCGCCATCAATACATTGCGTACAAACGGCATACTCGACCAATATTCTAAATTTTCCATAATGCTCTCCCTGAAAATGAGCTGTCCATTACCGCTGCGTTTGGCGTAATTTATCATATTATTGGCGGAAAATACAACAAATCTTGAAAAATTTCGCCTCCAACTTTGCACCGATCACTCAATCATTATTCATCACTTAAAAAATTGGAAATTACTATGGAAACGAATCAAATTCCAGCTAATCAACGGGCACTTTTGAGAAGTGCCTTTGTCCTGGGTCCTTTTCTGCTTGTTTTGTCGGCGCTCAGTTTTGTTATGGGTATCGGACTGATTCCGCCGGGCATCACCAGTTATGTGGAGGGCATCTTTGGATCTTATGCGCTGCTTTTATTTGTACCGATTTACCTATATTTATCGGGCAGATTGAGCCAAACCAACAAAGTGCTGGGCACTATCACGACAATCACCGGCTTGGCAGGAAGCGTCACCGGCTTTGGGATAGAACTTTTTCGGGTCATTGAATTTAGTCTCCGGCAGCATGGCGCCGCAGATGCTGTCTGGCAAAGTTTCTATGCCCAACCCAATCCCGAATTTTTACTCGTAGCAATGATGGGACCCTTGTTTCCGATTACCTCACTCTTGCTGGGCATTGGTTTTTGGCGGGCTAAGACCCTTCCTGCCTGGGTGGCGGCAGCACTAATGGTGGCAGGCGTAGGATTTCCATTGGCACAAGTCTTGGAATTGGAATGGGCGCTGAAAGTCACTTATCCGATGGCTTGTATCTTATGGCTTGTGGCTTTATCTTTCGTAGGTTTGAAATATATTGGCAACAGCAAACAGGCTGTCCTCACTGATGCTCAGAAAAAACAGATACAAAAAGTGATTTGATGCTGGCTGAAACCGAGAACTGCTCTAAACCATCCAACCGTCTGGTTATCAAATAAAAACACAACTATGAAATTTACCATCATCGGCGGCGGCATCGCCGGATTGACCACTGCTATTGCTTTAAAAAAAATAGGCATCGTGGTGCAGGTTTTTGAAGCTACACCCTCTATCCAACCGCTTGGCGCCGGACTGGTGCTTGCCGCCAATGCCATCAAAGCTTACCGTAATCTGGGTATTGCTGAAAAAATCATCGCCAAAGGGCAAGCTTTATCCACCCTACAAATCCTCAACCAAAAGGGCAAGGTACTTACTTCGGCTGACGCCGTTGCTATTAGCAAAAAATATGATTTGCATAATTTCGCCATCCATCGGGCAGCGTTGCACGAAACGCTGCTCGAAGAGCTTCAGCCTGCTCAAGTAATTCTTGGTAAAAAGGCAAGCGGATTTGAACAATCAGACAATGGTAAATTAATCGTCCACTTCGCCGATGGCAGTACACATGTCACTGATTTTCTCATCGTTGCGGATGGCGTCCATTCTGCCATTCGTCAGCAATTGTTACCCGGTTCCGTGCCTCGTTATGCCGGTTACACTTGTTGGCGGGCGGTCATCACCAATCCTGGCTTACAATTGAATACCGCCACAGAAACCTGGGGCAACGGGCGTCGCTTTGGTATTGTGCCGCTAAAGGATGACAAAATATACTGGTTTGCCTGCGTCAATGCGCCGCAGAATGACTCCGTCAGCCGGGCTTATACCATTGCTGATATTCAGCGAATTTTTCAGAATTTTCACGAGCCGATCCCTGCTATTTTAAACAATACGCCAGATAAAGCGCTGATTTGGAATGATATCATTGATCTGAAGCCGATCCATAAATTTGCCTTTAGCAGCGCAGTGCTCATTGGCGATGCAGCCCATGCTACAACTCCAAATTTAGGACAGGGCGCTTGTCAGGCAATCGAGGATGCCATTATTCTTGCCGACGAGTTGGCAAAAGCGGCTACGCCTACCGATGCTTTTTTTGCCTTTGAAAAAAGAAGACAGAAGCGGGCGCATTTAGTCGTCAATACTTCCTGGAATTTAGGTAAAATTGCACAGATCAGTAATCCGATTTTAGCTGCCTTTCGGAATAATCTGTTTCGCATGGTCCCCGAAAATATCAATGAACGGCAAATGAAATGGTTGCTGGATGTAGATTTTTAGCTAAAATAGCAGCTGGGAAATCTGTTTCGCGGAAAAAGGAAGTAGGTGAGCATTGTTCGTTATTATTCGGCTTTGATG
>CAZGJN010000091.1:0-1075 GCA_964526645.1 uncultured Saprospiraceae bacterium
AATCAAAACGATAAAAACTTTTAATCATTTATTGCCATTTATAAGAAAAATAAGCACACCATGATGCACATCAAAGCGTAGGGCGACAATTGGGTGATCACCATTCCGAAGGGCCGTGTATTAGCAAATCCCTGGCTTTGAGATTGCTGGAAAAAATTGAAATCGAAGATATTATAAAGCAAAGCGAACTCACCGAAGCGCAGGCGCTGGAACCATCAGAATCACTAAAGGAAAACTGGTGGAAGGAAAGCAAGGAGTGCATACTGGCAAAAATACGAGGAGCATGAAAGCAGTGGTGGATACTAATATCCTCTTTTCCACCTTGTTCAAAGAAGAAAGTCGTTTTGCTGATGCCTCCAAACCATTGAGCAGCGCTACTTCCAAGTCGCGGCGCAGCGCGTCTTTGATACTTCGCAGTTCATCATTTCACCTAATCAGGACTTCTTTTCGCGGTTTCAGCGTCAGCGCACGCCGCACGCTCTCTCGCTGAGGAAGTAATAAGAAAAGTATTTCATTCCAACGAGGTTATGGTAAATCATAAGTAAGGTAACGTGAATTATAGATAAAGGATAGAAAAAAGATTGACAATTAGGAAATTTGAGTTACGACATTCAAAGACACCTAAAAGTCAACCGATGCGCCCACAAATCAGTAAAAAGAAACTAATGGAAATATTTATTGAAGTAGATGTGATTGGTATGCTGCCTATCAGGAGTGGCAAGCGAAGCGGCAATTGGGTGCAACCCCAAAGATTAGGCATCAGCCAGAACTACATCCCGGCGGGGTATTTGTTATTTGAGTCGCCCAGCCTACAGCTCTAAATGGGGAGCTTTTGGGGAATGAACGCAATTAAATCAGCGCTATGCAACACAGTCCAACTGTGCTGTGCCCACAATCCTTCTTTGTTTTTTAGTGCATCATCCATTTAGCACCGCTATTACTTCTGGGTTATCAGATAAGTACAAAATGGATAAGGTGCTACTCATGGGCAATTGAAAAAATTGATTGTTGGGTGTATTGTCTTGGTATTGAACTACAAAGTCGGGGTGAAATTGAAAATAAACCAAGTAAATAT
>CAZGJN010000091.1:1175-3005 GCA_964526645.1 uncultured Saprospiraceae bacterium
AGGTAGTTTGATTTCAGACTATTGACTGCCTTAACGACCTTAATGTCTGGCGAAAAATTTTTTTCAACCACTGTTTTCATTATTTAGATTGTGTGCCTAAGTTTTTACTAAATCCTAAACCGTAGGAACATTCAATGAACGTTTTCGAAAGCCGAAATCATAAAGACAAGCAAGTCAGCCTATTTCACAAACTTTATACAATGTAATTAGTGTCAAGCCTCTTGTTTGGGTGTGTCAATCAGCTGAAGAAAACTGCAAGACTAACTGCCCATTTTGGGGCTGAATAGTCATTGTCGCATATCCTTCTACATCATTGATTGTCAGTGTTTTTGTGGCAGCATCGTAATCACCCTTGGTTTTTCCCCGAAACCACAGCGGTCGGAAGAGGATCAGCGCTTCCTGCATCGTCATTTTACTTTCCGGCAAATAAAAATAGTGCGTAACGCCACCCTCATAGTATTCATAACGGAAAAGAGCACCATCCTCAAAGGCTTGTTTGTACCCCAAAATCATGCCGGGCTGCAACGCAAGGGTATCGCGTTTGCCCTTCATCGGAGAAATAATACGATAGAACCACTCTAAGTTGGAATCTTCGGCTTCTGGTTCTTCAATAGCCGGTGGATAACGCGAAAGGTATCCATCAAACATATAGCCCTCTTTACCAGTCTCCGTTCTGACCTTTACCCAGCCACCTGCTACTTCAAATGTGCCAATTTTTTCGGCAACAAATCGGTTGGCAGGGTCGGGTAATTCCAGCACCGTGAGTGGTAAGCCGTCGCAAGGTACATTGGCTATTTTTTCACCATCTATGGAAGGTGTTTTGCGCAGTACTACGCCACTGTTAGCGTGGACATACAATTTACTTCCGGGCTTTATGGCATCCGCCACTTGCGTATTATTTGATGGCTGAACGGCACTGGGTGCAAGTTCTGGGTTAGGTTCGGGCTTTTTGCTTTCCTGTTTGCAGGCAACAAGCGAAACAAAAATGATCAACAAAAAGAGCAATTTTTTCATAAAATCAAAGTGATTTTTCGAGTAGGGCAATAATTTGGTCGGCAGTATAACGCGAATAAGTACTACCTGCAAGTTGCATTTTGTGATATAATTCACCGTCTGCAAAGCGGAGCGTAACACCTTCTTGGTCGTCCGTATTTTCTAAATGAATAGTTTTTAAAGCTGACTGAAGGGCTTCACGCCCCATGTCGTCGCGGCAAATGCTTTTAAAAACTTCCAGCAGGCTGGGCAAAATATCACCTTCTAATCGGCTGAGCGGGTACTCGTCATAAGCAACGAAGGTATCCCAGTTAATGTTCAATGTTGGTTCGAAACCTGCAATGGATTTGACCTCCGCCATGAAGCCGGGCAGTACATTGTCTTGAATATTTTTTGCGAGACGTTTTTCTTGAAGACCCATTTTTAATAAAAGTAAATTTTTATACCCGAATTTGGGTAGATTTGAAAATTGATGGATGCTTGTATTATGATTTTCAAAGAAATTACAGAAGCATGATTTTTTCGTCCATTTTACAGTAATTATGACATGCTACCGCCATGCACAATGGCTGCAAAAACGCTTCTTCCTGCTCAAAGCAGGATTTACCAATAGGTGTCATAAAAACAAGGCTAAAGTACGAAAGATCAGACTACTGAACAACGCAGATGCGTAAATTTCAACAAAATTTAACACAGAACACATAGCAGAGACCATCCGTTACATAGGGTTTATAGCAGCTTCCTGTAGGAGGGTTACCATCTCTGTGTGGACTCTTTCCCTGGCAATTGAAAGGGCTGTATTCCCATCACTATCGGCATAGCCTGCGTCTGCACCAT
>CAZGJN010000092.1:0-3003 GCA_964526645.1 uncultured Saprospiraceae bacterium
CTTAAATCCACGCCGATGCCTTCGGCGACCATCATTTCATCCACCTCATCCATTTCGGTCAGCTCGCCGGTGTACATCCATAGGTCATCTACCGCAGATTGCATTTTTTCGTGGCTCAAATCCGTACCATCGCCGAGGCGGATCATCCATTCGGAGCTGTATCGCAGGTGGTAGGTGATTTCTTTTAAAGATTTTTCGGCAATCGCCGCTAAATGGCTATCCGTACTTTTGGTCAATTCTTGATGAAAATAGAAATTAAAGGCATCGAAGAAAAACTGGCGGGTGATTGTGTAAGCCCAGTCTTCGTTGGGTTGTTCTACTAAAAGCACGTTCCGAAAATCCCAGGCATCGCGCAGAAACGCCATTTGGTCTTCATCTCTGCCTTTGCCTTCCAATTCGGCGGCGTATTGCATTAGGCTTCGGCCTTGTCCTATCAAATCCAAAGCAATATTCGTAATCGCAATATCTTGCTCGAGCACAGGGCCATGCCCGCACCATTCGCCCAGGCGTTGACAGAGAATCAGAGCGTTGTCGCCCATACGGAGGATATAGTCGAGATGCGCTTGTATTAAGGTCATTGTTTTTGATGTGTTCGTATGTTCAGGTGTTCGTGTCTTCTTCTGTGTTCGGTACATAAACACTTTAGTAGATCGAACCTGAAAATAATTTAAATATGCTTCACTTCATCCGGTAAATCATAAAAAGTAGGGTGGCGGTACACCTTGTCATCTGCCGGGTCGAAGAGCGACTCTGCTTGGTTAGGGCTGGAGGCAGTGATATATTTTGATTCCACCACCCAGATACTGACGCCCTCGCTGCGACGGGTATAGACATCGCGGGCGTTTTCAATAGCCATTTGGGCATCGGCAGCATGGAGGCTCCCGACGTGTTTGTGGCTCAAACCATTTTTACTTCTGATAAATACTTCCCAGAGGGGCCAGTCTTTTTTCATTTTTTGTTGTTTTCAGATGTCAATGTTTTCAGGCGTTCTGGTGCGATCAGGACATAAACACACAAACACATGAACACAAGTTTCACTGCTTCCTGAAATTTTCAATCCCCCATTTTCATGCAACTTGCGCGATTTGTTCTTCTCTCGCTTTTCGCTTTTCGGCGTAAGCCATTGCTGCCTCGCGTACCCAGGCGCCATCTTCGTAGGCTTTTATACGGGTTTTCATTCGCTGCCGGTTGCAAGGTCCATTACCTTTCACAACATTCCAGAATTCGCTCCAGTCAATTTCGCCAAAGTCGTAATGCTGGGTTTCTTCGTTCCACTTCAGGTGGGGATCGGGTACTGTCAAGCCCAGGTATTCGGCTTGCGGGACGGTCATATCTACGAAACGCTGCCGCAACTCATCGTTCGTAAAACGCTTGATGCGCCATTTCATGCTCTGCTCAGTGTGCTGCGAATCCTTGTCGCTCGGGCCAAACATCATCAAACTTGGCCACCACCAACGATTCAAAGCATCCTGGGCCATACGCTTTTGTTCTTCTGTACCGCGTGAAAGCGTCAGCATGATTTCATAACCTTGTCTTTGGTGGAAGCTTTCTTCCTTGCAAACCCGCACCATCGCGCGTGCGTAAGGGCCATAAGAAGTACGGCAAAGCGGCACCTGATTCATAATTGCCGCGCCATCTACCAGCCAGCCAATGGCTCCGATGTCTGCCCAGGTAAGCGTCGGATAATTGAAAATACTGCTATATTTAGCTTTTCCGCTATGCAATTCATTGATCAGCGTATCGCGGTCAATGCCAAGCGTTTCGGCAGCGGCGTAGAGGTACAAGCCGTGCCCAGCTTCGTCCTGTACTTTTGCCAGCAGAGCAACTTTGCGGCGCAATGACGGAGCGCGGGTGATCCAATTACCTTCCGGCAGCATCCCAACGATTTCTGAATGCGCATGCTGTGAAATTTGACGAATCAGCGTTTTTCGGTAGGCCTCCGGCATCCAGTCCTTGGGTTCAATTTTTTCGTCCCGGTCAATTCGCGCTTGGAATTCTTGTTCTAATGGCATCAAATCAGGCATAGCAGTTATTTTTTTTTGCAGTACAAAGATAAGGTATTTAAGTATAAAAACGAACATTTGTTCGTATTGTTTTCAAAAAAGAAATCTTTATGGGAAATAACGGGTAAATACTGTTATTGAATCCTAAAAATCAGCGCTTACCAATTGCCAATTTGCTGACCACTGGCAAATGATCTGAAGGAAAGCGCCCACTCCAGGAATCAGAAAGTGCCGCGTGTTTTAAAACTTCGACCTTGTTTTTTACAAAAATAAAATCAATCCGCCGGCCAGGTACACCAGGGAAACTGAAGCCACTCCAAGTACTCAACGGACCGTGATGAGGCAATTTGGAAACCAGCATAGCATCTTGCAGATGGCGCTTGTCATTTTTATCGGTGATGACGCGGTAAGGTGTCTCGGTTTCGTTGCAATTGAAATCACCCGTCAAAATAATCGGCGCATCCCCCCCGGCAATCGCCGCAATTTTTTCCAGGATAATCTTGGCGCTTTCTTCACGAGCCTTCGTGCCGACGTGGTCAAAATGGGTATTGAAATGAAAAAATTCTTTGCCCGATTGCTTATCGCGGAACTTCGCCCAGGTGACAATGCGCGTGATGGCAGCGTCCCAGCTTTTGGAACCGGGCATTTCAGGCGTTTCGGAGAGCCAGAAAGTGGCGCCATCTAATCGCTCAAAGCGGTCTTTTTTGTACAAAATGGCAGAAAATTCGTTGTCGGGATCAGGATTCGTGGTGCCATCGGTGCGGCATACGCCAAACCATTCATAATCCGGCAGCATCGCTGCGAGGTCGTCTAACTGGCTGCGGAGAGCTTCCTGCAAACCTACTATATCAGCCTCGTGGTATTGGATCATGCTCTCTACCAATTCTTTACGATTATTCCAAAAGTTATATCCGTCATCGGGATTGGCGTAGCGGATGTTGAAGGTCATCACATTTAGAGACGTTGTCTGTGCGGAGGAGAAAGAAATACGGACGATCAG
>CAZGJN010000093.1:0-2982 GCA_964526645.1 uncultured Saprospiraceae bacterium
TGCTGGTATTTGGAACTTACATCTAGCTATTTGTTAATTCCGAACAAGTCTAATGTTGTGCAGGCACTTGCAAACGACCAGCGAAAATACTTATTGTGTAAATCAAACTTTTATTCTATCTTTGGCAAAATTGGGGAAAAGTAAAAAATTTTTAGCCCATGAACGCTTGGAACACTATATTGACAAAGAGCGCCACACAGCAGCTCGATTATGCTATTTTTGTGCTTGAAACACTCAGCGACCCTGTGAGTATTCCGATCCTTGAGTATTTGCAAGAACACCAAAGCGCTACCTTGCTCGATCTCACTGTTCACACCGGTTTCGATTCCCTTACGCTGGAAAATCAGTTGGAGGTACTCTGTGCCACCAAAGCTGTTTGGCTGGATAGTGACCTCTATCGCAATTTGTATTGCATAGATGAAGATCGCCTGCAGCAGGTAAGCCGCATTGCCAAGCTGCTGCAGGGTGCTTGAGCAATGGCAGGAGACACTGTGCCGATCGCATCAAGCGCTGTGGCTCAAATGCCAGACGGTATCATTCATTTGGCTTTCTAATTGCGGATTTTATCAAGTAGCTCGTTTAATTGCTGCACTTCTGCCTCCGTCAGTTGTTGCAAAATGCTATCCATTTTGGTATTGTAGTTTTCGAGAGTTGCCAGCAGATGCTCGCCGGCTTCACTCAGGGTCACATCCACCAGCCGCTTGTCGCCGGGGCAAGTAGATCGCACCGCCAATCCCTTCTGGCACAGCCGGTCCACCATCCGTGACGCATCCGACATTTTATCCAACAAGCGCTCTCGGATATCGGAAGTAGAAATCGGCTTGCCGGCTCCTTTCAGGATACGCAACACATTATATTGCTGCAACGTGATCCCAAAAGGTTTTAGTTGTTCTCTGATTTGGTCAGTGAGCCAGTTGGTTGTAAAAATGAGATTCACCACGGCCCGCTGCCACTCGTTGCGAAACGGACGCTTCTGCTGGATCGCTTCTTCAATTTTCATATCCTAAGTTTTTTAGTCAGGTAAACTTTGACCAATTATACTTCTGAATCTAAAATAATAAAATTAAAAGCGCTGATTTTGTCAATCCACCCATGCCCTCAAATTAAGTAATTGAGCCATACTAAAAACGCACACAATAGGCACTTTAAAACTATTGACTATCTCAGCCCCAGTGTTCAAACATTGAAACCAAGAACATTGTTTTTTGCCTCAAAATTAATACAAGTTCGAGAAGTTGTTTGCCTTAGCAAAAATACGTTGCGATGAGATTTCGTAAATCTTTCAGATTTTCAACATCCGAAAAGTAAACCCTGCGCGGCAAAGAACAAAATTTAAGTTTAAATAAAATATTTTTAAAAAATTGATTTCCAAAGTTTTATTAACTTTAGACGCTTAAACTCTTCGATCCTTGCCGCCCAACAAATACAAAAAAAATTAACTTTTTATTAAAATACCTCTTTTGGGGTATGCATAACGCAAAATCCTGCCCTATATTTGCAGTGTCGTATAGTTGACAAAACAATAGTACCAGTCCAACTTCGACGAGAGCGCAACTACTACATCACAAAACCAACTTACGTGAACGCCTGTACCCAAGTTCAAAAAAAAGTTACCACTAATTTGGCTTTTTGCCACGACGCATCATATTATATTTATAATCCAAACAACAAACAGTATCCCATGACTAAAATTTACTCCTCGCACAATCGTGCCTTTTCATCTTTTTTTCCTGAAAACATATCACGCACTATTCTTCGACACTATTCTCTGCACTTGTAGCGCTATACCTTTTTGATGATGCTCTGTTTCCTGTGCTGAACGACGACTTAGGAGGAATTTTTAACTTGTGGATGATAAATGAAAATTGTTTCCTATATTTGCACGGCTGCAGAAAGATGCACCGCGATTCTTTTGAAAAGACTGTCCGAAATTCGTTTCCTTTTTATTAAATAATACGACTTTTTTGGGAGAGAAGGGAATTTACACAAATTCTCATCTCCACGCTTTCTGATCTGCCTTTTTTTTTGATGACGACCCAAAGACGACGACCCAGGCGCTCCGAAAGCAAAGCCCTCAGATTCAATGTGTTATTTGATCTTTATTTTTTATTTCAAATTTCAAATCTCACATTTTACATCTGATTTCTATCTCGGCTATATTTTTTAGCTATCATAATCTTATTTTTTAACCTAATTCTTTTAAACAAATTGTAATCTTATGGGAAAAACGAATTTTACTTTCGTTCGACCATTAATGGTCTTGTTCGCCCTGTTTATCATGGGTGCACAGAGCCTCTCCGCCCAGTGTGGTACCATTCGGGCGTATGATCAGAACTGGACAATTCCAGACTGTATTGATGAGGCTGATTTTTACTATGCCTTCTACCTCTCTGGTGGCGATTGCGAAGCTGATTTTGACTTTGCCAATCTTACCATTGATTGGGGTGGGTTGCCTACACCAGCACTCGATTGGTCTGAGCAAGTTGGCAATGCTATTTATTTGGTTTATCGTTTTGATGACCTCACACCTGCAGATGCCGGTGTTTACTTCCTTGACATTGAGTACG
Source organism: uncultured Saprospiraceae bacterium (assembly GCA_964526645.1). Lineage (GTDB taxonomy): Bacteria > Bacteroidota > Bacteroidia > Chitinophagales > Saprospiraceae > JADJNW01. The sequence continues at coordinate 2,568 of CAZGJN010000093.1, forward strand.
ACAACGGTGGCAACCCAGCTGAGCCGGATGTACAGCCAGTGATCAACCTTTTGGCGCCTACCGGCGACAATGATCCTTTCGTAGTAGTAACCAATAACAACCCAACACTGCCTACTTGCCAGGATGCCGGTAGCGCACTGGTGGGCGTTTACGTTTACTCTTGCGATGAGTTCATGGGTGATGACAACCTGCGCTTCGAAGACCAGAATGGCATAGTTCGCAACCCGTCTTTCTCTGACAATGCCGATGGTTACTTCGAATTCCAGATTCCTTTCGATGAAAGCGATGTAAACGCTAATCCAAACCTCAACTTCTTCAGAGTTAGATACTGCGATGAAGGACAGAATGGCATTGATGAAAATGGTGGCGGCGACGATCGTTGTACCACGGTATTGCCAGGTTTTGTAGCGTTCTC
>CAZGJN010000094.1:0-2864 GCA_964526645.1 uncultured Saprospiraceae bacterium
ACACCCGCCTCGCCCCAAATCACCAGGGTGCCCGTTGAAAACCAATGAGATTGGACAGCCGCGCCTATTTCACCGGTTTCAAAATCATAGGCTACAATAGAAAAGGTATGTGCTAAGGAAGAAGGGCTTTGAGCAAAAGAATAATAATAGCATACAAATGCAAATAGTAAAGAGGGTACGGTTTTCATTGTGTAGAAGTGTTTTGACGTGTAAATTTGACAATACCAATACAACATTCTTTCGCCGAAGTTGTTTGGCTATGCCTCTGCCAGGGTGTTGGAAATATCCGTTCTGCTGGCTTGGATAGCTGGAATAATGGCTGCTACAAAGCCAATGATCAGAGCCGCACCCAATAAATAAATTTCTTCCCTGAGAAAGATATTTCCGGAAAAAGAATAGCGATAGGATGCTTTCATCATACTGCCAAGCAATTCCATGCTGATGTGGCTCAGTGCAATACCGATGATGTAGCCTAAGACCGCCAATAACAAGCCTTCCAGCACGATGAGCAACAGGATGGTACTCCGAGAAGAGCCCATCACTCGCATTAATGCTAATTCATATTTTCGCTCTTTCAAAGAGGAATACAGCGAAATAAAAACACTCAAACCCGATACGATAATAATGACCAATGCCAGCGCTCGCAGCGCCTCCTCGCCCACGCCCATCATACTGTACAAACGGTTGATTTCAATAGCTGGCGTAGCGGCTTGCAAATCCGTATTTTCGTTGATGTTTCGTTGCATGTTTAGTGCTTGATAATTTCGGGTTTTAAATTGCAATAACACCGAAGTAATATCTTTTTCAGGAAAATTTGTAAGCGGCGTATTTACATCGCCCCAGTCGGCATGTTCAGGATGTCCTTCTGTGAGGGTGGGTGGTTCTTCACTTTCGGCTTCCGATTTCTGGCTTCCAACTTCACTATGCTCGTGCACCGCCCAGATGCTTTGCGTATTGGTTAAGATCAACTGGTCAATCACCGCCCCTGTGGCTTTTAAAATACCACTCACCAAGAACGGTTCACTATCGCCGTGTTCCAGATTTTCGTCGGTCACAAAACCGTGAGAACTAACAAAAGTATCGCCGACCTTTAATTGCAAATCTTGAGCTACGCTCGCTCCTATTGTCACTTCAAAAGTTTTTTCCCAAAGCTTGCCACTGCCAATTTGGGCATTGTACAACCCCAAAATCGAATGATTAGTACCTACAATTCGGTAGGTTTTATAGTTATCTCCCACTGAAATAGGCACTGTTGCCTTAATAAGCGGATGCCTTGGGTTCAAAAATGCCTTGACTTCTTCGATGCTCACGTTGCCGGTAGGCGCGTCAACATGATACATACTGTTGAGAATCAACTGCAAAGGGCTGCCCTTAGCACCGATCACCAGATCAATGCCGGCAAGATTTTTATCGAATTTGTCTTGCAATTGCTTACTCAATAAAAGGAGCAAAGAAATCAAACCCACCCCCAGCGCGAAGAGAATTAAGCTCAACAGCATCGCCAGTGGCTTATTCGTCAGGTTTTTCCAGCTTAGTTTTATTAGGTTCATTATTTTTTATTTGATGTTTGACGTTTATGAAAGGTGGAGGAGGTTAAGAGGGTGGAGTTTCTCGCACGACTCATTCCTTGTATCCACTTTCTTGTCAAAAATTTATTGTCAACGTCTAAAGCCTGGCATCTCCTAATTTGGCCTCTGGCATCTACAAATGAATTTGTTTTTCAAACCGTTCTTTCAATCGCCCGTCATGCGTCACCACCAACAGTGTTGCACCTACGGCATTTGCCTCCCGTTCAAGCAGTTGAATCACTTCATTGCAGTTGACATCATCCAAAGCGGAAGTGGGTTCGTCGGCTAAAATTACATCTGGTTGGTTCACAAGCGCGCGCGCAATGGCAACCCGCTGTTGCTCCCCCTGACTCAGGCGGTCGGGTTTGGATTTTAATTTATGCCCGACGTTCAAATGATTCAACAATTCGGCAATTCGAGTGCGATTGATCTTGACGCCCGCTAATTGTTGTGCCAACACCAGATTTTCCTCGACGGTGAGCGATTTTACAAAATGCGATTTCTGAAAAATAATGCCAATGTGCTTGCCACGATATTTGTCCAAAGCGGAGGAGGACAATTTTCCCAAATCCGTGCCGGCTACTTGTACCGAGCCATTTTTAGCAGTGAGCAAGCCGCCGAGCAGATGCAAAAGCGTGGTTTTACCAGAACCAGATTGCCCCAAGAGCAGCCAGTGCTCGCCCTTTCCGCACTGGATGTCGGGAAACTGCAAATTGGTTTTACCATCGTACGAATATTGAAGATCGGATGTTTGTAGCATGGTCGGTTTTTACAGCGTTGTTGCAAATATAAGTGGAACGAGTCTATTTTGAAGAAATAGGGATTTTAAAATTCCAAACATAATTAAAGACAATGCTGCCGCTTGACTTTTTCAACCGAATCCTGCACTTTTGTGTTCGAGTTTAAAAATAGAGAAAGATGTCTTTTTCAAAAAATATAATTAGCAGCATTATTATTATTGGATTGCCGCGCAATCTGTGAGGTGCTGTTGATGAAAAAAACGGAAGGCTCTGGCAGATTGCGGTTTGTCAGAGCCTTTTTGTTTGCTATTTTTGCAAATTCTTTAGAAAAATGAATTTTGAGTTAAAAAAGTAAAAAATGACACTTGAAAGCGCTCAGATTCAAAAGATTGTAGATTTTTTTTCAAAAAAGCCTGTAATAAAAGCTTATTTGTTTGGCTCCTTGAGCAGAAATGAAGGGCGCTCGGATAGCGATATAGATTTGTTGGTGGAACTCGATTATTCTGAGCCAATCGGATTGGAATTTATACAAATGCAATTAGACCTAGAGGAATTG
>CAZGJN010000095.1:0-2854 GCA_964526645.1 uncultured Saprospiraceae bacterium
AGCGACCCGAATATCACGATTTATGCTTTGAAACGCGCGGCACTGATGATTCAGGAGATTGCCGGCGGCGAGATCGCCTCTGAAATTGTGGATTTGTATCCAAATCCAATTGAAAAGAAAAAAGTGGAAGTCACTTATGCACACGTGAATCGTTTGATCGGTACCGACATTCCCAAAGCAAAAGTCAAGGAAATACTGGCGGCGCTGGAGATGGATATTGTTTCGGAAGATGATTCAAAATTCACCGTTGCCGTTCCAACGAATAAAGCCGACGTGACGCGCCCAGCAGACGTGATCGAGGAAATCCTTCGGATTTATGGCTTCAATAATGTGCCTATTCCAGAGAAAATTCAAATTACAGCAGCTCCCGCGCCTCAGCCCGATCCAAATGTGGTGCGTAATTTAATCGGCAACTACCTGGTAGCCAATGGTTTTAATGAAATGATGGCAATGTCTATCACCGAATCGAGGTATTACAAGGAAATGCTCACTAGCATCTCGGAAGCGGAGTTGGTTTATATTAACAATACCTCTAATCCGACTCAGGACATCATGCGCCCGACCATGCTATTCAGTGGTTTGGAGGCAATTGTTCGCAATCAGAATCGCCAGCAGTTGAGTTTAAAATTGTATGAATTTGGTAGGACCTATCATAAATCGGGCGAAAAATATAAAGAACAAAACCACTTGACCTTATTCTTGACAGGCGAGCGCCACCCTGAAAGTTGGTTATTGAAAGAAGAAAGAGAAGCGAATTTCTACAGCTTGAAAGCATTTGTGCAAAACATCCTAAATCGTTTAGGTGCAAGCAATTATCAAGAAACCACTTTTCAAGATAACATTTTTAACTATGGTATTCGCTACCATCGCGGCGAGCAAGTGCTGGCAACGTTGGGCAAAGTATCGTCCAAACTAACCAAGCAGATGGACATTCGTGGCAGCGTTTTTTATGCTGATTTACATTGGGATAACTTACTGAAAATCTTTTCAAAACACAGTATTTCTTTTGTAGAATTGAATAAGTTTCCGACTGTGCGAAGAGATTTAGCGCTGATTATTGAAAATTCCGTAAAATTTGCAGATATTGTGCAGATTGCCAGAAGAGTAGGCAAAAATCTGATCAAAGATGTGAATTTGTTCGACGTTTATGAAAACGAAGAACAGCTTGGCGCTGGCAAACGCTCCTACGCAGTGAGTTTCACTTTTGAAGATCCAATCAAAACCTTGCAGGATAAGGAAGTGGATCAAGTGATGGAACAGCTGATAAAAGAGTACGAAATAAAATTAGGAGCGACGATTAGACGTTAAAACCAAAGTTGGAAATCAAAAATTGAAGATAGAAAAAGTCCTTCTGGCTTCCAACTTTCGACTTTTAGAAGATGAAAGTAACCGAACAAATCGAAGGAATTGAAATAAAAGTGCGGCAGCTCGCGCTCAAACTGGAAAGGTTACAACGCGAAAACACCAACTTGCTGACTGAAAATCAGCACCTTAAAGCCAATATGGAAAAACAAGAGGCGCTGATCAGCGCCCTGAAAGATAAATTGGAAAACGCGCAAAGTGCATTGGAGCAGCAGGCAAAGGAGGAGACAGAGCATTCCAAACACTTGAAGCAACTAATAGACCAATACATTGTAGAAATTGACAAATGTATTGATTGGTTGCACCGCAATTAGAGCAGTGCGTATGGATGGGCAAGATACGAAAAGTATAACAGTTTTGATTGCCGGAAGACCTTATCCCTTGAAAATCAAAGCAGAGGATGAGCCGGTCATTCGCAAAATCGTAAAGGAAGTCAACGAAAAAATTAATCGTTTTCAGTTAGCCTATACGAATAAAGACAAGCAAGACTGTCTTTCTATGACGGTGCTGACGTATGCCGTTGATTTACATAAAGCGACCTTGCAGCAATCCGTTCAGGTAGAAAACCCCGAAATCGCACTCTCCGATAAGCTCTCTCAGTTGGATGCACTCCTCGATAAGCTGCTGTGAAACGCTTCGCGTTATTCCTGTTATTCGTTACTTGGGCTTTTGAAGTTCCAAATGAACAATAACCATTCACCAAATTTTTTATTTAAAACAAATGTAACATGGAAATAATCATCGGAATTGTGATAGGACTGGCAGTTGGCGCGGGAGCCGGATACTTTATAGTACAAAGTTTGATGAAACGAGCAAGCTTGAGAAAAATTGAAGAGATGAATGCCAAAGCTGACCTGGAAATAAAAGAAGCCCGCCTAACGGCAAAACGCATCGTGGACGAAGCGGAAACGAAGGCAGAAAAAATAATTGGACAAGCCGAAAGCCACCACGAACGCATCAAGCAACAGAAAATCCAGGAAGCGAAGGAGAAGTTCAACAAAATGCGCTCGGAATTTGACAAGGAAAAAGCATCGCATTTGCTTGAAATGAAAGATCGGGAATTAGAAGTTAAATCGCAGGAGAACGAGCTAAAACAAAAGCAGGATAAATTCCAAGAACGTGTAAATTGGCTGGAAGCCCAAAAAATAGAAATAGAATCTAAAGAAGGTGAAATCGCTAATATCCGAGAAAACCTCGAAGTGCAATTGAAAATTGTTGCAAAAAGGAAAGAAGAATTAGATACTGCTAATGAATTAAGAATCAAAGAATTAGAGAAAGTAGCTAATCTAAGCGAGCAGGAAGCCAGGGAGCAATTGCTCGAAGCGATCAAAGCAAAGGCCGAAACCGATGCGATGGCAATTGTGAAGGAATCCATTGAACAGGCAAAAACAACCGCCAATAAAGAAGCGAAGAAAATTGTCATCCAGACCATCCAGCGGATGTGCGCCGAATATACCATCGAAAACACGGTTTCGGTATTCCACCTCGATTC
>CAZGJN010000096.1:0-2853 GCA_964526645.1 uncultured Saprospiraceae bacterium
GAATGATAAAAATCATTTATGACCGATTCTTTACAATTTTTAAGATGGTTCTAAAGTACAGGTATTAAAACGAACGTAGAACGCAGACCAAATTTGTCAACAAGCGATAGGTAAGAAGAATATATTCGGGAAAAATCATTTACTGTTCACTGTCCAATCCAAAAACCTATTATGCAAAAGCTGCTACTCTTTAGCCTATCTTTTTTTGTTTCTATAGCTTTATTTGCTCAAAAAACTACCTCTATTTATTATCCCGCCTCGGGCGATGCCTGGGAACGCCGCACGCCGGAACAAATGGGCATGAATGCTGCTAAAATTCAAGAGGCAATTGATTTTGCGATAGCCCAGGAGAGCACCACCCCAAAGAATCTGGAGGTTGCGCATTACCAGAGTTTTGGGCGTGAACCCTTTGGGATGGGCGTAGGCCCTTTCAAGGAGCGCGGAGCAGCCGCCGGAATTATTGTATATAAGGGTTATATCATTGCAGAATGGGGCGATGTGCATCGGGTGGACATGACTGTCAGTGTAACCAAAAGTTTTCTTTCTACAACCGTAGGTTTGGCTGTTGATCGAGGCTTGATTCAAAGCGTAAACGACAAGGTGTATCCTTATATGGCACCGGTGGTTACTATCGAACCCACTTCCGGCGATTTTCGAGCCTCTCGTATTGGCGAACCGCAGACGCTTGACTTATTTGCAACCGAACATAATAAAAAAATAACCTGGGATCATCTGCTACGCCAGACCAGCAACTGGGAAGGAACGCTCTGGGGCAAACCCGACTGGGCCGACCGCCCTGACCGGGACGTAACGAAGTGGCATCCTCGTGAACTAAAAGAACCTGGTTCGGAATATGAGTACAACGATGTACGGGTGAACGTGCTGGCCCTGGCAGCTTTAAATGTTTGGCGCAAGCCATTGCCGCAGGTTTTGAAGGAAAATATTATGGATCCCATCGGGGCTTCACCGACCTGGCGCTGGATGGGCTATGATAATTCCTGGGTGATTATAGACGGGCAGATGATGCAAGCGGTAGGCGGCGGCGGTCACTGGGGCGGCGGTATGTTCATTAATGCAAGGGATATGGCGCGTTTTGGTTACCTCACACTGCGTCGCGGAAAATGGCAGGACAAGCAACTTCTATCCGATAACTGGGTAAAAATGGCCCTCACGCCTACCCCAGCCAATACGAGCTACGGCTTTATGAATTGGTTCCTCAATATCGGCAAGAAGGAGATGCCAAGCGCCCCCGAGACTGCTTTTTTCCACTTGGGTAACGGTACAAATATGGTCTATGTTGATCCGGACCACGAGTTGGTCGTTGTAGCCCGCTGGATTAAGAATGATCAAAAGGATGGACTGGTGCAAAGGGTACTGGTGGCTATGAAATGAGCCGGATTAAAGCGCTTATTTGAAGAGCTGCACCGTATCCAAAACAAGATCGAAGGATAGGTTGAGACTGTGTCACTTTTGGATAGGTTCAATAAACTGTGTCACTTTTTCTTTTCAACAGCAAGGTTGTCATTTACAATACGGTCCGGTCTCATAGTTCTATCGACTATTTGACTCCGGATGAATTAGAGCAAATTAATCACAGACTCTACTTTAAAATGGTGGCAGCTTAGGGGAAGAGGACATATAGGTAAACCCTAATTGGGGGTATTTTGAAAGAAGGGTCAACTATGTTTTGAAACACTGTAAAACCTATTCAAAAAAATGACCAAAATGTTTACCTTTACTCGCTTTCTAACCAATATTCATTTCTTATGCACCCGAAATACTGGACACTCCTCGCAGCAATTTTTATTGCTCCTTTTTACTTAATAGGTCAAAATAAACCCGGTACGCCATTGGCAATCAAAAAAGCGCAGGGCAAAATCGTACTGGATGCTCAACTCGATGAGCAGGACTGGCAGGACGCTGATGTCGCCGATGACTGGTATCAAAGCTTTCCGGTAGATACGGCCAAAGCGGTCTTCCAAACCGAAGCCCGATTGACTTTCGATGATGATTTTTTGTATGTCTCCTTTGTTTGTTATGATGACGATACGCCCGATATCATTAGTTCGCTACGCCGTGACTTCAATTATGATCAAAACGATAACGTTGGCTTTTCATTGGGTACTTACAACGATAAGTTGAACGGTTTTTTCTTTGTCATCACACCAGCCGGCGTACAAATGGAAGGCACTGTGACCGGAGGCGGTACAGGAGATGATTCGTTCGGTATCTTTTGGGACAACAAGTGGTACTCCAAAGTGGCGCGTTATGCAGATCGCTGGGTAGCAGAACTGGCGATTCCTTTCAAGAGTTTTCGCTACCGCTCGGATGTGCGTGAGTGGAACATTGCCATGGATCGCTGGGACCTGAAGCGCAACACCAAGTCTTCCTGGATTCACACGCCCATACAATATGTGACGGCTTCTTTTCCATACAGTGGGCAATTGATTTGGGAAGACCCCATTCCGAAAGCAAAAACCAATATTTCCTTCATACCATATATCGCCGGGCAGACTTCTGCCAACCGCGAGGTAGAACCGATTGATCGGTCATCGAAATTTCAGGCTGGTTTTGATGCCAAAGTAGCTGTCACGCCTTCGCTCAACCTTGACCTTACGGTGAATCCCGATTTTTCGCAAGTGGAGGTGGACCAGCAGGTCATCAACCTGACGCGCTTTGAGTTTCAATTCCCCGAACGGCGGCAGTTTTTCCTGGAAAACAGCGATCTTTTTGCGCTGGCGGGGTATCCTGAGGCGCGTCCTTTTTTCTCGCGGCGCATTGGTTTGGTACGCGATTCGTCGGGGCTGTTCCAGCAAGTGCCTATTGCGTTCGGTGCGCGGTTGAGTGGCTCTT
>CAZGJN010000097.1:0-2850 GCA_964526645.1 uncultured Saprospiraceae bacterium
TTTCGGAACCCGTCTGCAATTGGCTCAAGAACGGCAAAGGAATCCCCATCGGTTTGTTCCTGCAAGGCATCGGCGCGACCAGGTGTAAACGGTACAGAGATATGCTTACCTGCATTTTTAGCTGCCTGCTCAATACCTGCACAGCCGCCCAGCACGATCAAATCAGCCAAAGAAACGCGCTTGTTGCCAGTCTGAATACTGTTGAATTCTTCTTGAATGCTTTCCAGAATTTCCAGCACTTTCGCCAATTGAGTTGGATTGTTCACTTTCCAATACTTTTGCGGCGCCAGACGAATGCGAGCGCCATTGGCGCCGCCGCGCTTGTCGGAACCCCGGAAAGTAGAGGCGGAAGCCCAGGCTGTAGAAACCAGCTGGGAAACGGTCAATCCCGATGCCAGAATATTCGCTTTTAATGCAGCAATATCCTGCTCATCAATCAATTCGTGGGTTACTGCCGGAATTGGGTCTTGCCAGATCAAATCCTCTGCCGGCACTTCTGGCCCGAGGTAGCGTGCCTTCGGTCCCATATCACGATGGGTGAGTTTGAACCACGCTCGTGCAAAAGCATCGGCAAACTCATCTGGATTTTCGTAAAAATGCCTTGAAATCTTTTCGTAAGCGGGGTCGAATCGCAAGGAAAGATCGGTAGTCAGCATAAATGGCTGATGGCGCTTGGAAGGATCGTGTGCATCTGGCACTAAGCCAGCGCCCGCATCGCCCTTGGGTTTCCATTGATACGCACCCGCCGGGCTTTTGGTCAATTCCCATTCGTAGCCAAATAGGTTTTCGAAATAGTTGTTGCTCCATTTCGTGGGCGTAGTCGTCCATGCACCCTCAAGACCACTGGTAATCGTGTCTTCTGCATTGCCTTTGCCGAAAGTGTTTTTCCAGCCGAGGCTTTGTTCTTCAATGCTCGCACCGGCAGGTTCCCGACCAACGTACTTGCCGGGGTCGGCAGCACCGTGGGTTTTGCCGAAGGTATGCCCGCCAGCAATCAGGGCAACGGTTTCATAATCATCCATCGCCATGCGACCGAATGTCTCACGAATATCCTTTGCTGCAGCAATCGGATCAGGATTGCCGTTTGGACCCTCTGGATTCACATAAATCAAACCCATTTGAACAGCCGCCAGCGGATTTTCCAGCTCACGGTCGCCAGAGTAGCGCTTGTCGCCCAGCCACTCGGTTTCAGCACCCCAGTAAATATCCTCTTCCGGTTCCCACACGTCTTCCCGTCCACCGGCAAAACCAAATGTTTTGAAGCCCATGGATTCAAGGGCGCAGTTGCCGGCAAGAATCATCAAATCCGCCCAGGAAATTTTCTTGCCATATTTTTGTTTGATGGGCCAAAGCAGCAGGCGTGCCTTGTCAAGATTAGCATTATCGGGCCAACTATTCAATGGTGCAAAGCGCTGCGTGCCAGAACCCGCACCACCACGACCATCAGCAATGCGGTACGTGCCGGCGCTGTGCCATGCCATTCGAATAAAGAATGGTCCGTAATGCCCATAATCGGCGGGCCACCAGTCCTGAGAAGTAGTCATCAGTTCAAAAATATCTTTTTTAACGGCTTCCAGGTCGAGGGTTTTGAATTCCTCCGCGTAGTTGAATGCTTCACCCATCGGGTCAGACAAATTGGAATGCTGGCGTAGAATGCTCAGTTTCAACTGATTGGGCCACCAATCGCGGTTTGACATGCCACCACCGGCACTGTGCTTGACAATATTACTGTGGAAAGGGCATTTGCTTTCGCCGTTGCCATTTTGATTTGTAAGATTTTCCATTTTGATAGGTTTGAATTAGAAATGTTAAGAAAAATAAGGGGCGTTCAATTCTCTCTAAGTTGCATCAAAACAACGTTCAACAAAAATGATAATAATCAGCCAATAAATCAAAATGATTATTTTTATCTTGTGATAGATTCTATTGATTATGAGCCGCAAGCCACGAGAAGCAAGCCGCAAGACATAAAGCTGTTTTTCTTGAACCTTGCAGCTCGGAATTTGCAGCTAAAATGAACCTACAACAATTAGAATACATTATCGCTGTTGACAATCATCGGCACTTTGCGCGGGCGGCGGAGGCTTGCTTTGTGACCCAACCAACCTTGAGTATGATGATTCAAAAACTCGAGGAAGAATTGCAAGTGCGCATTTTTGATCGCAGCAGGCAGCCAGTGGAGCCGACCAAAGCTGGAGAATTGCTGATTCAACAAGCTCGAAAAATCCTCAATGAATCGCGCCGGATGTATGAAATTGTACGGGAATTGAACCAGCGCACTGCCGGTCGTTTGAATATTGGCATTATCCCTACTTTAGCGCCGTATTTGTTGCCCTATTTTGTAAAACCACTGTTAGAAAAATACCCAGATTTGGAGTTGAATATCGAGGAAATGAACACCCAGACGATCACCGAAAGCCTTAAAAATGAACAGATTGACTTGGGTATTTTGGTCACGCCTTTGCAAGAAAAAGGCATCCGGGAAATGCCATTATTTACAGAAAAATTTTATGTTTACGCGGCTGATAACGAAGCAATTTACAAAAAGAAGTACATTTTGCCGGAAGACTTGGATGTGAATCGCTTGTGGATACTGGAGGAAGGGCATTGCTTCCGAACACAGGTGCTGAATTTATGTGAAATTCGTCGCGATTTTAAAATGGAAGGACGCTTCAAAATTGCTGCCGGCAGCTTCGAGACAGTGATGAATCTGGTGGACAATTACGGTGGATTGACGATTATTCCCGAATTGGTCGTTTTAAAAATGCCGGAAAACAATCGCCAAAAGTTGAAATCGTTCTCCGCACCCGTGCCCGTACGGCAGGTGAGCTTGGTGGCACTGGATTCTTT
>CAZGJN010000098.1:0-2769 GCA_964526645.1 uncultured Saprospiraceae bacterium
CGCAGGGTACGCACGAAGTAAGCGCTTTGCGAATCGCGGTTGCCATGATGATTCAGCGTCGCTACATCCACTGCGCCAACTACCGGCGCAATATGTGCTTCTACACTGTTAAAATCTGCTTCGCCCCAGCCATTCACGCCACTGATATCGCCGCCGGTGAAGTAATCAAATTTACCGTAACTAATTTTAATACAGGCACTTAAAGGATTTTCGCCTGGATATTGACCTTGTTTAAATAATTCAAAAAAATCATGATCTTTAAAACCTGTCCAGATACGACCGTTTACGGAGATGTTGCGCACCTGAAAATCAGGATAATTTGTAGGATTTTTCAAAAGTGTAATTTGCTGATTAGAACCAGATTGCAGTGTTTCGTTTTTCAATCCACTATTTTGTTGATGATAGGCAATAAATTTCCAATACTCCTGCAGCGTTTGTACAATATGATATTCGTCGCGGGCGGCTCGCTCCTGAAAATCTTTGCTTTTTAAATCAATGGGAAAGTCAAATCCTCTGTCAATCAAGGTTTTAATTGGAATTTGATCCCCGACTTCCATGATGCCGGTCAGTTTATAAGCACCGTTTTTAGCCATCGGGCGCGTTTCATCCCATTCACCAAAATGGTCATCGTGATAATGCGTAATCATTGCGTAATCAAGCACCTGTGGACGATTTGCCGGTGTAAACTGACGAATGTAATCGGCAATCCACGCGCCGGTAGAACGGGAAGCATCGGGTTTGCGGGCGCTATTGCGCGGCGAAAGCGTGCGCGGGTGCGTGTCGGAAATATCCCCGGCATCAATGAGCATGGTCGTTCCATCTGGAAAAACTAAATAAGCCGCATTGCCGCGCCCCGTGCTGATGTGGTGAATATCGAGGAATCCTTCCTGCCAGGGCGGCAGTTGGGCACGTAAAGAAACTACAAAATGTAAAATGAAAAATGTAAAATGTAAAATTTTGAAGCGAATCATGGTGTTATTTCTTTAAAGCGGATGTAATGACACCGCCTACTTCCTTCGTATTTTTATAATCCAAGCCGAGCAAAGTTGCTACTGTTTTTGCTACCTGATTCTGATACAACTGCCCGGTAGTAGTGACCTCACCGAGTGCGGGCGTATCTGGTCCGAGCACGGCAATCCAGATTTGATCGGAATCGGGGATATTTGCACCGTGATGCTTCCAGTTTTCAATCGGTAGCGTACCTCTGCCATGATCGGTTGTAATAATAAAAGTTGTTTTATCTTTATAAAAGGAATGATTTTGTGTAAAATTCCACAAATCGGCAATAAAAGCGTCGGTTTGGTGTGCGGATTTTATATAGTCATCATAAACACCGTCATGTGCAAAGTCATCGGTTTCACCGTAGGAGATATAAACTACGCGCGGCTTATTTTTTATGATATATTCTTTGGCAAAATGATGGGTGAATGCATCAAAGCGCACGGACGACCATTCTTCCGGGATTTGGCTTTGTAATTCGTATAATAATTTTTCTTTTTCGCTGAGTTTATTATTACTTTTTGCTTGCTCAAAGCCAGCATTGACAGGTATTTTGCTGCGTTCGGTATTTATGATATAAGGAAAAACATCCCAGGACCCAAAAGCGGCAACTTTTCCCTGAAAGCCTTTTTGTTGGTTGATAAATTCTAAAACGGTCTGATTTTCGTTGTTGATTTTATTATTAGAACGAATACCCGGATCAGCAAAACCGGTCAGAATTTCATTATAACCCGGATAAGAAAACCACATTTGGTTGGTCACATTCACCAAATTGCCCTTCCAGCGATTGCCGTACAATTGTCCTTTCGTAGCAATGGTATTCCAAAAAAATGGCATGAGGGCTTTTCTACGTTCTTTCGGGCTTGATTTCCAATATGTTACAATTAATTCTTCTGTTTCAGGAGAAAATTTGGTGAAGGTTTCATTGTGAATCAAGGCAGAGTCCACCCCGCCAAATAATTCTTGCCACCGCAAGCCATCAAAGGTGATGAGGATAACGTTTTGTGTCTTGTGCTTTGTGTTTTGAGCATTCCCGAAAGATAGAATACTTATAATCAAAGCGATAGTGATGATTATTTTTTGCATGGTGAATGTTTTGTTGATTTTACATTTACTAAATCTTAGAGATTTAGCAAATGAATAAATCTTAGAGATTTAGCAAATGAATAATATTCTACATTTTTTCAAAAGCAGTTTTCAGCGTATCAATAATAAAATCAGCTTCGTCTTTTGTAATAATCAAAGCGGGTTGAATGGTGATGACATTGCCGTCAATTAATTTGAACGACAAGCCTTCGCGCAGCGCGTGAAATAAAATTTGGTTCGCTTCGTCAAAAGCGCGTTCCTTTGTCTGACGATCTTTCACCAAATCTACAGAAATGTGCAATCCTTGCCCTTCAATATGCCCAATAATCGGATACAAATCTTTCAATTCCAATAATTTATCTAACAAATAAGCCCCGAGTTGCGCGGAATTTTCAACCAAATGATGTTGCTCCAGATACTCCAAAGTGGCCAATCCAGCGCTTGCTGTCAGCGGATTTTTCTCGTGTGTAAAATGCCCGATGGAGCGATGTTGCAAAATATTGTATTCCTCTCTCGTCATAATGCCAGCCAACGGCACTATGCCACCACCCAGCGATTTTCCCAGCACCAGTACGTCCGGCGTGAGATAATGCTCGCAAGCAAATAGCTTTCCTGTACGCCCCATGCCACAGACCACTTCATCAAAAATCAACAGTGCATCGTGTTTTTTACAAATATCCCAAA
>CAZGJN010000099.1:0-2726 GCA_964526645.1 uncultured Saprospiraceae bacterium
CAAGAATCCAATGACGATGCTCCATAAGCCCGTTCGCGTAATACGCAGCGGTCTGGAAAGCAGCCGATTGTTAAAAATGAAACTCAGCAAAAAGCTCGTGATTGCACCCAATAAAACCAGGTGTATAAAACCAATCACGTAGTTGCGGATGGTGTAAGCCGCCTTAGCGACGAATGGCACTGCCACCGAGGCTTGAATGGCGATTTTGAAAACAAAGGATAAAAATGCGACCTGAAGTAGTATTTTTTCTAAACCGGCAAAATCTTGCAAAATAAGATTGCGATGTTGCCAAATCAAGCGAATAAACACGACCAGCGCCCATAGTTGTACCAAAACGCCCATGCTATTTACTACAAAAACTGACAAATATGGCTGCGACCAGGCCACCGCCAGGGCGTAGGTGAGTACGCAGGAAAGGACTAATAACCGATAGAATAATTTTTGAAGATGTGGTTGAATTGCAATATTTTTATTTTCTAAATACTTGAAAAACAAGCCCAAAATGCCAAACAGGAACCAGCCGTTGAATTGAAAGTGCAGGTAAAACTGCACTGCCATGTAATAAAATGCTGAGCCGCGGAGCTTTGTCGCCATGAGTGGCCCCATGATCCATACGCCAATCGTAGATACAACCATGAATATCAGCGCTGTACGAATCATTTTTTTAGAAAAAGTATCCGCTTTGCCCATATCCATCCAAAACCAACCGACAAAAACGTACGACAGCAAAATATGTATGGTAGAAAATGTAATGGAGACCAACCCGTAGCCCTGCACCGGAAAGCTCGCCAGCATACCAATCACGCTTGCCTGCGTCAGCCAGAATAAAATATGGTAGGATTTCGATTCTCCTTGCGCTTTTGGTAAAAAAGCATAAATCAGCAGGGTGTACAATGCCATGTAAATCCAGCCCAGCATCGCTACGTGCGAGTGCGCGTGCAGGAAATTTTTGAATTGCAGCCAACTGACTTCCTCCACAAAGGCATAGCGCAACAGCGCCCCGATGGAAGTGGCCAGCAATAAATTGAGCAAGGCAATTAAAAGCCAGGTTCGTTTCATGGTGATAATAGATTAGGAGATGCCCGATACCAGATGCCAGACAAGGGAATCCAATATCTGGAATTTTTTAATCTGGCATCTTTCGGTCGCCATAGGCTTACCGCAGGCGCTGCCGGCGTCTGTTTAATTTGTTCCTACAGGCTTGCCATCATTGGAGTAGAAAAACTCCAACACATCGCGAGCATCGCCGATACTGAGGTTTTGGTTGGGCATTCGCGTCAAACACTCCTCAAGCAAGGCCTGCGCCGTAGCATCTTCTTCGAGCATCACTTCCACGTTGGTAATCATATTCATAATCCATTCCGGTTTGCGGCGCTCGGTCACGCCTTTGAAACCAGGGCCCACCACGCGCTGGTCGGTGAGTTTGTGGCAGGCAGAACATTTCATATTATAAATGGCTTTGCCTTTCTCCACCATGTCCGGTTTGAGCGGGTCATTGAGTGCTACTTCCTTGATTTCACCAACGCCTTTGCCGTCATCGGGTTTTGCATCAGGAATCATGCTTTGCGGAGGTGTTTTAGTTTCACCTGAACTACTTTGATTACCACCACAAGCTGCGAGGAATATTGCGATTGCAATTGCAAGGAAAAAAAGAAATGGTTTCATACGATATTATTTTTGTTGTTTAAAAAACGGTGTAATCACTCGGTCCCAGCGCCAATTTCATTCTTTGAATCCGTTTGGCTAAATCCTGGATAGACTGGTCGTCCACCAATTTTAAAAGCCCTTCCCGATAAGTGATAGCTTTGCTGTGCAAGGGGCACGGATTGTCCGAAGAACATACGGGCAATCCAAGGATACATGACGAAAATATCTCTGGACCATCAATTGCCTCAATGACCTGTCTTAGGGGCGCTTCTTTGTTTTCGTCATTCAAATAAAAACCACCGCTGGGTCCTTTCGATGAGGCAATCAAGCCCTGCCGCGATAGCTGTTGTAAAAGCTTTGCCAGGAAAGGCTTGGGTATATCCAGCGCCTCGGCTATTTCCTTCACGCCAAATTTTTTTTCCTCCATGGAATGCACCGCCAGATAAAGCACCGCTCGGATCGCGTATTTGCAGGACTTGGAAAACATGGATTCAATTTTTGTTGTATCGTTCAATCTAAATGCAAAAGCAAATGTAATTCTTTTCAAAATAAAAGACAAAAAAATCTTTTTTTCTTTTTTATTGATACAAATTAAAGTACTGATTTTCAAAAAATTAACTTAAGAAAGATTTTTATCACTTCTACAAATTGACAAAAGTCATTTAAAAAACACGGCACGCGTCGGAACTTTGAAATGGGATAAGAAAGTCTTTTTATCTATTTATAAATTTCTATTTCATCTAAAACGATGCTGTTATGAAAAACCATTCTTTTTTTAGAACAATGCTTCTGGGTACTACAGCGCTTGTGTTGGCAGGTATTTTTTATACCGCTTGCTCCAAGCAAACCGGCACGACCGGCGCATTGAGCGGCGACGAAGCCAGCCAGGTGTACGTGAAGCCCGGCGAGTATGACGAGTTTTACGCCTTTGTTTCTGGGGGCTTTAGCGGTCAGATGAGCGTATATGGCATCCCTTCGGGGCGCTTGCTCAAGGTCATTCCGGTCTTTTCGCAGGACCCTGAAAAAGGCTACGGCTACAATGAAGAAACCAAGCCCATGCTCAACACTTCCTATGGTTT
>CAZGJN010000100.1:0-2699 GCA_964526645.1 uncultured Saprospiraceae bacterium
TCTTCATTTTGTCAGAGGTCAATTATTTTGTCGGCTTCTCTTATGCCGCTCAAATATGCCCCGTGTACCGTTCCGCGATAGTCTCGGCTGGTGTGTTCTCCTGCAAAAAATAGTTTGTTATTGACTGCTTTTGCCAGGGTATCAAAGTCTGCCGTTGTCGTGCCGTTGGTGGCGTAAGAATAGGAACCATAGGCATTGATGTTTTGTCCCCACTTGGTTCTAAGCATATGAGTTGGATCGGGGATGCTGCTGCCGTAAATGGTTTTGAGATGAAGCATGATTTCATTGATTACAGTGCTATCCGGCATTGTTTCGGTTACTGTGGCATAATCTCCAAAAGCAAAGGTCATCAAGGCGTTTGCTGATGCGAATTTTTTAACATTCAAAAAATAGTTGAATTTCCCTTTGGTCTCGGGGGTGTAGCCAATGTATTGCAGATTCGTATCCCAAAATGCCGTATTCCAAACTAATAAAAATTTGTTCACATTGCCCATATTGGTTTTAGCAATGGCGGTTGATTTGTCGTTTGGTAAAGCAGGAGTAAAAGTGATAGCTCCATTTTTTAAAACCCCTAAGGGAACAGAAACTATTGCATAATCCGCTTCGAGGGTATTGCCGTTGGCTGTAATTATCACTTTGGCATTGGAATAGTCAATGGCGGAAACCCTCGTATTTAAACGTAAGTCGAGCCCTTGTGCCAAAAAATCTGCTATTTTATCATAACCATTGGTAATAATTACATCATCGCCATTAAATTCTTCGTCATCATAAAAATATTTGGAGGAAAGTTTAGAAATGTCCCCAGCTGTATTAAACTCCAAAAATGCCGAAAGCATGTATTTCCAAAGGCGATTATTGGCTTGCGCAGGATAAAGCGAATTGAACACTTGTTGAAAACTTTGATTGACACTTCCTTCACTTTCAACGGTATCTAAAGCGTCGTTAAATTGATCTTCAGCAGTCGTCAATAGGTTATCCGAATAAGCTGTTCCGTTGATGTCAAACACTTCCACACTGTCGTCGTCTGTCAAGAAGGTATTTGCTCCTGATTGAGAGGCTAAGTTTGTGATGGGGTTTCCTTTAGGTCCGTGTATCCAACTGGCTCCTTCGTCAAATGCCACTCCCAAACTTCTGTCGGTGCGCAATCTTCCGCCTGCTTTTTCTTGTGCTTCCAACACGATGACGGTGAACCCCTTTTCTTTTAACTTTTTGGCGGCTGCAAGTCCTGAAATACCTGCCCCGATGACAATGACCGTCTTGTCGTTTTGCTTAATGTTTTCATCATCTTTACCACAGCTTGCCATGAGTGTCGGGGTTAATAGGATTGAGGGTAATCCTGTGAGGGTGTCTTTTATGAATTTTCTCCTTTGCATGTAAAATTATTTTTGTAAATAAGTGTATAGAGCATATAATGTCTTGCAGCTTGGTAAAATGACAGCTTTCGGAGGGAAAAATTTTCTTCCGAGGACAAAATTAGATTGAAAAACTGAATTACAAAATTATTGATCAGCTTTTATTGAGGCAAGTGGAGGCTGTGCGCCGTTTTTTTATATTCCTTTACTGGATTTTTCAATTGTATTATTGGGCGGTATTGATTTGTTTCCTATTTCCGATTTTCTGTCAATACCTTTTACATAAGTGTCAAAAAATGCTTCTGAGTTGTCTAAATTATATTTTTGAATGTCGGCGTTATCTGTTGGAACGTCAAGGTGATCGGTGTTTGCCCCTTTAACAAAAATTTGATAACGAGGCCCCTTTGTATTCATTCCACTGTATGCTTGTAATCGCCAATTTGTCGTCATAAAAGTTCCGCTACCATTTGTGTCTTTTTCTTCTTCGCCTACGATTACAAAAATTGCTGTGTGTTCAATTCCATTAAACCCGTTGGAAGTGATCCCAAATTGGTCTGGATTATTTCCTGCTGGGGAAATGCCATAAACTGCTTTAACTTGAGGGACATAATAGTTGCCGTGTGTCATTATAACGCCTGCTACTTCAAGTCCTTCCATGCATCCGCCTGAATGTCCTACAAAACCTTGTTTGTTTCCGTCAATAGTTCCTGCAAATGCTCCATAGTTCAAAGTGCCATTAGCAACTTTTTCTGCCATAAATTTTATTTCTTCACCGCGATATTGAGCAATAGTATTTACATCGCTTCCAGCAAAACGGTGGTCAATTTGAATAACAACATAACCTTTTTGAACATATCTTTCTACATAAGGTAGCAATTGTCCTCTGTCATCACCCAGCCCATTTCCGCCTCTCGAAACGTGGATTACGTTGGTTTGCCCTGTTAATTCTTTTGGGTAATACACTCGATAGGGAAGTGTTCCAAAGCCTGCAGTTTCAGTTCCATCAAAGGACTGCATAGTGTAAGTTATTGGTTGTGTGCGGGGTATTGCTTCATCGTCTTTTGAGCAAGCGGTTAGGAAAATTAGTATTCCAATAGCAAGTTTTAATAAACTCATTGTTGCAGAAATTTATATGTGATTTTGCTTAGACGACTGAAGTTGTGATGGGTTTAAAGTGGCACGCAAAATAATCAGGCTTGACGAAGGCGGGGAACTCACCTCACAGAAGCGCAAAAATGTAAATAAAAAGTGTAAAACTTCAAAATAGCAACTTAGCCCCGATTTTCGCCAAGCCAATGTGTCAGTATCTGTTTTTATTCTAATCTTAAGCTGATTCCTCCTCTTAGG
>CAZGJN010000101.1:0-2614 GCA_964526645.1 uncultured Saprospiraceae bacterium
TCATTTTGGATAAAAATCCGCTCGAAAACATTCGCAACACCAATACGATCAAGTATGTGATGAAAAACGGGCGTTTGTATGATGGCAACACACTGGATGAAATTTATCCGCGCCAGCGCAAAGCATCAAACTTGAAAGATGATATTGAAAATCCCGCAGGGCTTGGTCTTCCGGGTATCAGCGGCGGAAAATAAATTTTTCAAGCTTGGTTTGTCTTACAAAAGGCAGACCTAGCTTTCTTTTTTTTCCAAAAACGCAGCTTCAATTTTTATCCTAAACCGTAAAATAATGAGAGCTTTTTTAATTGTCCTTGTGCTATTCACCCTGGTGGCATGCCAGAAAAGGGCTAAAGACGAAACTTCACAACTTTCTATGACGAAGGTAACCTATCCTGAAACAGAAACCATTGTACAACAAGATGATTACCACGGTACAGTGATTGCCGACCCTTATCGCTGGCTTGAAATTGATACCGCCGCCGCCGTAGAGCAATGGGTACAGGCGCAAAATGCCGTTACATTTGATTATTTGTCCAAAATACCATATCGCCAACAAATTGCTGCGCGCTTTGCGGAGCTGTACAACTATCCGAAGTACGGTATCCCTTATCGAGCTGGCGCTTATTATTTTTTTACCAAAAATGATGGCTTACAAAACCAGGCGGTTATTTATATCCAAAAGGGGCTGGAAGGCACCCCTGAAGTTTTTATTGACCCCAACCAACTGTCGAAAGATGGAACAGTGGCTATCAATGTCCTGGGCATTTCCGATGATGACAAATACCTTGCTTACGCCAAAAGCATAGCGGGGTCTGATTGGCAGGAGATCCATGTGATGGATATTGCTACCAAAAAGGAACTCCCTGATCTGATTCAATGGGTAAAATTCTCTGGCGCGTCTTGGTATAAGGATGGTTTTTTCTATGCTCGCTATCCTGCGCCCGCTGAAGGAACGAAGCTCAGCGCCAAAAATCAGTATCACACGGTTTATTACCATAAGATTGGGGAGGATCAATCTCAGGATAAGTTGGTCTATAGGGATGATAAAAACCCTGATATGAACCACTATATCTATGTTACAGAAGATGAAAAATACTTAATTCTATTAGCCTCTCCAGGCACCGATGGCTTTGCAACTTACTATAAGGATTTGGAAAAAGACGGGAAGTTCACCCTCCTTTTTGAAGGCTATAAGCATAAAAGCACCGTTATTCAAAATATTGGTGATAAAATGCTGGTAATCACAGATATAGATGCACCTAATTACCGACTGATAGAAGTAGATTTGAAAAAGCCCCAGCCGCAACACTGGAAGAATATTATCCCTGAAACCGAAAACTTGCTACAAAACGTTTCCACGGCAAGTGGCAAACTTTTTGCGAACTATTTGGTAAATGCAACCGACCGCTTCTACCAAATGGATTATGACGGTAGCAATAAAAAGGAAATTCAACTGCCGGGCTTAGGAAGCGCCGCAGGCTTTGGTGCGAAAGAGGAGGACAAGGTACTTTTCTATAGCTTTACCTCTTTCATTTATCCGAGTACAATTTTCAAATACGACCCGGCTACAGGGAAGTCTGAAGAGTTTTTTACATCCACCTTGAAATTTAATCCGGCGGATTATATCGAAAAGCAAGTTTTTTACAATAGCAAGGATGGCGAGAAAATCTCCATGTTTATTGTTCACAAAAAAAGTTTGAACTTAAACGGTAAAAATCCGGCACAATTGTATGGATATGGTGGTTTTAATGTCAGCCTAACGCCTAATTTCAGCGCTTCAAGGTTAATCTTGTTGGAAAATGATGGGGTTTTTGCTATGCCCAACTTACGGGGTGGGGGAGAGTACGGCGAAAAATGGCACCAGGCGGGTATGTTGGAAAAAAAGCAAAATGTATTTGACGACTTTATCGCTGCTGCGGAATACCTCATCCAGGAAAAATACACTTCCAAGGAAAAACTTGCTATTTCCGGCGGATCGAATGGCGGTTTGTTGGTAGGAGCAGCTATGACGCAGCGTCCCGATTTATTTGCAGTGGCTTTTCCTGCGGTGGGTGTCATGGATATGTTGCGTTATCACAAGTTTACCATTGGTCGGGCTTGGGTGCCGGAGTATGGCTCCAGTGAAAACCCAGAGCAATTCAAGTATTTGGTGAAATATTCGCCGCTTCACAACCTGAAGGAAGGCGTGAAATACCCTTCTACTTTGGTGACAACAGCAGACCATGATGATCGGGTTGTGCCGGCACATTCTTTCAAATTTGTCGCACAACTTCAAAAATCGCATGCTGGAGAAAATCCCGTATTGATCCGGGTAGAAACCAATGCGGGGCACGGCGCAGGGAAGCCCACTTCCAAAATAATTGAAGAACAGGCAGATATTTGGTCATTTTTATTTTACAATACCAACTCTCCTGTGAAGTATCAAGTAAAAGGATAGAATAGGGGGTAGTCACCAGCTCTGATTGATTATGTATTTAATTTTCATTGACTTGAAAATTAAAATATTTAAAAATATTGACTATTGACTGATATAAGTAGTTGCACAATTTTATTATCGAATCATTAGACTTGTTCGGAATTAACAAATAGCTAGATGTAAGTTCCAAATACCAGCA
>CAZGJN010000102.1:0-2507 GCA_964526645.1 uncultured Saprospiraceae bacterium
ATGGGTCATGCAGTTGCATCAATCCTTATGATTTTTCAAAATTTGAAATAGGAAAACAACCGCTTTGACCCACCCCCAATACCCATGGCTCAAGCCCATAGGGTGGCAGCGCCAGCCGGCTACTTGACCAGTACATAGCGAGTGATAAAGCAACTGGGTGGATTGTTGCTGCCCGTATTGACTTTGGGGCGCACTACAGATGCTATGCTCTCTATTTGCCAGCCTTGCTGTTGTAGTTCATTTAGTTTTTTGACAACGGTATTATCATTACTTTTAATGTTCTTTTCATTAATGTACCCTGATATAGCAAATAGCCCTTTCATTTCCACTTCTTCTTGTTTGCCATTGGGAAAGGAGATAAACATCCGCGAATTGGCACCATCCAGAAACTCTGCATATTCTACTACAGATATGATCATCGTTTGCTTCTGGGCCAATAGTGGCGCAGCTGCCAAAAGTGTGAGGAACGACAAGGTCAAAATTACTTTCTTCATTTTCATATTAATACTTTTAGGTTAATAAATTGGGTTAAACACACCGCAAAATTACCCCAAAGTGTAGATGCCACTCCTCAAAATGTGACGACTCTCCCTGTTTCAGGGATGAACTGGCAATAGTTCTTGAAAGTATGTGTCAAAAAGCGTGTACATTTGCAGAGAACAGAGTCAAATATATGCGCAGGCGCAAATTATTGCTTCACCTTGGTTTTTGGATTGCTTACTTAGCGCCCGGGCTACTTAGCGCTCTCATGGGGCAATCTAATTTTCCATCCACGGAAGCATTCATTGTTCAATTAACGGTTGTCATTGTACAAGCGGGCACGGTCTTTTATCTGCTTACCGAGTGGCTACTGCCTCTTTGTCTGCGCAAAGGAAAGCGCTACAAATTACTCTGGCTCTCTTTACCTGCCCTATGGATATTAGCCAGTTATGGCAACATGTGGCTGGAGTCCATGCTGCATCAACGCTATTTTTCTGCAGCAACAACTATGGAAAATGCCCCCAATCTTCTGGATTATATGCTGGGCATGTTTTGGCTGATGGTCATAGCGACCGGCATTACGCTGAGCCACTTGTGGTACGAAAATCAATTGAAAATAAAAGACATAGAGAATCTACAGATGCGTGCCGAGTTGGAGTACCTGCGTTACCGTGTGAATCCACATTTTTTATTCAATACCCTCAATAATTTGTATGCTCTGACCTTAGAAAAATCGGAAAACACCCCGCAAATAGTACTGCGACTTGCACAATTGATGCGGTATATGCTGCAAGATGAAGACCAAAAAGTATCCTTAAGTTCAGAGATAGAACACTTACAGAACTATTTGGAATTGGAAAAAATGCGACTGGGCGACCATGTGCAAATTGTCATGAATGTACAAGGGGAAATCAATGGTCAATTGATTGCGCCTATGCTTCTGTTGCCCTTTGTAGAAAACAGCTTTAAGCATGGCGCGAATCATTCGTTTTTAAAAGGTTATGTCGAGATAGCAATAAGGGTTGTGGGTCAAGAGCTGTTTTTTTATATAGAAAATAGTAAAAAAGCCAACATATCTGAGCTGAAAACCAAACAAACTTCTGGGTTGGGACTGATAAACGTACGTCGCCGCCTTGAACTATTGTATGGAGCGGCTCGTTTCAATCTGGAAACAGAAGAAACAGACAATAAGTATTTTGTAAATTTGTATCTAAATCTAAAATAATTATCCATGCGTTGTCTGATTGTAGATGACGAGCCTTTAGCGCAAAAAGTACTAGAAAGGTACATAAATATGCTTGAAGGCATCACTATCGCGGGCAAGTGCAGCAATGCTTTTCAGGTTATCAGTTTTTTGCAAATGAATCCGGTAGATTTGCTGCTGCTGGATATTCAAATGCCCGAACTAAGCGGCCTGGATATGCTGCGAAATTTGCACCAGCCACCCCAGGTGATACTGACCACCGCTTACAGCGAACATGCGCTTACTGCATTCGATTTGGATGTAGTAGATTATCTGCTGAAACCCATCACATTTGAACGTTTTGCGCGTGCCATTAGCAAGGCACGAAACAGGCATTTGGATGTACATTCACCCACGGAGGCGCCGCCTGCGCCATCTTATCTTTTTTTCAAAGCAGACCGCAAACTCCACAAGGTTTTCATCGCCGATATTATCTTCATCGAAGGTTTGAGCAATTATTTAAAGGTTTGCACGACCAAGGGAACCTTGGTTGTCCGCGAAAAAATGTCTGAAATAGAGAGCCTACTACCAGCAGGACAGTTCATGCGGGTACACAAGTCGTTTATCATCGCATTGCCTCACATTGAATGTATCGAGGGGAACTGGATCACCACTAAGCAATACCGCGTGCCCATTGGCGAAACCTATCGCGCTGTCTTTCTTAAAGCTATTGGCAATGGACAGTGAGATGTGACAGGTCCTCGAAGATCCCTCACGGCTTAGTGTCAGTAAATTTTTTTTAGCACTAATTGGAACACTTGCAATAGAATCGGCAATGTCACCG
>CAZGJN010000103.1:0-1148 GCA_964526645.1 uncultured Saprospiraceae bacterium
AATTATTTTGGCATTTTACCGCAGTTTCACGGGCATTTTGTGGGGTTGCGGCATCAGTACCGCAGCTTTCGGTCGGAGCACCTGCCGCTATTCAACGAGTCGGAAATTTTGGTGTCGCACGAGTATTTTCATACCACAGAGCTGTGGGGACGCTGGAATCCCTCGAAAAAAGTGCAGTTGTTCGCCTTTGTGCCGGTCAATTTTATGCGGAAGCAGGAAGCAGGCATTACCACGCTGGAGAATGGCTTGGGCGATGTGAGTTTGATCGCCAACGTTGTGCTACTCAATACCGGCGACGACATTCGCAATACCTGGAAACACGCGCTGCAACTGGGCGGCGGCGTGAAAATTCCGACCGGGCGCAGCAATCTCAAACTCGCTGATGGCGAGGTCAACCCTAATTTTCAATTGGGTACTGGCTCCTTTGATTTTCCGTTGAATGCGATTTATACCGTTCGGTACAAGCGCGCTGGATTTTCTACAGAAGTCAATTACCGCATCAATACCGCTAATCGCGACGGCTATCGCTTTGGGAATCAATTGAATACAGCAGCTCGTCTTTTTTACTGGCAGCAGGCAGGGCTGGTCAATTTTTTGCCAAGCGTCGGCACTTTGTGGGAATACGCGGCGCAGAGCCTGGAGAATGGCGTCCGGCAAGACCTGAGCGGCGGGCAATCGCTTTGGCTCACGGCAGGTTTGGACGTATTTTTCAATCGCTTTTCCGTGGGGGTTTCCTATCAGCAGGTGATGTATCAACATTTGTCTGATGGGCAACTGACGAGCTATCCGAGAGTAGCTGCAAATCTGAATTTTTTATTCTAAAATTTTAAAACGATGAATACCTTAAAATTTATCATAATAATTTCAGTAACAATTAGCCTCTTCGCGGCTGCTTGTTCTAAGAGCGACGAAGAGCAAGAACTCGATGCTACCATCACCATCGAATCGCCTAAACTGGGTCAGGTTTTTGAAAAAGGCGATACCGTTCACATTGAAGCAGATATCAAGGCTGCACAGGAATTACATGGCTGGGAAATCGTCATCCGCAAAAAAGCAGATAACTCAGTGGTGTATTCCGAAGATAAGCATACGCACGGCGAGGAGTTGCACATCCACGAGCATTGGGTAAATAATGTGACGGCGCACAC
>CAZGJN010000103.1:1248-2494 GCA_964526645.1 uncultured Saprospiraceae bacterium
TGGCGAATAACATTGCCAAAGCATTTGCTTATGATCACGTTCATCAATAAAATCTAACAATACGGGCAGGGTGGGCGAAGCCCTGCCTTATTTATAATTGAAAATGCCATGAAAAGAATGCTGCTCTTTCTGCTTGTGTTTGCGCTGTTGATGGCTTGTGAAAAAGAGGACATTACCTCCAATGCATTTCGTTTTGAAAAGCCCCCGCATTTCCCGGAGCCAACCTATCCTTTTGACCGGAATCCAGTGACGCAGGCGGGTTTTGAATTGGGTAAAAAATTGTTCAACGACCCTATTTTGTCGAGTGATAACTCCGTGGCTTGCAGCAATTGTCATGTAAAATCCGTGGCTTTCACCGATCCGCAGCATCGCCTGAGCTTAGGCGTGGACGAGCGCGAGGGCACACGCAATGCGCCCACCATTGCCAACATGGCTTTTATGAAAGAGTTTATGTGGGATGGCGGCGTATTCCATTTGGACCTTGCGCCTCCAAATGCCATTGAAAATGAGCTGGAAATGAATGAAACATTAGCCAATGTAATTAAAAAGCTCAATCGCCACAGCACTTATCCGGCTTTGTTCAAAAAAGCATTTCCAGAAATAGATACCATTACCACGCCGTATATGCTTCTGGCACTGTCACAATTTCAGGCAATGCTCGTTTCAGCAACTTCCAAGTATGATTCCTACCGCTTGGGCAAAGGTTCGCTGCATCAGGAAGAACTGGAGGGTTTGAAATTGTTTGAGCAGAAATGCGCCTCTTGCCACAGCGGCGAGTTATTTACTAATCAGGATTATCGAAATAATGGCTTGGACACTGTTTTTGAAAAAGATTTAGGTCGCGCCAGAATCACTGAAACAGATGCAGATTTGGGCAAATTCAGGGTACCCAGCCTGCGCAATGTTGCCTTGACGGCGCCTTACATGCACGACGGTAGATTCAAGACATTACAAGAAGTACTAAATCATTATCATAATGGTGTAAAATATTCCCCCACATTAGCCACCGAATTGCAGCAAAACGGCAAGCTGGGCATATCCCTCACCGATGCTGAAAAACAACGCATTATTACCTTCCTGATGACGCTGACGGATTATGATTTTATACAGGATTCGAGATTTTAAGTAGATGCTATGAAAATACAGAGATAATTGTCATTGATATGATGCGCGAAATGTATGACCTTAGCCTCCTCCCACTGTTAGAAAGTTCCAAAAAGCAAGACTGAGTTCACGCTTTTTTGAT
>CAZGJN010000104.1:0-2132 GCA_964526645.1 uncultured Saprospiraceae bacterium
ATTGGCTTGGCGATTTCTCCCGCGAATCCCAACCGCGTTTGGGCGATTATTATAGCTAAAGATGATGAAGAAGGAGGATTGTATCGCACGGATGATGCAGGCAAAAACTGGACACGCGTTTGCAGAGATCATAAGCTTCGACAGCGAGGCTGGTATTATGCACACGTCACTGCTGATCCGCAAGATGAAAACACTGTTTTTGTAAATAATGTGGATTTCTGGAAATCGGTGGATGGCGGCAAGAGTTTTGACATGGAAATTTCGGTGCCGCATGGTGACAATCACGGGCTTTGGATTAATCCTAACAACTCGAATCTGATGATTCATTGCAACGATGGTGGTGCAACAGTCACTTTGAATGGTGGCAAAACCTGGAGTACGCAACTAAATCAACCAACTTCTGAATTCTACCGCGTCACCGTTGACAATCAATTTCCTTATCGCTTATACGCCGGGCAGCAAGACAATACGACGATCAGCATACCCAACCGCGATCCGGGTGGCATTACTGATTTTCAAAACTGGTACGATGTAGGTGGCAGCGAATGCGCGGACGTGGGCGTGAATCACGAGCATCCGAATATTGTTTGGGCGGGCAGCTACAGTGGTGAAATCACAATTACGAATCTGGAAACGGGTCAATCCCGTCAGGTCACGGCGTATCCGCATTACACCGAGGGCACCGAGCAACGCAAACTCAAGTATCGCTGGCAATGGAACTTCCCGATTGTCGTGTCAAATTTTAATCCGAATGTGGTGTATCAGGCTGCGAATCGCGTGTTTAAAACCAGCAATGACGGGCAGGATTGGCAACTCATCAGCCCGGATCTGACCAAAAATATGGACAAATACTTCGACATTCCCGGCGGCCCGATTCAACATGATGGCACTGGTGTGGAAATTTATTGTACGGTTTTTGCTTTGGAAGAATCCCCGTTCAAGCAAGGCGAACTTTGGGCAGGCACGGATGACGGCTTGGTGCATATCACTTTTGACGAAGGCAATACCTGGCAAAACATCACTCCCAAAAATATGCCCGGCGAGTGTACAGTCAATAAAATCGAGCTTTCCAGCCATGCGCCGGGCCGCGCTTTTCTGGCGGTGCAAAAATATCGCTACAACGATTTTAAACCCTATATTTTCCGAACCAATGATTTTGGTAAAAGTTGGGAATTGCTCACCGATGGTAAAAACGGCATTCCCGATGGTCATTTCGTTCGTGCGATAGCCGAAGACCCCGACCGCAAAGGCTTGCTCTACGCGGGTACGGAGTATGGAATGTACATTTCATTTGATGACGGCAAGCATTGGCAATCTTTGCAATTGAACTTACCACACGTGCCGATTACCGATCTGGAAGTACACCAAAAAGATTTGGCTGTCAGCACGCAGGGGCGCGCCTTCTGGGTGTTGGACGATCTCACACCACTGCATCAGCTGAATGATAATTTGGCGAAAGCGGATAAGATTTTTTTCAAACCGCGTGATACCTATCGCACCAGCTTTAGTGGTTATGATGCAAAATTTAATATCTATGTGAAAAATGCACCCAAAAATAATGAAATTATTACATTAGAAATTTTAGATATAAATGGAAATGTAATTCGTAAGTATGAAAAGGATTCTAAAAATAGCCGTCGAAAAATAGACATAAAAAAAGGTTTTAATATTATATCCTGGGATTTGCAGTACAATGGCCCGAATTTAGTAGAAAATATGATTACAATGGACGTTTCGATCCCAGCAGCAGGGCCGCGCGCAAGGCCAGGCGTATATCAAGCTCGATTAACGATTGGTGATTGGACGCAAACGCACAGCTTCACAGTTTTACCCGATCCTCGTTGGACGAATATAAACGCCGCTGATTACAAAGCTCAATCGGATATGGCATTGGAAATCCGCGATATGATTGATGATTCGCAAAATCGCATTCGCAACCTACGCTCGGTGCGCGAGCAAATGAAAACCATCGCCGAACAGGCTACCAAAGCCGGGCATAATGAAAAACTCAGATCAGAAGCAGAAACCATTGGCAAAAAACTAAGCGAAATCGAGGATTTACTGATTAATAATAATATCGAAGTCAGCCAGGATGAAATCAATTTTGAGCGCAAGTTTTGCAATCATTTACT
>CAZGJN010000105.1:0-2047 GCA_964526645.1 uncultured Saprospiraceae bacterium
CCCGTCACCTTTCGGTTTGGGAACAATTGCTTTGCCGCGCCAATCGCCGCTTTCAACTCGGTCGGATGATGCCCGTAATCATCAATATACACCGTCTTTTCGGTGCGAACGATGAACTCAAAGCGGCGCTTGATACCTTTAAAACTCAATAATCCCGAGCGAATCGCTTCTGGTGTAACGCCTACCTGCAATGCAATCGAAATTGCGGCAGTAGCATTCTCCACATTATGCCGCCCTGGCATTGGAAATCGCAGATTATCAATGGTTTGCGTCGGATTTTTATAATCAAATACAAAATAACCCTCTTCCACCCTCAAGTTTTCCGAGCGATAATCACCACCCTCCACGCCATAGCTACGCACTTTCGTTTTGTCAAAATATTGCATCCAGTTGTACTGCACGTACAAAGTCCCCGTCACTTGTTTGGCAAAAGCCAGATAGCCAGTATCATGCACCGAATCCGCGTCGCCATAAATGTCCAGATGATCAGGATCCATGCTAGTGATTGCCGCTATTTCCGGGTGCAAGTGCAAAAACGAACGGTCGTATTCATCTGCTTCCGCCACCACCCAATCGCTTTGTCCGTTGACAAAATTCGACTGAAAATTCTGCGCAATCCCACCCAAAAACGCTGTGGCATCTACACCGCCTGCTTTCAGCAAATGTGCTGTAAGTGAGGAAGTTGTGGTTTTTCCATGCGTTCCCGCCAAAGCGATACAACGTCGGTTTTGGCTAATGATGCCGAGTACTTCCGCGCGTTTTTTTACCGGAATATCATGTTGCAAAAAATATTGCAATTCCGCATGATCTTTCTGCACGGCCGGGGTCCAGATCACCAGGTCAACACCTGCCGGAATCTTAGACACATCCTCGTTGTAATGGATTTGCATTCCTTCTTCGACCAACTTTTTGGTCAACGTTGTTTCTGTTTTATCGTAGCCATGTACTTCTGCGCCCAAGCCTTTGAAATAGCGGGCTAAAGCGCTCATGCCGATTCCACCAATTCCTATAAAATATACTATTCGTAATTCGTTGATATTCATTTTATTTCATATAAACACGACTAAAGTTGTGGGCTTATTGGGATTAATTTTAATACTTCATCTGCGATTTCTTCTGCTGCATTTGGTTTTGCTAATTGTTTGATATTTTTTGATAATTCTTGTTTCAAATCTTCATTATCCATCAATTCCAGGGCTTTCGGGATCATTTGTTCTTTTGCATCCGCATCTTTTAATAAAATCGCAGCATCTTTTTGCACCAACGCCATCGCATTTTTGGTTTGATGATCCTCCGCCACATTCGGCGAAGGTATCAAGATTGAAGGCAGTCCAACCAGGCACAATTCTGAAACCGTCAGCGCGCCAGCCCTTGCTATTGCTACATCCGCCATCTTGTATGCCAAATCCATTCGATCAATAAATGCCTGGATTTTGACATTCGGCAATTTGGCAGTTTCACAATCTTTGAACTGTTCGTAATACAAGCTGCCGCATTGCCAAAGCACTTGAATATCAGCACGTTCGCGTAAAGCATTGGTACGCGCCGCCATTGCTTGATTGAGTGTACGTGCCCCGAGGCTTCCGCCAAAGATGATCAGCGTTTTTTTATTCGCGTCAAGGGCAAAATACTGCAATGCCTCTTCGCGTATAGCTTGAATGTTTACCAAATCCTTGCGCACCGGATTGCCCGTCAATACGAGCTTTTCCTTTGGGAAATAGCGTTCCATACCATCGTATGCCACACAAATTTTTTGCACCTTTTGCGAAAGCAAGCGATTCGTCGCACCCGCATAAGAATTTTGCTCCTGAATAAGCGCCGGAACGCCCATGCGCGTTGCCATTTCCAGCAAAGGTCCACTTGCATAACCACCCACACCTACCGCCACATCTGGCTTAAAGCGACGAATGATTTGCCGAGCTTTGAGCATACTACTCAGCAGCTTGATCGGGAAAAGCAGGTTTTGCAAAGTCAATTTTCGTTGAAAACCGCTAATCCACAAGCCTTCAATTTTGTAGCCTGCCTTTGGCACTTTTTCCATTTCCAT
>CAZGJN010000106.1:0-2027 GCA_964526645.1 uncultured Saprospiraceae bacterium
CACTTTTGGTTCTTGCATCGTAATGCAGTGGATACCGCCACCTCCCAGATTAATCGCCATTACATCCAGCATAATAATTTTTCGCTCTGGAAAGGCTTTTTGTAAAATTTGTCGCACCGTTTCATCTCGCGTTTTTAAAGTTTCGCTTCTGCCTTTCTGCCAATATTTTGGTGCAATAACGGCCTTGTTTGTAATCAAAAAATTGAGATAACTCGCCGCAGCAATCACCTGCACGGGCTCTCCCTTCGGAAATATCGAACCATCTTGAAATTCCATTTCACTCAGTGCATCATATACGGCATCGCCGGGCTTCATGGTTTGTAACATGATGGGCGGCAGGGGGACGCGAATGATTCGGAAGGGTTTGCCATTTTGGTCAGTGGCATTTTGTAAAATCTGAAAATTTTCCTCCATGCGACGGTGGTTTTCCTGTGCAACAGGGTCATCCAAATCCGATGTATCCACCTTTGCCAGTAAAATTGTAGAATCATTCACAAAGCGAGCAAACTCGTCTATATGCCCATTGGTTGTCAGGGAGTTATACGCTTTCGTGCCGTCCTTCAAGGTCAGTACCCCCAAAAAGGGGTGGTCGTCTTCGCGCAGGCCTTTTTTAAGCCAAATCACTTTTTTTGCACCCAACAATCGCCGAAAAGCCGCTTCGATTTGTAGCTTCGTCATACCCGGATTGCGCTGCAGTTCCACCGCTTCCACCACCATCAGGCAGCCTTCGCCATTCACCTCACGGTCGCCGCCTTCGCTCACCATAGGTGTGGAAATGGATGCCAGCCCCATTTTGCCGGCTACCAATTCATCAAACTTTTCTTCCACGCGTGCGTGCGCATCGGTCGTATCGGTGCTGCCCCAAACATTAAAATTAAAATCCGCCACCATCAATTCACCCTTGTTGTTCACTACAAAAACCGGTCCCATGTCTCTTGCCCAGAATTCCATCGAAGGAATTTTCAGCAATTCTACCTGCCCGCTTTCCAGCCAAGCTGCGGGGATCAAGGATTTCGCCCGCTGCAATAAGGTATCATTCGCCACTGCCACCTTCACACGCGTATCGGGCAGCGCCGCATCCATGATTGCCAGCGTGACTTGTTCGTTGGAGAATCCCTTTGCATGGTCGAAAGGCGACCAGATGAGCCAGATGGCTTCCTGTGGATCGTACTCTGCTGGCTGGCGCAAAATGGTAGGTGATTCCGATACAATCTGTTTATGCTCGTTTTTACAGCAAAAAAGAGAAAGAATTGCAGCAAAAAAGAGAAAGAAACGAATGAAAAGCGTTTGCATAAAATGAGTTTAAAGACACCTAAAATTACAATCGTTTTGTGGAAAGGTATAAATTTCCCGATTTGCTTGTCCGATTTTTTTTTCAGCGATATTTGTACAAAGTAATTGTTTGTGGTGAACAGCAATTTTATCAGTACAAAAAAAATGAAAGCCACGCTGAATCCCGCTGTTTTGATTGAAATTTTATCCGATAGCCACCGAGCAGCAAGATCGTATTGATATCCTTTTACTTAAATAATGGATTGTTAGCCAATTTTCGACTATTGATTATCAAACTACTCTACTAATAATAAATCATTCACCTCAGCCTTTCATCGCTTGGTTGCGCAGGTAAGTCGAGACGCGCTCGGACAGGAACACCAGTACCACGATGACGATCATCAGCGCCAGCGCGCTGCGGTACTCCATCATGCCCCCATTGCAAGGTAGAAGTCGAAGCCCAAGCCGCCGCCGCCGAAGATGCCCAAGCCGATTGCCTGCCGGATATTGACGTCAAAGGCGTAGAAAAAATTGCCCAAAATGGCGGGCGCGGCTTCGGGCAGGGTAAAATTTTTTAGGTAACGAACCCAAACTTTTAGGTTGTGAGGGGTAAAATTTTAGGTGATGAACCTAAACTTTTAGGTTGTCGGGCTAAACTTTTAGGTAACGAACCTAAACTTTTAGGTAGTAGAGGGTAAAATTTTAGGTTCTAAACCTAAAACTTTAGGTTCTGAGGGTAAAATTTTAGGTGGCGA
>CAZGJN010000107.1:0-1751 GCA_964526645.1 uncultured Saprospiraceae bacterium
TTATCTTGGTTTGCACAAAAATTCAGCAGTTTCATTCAAAAACTCGCTGGTGAGAATGATTTGCTGCACGCTGGTCTCGCCGCCCAGATTGGTAGCGATAAAGAATGTAATGTCATTATTGGGCGAATACAATAACAAAGTGCGCCCACCAATGCCGGTGCCACCATGCCCCAGTTCGGGCTGCCCGCCGCCGTACTGGTAGTATTCAAAACCCAAACCGTACTCCCAGTCGGTCGAATGTTTTCCCTTTACCCATTGCTGCATTTGCTGTAGGGAAGTGTTGGAGAGGATGAGCCCTTTGCTCAAAGCCTCCATGAAAAACACAAAATCCACGGGCGCTGCGGCGATACCACCAGAGCCGTTATCAGAATAGCCGTAGGTGTTCACATGCGCGCGCGTGATGTTTTCGAGGCTGCCATTCGCAAAACGGTCGGAATAAAAATTGGGCAAAGGCAGTTTTTCTAAATACTCCGGTTGTATTTTGTAATAAATATTCAGATTGGCACGATCCAGCACCAATTCTTTTAATACCTGTGCATGATTTTGTTTTGTAACATGCTCAATAATAAATGCCAGTACCAAATAATTCGTATTAGAATATTGCCAATCTGTACCTGGCTCAAAGTTGAGCGATTTGTTGTAAATGGCTTTTAGGTTTTCCTCTTTGGTGCGGATTTTCGAGGGTTTGCTTAGCCAATCAGACTGCCAGGACAAAACCTCAAAAAAATCAGGTAAGCCGGAGGTTTGGTTCAACAACTGCCGCACGGTAATTTTATCACTGCCTGTGATATTATTGGCGATATCATTAGGTAAATAAGTCTGGATTGTACGCTCCAGGTCAATTTTGCCTTGCTCTACGAGGCGCATGATCGCTGCTGCTGTGAAGGTTTTGGTGATGCTGTACCCCAGATGCACCTGACAAGGTTCCATCGGTGTTTTGGTTTCCAACTGCGCGTAGCCCGCTGCACCGATCCAGTAGCCTTCCTTGTCTTTGATGCCAATAACCGCGCCAGGAAGCCCGCGTTTAACGTATTTGTCCATGATTGCCTGCAGCGGCGCTTTCAGTGAATGATCGGGTGCAGAAGGTAAATTGGATGCGCAATCGTCCACTGCGAGTACTTGTTCCTCTACCGAACAAGCTGATAATAAAAATAAAATGCTGATTATGAAAATGATAGGTGATTTCATGATATTGAAGGTTTGAATAATTTTTTAAAATTTAAACTGATTGCCTACAGAAAACTGATTGAGTGGTCCTATCGGAATAGCATCGTTGTAGCCAATTGTTGGCATGATTTGATAACTCAAGAACGGTGTCCAGTTCACTGAGCCCAGTTTGGTATGATAGCCAGCGCGAATGCCCAGCGGTATGGTCAGAAAACCTTTGGTATTGCGCACGGTAGCCCAGTTGCCGTTGCCATCCGATTGAAAGTTGTCGCCGGGCGCACTTGCCCAGAGATAGCCCACACCCAGCGAAGCG
Organism: uncultured Saprospiraceae bacterium; assembly: GCA_964526645.1. Lineage (GTDB taxonomy): Bacteria > Bacteroidota > Bacteroidia > Chitinophagales > Saprospiraceae > JADJNW01. Next base: position 1,481 of record CAZGJN010000107.1, read on the forward strand.
CCTACTTCCAGGTTTTGCCCAATGGTGGGTGCTACGGCAAATTGGGTATTCACAAAATAATGATCGCCATGGTAACGGTTGCGGAAGTAACCGATTTGCAATACTTGTTGTGTGGTTCCAAAGGGTCGGCTCACGGTTGGTTCAGCGTAAGCATAGCGCACTTCAAAGGAGAGTCCTCCGTTACGGAAATTCTCTTTAAAGTTGTCAAAAGGAAGGCTGAAATTGGGAAAATCCAGCCGGATCGCGTAAGAAAGACGCTCGTTTTGAGCAA
>CAZGJN010000108.1:0-1612 GCA_964526645.1 uncultured Saprospiraceae bacterium
TAAAAATCTTTCCGCAGCGCTACGCGTCGAATGCCCAAGGTGGGTAATATAATCCAGAGTAGCAGCGCTCCTAAAGATAGCATCATACCAAAGCCAGAACCGAGAAATTTCTGGAAAACCGCACCGGTGTAGCCCATCAGCGCGGAGATGTCGAGTTTTAATAAAATTAGAATCCGAGATAAGTCAATTGGATTGAACATAGCCAGCCCGATGGAAGTTGTTTCCAAGGGATATTCACGAAACCAAATTAATATTAGTAGAAATAAGCCATCATAAATAACTGCAAAAAATAGCCAGGTCAGAATTGCCAACCCGAAGCCCTTGATTTTGTTATCGTTGCGCAGTGCAATCAAGAATGCAAGTCCAGAGAAAATGAAGGACAGCAGTATCCCATCGAGGATGAGTATGAAGAAATTCCAAATACTACCCGATGCAAAAATACCGTAAAACAGGAATGGAATACCGATACCAAGTAATAAGCTAAATGATAATGATATTGCCAAGCCGAGATACTGTCCCCAGAAAATGTCAATGCGGCGTAAGGGCTGCGCGAGTAGTAGCTCAATAAATTCTCTTGAATTGTAATAATACATCACACCGAACATCGTAGCAATCAGCGGGCATAATATCAATATTACATTCATCAAGCTGATGACTACTTTTGATACATCGCCACTCAGAAATAATAAAGCACTGGCAAATACTAAATAAAATCCAAAATAAAGATAAGTCCAGCGGCTACGGAGTAAATCAAAAAGCGTATATTTTAATATTTTAAGCATGATTTTTGAATTTTGAATAATAAAAACTTAATGCGCTATGTTAAATGTTAAATGATCAATGATTAATGATTTTTCGACGTGCCCATTAGAACTAAAGCTCAGCTTTCTGCTCAAAATTTGTGCAATAGCGCGTTCCACACTGGTTTCGTTGTGTTGTGCTTTGAGTTCGGCAATCGTTCCCCGGAAATAAATTTTACCTTCGAGTAGAAAAACTACTTCATCAGCGATTTCTTCTACCAGACTCATGATATGTGTTGTAATAAGTATAATTTTACCCTTAGTGCGTTCTTCCTTTATCAATTCTCTAAAATGCACCATTGCCAAGGGATCCAAGCCGTTCGTAGGTTCATCAAGAATAACCAAAGGGCTATCATACATGAGTGCCAGCGTGATATTCACTTTTTGTTTCGTGCCGCCGGAGAGACTGCTTAGGCATTTATCCAAATGTGGTTGGAGGTCAAATATTTTTATAAAACGCTCATCAGCAGCGTTTTCGCCACGAATATCTTTGATGAGGGCGATGAGCTCGCGTACAGTTAGGTTCTCAGGAAATCTTGCAATTTGAGGTAAATAATCAATCTGCGAACGATAAGTCCATTCACCTCGAATATCATGCCCATTTACTTCGATCGCCCCCTGGCTGGGGATCACCATACCCAGCAGCGATTTAATGAGCGTAGTTTTACCGGAGCCGTTGGGACCAAGAATGGCAGTCACTTTGCCTGGTTCACTAAAACTAAGGTCAATGCCTTTGAGCACTTCCAGCTTGCCGTAGGATTTATGTAAATTGCGGATCGCTATCATGATATTTTGTTCATTAAAGGTGAATA
>CAZGJN010000109.1:0-1599 GCA_964526645.1 uncultured Saprospiraceae bacterium
AATGGGTGATTGCTTCCATTTCGCCTGAAGATACTGAGGACAAGATGAATAAACCCTTCTTGGTTGTACCAGGGGGCGATTCTGATTCAATTGGTTTTGTTAACTCAAGTGCGGCATTTATTTCCAGTGAGGAGAATAATCCATTGTATTAGCATCTACAATCCCTTCGAGTATTCCACAGGAGACTCGGGTTACAAAATGAACCTAAAAACCAGTAATTTGCGTTGCAATCAAAAAAAGAGATTATGAGTATTCAGCTTAATTTACCGGAGGGTTTAAGAATTAGTGCATTTGAGTTGCAGGTGCTGCTGGCGGCGAAGCTTTTTGAGGAGGGCTTGATTACTTCCGGGCAGGGTGCGGCGATGGTGGGCTTATCGAAGCAGGCTTTTATTGAATTGCTGGGCAAATATAAAGTCTCGGTTTTTTAATATGATATGGACGAAATAGAAGCAGCTATTGCCAATGCCTGAAACTTTGATAAAGATAAGAGTTAGAGAACGAAATTTTTGCTATATTTGTTAATAAACCAAATAAGAGACATGAGTTCCACAAGTTTACAAGTAGGACAAAAAGATATTGCAAATTTATTTTCCACCAGTCTCTTTTGGGATACGGATGAAACTATGCTGGATGCCGAAAAAAATGCGCGTTTTATCGTAGAAAGAGTGCTTTCGCGCGGACGTATGCGCGACTGGGTAGCGCTTGTCAGCCTGTACGGCTATGAACGCATCAAACAGGAAGCCTTAGAAATCAGATATTTAGACAAATTGACCCTCAACTTTTGCAGCGTACTCTTCAACGTTCCCAAATCCGAATTTCGATGCTACAATCAGCCACTGTCAGTGCAGGAACTCTGGCAATTCTAAAAGCCATCATGCAGATGCCGACGTTACACCAGTTCAATCTTGTTGGAGGTACTGCGCTGGCATTACAAATCGGGCATCGCCTTTCCATTGACCTCGACCTCTTTACTTCGGAAGAATTCGACAGCAGCCAAGTAATTCAAGCATTACAACCTTTGGGCAATCTTGATATTCTGGTAGATAAGCCGCCCTTTCTGCAAGTGCGCTTAGATGATTTAAAAATAGATTTTCTGAAATTCCCCTATCCACTCGTACAAGAATTTATAAAAGTAGAAGGCGTTCGACTGGTCTCCATTGAAAATATTGCCGTCATGAAACTGCTTGCAATTGCTCGACGCGGTGTGAAAAAAGACTTCTTTGACCTTTATTTCCTGCTGGAAAAATACAGTATGGCTGAAATCGTACAGCTTTTTGAAAGTAAAATGCCCAACATGGACATGTTCCATATTTTCAAGAGTATGACCTATTTCGAGGATGCTGACTTGGACGCCGACCCCAAAATGCTGCTAAAAGTAACTTGGGCGACGGTGAAAAAAGTTATTACGCAAAAAGTGCAGGCTTATTTGAAAAGCTTGTAATTAAAAAAACGGTCGCAGGCTGACGGCATGAGACCCTTGGATGCAGGCTCGACAGCAGCGTGGGAATGACCGAGTCCTCTACGAGAGACTCGGACGAGACGGAATAATGATAATAAACCCAATAGTTTTCTAAGCGAAAGCACAAAGATAATGACTTT
>CAZGJN010000110.1:0-1569 GCA_964526645.1 uncultured Saprospiraceae bacterium
CGCTGGCGGGCATCGTTCAGTTCGTTGAAGCCGCCTGGGTCGTCTTCATTTTCTTCTTCTTGCTCGTCGTCCTCTTCCTCTTCTTCGTCATCGTCGTAAGGGAATAGTTCGATTTCGTTGAAAATATCGCTATCTTTTTTGGTCTTCAGATTTTTGAGTTCAGGATTGATTTGCAATTGCTCGCGGAGTTCGATGCGCAATTTGTCATTGAGTTTGAATTGTTTGGATACATCGAAACGGAGGTTGATGCCTATGTCCTGATCCTGGGTTTTAACAATTTGTAAGATAAAAAAGAAGATCGCCAGCAATAGGAATTTTTTCATAATCGAATTTATTTTTCAACTCCATATTGCTGATAAAAAGAAATGTTACTGGTTTTTTGAATATTCTTTTGCGAAGAACCTGAGACTACCGAAAAATCGAAACATTTCCAAAGCGGACATAATCTTTCTTGCCTTCGCGGCGCACCCGCAGCGCGTAGTAATACACACCCGGCGGTAGTTCCTTGCCATCCTCGGTGTTGCCATTCCAGCCATTTTCATACGGTTCTTGATGAAAAACCTTGTCGCCCCAGCGGTTGAAAATGGAAATATCACTTTGCGCGTAGTTGGTGGGGCAGCCCAATTTATCTACGATTTTAAACTCCAAGGCTTCATTATAGCCATCGCCATTCGGGGTGATGCCTTCCGGGAAAATGACGCGCGGATCCACGTTTTCTAAATCGCAAATACTGCCACCAATTTGCCAGACTACCAAAGCCGTATCACAAAGTGTGGGACAAGCATCTAAACAAATTTGATAAATCAGCGTATCCCTGCCGGATTCTTCCTCAATCGCCTCGTAGCGAATCGCATCATTCGCCAATAACTGCGCCGTACCCTGCATCGGTGTTTTCAGAATGCGAATACGGACGTTCTGATTGGGCAGGTCATTTTCCAAAACAGCAATGTCGAGCACGCTTGCCGCTTCGATTTCAAACACGCCATCGTCTTCTGCCTGGGGCGGCGCTGGAACATTCAACACGACTGTTGCCTGGCTGTAATTCGGACAATTCGGCGCAGAAAGCGTCCATATCAAAGTATAAAAGCCTGGCTGACTCGCAGTAACGGTGGTCGTGCGACTATTGGTATTGCCAAATTGCACGACATTGCTGCTGGCAGTCCAACGACCGGTGGTGTTTTGTGGCAAATTCGCAGAAAGCGTAAGTGTTGTACCTGGACAAAGCGTCGGGCTAATAGTGGTAATTGTGGCATTGACCAAACCTGCCGCCGGATTATTTAAAATCACTGTTGTAGAAACTTGACAATTGTTGGCATCGCGCGCTGTAATGGTGTAAGCGCCTGGCGATAAGCCGCTAAAAGTGGCATTGTTTTGAAATGCACTGCCATCAATCGAATAGGTAATGGGCGCTATGCCGCCAGTTGTTTGAATCGTTAGGCTACCATCTTTGCCTGCACAGGTGGGCTGTGAGACAGCATCTAAACGAATGGTTAAATTACTAGAGCTTTGCAAACTTGCATTTTGAGAATTTTCACAGCCATTAGCATCCCTGACTGTGACGCTGTAACT